>JBKBWD010000009.1:0-111868 GCA_046289265.1 Bryobacteraceae bacterium | reverse complement strand
GGCGGAGACCGCAGGCAGGGCGGGCAAAGTCGACGGCCAACCGGCCCACACGCGGGAGGCCAAGTTGGGATGCGTGTTTACCCAGACGAAATGGGATGAGCAGGGCTATCCCATCCGCGACCCGGGTTCCACCACCTATACCGGCGCCATCGAGACCGCCGAGCAGTTCGGAAAGCGCATCTATCTGGAAGCCTGGAAACGTGGTTGGAGCCGAGCGGAGAAGAAGATTGTCATTGGCGATGGAGCGGAATGGATTTGGAACCTGGCCCAGCAGCACTTCCCCGGCGCGATTCAGATCGTCGATCTTTATCACGCCCGCCAGAAACTGTGGGAGTTGGCACGCATGCTGCACCCCCACGAACAGGTCGCTCAAAAACGTTGGATGATGATTCATCAACACATGCTCGATGAGGGGAAGATCGCGAACTTGGTGTCCGCTCTGCGATCCATCGAGACCTGCCAAGTCGAAATCGCCGAAGAGATTCGAACCAAGTCCGCATACTTTGAAACGAACGCCGAGCGCATGCGTTACCCCAAGTTTCGGGCACAGCACCTCTTCGTCGGCTCCGGAGTCATCGAGGCCGGGTGCAAGACCGTGATCGGCTCCCGCTGCAAGCAATCCGGCATGTTCTGGACCGTGCGCGGAGCCAACGCCATCCTGGCCCTGCGCTGCAGCCGGATCAGCGGTCGCTTTGAGGACTATTGGGAGTCGCGCCGGGCTTGAGTTCCACTTTCACGTCGCGCACCCATCCGGAGGTCCACGATCCCAAATCCCACGTATAATCTGGAAGAAAGGCTCAGCTCTTCACCCATGCGCAATCGGATCGCGTTCGGCTCCGGCGTCGCCGTCTTCATCCTGCTGTTGACGCTGGTGATCTGGCAGGGCTCCTTCACCTTCGGTGACTACGGACCCTCCAGCCCCGAGCAGCGCTCCATCTTCTGGGCCATCTCCACCCTGGTCTTCCTCCTGACCGTCACGGTCGGGTTCATGCTCTTCCGCACCTTCGTGAAGCTCTATATGGAGCGCCAGTCCAACCGCGAAGGGTCGAGCATCCGGACCAAGCTGGTGGTCGGCGCCCTCCTCCTGAGCTTTCTCCCCGTCTTCTTCCTCGTCCTGTGGAGCTACCACGTCCTGAACCGCAACCTCGATAAATGGTTCGGCAAACCGGCCGAGGATATCCGGCTCAACCTGGTCGAAACACTCCGCGCCTTGGAGAACGACACCCGCCAGAAGGCCCTCGCCCAGGCCCACTGGCTCGCCCTGCTGCCCGAAACGCGGAATTACCTCATCTCCGGCGAGCGCCCGCCCGGCTTCTTCGAGGACCTCTGCCGCCAGAACGATATCGAGGAAGCGCGTATCGAACGCAACGACGGAGTCCGCCTCACCCTCTTCCGCTCCCCGGCGGCCGGCATCCAGACGCTCCTCGGCGAAGGCCGCAAGGCCGTCGAAGCCCGCGCCCCCTTCCGCATCGAAGGCGAACCGGCCGGCGAGCTCTTCCTCCGGACCCGCATTCCCATCGACCTCGCCGAAAAGCAGATGGAAATCCACCGCCGCCTCCAGGAGTACGATGAACTCGCCATCGACAAGCGCGACGCCCGCGCCTTCTACCTCCAGCTCCTGCTCCTGATCACCCTGTTCGTCCTCTTCGTCGCCACCTGGATGGCCCTCTTCCTCGCCCGCCAGATCAGCATCCCGATCTCGGCCCTGCTCGACGCCGCCCGCGAAGTCCGCGGAGGCAATCTCTCCTACCGGGTCAAGGTCCACGCCATGGATGAACTCGCTCTCCTCGTCCGTTCCTTCAATGAAATGACCCAGGAACTCGGCGCGCACAGCCGCGAACTCGAGCGCCGCCGACGCTTCACCGAGGCCATCCTCGAAAGCATCCCCACCGGCGTCATCTCGCTCAGCTCCGACGGCCGCATCCAGCGCGTCAACCGCGCCCTTAAGAACATCTTCTCCGAGGGGCAGGTCGCCCTCGCCAATCGCCTCAGCGATCTCTTCTCGCACGAGGACACGCGCGAAATCGAGTACCTCATGAAGCGCGCCCGCCGCACCGGCCTCGCCTCGCGCCAGCTCGAACTGAAAAGCGATGACGGCCGGACCCTCCACCTCTCGGTCACCGTCTCGGCCCTCGACGAGCAGGTGCGCTCCGGCTTCGTCCTCGTGCTCGAGGACACCAGCGAACTTCTCCGCGCCCAGAAAGCCACCGCCTGGCACGAGATCGCCCGCCGCGTGGCCCACGAGATTAAGAACCCGCTCACCCCCATCGCACTTTGCGCCGAGCGCATCTCCCGCCAGATCGACCGCCTCGGCGCAAGCAACGACGTGACCCGCATCCTGCACGAATGCTCGGACACCATCTGCAACGAGGTCGAATCCGTCAAGACCCTGGTGAACGAATTCTCCCAGTTCGCCCGCTTCCCGGCCGCACAGCCTGTCCCCTCGGACCTCAACGAAGTCGTAGAAAACGCCCTCGCCGTCTTCGCCGGACGCCTCGACGGCATCGGGATCCGCAAGGAACTGGCCCCCGGCCTTCCCCAGGTCTGCATCGATCGCAAGCAGTTCAAGCGCGTCATCGTCAACCTGGTCGACAACGCGGCCGAAGCGATGCAGGACTCCCCGGTCAAGCGCCTTTACATCGCCACTGCGGCCGCCGGCGACACCGTCGAACTCGTGATTTCGGATACCGGTTGCGGCGTCAGCGCCGAAGACAAGGAGAAACTCTTTCTGCCCTACTTTTCCACGAAAAACCGCGGGACCGGCCTCGGCCTCGCCATCGTCAACCACATCGTCTCCGAGCACAACGCCACCGTCCGCATCGAGGACAATCACCCTTCCGGCGCCCGCTTCATCGTAGAGATCGCCGCCATGACCCCCTCCGATTCCGAATGGAAGCCGGTGGAGGCCCGGGCATGAAGTCTATGTCCATCCGTGGCTCTTCCAAGACTCGCGCCGCCTGGGGGCGCGCATGAGAAAATCCCGGATCCTGGTGGTCGACGACGAACTCGGCATCCGTCAGTCCCTGTGCGGCGTGCTCGAGGACGAAGGCTACGAAGCCTGCGCCGTCGAAAGCGGTGAGGATTGCCTCGAAGAGATCAGGAAGCGCAACTACGAGGTTCTCCTGCTCGACGTCTGGCTCCCCGGCATCGACGGCATGGACACCCTCACCCGAATCCTCGAAATGCCTTCGGCCGACCAGCCCGCCGTCGTCATGATCTCCGGTCACGGCAACATCGAAACCGCCGTCCGCGCCACCAAGCTCGGCGCCTTCGACTTCCTCGAAAAGCCCCTCACCATCGAAAAGGTCACCGTCGTCGTCAAGAACGCCATCCAGCACCGCCGCCTCCAACTCGAGCTCCAGCGCCTCCGCGAGGACAACCCGCTCATGCCCCTGATCATAGGGACCAGCGTCCCCATGAAGGCCCTGCGCCAGCAGTTGTCCCTCATGGCTGGCACCAACGGCCGTGTCCTCATCTACGGCGAAAGCGGCGCGGGCAAGGAACTCGTCGCCAAGGCCATCCACGCCAACAGCCCCAGGGCCAGCGAGCCTTTCGTCGAAGTCAACTGCGCCGCCATCCCCGAGGAGCTCATCGAAAGCGAACTCTTCGGACACCGCAAAGGTAGCTTCGCCGGCGCCGGCGAGGATAAGATCGGAAAATTCCGGAAGGCCGACCGCGGAACCCTTTTCCTCGACGAGGTCGGCGACATGAGCCTCAAAACCCAGGCTAAGGTCCTCCGCGCCCTCGAAGAACAGCGCTTCGAGCCGGTCGGCGCCGCCGATTGGGTCCAGGTCGATGTCCGTGTCATCGCCGCCACCAACAAGAATCTCGAAGAGGAGATCGAGCGCGGGAACTTTCGCGAAGACCTCTTCTACCGGCTCAATGTCATCCCTTTCCACGTCCCGCCGCTCCGTGAGCACCTCGAGGATGTTCCCCTGCTCGCCGAGCACTTTCTGCGCGAATTCACTACCGCTTATGGCCGCAAACCGAAAGAGCTCACGATCGAGGCCTACCGTATCCTCCAGGATTACTCCTGGCCAGGAAATGTACGCGAGTTAAGAAATTTGATGGAGCGAATTGTTATCATGAATCCGCAGGTCCGAATCGACGCCCGTCACATCCCGCTCAACCCGGCGCGCCGCGCCGTCTTTGAGCGTCCGATGGATCGGTTCGGAAGTCTTCAGGAGGTTCGGGAGGCGGCCGAAAGGGAGTATATCCTGAAGAAGCTCGAAGAGGCCAAGGGCAACGTGACCCGCACCGCGGAGCTGCTCGGCCTGGAGCGCAGTAACCTGTATCGCAAAATGAAGTCCTTGGGCATCGCACCCAAGGAGTGAGGGAGGCCAATCTGTCGTGCCGCGACCGTAAGGAAGCGGTTGCCTCGGTGAGGCTGATTTCCTCATGAACAAATCGCAGTTCCAGCAGTTGTATTCACTCACGGAGGCTCTACTTGAGAAAGTTCGGAATACTCGTAATCAGCGCCGCGCTCTCGGTCGCAACCCTGGCCGCGCAGCCGGTGATTTCAGCCGGTGCGGCGGTTCACAGCGCCAGCTACGCCATTGACGGCCTGCCCAACTCAGGCCTTCCCAAGGGCGGAATCTTCACAGTTTTCGGCGCCGGGCTCGGCCCGGCACAGTTCGTACAGGCCACCTCGCTCCCTCTCCAAACCACCCTCGGCGGCACGCAGGTGAGGGTAACGGTCGGAGGGACAACGGTGAATTGCATCATGTTGTTCAGCTCTGCCGGCCAAGTCTCGGCGATTCTTCCCTCGAACACCCCAACCGGAACCGGCACCCTCCAGGTCGTCTACAACGGCCAGGCAAGCGGTTCGATCCAGGTCAGGGTACTGCAGAACGCATTCGGCATCTATACACTCAACCAGGCCGGAAGCGGTCCGGCTGTCGTCCAGAATTTCATTTCCGTCGGCAATCAGCCGTTCAACAACTACCTGACCAGCGCCTCGCCGGGCCAGGTCCTGACCCTGTGGGGTACCGGACTCGGGCCCATCGCCGGCGATGAGACCGCGCTGCCCGTTCCGTCCGACATGAAAGGCACCGTTCCGGTCGAAGTCTTCGTCGGCGGTAAAGCCGCGCAGGTCCAGTACGCGGGCCGCACAAGCTGCTGCGCCGGCGTCGACCAGATCAACTTTGTCGTGCCGCTTGGCATCGAAGGTTGCCGCGTGCCCGTCACAGTCAAGATCGGGAATTTCGTCAGTAACTACGCCACGATTGCGATCGGCAATGGCGGCCCCTGCAATGACCCCAATGGCTTCACCGCCGCGGAACTGCTCGCCGCTCAGCAGCGGGGCCACATGCGGATCGGCTCCATCAACCTCGCCAGGGCAAACGTCAAGATGGACCTCGGCATCAGCCTCCCTGGAGTTCCAAGCAACTTCGATTTCACCACCGAGGTTGGCGTCGGTACCTTCCACAACTACAATTTTGACTTGCTGATGCGCACCCAGGGCGACGTCACCGAGATCACCGTCGGCTCCTGCACTACCTACGGCTTCCGCGGCGAGGATCCGGTCGCCACCGATCCCGTCGTCGGGCAGGGATTGAACGCTGGCAATCTCAGCGTCCAGGGACCGGGCGGAACCAGGCAGATCAAACAGGAAGAGCCCGGTGTCTACAGCGAAGTCTTCTATACCTCCGGCTTCGGCGGGATGGGCGGAACCGGGAGCCCCTTCCTTTCGCCCGGCAGCTATACTGTTTCGGCGACAGGCGCGGCCGTCGGCGCCTTCAGCAAGCAGTTCAACATCAGTCCGGCGCTGAACTGGACCAACGAAAACAGCATCACGGCCATCAACCGCGCCCAGGGCCAATTGTTCACCTGGAGCGGCGGCGATCCTAATGGTACGGTCATGATCGTCGGATCGGCTTTCGCCGGCACCGAAAACAATCAGTACGGCGCCAGCTTTGTTTGTCTGGAGAAGGTGAGCGCCGGCCAGTTCATGGTCCCCGCGCACGTTCTCCTCACCTTACCGGCGAGCCGGAGTTCCACCGGCGGTTTCGACATCGTGACCGACATGCTTCTGCTCGGCACCACGAGCGATCCGGTCCGCTTCAACGCCAACAACCTGGACCTCGGCTTCGTCTCGTTCAGCTCCGTGAGCGGCAAGACCGTCAAGTACCAGTAGTCCCTCCAGCCCGGCAATCCAACCAGGATTGCCGGGCCTCTTCCCCTTCCTTTACCATAAAGAATTCGGCCTCCCTCGCCCGAGCGCCCCCTGTATGCAGCATCTGCTTTCGATCGTTCTGTTTGCGCCGCTTGCCGGGCTCGCGGTCCTGCTCCTCATCCCGTCTTCGAATCCTCGGGCGATCAAGCTCTGGGCCAACGCCGCCTCCCTCCTCAGCTTCCTCCTCTGCTGCCCCCTGGCCTTCCGGTTCGACCCGGTCCAGGACTTCCAGTTCGTCGAAAAGGCCGGCTGGATCCCCTCGATCGGCGCCACCTACCACATCGGCCTCGACGGCTTCAGTCTCCTCCTCGTCCTCCTAACCGGCCTCCTCGGCTTTCTCTCGATCCTGGCCAGTTGGACCGCGATCGAACACCGTCTCAAGGAGTACTACGCCAACTTCCTGCTCCTCCAGACCGGCATCCTCGGAGTCTTCATGGCCCGCGACGCCTTCCTCTTCTTCGTCTTCTGGGAACTGGTCCTGGTCCCGATGTACTTCATCATCGCGATCTGGGGCGGCCCCCGCCGCTCCTACGCGGCCGTCAAGTTCCTCGTCTATACCCTGATCGGCTCGGTCCTCATGCTGCTCGGCATCCTGGCCCTCTACCACCAGCACTACCTTGCCTTCCGGGTCTACACCTTCGACATCCCGACGCTGCTCAACACGCCTGTCGACCCGTCCGTGCAATGGTGGATCTTCTGGGCCTTCTTCCTCGGCTTCGCCGTCAAGGTGCCGATGTGGCCCTTCCACACATGGCTCCCCGACGCCCACGTCGAAGCCCCCACCGCCGGCTCCGTCATCCTCGCCGGCGTGCTCCTCAAAATGGGGACCTACGGCTTCCTGCGCTTCTCCCTGCCGCTGCTGCCGGATGCGGCCCGCGACCCGCGCATCGTCTGGATTGTCGCCTTCCTGTCGATCGTCGCCATCGTCTACGGCGCCCTCGTCTGCCTGATGCAGAAGGACTGGAAGCGGCTTGTCGCCTACTCCTCGGTCAGCCACCTCGGCTTCTGCACCCTCGGGATCTTCGCCCTCAACCAGGCCGGCATCGCCGGATCGATCCTCCAGCAGATCAACCACGGCATCTCGACCAGCCTGCTCTTCCTCATCGTGGGCGTCGTCTACGAGCGCCGCCGAACGCGCGAGATCGCCGAGTTCGGCGGACTCTTCCGCGTCATGCCGCTCTTCACGATCGTCTTTCTGATCGCTGCCCTGAGTTCGATGGGGATGCCGCCGCTCAACGGCTTCGTCGCGGAAATCGCGATCCTTCAGGGCGCCTACCAGGTCTCGCTCCTCTGGGCCTTCTGGTGCGTCGTCGGCATCGCGCTCGGCGCCGCCTACCTGATCTGGCTCTTCCAGCGCACCGCCCTCGGCGACCTCTCGGAGAAGAACAAGCTCCTTCGCGACCTCTCCCCGCGCGAGATCGCCGTCGTCGCGCCGCTGCTCGCCTGCGTCTTCTGGATCGGGCTCCACCCGGCGCCGCTCTTCCGCATCATGGAGCGGCCGGTCGCCCAGATCCTCGAGCGCGTCATGCAGGGAAGGTGAAATCGTCCTGCGTCGTCCGGATCCAGTTGCGTAACAGCGCGCGGTGCCGCAAGAGCTCTTCCTCGCCCTCCGGCCGGTAGGCCAGGTTCAACACCTCGCCCGGATCGGCATCGAGGTCAAAGAGCTGTTCCGGCCGCTCGCCGCCGTTGAACACAACGTACTTGTGCCGCGCCGTCCGGATCATCCGCCCCTCGCGCGTCGAGTCCTGGTAGAGCAACTCCCCCGCCACGAAAGTCCGGTCGAGCGGACGCCCTTCAAGCGCCGGCCGCAGGCTCACGCCCCGGACGTCGGCCGGAATCCCGATGCCCGCATAGTCGCAAAAGGTCGGCAGAATGTCCGCCAGCGACGCGAGCGAGGCGTAATCGGTGTGCCCGCCGCGGATGCCCGGCCCGGCAAGCAGCAGCGGAATCCGCGAGGACTCCTCATAAAACGATGCCTTCTGCGCCCACAGGTGTCCGCCGAGCCCTTCACCGTGATCCGAAAGAAACGCCACGATCGTGTTGCGCTCCAGCCCAGTCTCCCGAAGCGCGTCGAGCACCTGCCCGACGCACCGGTCCACGTCCTCGACCATCCGGTAGTAATCGTGCAGATAGTGACGAATGTCGTCGCGCCTCCACGAAGCGGCGATGCCCACGGCCTGCGACATTAGATCGTAACCGGTGCGCCGATGGAACTGCATCGCCTCGGGCTCCAGCGGATCGACGGCCATGTTCGCCGGAGCGGGCGGGAAACGGTCCGGGTCGACATGCCGGCGCGACCCCGGATGGCGGCGGATCCAGTCGCAGATGTCATGCGGATTCATGAAGGACGCCGCCATCAGGAACGGCCTCTTCGGCGAGTTTCGCAGCCACTGCGCCGACGTCTCCGCCAGCGGCTGATCCATCTTCGCTCCGAGCGCATGGCCTCCGATAAGCCGCGTGAACCCGGTCATCCCCTCGAACCCCTTGGGCAAATGCCACTTGCCGCCATAAACGGTTTCGTACCCGGCCTCGCGGAATAGTTCGCCAAGCGTCGCAACGCCCTCCCGGATCGCCTGGTTGTTCAGCCGCACTCCGGTCTCATGCGGCATTCGCCCCGTAAAGATCGAGCCGCGCGAAGGCGAGCAGACCGGATACGTGCAATAGGCCGAGGCGAAGCGCACGCCCCGCGCCGCGATCGAATCCATCGCCGGCGTCTTCAGCCACGGATTCGCCGCACACGACATCGCCGTGTGCGTCTGCTGGTCCGTAATGATCAAAAGAAAGTTCGGCCTTTCGGCCGCCGGAAAGGCCGCGGCCGCACCGGCCCCGGCGCTCGCTTGCAGGAAGGTCCGTCGCATCATCGTCGTGGCTCCGTCTCGGAGATCTGCACCAGCGCCTCCGGCGCCTTTGCCGGAGCCACCGGCTTCGGCGGCCGCAGCAGCCGGCCGGGCAGTTTCGAGAGATAGGTCAGGCGCTCGACCAGCGGCAGCATCTTCCGCACCGTCTTGCCGTGAAACACCAGGCTGCCGGCGACCAGCGCCGGGTGTGGGATCGTCGTGCAGCAGCGCGAGCAAATGTCGATCTCGCCGCCCCGCCCTTCGACATGCAGTCGCCGCATCCGCTGCATCTCCTCGGAGTTCCAGATCGCCTCAAGCGGCTGCTCGCCGATCCGCCCGACCGGTTTGCCGTCCAGCATATAGCTCTGGCAGCAGGGATAGATGTCGCCGTTGTGCTTCACGTACATCGGCCCGCGCCAGAGATAATGGCACGGATGCTTCCAGTCGTCGGCGGCGTGCCCGGCGTCCGGACGCATCAGGTTCGTCTCGTCTTCCTTGATGCGGACCTGGTCCACCCCCGGAACCGAGCTCCAGAAGCGCAGAAAGTCGTCCACCTCGCCCGCGTTGCGCTCCATCCGCACCATCTGGACCACCACCTGCACCTTCGCGCCGCGCTCTTTCTTCATCCGGGCGAAGCGCACGAAGTTGTCACGCACCTTCTCGAATCGCGCGCCCTTGCGATAGAACTCGTAGGACTCCTTCGTCGCGCCGTCGAAACTCAGGGTGATGTGCTCGAGGGGGGTACGCAAAAGGCAGTCGGATGTGTTCTCATCGAGAAAGGTGCCGTTGGTCGACAGGAGGGTCGAAACGTTGTGACGGTTGCAGTATTCGATCCGGTCGAAGATCTTGCGGTCGAGAAACGGCTCGCCGAGCCCGATCAGCATCATGTGCTCGGCGCTGCGGCCGGACTCGCTGACCAGTCGCTCAAACACAGCGTCGGTCATGTCCTCCTTCGGCTGCTTGTGCGTTTCGCGAGGACACATCGGGCAGTAGAGATTGCACTTGGCCGTGGTCTCGACGATGTATTCCACGGGCAGCGCATTCAGCTTTGTGCGGCGAGTGAGATATCCCCAGAGTAACCGGGCCCGATTCAAGGCTCGCATGGTGTCTCAATTATTGTATCGGTTCCCGTAAGGACGGTTTTTTCTAAGGCGATGGTCGATCCTGAACGCATCCGCGCGCTGAATCAGCGCCCCGTTCGCCCCGACGCGGACTACGTCCTCTACTGGGCGCAGATGAACCGCCGCGTCGACTCCAACCACGCGCTCGCCTATGCCGTCGAACTGGGAAACGAGCTGAAGCTGCCCGTCCTCTACTACGAGGGATTGACCTGTTCGTATCCGCACGCCAATGACCGCCTCCATACGTTCATCCTGGAAGGCGTTCCTGATACGGCGAAGCGGCTGAAGCCGCTCGGGATCGGCTACGTCTTCTATCTGCGGAAAAGGCGGTCGGATCCGAACGATACCCTGTACCGGCTGGCGCGCGATGCCACTGCAATCGTCACGGACGACTACCCTACCTTCATCGCCCGCGAGCATAACCGCCGCGTGCCGGAACGCGTCGATGTCGCCTACCACGCCGTCGACTCCAGTTGCATCGTCCCGATGAACCTTCTCGAAAAGCGCGAGTATGCCGCTTATACGATCCGGCCGAAAATTCACAAACTGCTGCCGCACTTCCTGCGCCCCGTCGAGCTTCCGCGCGTTGCCCGCAAGTGGAATCGCGCGATTCCACGCTTTCACACGAAGGTCGATCCGGACCGTATCGCCGCACTGGTCGCCTCCTGCGAGATCGATCACTCGGTTCCTCCTTCGGTCTCCTTTCGCGGCGGAAGCGCCCAGGCCGAGGCGCGGCTCGACCGGTTCCTCAAGGAGCGCCTGATCCGCTACGCGCGCGATCGGAATGAGCCGTCTGCCCACGCGACCTCCGAGCTGAGTCCGTACCTGCACTTCGGCCAGATCGCTTCGCTCACGGCGGCGCTCGCCGCCCGGAACCACGCCGCCGACGAGTTCCTCGAAGAACTGATCGTGCGGCGCGAACTCGCGTTCAACTTTACGCGCCACGCCGCCGACTACATGGGCTTCGACGATCTGCCGGACTGGGCGCGAAAGACCATGAAAGCCCATGCGCGGGACCGCCGCGATCCCGCATACTCGCGAGCGCAATTGGAAGCGGGCGAAACCTACGATGAGCTATGGAACGCAACCCAAAAGGAACTGCTCCTGCGGGGCAAAATTCACGGCTACTATCGGATGTATTGGGGCAAGAAGATCATCGAGTGGTCCAGAAGCTACGAAGAGGCGCTCGAAATCATGATCGATTTGCACGACCGCTACGCTCTCGACGGCCGCGATCCGAACACCTACACGAACATCCTCTGGTGCTTCGGGCTGCACGATCGTCCATGGCCCGAACGGCCTATCTTTGGAAAGATGCGGTATATGTCTCTTGAGGGGATGAAGCGAAAGACCGATGTCGCTGCCTATCTCCGGGAGATCGACGCACTGACGACAACACGCGAATGAACATCACACTGACCGGAGCGACTGGATTTATCGGCAGGCGGCTCGTACGGCGTCTGCTCGACGACGGACACTCGCTGCGAACCCTGGCCCGGCGGCCCGCCGACGGGCTGGAGGGCGACGTGCGCTTCTTCCGCTGGGACGCCATCGAGGATTCGGTCCCGGAGGAGAGCGTGGCGGGCGCCGACGCGGTCATCCATCTGGCCGGCGAGCCTGTCAGCCAGCGCTGGACTGCCGAAGCAAAGGAGCGGATCCGGCGCAGCCGCCTCGACGGAACGCGCCGGATGGTCGAGGCGCTGTCGGTGCTCTCCCGGCGGCCTTCGGTCCTAATCTCTGCTTCGGCGATCGGTTACTACGGCGACCGGGACGGTGAAGTCCTGACGGAGATGTCGCTGCCCGGAGACGGCTTTCTGCCGGAGCTTTGTGTCGAGTGGGAACATATGGCCGACCTCGCCCAGGCGCTCGGAATCCGCGTGGTGAAAGTGCGGATCGGCCTGGTCCTCGGACGCGAAGGTGGCGCGCTGTCCCAGATGTTGACGCCGTTCAAGTTCGGGGTTGGCGGGCGGCTGGGATCGGGGAAGCAGTGGATGTCCTGGATTCACCTCAACGACGTGGTCGAGCTGTTCCTGTGGGCGATGGAGAGCCAGGACCTGCACGGACCGGTGAACGGCACAGCACCGCAGCCGGTCACCAACGAAGTCTTCACGCGGGATCTCGCCGAAACCCTGCATCGTCCGGCCGTCATGGCCGTGCCGAAGCTGGCCTTGAAGGTAATGTACGGCGAGATGGCCGACGTGATTTTGCAGAGTCAGCGGGTGTTGCCGCGCGTTGCCCAAACGGCGGGTTTTCGCTATCGATTCCCCGAACTTGGTGGCGCGCTCCAGGATCTGCTCGGAGCGGAGTGAGCCTCACACCCGCTGCTGCTTCCACTTGCCGCGCCGGAAGACCGCGACCGCAACGACCGCCAGCGTCGATTCCGAGATCGCAATCGCGAGGAAGATACCGTCGGAGCCGAAGCCGAGCGGCAGCGCCAGCGCGTAGGCCAGCGGAATCTGCCAGAGCCAGTAGCAGAGCAGGTTTATAATCGTGGGTGTGACAGTGTCGCCGGCGCCGTTGAAGGCCTGAACCACGACCATCCCATACGCGTAGAAGCAATACCCATAGCTGATTATCCGCAAAGCCGACGTGCCGAACGGGACGACTTCGGGATCGTCGGTAAACAGGCGGATCAGCGGTTCGGCGAAGGTGATGAAGACGACGGCGACCAACCCTAGGAAGACTGCATTATAGAGGCCGGTGCGCCAGACCGACTTTTCCGCACGGTCGGGTTTCGAGGCGCCTAAATTCTGGCCCACCAGCGTCGCGGCGGCGTTACTCATGCCCCAGGAGGGCAGGATCGCGAAGACAATGACGCGGAGCGCGATCGTGTAGCCGGCCAGCGCCGAACTGCCAAAGACTGCGACGATGCGGACCAGTCCGAGCCAGCTTGCGGTTGCGACCAGGAACTGCAGCGTGCCGGTAGTGCCGATGCGCAGCAACCGGACCATCACGGCGCGGTCGAAGCGGATGTGCCGCCGGTCGATGACCACGCGCCCGGCGCCGCGCGAGAGCACGTGGAACTGATAGGCGACGCTGATTCCGCGGCCGATCGTCGTCGCGATGGCGGCGCCGGTCAGCCCGAGTTCCGGGAAGGGGCCCCAGCCGAAGATCAGGCAGGGGTCGAGCAGGATGTTGCAGATGTTGCCGATCCACAGGGCGCGCATCGCGATCACCGCGTCTCCCGCTCCGCGGAAGATCGCGTTGATGAGGAACAGCAGCATCACGGTGACATCGCCGCCGAGAATAATGGCCGTGTAAATCCACCCGCTCTCGACGATCGCGGCGCTGGCTCCCAGGGCGCCGAGCAGCCGTGGGCTTAACAGGGCTCCTAAGGCGCCGGTGATGACTCCGACTGCGATCCCGGCGCCGATCGCCTGGACGGCCGCCACCGAGGCGCCTTCCGGGTCGCGCTCGCCGATCCGCCGGGAGACAATCGCCGTGGTCGCCATGCTGAGGCCGATCGCGATGGCGAAGATGACGGTCAGGAGCGATTCGGTGAGCCCGATGGTGGCGACTGCATCCGAGCCCAGGCGCGCCACCCAGAAGACGTCGACGATGCCGAACAGCGACTCCATGGCCATCTCGAGCACCATGGGAATCGCGAGCAGAGTGATGGCGCGCTCGATGCTGCCGCTCGTGTAGTCGCGCTCGGCGCCGCTGAGCGATTCGCGAACTGCAGACCAGAAACTACCGGATTCTTGTTCCTGCGAGAGGAGGGCCGGGCTGCCGCCCATCTCTTCAGTGTAGCGTGCGGCGTCAGTCGGTTGGCCGCCAGACCATGCCGCCCGTGAATTCGAGGCCGACGATGTACTTGAAGTTTTTCCCCTGACGGCAGTAGCGCACGCTCGCCATTCCGATGAGTCCGAGTTTGCGGGCGTCCACTTTCACCATCGTGCGAAGGGGAAGCGGGCGCTCGACTTCGACCCTCATGCCGGATTCGGAGATATCGGTGCAGCGCACCCTGGCGCCGCGCTGTCCGGAGTTTGGTTCCTCCCAGGTGATTGGGACCAGCTCCTGGATGGGGCGGCGCGGGTGGCGCCGCAACTCTTTTGGCGCCATGGCAATTCTATCGTCAGATTGTGTAATTTACTTTACGGTTGTCCGCCGTTGCAGTCTTTGGGGGGGCAGGTATCGCCAGTGAGTTGCAACACATTCGGCTAGAGAATTTGACCATTCGAATTCAGTTGCAAGTCAGTTGCTGATTTTTCTTGACCTCGGACCGATTTGGTCCTATATTCAGAACTGTCGCTCGCGCTTCGGCAGCGTGCGGTGTCGATTGCAACACAAAAAGCCTCCGCGGTGCTTATGGAAGGGTCCCGCGGAGGCTCGCTGATGGCAAACCCGGAGGGTCTGCCACCGTTCTCATTCTAGGGACGGGGCAGTACCTCCGCAAGCGCTCCGGTTGACACATTGGCCGGATGCGGAACTGGAGGTGTGCTTTTGTCGCAGAGAAAGATCCTGTTTATCTGGTTGATCGTGCTTGCGGGGCTTGCGGGCCGAACACCGCTACAGGCACAGGCCGGCGCCACGGTGAGGGCGCGGGTGACCGATTCGGCTGGCCTGCCGGTGGAGGGAGCCGACGTCACGGTGCGTCACTCCCTGTCGGGGCGGGTCTCGACCTGCCGCACGGGGGAAGAGGGTGAATGCGAGGCGGCGCTGCGGGAGACCGGCGAGTACTCCGTTGTCGGACGCCTTTCCGGAATGGATGAGGCGATCGCCTACGTCTCGACCGCCGGCGGAAAGCAGCAGACTCGCGTCGTGCTTCGGCTTCAGCCGGAGGTGGTGCGATCCACCGTGACGGTCGTGTCGGGATCGCGCCTGGAAGAATTGCAAGAGGAGTCGCCCATCAAGGTCGAAGCCGTGACGCGCGCCCAGATGCAGGCGACCGGGTATGAACGTGTCGCCGACGTGTTGGCCGAGATGCCGGGCGTATTGACGCGCCGAGGGAATTCGGCCGCAGTGGCCGGCGAGCAGATCCAGGGCATCGACTCGCGGCAGGTGCTGGTCCTGCAGGACGGCCTGCCGGTTGTGGGGGCGCGCGGCATCAAGAGCGGGGTCATCAATCTCAACCGGCAGTCGGTGGGACGCGTCGAGCGCGTGGAGGTGGCCAAAGGCGCGGGCTCGCCGCTGTTCGGCAGCGACGCATTAGGGGGAGTCATCAACATGATCACGCGGGAACCGGGCTCGCCGTTCGAGGCGGGCGTTACGGTCTCCGGAGGTTCGCTCGGGGCGGTCGACCTTCGTGGAGATTTCGGCGGCCGGCGGCGCGGCTTTTCCTACTTCGTCGATCTGGAGACGCATCGGCAGAACAGCTACGGGCTCATTCCAACGAGCCCGACGACGGTCGGTCCGGACTGGCGCCGGAACGATCTGCTGGTGAAACTGCGGCAGCGGGTCGCCCCGACTTTCGCTGTCGGCTTCACGGCGAACGCCTACTGGAATCGGGAAGAGGGCCGCAACTTTTCCGAGACCGGGTTGGTCCGAGGGCTGATCGAGGATACGGCCCGGAGCTATGCCGTGGTGGCCGACTGGCTGCCCGAGGCGCGAACGGCGGTGCAGGCGCGCGCCTACCGGGCCACCTTCGGAGAGGACAGCGTCGTGTCCTCGCTGCAGGGCAACGGCGCGCCGGCGCTCGCCGACCTGCGCCAGAGACTCGATCGCCTGGATGCGACGCTCTCCCATCAGTTGGGGACACGGCAGTTCTTGCAGGTTGGCGGGGAGTGGTCGCAGGATGTTTATCGAGGAGTGAACCGGGTCCTCGGTGACAGCGACGGGCAGCAGATCACGATGCGCGATGTATGGATCCAGGATCGGATCCGGCTCACGTCGCGGCTCACGGCGCACGCGGGCCTGCGCGCGACCGGGCACTCGCTGTTCGGCAGCGCGATGGTGCCCAAGGCCGGGCTGGTGTGGCGGGCGACCGAAAGCCTCATCCTTCGAGCGTCCTGGGGACAGGGCTTCCGCGCGCCAGATCTGGGCCAGCTTTATTTTCGATTTGCGAACCCGTCGAGCTTCTACCAGGTGATCGGCAATCCAAACCTGCGGCCGGAGTATGGTACCAGCATCTCGACAGGCACGATGCTACGCGCCCGGCGTTACCGCGTGGGCGTCTCACTCTTTCGCAATAACTTGCGGGACCTGATCGACGCGCGCATGGTGGGTGTTCCGCGCTCACCGGCCGAACTCGACGCGCTGTTAGCGCGCTACAACCTGCCGGCCGCCTTCTTTCCGCTACTGAATCGCCAGACGTTCGTCTATCTTAATGTGCAGCGAGTTTACACGCAGGGCATGGAGGTGGACGGCGAAGCCGCGCTGCGCCGGCAGTGGCGCGTAGGTGGCGCGTACACGTTCCTGAACGCCGTGGACGGCACGGCGCGCCTGGCGCTGCCGCAGCGGCACCGGCACCACGGCTTTGTCAAAACCGATTACGTGTCCCGCCGGTTCGGACTCGCCGCGAACCTGCGCGGCACCTTCTTCAGCCATTGGCTGATCAACGCCGTCCAGGGCACGCGCGGTTACCCGTATCGCATCTGGGACGGCTACGTTTCCAAGGATTTGCCGCGCGGCGTGCAATTCTTCGTTGCGGTCGACAATCTGAACAACAGCCGGGACTGGAAGCTTGGCAATACGCCGGCGACCTTTGACCGGCCGGATTTCGGGCGAACATGGCGCGCCGGCTTGCGCTACCAGTTCAATGGCCTGGAAAGGTAAATCATGGTAAGAACTCTGTGTACTCTCGCGCTTATCGTCTTCACGGCGGCCGTAGGCGCCGCGCAGCATCGTAACGATTCCGGTCCGGGAATCCTGCTTCTGGCGCACGGCGGGCGCGCCGAATGGAACGAAGCGGTCCAGACCATCGCCCACAAGCTGGACGCGAATGCACCGGTGGAGGTCGCTTTCGGAATGGCGAGCCGCTCGACGATTCAGGCGGCCGTCGACGGGCTGGCCGCTCGCGGCGCCAGCGAGATCGTGGCGATTCCGCTGTTTGTCTCCTCGCACAGCAGCGTCATCACCTCGACCGAATACCTGCTCGGGCTGCGTGCCGAGGCGCCGAAGGAGCTGGCAATCTATGCGCGTATGGACCACTCGCACGGAGGCCACGGCCACGCCGGTCATCACGCGCCGGCCGAGGCAGATTCAGATGCGACCACGCCCGTCCGCACGTCTTTGAAGATCCGCATGACGGGGGCATTGAACCGCCACCCGCTGGTTGCCGACATTCTGCTCGACCGGGCGCGTTCGATCAGCCGCAATCCGTCCGAGGAGGTCGTGGTGTTGATCGCTCACGGTCCCGTCGCCGAGGAGGAGAACCGGCGATGGCTGGAGGACATGAAGGCGCTAGCGGACCGCATCGCCGCGCGGGAGAGGTTCCACCGCGTCGATTTCCTCACGGTGCGGGACGACGCGCCGGAACCGATCCGCTCGCAAGCGACGGCGGAACTGCGTGCGCTGGTCGAGCGCGCAATCGGGGAAGGGAAGCGCGTGCTGGCAACGCCCTTGCTGATCTCCTTCGGCGGCATCGAGCGAGGGGTTCGCAAGCGCCTGGAAGGACTTGAACATGCCATGCCCGCTCAGGCTCTGCTGCCCGATGACCGGCTGGCCGACTGGGTGCTCGACCGCTTTCACGCTGCAATCGGCAACGACGCGAGGGCCGGACAATGAAGTACGCGAGCTTGCGCCACGCTCTGCTTTTGTGCGGGTCGATCGCGCTGAACGCAATGCTGCTGCATGTCGTGCTGGTGCAGGGCGCCGCGCTGTGGGGACGGTAGGGCGCGCTCAGGAGCGCCCGCGCAGCCGTAGCGAATTCATGACGACACTGATGCTCGAAAGCGTCATCGCGGCGGCTGCGTACATCGGCGAGAGGGTCAGGCCGGTCCAGGGATAGAGCACGCCGGCGGCGAGCGGGATCCCGATCACGTTGTAGATGAAGGCCCAGAAGAGGTTCTGGCGGATGGTGCGCAGCGCGTCGCGTGCAGCGCCGAAGGTTTCGGTGAGCCGGCGGAGGTCGCCGCCCATGAGAGTAACGTCGGCCGTTTCGCGCGCGATGTTGGCGCCGGTGCCCATCGCAACTCCCAGGTCTGCCTGCGCGAGCGCCGGGGCGTCATTGATGCCGTCGCCCACCATGGCGACGCGGCCTCCGCTGGATTGCAGATTCACGACCTGCACGGCCTTTTCGTTCGGCAGAACCTCGGCGAGTACGCGCCGGATGCCTACCTCCCCGGCGATCGCTTCGGCAGTGCCTTTGCGGTCGCCCGTGATCATGGCGAGCTTCAATCCCATCTGCTCGAGGCGCCGGACCACCTCGGCGGCTTCGGGCCGCGGACGGTCGGCGACCGCGATGTAGCCGGCCGTTTCGCCATCGATCGTGATGGCCAAGGGCGTCTTGCCCTCTCGCGCCAGCCGCAGGGCTTCCGGTCCGTTGCCAGCGGCTTCAACGCGAACGAGCCGGCCCTCCACATCCGCCTCGGCGCCCCGGCCTACGATCGCCTGGAAGCGGGTTGAGGGCGGGAGATCCAGCTCCTGCGCCCGCTCGTAGATGGCGCGGCCGTAGGGGTGCTCGCTCCAGCGTTCGACCGCACCGGCGAACCGCAGGAGAGTCCGTTCGTCGTAGCCATCCAACGGAACGATATCGGTCACCGAGGGCTTGCCGAAGGTTAGGGTGCCGGTCTTGTCGAGCACGATGGTGTCGATGCGGGCCGCGGTTTCGAGCGCCTCGCCGCCCTTGAACAGGATGCCGCGCTTGGCCGCTCGGCCGGTGGCCACCATGACGGCGGTCGGAGTCGCGAGGCCGAGTGCGCATGGGCAGGCGATGATCAGGACGGCCACGAAGTGCAGGACCGCCTGCTGCGGCGTGCCAAGCTGCAGCCAGATGGAGAGCGTCAGCAGAGCAACCGCGATCACGGCGGGCGTAAAGTAACCACTGATGACGTCGGCCAGGCGGGCGATGGGTGCGCGCGAGCCCTGGGCGCGCTCCACCATGTCGATCACCTGGGCGAGCACGGTCTCATGCCCGATCTTCGCGGCCTGAAACCGGAAGCCCCCCGCGACGTTAATAGTTCCGGCGAAGACCTGGGCGCCGGACTCCTTGTCCACTGGCGCGCTCTCACCGCTGAGCATCGATTCGTCGATCGACGTGGCGCCATCGGTGACGAAGCCGTCGACGGGAATTCTCTCGCCGGGCCGGATCACGACGACGTCGCCCGGCGCAATTGCGGCGACCGGAACCGTCACCTCCGCGTTCTCGCGCAGCACGCGCGCCGTGTCCGGCTGCAATGCCGCCAGCTCGCGAATGGCATCCGAGGTCCGGCTGCGCGCCCGCGCCTCCAGCAGGCGGCCCATGAGAATCAGGGTGACGATGACGGCGGCCGATTCGAAGTAGACGTCCAGCGTGTCGCTCACGATCGTGGCGACGGCAGAGTAGGCGAACGCCGTGCCGGTCCCGATCGCGATCAGGCTGTTCATGTCGGCGGAGCGGCGCCGAAGCGCCTTCCACGCGCCGCGGAAGAAGCGCGCGCCGCAGTATAGCACGACGGGGGCAGTCAGGATGAGCTGCACCCAGCGGTCGCCGGGGAAGTGCAGCAGTCCGTGCGACATCGCGATGACGACGACCGGAAGGGTGAAGATGGACGAGAGAATCAGTTTTCGCCGCAGGTCCTCGCGTTCGGCGCGTTCGGCGGCCTCCTGGTCGTGCACCCGCGCGACATCGTAGCCCGAGGCGCGCACGGCGCCGATGAGTTCCTCTTCGGACGCCCGGCCGGGTTCGCGCACCACGGTGGCGCGGCGGGTGGCGAAGTTGACGTTGGCGTTCACGACTCCTGGAACGCCGCGGAGCGCGCCGGAGATCGTGGCTGCGCAGGCGGCGCACGTCATCCCGAGGATCGGGAGGTCGACGGTTTCGAAGACTCCGGACGCCGGAGCCTGCGCAGGCGAAGGCGGCACCGGCTGCGCGGGACGGATCGAACCCGCGGCTCCGATCTGCAGCAAACCTGTCGAAGGCTTCGCGCTTTCGGCGACGCTGAAGCCGGCATTCCGAACCGCGGCTGCGAGCGCTTCACGCGACACCTGTCCCGGCCGGTGCTGCACTGTAGCGCGCGCCGAAGCCAAATCCACGTCGACAGCCGCAACGCCCGGTACTCGCTCCAGCGCGCCCGATACCGAACTGACGCAGGCGGCGCAGGTCATACCGCTGACTGGAATCACCGTCGTCTGGAGAGATTCGGTCGAAAGCCCGGCGCCCTGGTCAGCTTCTGGCTTCATATAACATTTGGATGAGGGCGTGGCGCCTTTTGTCGCGCTACGCCGTGAGGTCGCCCAGCGTCTGCTGTACGGCCTGGAGGACGCCGTCCACACTGAGCGGCTTTTGCAATGTGCCGTGCGCACCGAGCAGTTCGGCAACCCGAAGGTATTCGCCGCCAAAGGCGCCGGAAATCGCGATGACCTTCACCGCGGGAAATTCACGCCGAATCAGCCGGATGGTTTCGATCCCTTCCTGCTCCGGCATCACCAGGTCCGTGATCATCAAATTAACGTGGTTTTCCCGGCATCGGGCCATGGCTTCACGCCCGTCCCGCGCCTCTAAGACTAAGTAGCCTGCGTCCGCCAAAATCTCCCGCAAAAGTTCTCGAATTGCAGCGTCATCGTCGACCACAAGGATTCTGGCCGGAGCCGATTCATTCGAATTCTGCATTTGTGTCTTTTCTTTCTACCATCGGCTACGGGGTCCTGCAAATTTTTCAGCAGCGGACGGTCACGAATTTTGTGGCTATCTGCTTTGTACCAGGTTCTCCAGAGCTTCGAGTTCCCTTCCTGCCTCTGCCCATTTCCCTTGTGAGGAGAGTTCGCGATAGCGGCGCAGGTGGCGCCGGACCGCTTCGATCTCCGCCGAGGACGGGCGCGGGGGAGAGGGTGCGGCGGCCGGAGCTTCCGGGGCGCCTGCCGTTTCCGAGTCCACGATGACGAGCGCGGGAGCCGCGTCGCGTCCGCCGGTGCTGCGGATGCGCCCAAGCTGTTCGACAGCCTGCTCGTAGGTGTCGGTATAGATCAGGGTATTGCCCATCGCCATCGCAACTTTCTTCAACTGCGGCATCCGCGCCTCGGCTGCCTGAATGTAGATCGGCTCGATATAGAGGAACGTGTCCTCCACCGGAAGCACGAGCATCTGGCCGCGCAGTACTTGCGACCCTTGCTGGTTCCACAGTGACAGGTCCTTGGCGATGATCTGGTCCTGGTTGATGCGGGCCTCGATCTGCATGGGCCCGAGAATCAGCTCCTGTTTGGAAAGCTGGAGGAAGACGAGTTCGCCCAGGGTTTCGCCGTCGCAGCGCGCCACCATCAGACCAATCATGTTGTCCTTATTGCGCGGCGTGAAGGGGATCATCAGGAGAAACTCGGGTTCGGTCTCGCCCGGCACGGTGGCGATGACGTAGGTCGGGGTGACCGGCTCGGGCCGTGTCCCGTTGCCGTAGACGTTGCGCGCGATGTCCCAGATATCCTCGCGGTTGTAGAAGGCCTCGGGGTCAAGCATGTGGTAGGTACGGTAGACCTCGGCCTGCGCGCGAAACAGGAGCTCGGGATAGCGGGCGTGCGCGCGAAGGTCCTCGGGCATCTCGGATTCGGGCTTCAGCAATTGTGGGAAGAGCCGCTGATAGGCCTGGATGATCGGATCGTTGGGATCGAAGATGTAGAGGTTGATATTGCCGTCGTAGGCGTCGATCGTCGCTTTGACCGAGTTGCGGATGTAGTTGACCTCGCCGATGCCGCGAATCTGAATCGCGCGCGAGTACGGATGTACGCTGGAGGTCGTGTAGGCGTCCACGATCCAGACCAGGCGGCCCTCGTCGGTGAGCACGAGGTAGGGATCGGCGTCGAAGGCCAGGAAGCCGGCGAGCGAGCGGAGGCGCTCCTTGATGTTGCGCCGGATCATCATGCGGCTCTCCGGCGTGAGATAGGTGGTCAGGAGAATGTTCCAATCGTTGCGCGCGGCCGCGGCGGCGAAGCGCATCGGGAAGGAATCGATCGGGAAGCCGCCGGAGCCGGCGTAGCGCGTGTGCTGGTTGCTTGCGCCGGCGGGATAGTCGAACTCGGGCTGGGCGGTGCGGACGTAGACGGGGTCGTGCGTGACCTCGCCGTAGTAGATTTCCGGGCGCGTCAGCTTGAGATCCGGGGTGAGCACCTGCGCCGGGGCGTCCTGGATCAGGGTCACGGGCAGGCCCTCGGCGGTGATGCGGTTGGCCTCGGCCACGACGAGTCCGTAGCCGTGCGTGTAGATGAACTGCGAGTTGATCCAGCGCGTGCGGGAGTCGCCGAGCTGGCGCACGTCGAGCTCGCGGGGCGTCAGCATCACCTGGCGGATCTGGCCATCGATCATGTAGCGGTCGACGTCGCTGTCGGCGAAGACGTAGTAGGGGCGCAACGCTTGGATCTGGGTGACGGTGTCATGGAAGGCGCGCCAATCCCAGAGGCGCACGTTATCGAGGAGCGCGCGGTGTTTTGTGGGATCGATGCGGGCTTCCAGCCGGGCCGGGAACTCGATCTCTCTCGCGCGTCCTTCGAGGCCGAAGGCGGAGCGCGTCGCCTGGATATGGCGGTCGATATAGGGCTTTTGGATCGAGATCTCGCTGGGCCGGACGTAGAAGGAGTTGACCAGGTTGGGAACCAGCGCGTGGACGAGCAGCAGGACCGGCAGCGCGAGTAGCGGCTTGAACTGGCCCATCAGCACCAGGACGGCCGAGAGGGCGAAGCCTGCGATGACGAGCCACTGCAGCGGCAGCGTGACGTTCTGGCTGACATAGTCGACGCCGACCAGGAACGTGTGGTCGTCGAAGAGCATCGCGAAGCGGCTGAGGTAGAAGCGGGCGGCGAGAGCCAGCAGCAGGATTGCGCCGACGCTGCGGAGGAACATGGAGTTCGAGGCGCCGCTGAGCCGCAGGTCGCGGAAGTCGAACTCGATCTGGTGCTGCCAGTCGGTCGGGATGCGGAAGCGAAGCTGCCAGAAGCGCGCGGTGAGCCAGTACAGCACCACGGCGACGAAGGAGAGGCCGAGGGCCAGGTGCAGCAGGACGGAGTAGAACGGCAGTTCGAAGAAATAGAAGCGCAGGGTGTGACCGAACACCGGGTCCTGCCAGGCGGCGGCTCCGGGTGGGAGCGAGCGGCCGCCGAAGTAGCGGACCACGGTCCAGGTGTCGATCGAGATGAGCGCGAGGACCGTGGAGATACCGAGGATTCCGAGCGTCGCGAGCTTCGCGTAGGAGGGGAAGTCGCGCAGCCGGACATCGGCGAACTTCATGGCGCGCGCATGCGCGACCCAGAGCACGACGAAGCATAAAAGCGCCGCCGCGATTACCGGCGAAACTCCGTAAAGGATCATGTTGAACCAAGTGCCCAACTGACCCATCTCCTGCCACCAGTGGTATTCGAGAACGTAGGACGCGATCGTCCTCATCCCGATAAGAAGTATGAGCACCGCCGCGACGATCGCGGCGCCGCCGATCCGGCGTTGAGCGTTGAATTTGTCCCGGCTTCCGGCCATCGCGCGTTACACCTCTTTCCTTAGTGTAGGCCAGTAAACAGCGTGAGGACGAATTGCAAGCTGCGGGCGTGCGCGGCTATGGTGCGAGGAGTTGGAGTTCGGTGGTCTCGGTGGCGTTCTCCCGGACGGTGACGGCCGTGGATTGCGAGTAGGCGGAAGCCGGTAGCGGGGCGTCCCGATCGTACTCGCGAAGCGCGATCAGGCGGACCTCGCCGGGGATCAGGTATCTCATCTCGAATGCGCCGGACTGATCGGCTGCATTGGCCGAGCAGGCTGCGATGGGCTCCGCGGTCTGGCGATCGCGCTGGACGCAGAGGACGAGCGCGCCGGGGACGGGTTTGCCCTCGCGGTCGCGGACGGTGCCCGCGACCGTGCCCGCGGCGCCGGGGACGAGTTCGAGGCCGGAGAGTCCGCCGGGCGGAATCGTGACGATGTTGCCCGGGAGCGGGACGCCGGAGAGTTGGAGGGATCGGAGGTAGCAATGGCTTTGGAAGTCGAGCAATTTCACCACGTATTCGCCGGGCGGCGCGTCCTTCAACTCGAAGACACCGTCGGGCCTTGTGGTGAGCAGGTGGGAACGAGAGCTTTCGTCCACCCGCTCGATGCTTGGGAATACCGCGTGGGTACCAAACCGGCCGCAGCCGACCTCCGGGCGCGCAATGATGCGTCCGCGCACCGGACCTCCGCCGCGCAGCACCAGCTCGACATCGTCTAAATCGGAATCACGCAACTCGATGCGCACCGAGGCTTCCCGATTCTCGTGGGTTACCGTCAGTCGGTAGACGCCAGGCGGAAGCAGCGCAAACTCGAACTCAGGCCTGGCCTGAGCGACTCTGAAACCGAAGCTGTTCGGCCCATCGACGCGGCGGGCAAAAACGGTGATCGACATGGGGTCGTTAGCCGTTGCTGATTCGATTCGGACGCGGCCTCGAATTCTGGAGACCGGCACGCGGGTAAGTTTGACGTCAATGCCGGGTTGCTCCTGTCCCGGCCCCACGACGATGGGCAGGGCTTCGGCAATACTGAGGACGCCCGGGTAATACATCTCCAGATACGCGAGCTTGCGGCCGGGAGAGGCAAGCATCAGCCGCTCGTTCCTGGAATGGGGGTATCCAGCGCAGAGCGCGTACCGGCCCGGTTCGACATCGAAGCAACGGTACTCGCCGCGGTCATCCGTTCCGGTGCATCGAGCAAAGGCCGATTGCCACTCGTTCTTCCCTCCGGCGTTTCGCGCCCGCAGGAGTTGGACTTGTGCACCCACTACCGGGCGGCCTGCCTCATCCAGTACGCGCCCGGACACCGCGCCAGTAGGCATCAGCTTGATGTCGATTCCCGTGAGATCGGCGCCCGGTATCAGCGTGAGCGGCTGCCTGGCGTTCGACGTGACGCCGTAGGTGCGACGCAAGTAACCGTCGGCTTCGACCTCGATATAGTATGTCCCTGGTTGAATGCGATGGAACGCATATCGGCCGTCGGGGCCGCTTCGGATAGCGAAGCGGCGCGAGGCGTCGAGCGCGCTAAGCGTGACGAAAGCGTTCTCGACCGGCGCGCGCGAGACCTCGTCGGTGACGGTCCCGGAGATATCGCTGTAGCGGTCGGGCTCTGTGCCAGCGGGCGTCTGAGCCCAGGTGGACGCGGCGAGCAGCGTCGCACAGAGGAGTCGTTGTGCGTTCCGGTTCCTCATCGCTGCACCACACTCAGGTCCGCTGTAAATTGTGCGTTCTCCTCGACGATCAGGAGAGTCGCACGGTCGAGGGCCGCCGGCGGCAGCGGGTCTCCTGGTTCGTACTCGCGGAGCGCGATCAAATTCACCTCTCCGAGCGTCGGCAGCTTTTTTTGGTACCGGCCGTCCTGATCCGCCGATACAGGGTCGCACGCGGCGAGGATGTTCCCGGAGCGTTCATCGCGCTGGGCGCATAAAATCACCGCGCCCGCTACGGGGCGTCCTTCGCTGTCGACCACCGTGCCCCTGACCGACCCGACGCGCCTCGGGACGATTTGCACATCGGACAATCCGCCGCGCGCAACTTGAATGGTCCGGCTCTCCCGTGTGGAGCCGGAGACAAGCACCGAACTGACAACGCAGGTCTCTTGCGCATCCCAGAGCGTGACTTCGTACTCGCCTGGGGAGACTTCGTCGAAGAGAAAGGATCCATCGGATTGGATTGGCGTCCGATAGAACCCGTCGGGAGCCAGCGAACGCAGGTGGACGTAGCGGCCGCCGGGGTCGCCCTGCTCGCATTCTGAACCTCGGGCATGAACGACCTGACCGCGCACCGGGCCTCCAGCTACGAGGACGAGTTCGATTCCGTTGACGTCGGCTTCGCCAAGCTCCACTTCCGTCCAGGCGTGACGATTGTCGCGCCGTGCGCCGATACGATAGAGTCCCGGCATCAGCACGGGCAGATTAAACGGTTCGCCACTCAGCGAGTGCGTGTGCGCAGCGGGCGCCGATCGGGGTTGACCGGCCCGATACGCCGAAACGCTCACGCCCATCTGCACGTTCCCCGACTCGTCGACTACACGCCCCCGGATCGAGGCGACCGGGACGCGTACCAATCGGACGTTGATACCGGTACGCTCTTCTCCCGGCGCAAGCGTGAGCTGCACGGCGTCGGCCGGACTGAATGCGCTCGGGTGATACATCTCGACGTAGGCCCGCTTGGGGGCCGGATTCGGCTCCGGCGCGGAGCTGCGCGGGAGGAGCAGTCTCTCGTTTCGGTCCGAGGGATAGGTGGCCCGCACGATATAGCGCCCCGGCTCGATGCCGGAGCAGCGATACCTGCCCCGGTCGTCCGTGGAGGAGCAGTACCCTCCGTGGCCCAAAGTCCAGCGCCCGTCGCTGTGCCATTCCCGCAGCAGCGTTACGGGGGCGAGCGCAACCGGGCGGTCCTCCTCGTCCTCCACGATTCCGGAAACCGCGCCGGCCCGAGTCAGCTTGAGATCGATTCCCGACAGTTCGGCGCCGGGCGTGATCGTCAGGGGTTGGCGGGCGGCCTGCGAGTTCCCGTACCAGCGGTTGACGTAACCGTCGGCCTCTGCTTCGAGCCGGTAAGTACCCGGCTCTATGTGAGAGATCTGATATTGCCCGTCGGCCCCGCTGATGGCCGCGGACTTGTTGCTGTTTCGGCTGTCGGCGAGGACGAGCAGGGCGCCCTCGACCGGTTGGCCGGAGATGCTGTCCGTGATGAGTCCGGAGATCCTGCCGAAGCGGTCCGCGTCCGTCTCGTCCTGTGCCTGCGCAATGGCGCAAAGGGAAGCCGCAGCCAGCATCCCGCACAGGAGGAGCGACCGGCGTTTCAGGTCGCGCATGCCTGCCAGCAATCAGCTTACACGGAGCGCCGCGTGGCGAGCAACGGAACGGAGTTCGGAGGTGGCGGAGCGGAGGAGTTGATCCTGCTGCGGAGCGTCTTCCACGAACTGCGGGCGAAAATCAATTTCAGGCTACACCGGGGCGGCCCGGACCGTCGCAGATCGTACCGTCCGCGCACGGGGGCCGTTGAGGATGCGCCCGATGAGGGTGTAGCGAACGAGATAGTGATAGGATAGCAGGAGGATCGGCACGGAAATGACGATCACGAGCGCGAACTTCACCAGCGCGGGAAGCGGCATTTGCGAGAGCGCTGCCGGAATCCAGATCATCAGGGGCAGATGCATCAGGTAAATCCAGTAGGAGGCGTCGGCGAGGTAGCGCACCCAGGCCCTCGATCCGTTCAGATAGCGGACGAACAGGCCGGTGAGCCCGAAGACCAGCAGCCAGACGATCACCGCCCCCGTGATAATCGCGCCCAGGTGCGGCCCCGGCTGATAGTCCGGAAGACCGGTGACCACACGAAACTGGAAAGCTGCCTGGACCGGGAAAAGCAGGATGGCTCCGACCACCAGCTTCCACGCGTTGCGGCAGAAGCCTGTAAGCAGGTCCGCCTGACGGTGGAGCAGGAAGCCGAAGGCGAAGAAGATGCCATATGCGAACAGGATTTTCGGGTGAACCAGGAATCCCGCTTCCGTGTCGAGCCCGCCTGATCTCATGGGATAGAAGCTGATGGACGTCGGGATGGCGAATATCAGGGGCCTCCAGGGGGATTGCAGCAGGCGCCGGAAGCCTGCGTCGATCCGCTGACGCCCTTTGTCGCTGAACAGCCGCCAGGCGAACATGGCCGCGTAAAAGTACATCAGGTAGTACAAAAACCAGAGATGGGCCGTGGTTATCGGATACTCGCCGGCCCGAAGAATCGCCCAGGTCTCGGACCAGGCGTCCGGCGAAGGGAGGGTGTTTGCGTAGATGAATCCTGCTCGCGTCGTGAAAAACAGGAGCGGCCAACAGACGAGGAACGGCAGCAGAATCCGAGTGGCGCGATGCTTTACGAACGCCGGTGTTCCGATCCGCTCCCACAGCATTCGGGCGAAAAAGCCCGCCATCACAAAGAAGATCGGCATCCGGAATACATGGATGAACATTAGGGGCAGGTCGAGTAAAGGGCTTGTAGCTGAGTCTTTGTACGGCCAGACCGGCAAAGGAAAGGTCACGTAGTTGCAGGCCGCGTGGATCCAGATGCCGAGCAGCATCATCGACCCACGCAGGCTGTCGAGAGCATGGATGCGGGCGGCTGGAGCGGAGATCGCGGCGCCAGTCATTGAACTCGGGCCAGTATCGGCGCGGAAATCCGCGCTGTCAATCCAGGAATACTCTTAACGAAATCAGGAAGGATGGGGCGGCTGGTGGGATTCGAACCCACGACATCCAGAACCACAATCTGGCGCTACTACCGACTGAGCTACAGCCGCCGTGGCAAAGCTCATTGTAGCAAAAAGTAACGTACGAAGTCAGTCATGTTAGCGATGATGAGGGCGTTCGTGAAGTCAATTAGAAAGGCTCCGACCAGCGGGACGACGATGAAGGCGCGGGGCGCCAGTCCGTACTTCTGGGTGAGCACGTCCATGCACGCGAGGGCGTTGGCCGAGGTGCCGAGCATGAAGCCGCAGAAGCCTCCGGCCATGACGGCCGCCTCGTAGTCTCTGCCCATCACCCGGAAGGCCACGGTTACGCAAAGCAATCCGACCAGCAGCACCTGCGCGATCAGCATCAGGAACAGCGGCAGGGCCAGGTGGGCCAGCTCCCAGAGCTGAAGCGTAAGCAGCGCCATCACGATGAAGAAGTAGAGCGAGACCGTGCCGATCTCATCCATGGTCCGCTGCGAGATGCGGAAGACGCCGTAGCGGTCGTCCAGGTTGCGTATGACGGCGGCGGCGAGCATTGCGCCGACGTAGGAAGGCAGCGTCATGCCGAGCCGCTGGAGCCCCATGCTGATCAGAGTCCCGACGCCCATGGCGATCGCCAAAGCGATCGCGTTATACATCAGGGCGGAGTGCCCGGCTTCCTCCTCGCTGGCGATGGCGGCGGCCTTTGGTGAGGCGGAGGCGTCACCGGCATAGATGATGGCATCGGCGCCGGCGAGCTTTCGGCCCGCGCCCGACGCCGGCTCGGGCGGCTTGAGATTGTGGCGGCGGATAAGCCACCCTCCCGCGTATCCCCCGATGAGTCCGCCCGCGACGATGCCGAACATGGCGGCCGCGACGCCAAGAGTGGAGGCTCCGGCGACGCCCATCTGCTCGAAGGTTCCGCCAAAGGCCAGGGCGGTTGCCGGTCCTCCTGCCATCGAAACCGATCCTGAGACCAAGCCGAGCAGCGGGCTCAGCGAGAAGACCTGCGAGAGCGCGACCCCGAGGATGTTCTGGCAGAGCACGCCAAGGGTGGCGAGCAGGAAGAACTGCAGCACCTGGGGACCGCCGACGCGCAAAAGCCGCAGGCTGGCGCTCATCCCGATGGTCGTAAAGAAGGCGACCATGATGACCTCGCGGAGGACGAGGTCCATGTCGAAGTTCACGTAATGGTCTCTCAGCAGCAGCGTGGCGAGGGCGAAGACGAGTCCGCCGACGACCGGGGCGGGGATATGGAGCCGGTCGAGAATTGCGATCCGCTTCCGCAGCCAGATCCCGAGGATGACTCCGATGCCGGAGACGCCGAGGACCTGGATTGCGCCGAGCTTGAGCGTGAGGACGTCCACTTACTTGAGACCGGCCTTTCGCCAGAGATCGTCGACGCGGCGTTTCACTTCCGGGTCCATTCGGATCACGTCGGGCCAGGGGCGCGTAAAGCCTTCCTGGGGCCATTTACGTGTGGCGTCGACCCCCATCTTCGAGCCGTAATTGGGCAGGCGGCTGGCGTGGTCGAGCGAGTCGATGGGGCCCATCACGAACTGAATGTCGCGCTCCGGGTCGATGTTGTTGAGGGCCTTCCAGGCGACTTCGCTGACGTTCTGCACATCGACGTCCTCGTCGACCACGACGATGCACTTGCTGAACATGGCCTGGCCGAGTCCCCAGATGGCGTGCATCACCTTGCGGGCGTGGCCGGGGTAGGACTTGCGGATCGACACCAGGATGATGTTGTGGAAGATGCCCTCGGCGGGCATGCAGATGTCGCGCACCTCAGGCAATTGCATGCGCATGAGCGGGAGGAAGATGCGCTCGATCGCCTTGCCCATGTAGAAGTCCTCCATCGGAGGCGGGCCGACGATGGTGGTGGCGTAGATCGGGTTCTTCCGGTGGGTGACGCAGGTAACGTGGAAGACAGGGTAGTCGTCCTCGAGCGAGTAGAAGCCGGTATGGTCGCCGAAGGGGCCCTCGGTACGGAGTTCGCCGAGTTCAACGTAGCCTTCGAGAACGATCTCGGCCTGGGCCGGGACTTCGAGGTCGGAGGTCTCGCATTTGACCATCTCGACGGGTTTGCCGCGGAGAAAGCCGGCGATCATCATTTCGTCGAGGTCGGGGGGCAGGGGCAAAATCGCGGAATACATCGTGGCAGGGTCGGCGCCGATGGCGACCGCGACATCCATGCGGGTCTGCTTGCCTTCCTTCATCAGGCGGCGATAGTGTTCAGCGCCCTGTTTGTGCGTCTGCCAGTGCATGCCGGTGGTGCGCTCGTCATACACCTGAAGCCGGTACATGCCGCAGTTGCGCTTGCCCGTGTCGGGGTTGCGGGAAAACACCATCGGCAGGGTGACGAAGGGGCCGCCGTCGTCGGGCCAGCAGTGCAGTACGGGGAACTCGGCCAGGGAGAAGTTGTCCTTCCGGATGACCTCCTTGCAGGGGCCGTCGGAGACGATTTTGGGGAAGAACGATCCCATTTCGGCGAGCTTGGGGAGCATTTTGAGCTTGCCGATGAGGCCCTGCGGCATCTTCATCTCCAGGTACTCGGAGATGCGGGCGGCGACTTCCTTGACGCTGCTCACCTCGAGCGCGATCTCCATCCGTCGCATACTGGCGAAGGCATTGATAAGGACGGGAATGCTGCTCCCCTTGGGCTTTTCGAACAGGAAGGCGGGGCCGCCGGACTTGACCGAGCGGTCGGCGAACTCGGTGATCTCGAGGTGCGGATCGACCTCGAAGGAAATTCGCTTCAACTCGCCGTGCTTTTCCAGGGCTCGAATGAACTCGCGCAGGTCGGTGTATGCCATGAGTGGAACTTCTATTATGATTGATCTTTGCCCTCACTTTCGGAGACGAGATGAAGAATCGGACTGCATTCATTACCGGCGCGAGCCGGGGCATCGGACGGGCCTGCGCGCTGGCGCTATCGGAGGCGGGCGCGCGGGTGGTGCTGGCGGCGCGGGACCTGGAGAAGCTGGAGGAGGTGGCCTGCGGCATTCGCGCGGCCGGGCGGGAGGCGTTCGTTGTGCCGATCGATTTAAGCTCGGCCGAGTCAGTCAAAGACGCCTTCGGGACGGCGACGAAGGAGTTCGGCCGGGTTGACATTCTGGTCAACAACGCCGGGATCACGCGCGACGGGCTGGCGATCCGGATGAAGAAGGACGATTGGGACGCGGTGCTGCAGACGAATCTTACAGGCTCGTTCCTGGCGATCCAGCAGGTGCTCCAGGGCATGATGAAGGAGCGCTGGGGCCGGATCATCAACATCACGTCGGTGGTCGGGGAGGCGGGCAACGCCGGTCAGGCGAACTACGTTTCGGCCAAGGCGGGGCTGATCGGACTGACGAAGGCTCTGGCGCAGGAGATGGCGAGCCGGAACATCACGGTGAACGCGGTGGCGCCTGGATTTGTCGAAACCGACATGACGGAGGTGCTCGGGGCGGAGTTGAAGGAGAAGATGCTCCAGTCGATTCCGCTCAAGCGGATGGGCCGTCCGGAGGACATCGCAGCCGCGGTGCGGTTCCTGGCGAGCGAGGAGGCGGGCTACATCACCGGGCACGTGCTGGACGTGAACGGCGGGATGTACATGCGCTGAGGCGATTCTCCGGCTATACCCGCGACGGCAGCAGGGAGAAGTACTCGACGAACTTCCGCTTCGACTCGCTCACGGCCGGCTTGCGATCGAGCATCGCGGCGGCCAGGGTTTCGATCTGCTTCCCGAGTTCAGATGCCGAATCGATCCCTTTGCCCGCGGTGAGCGATTTGTGAACGCCCTGGTAGTCGTTGGGCAGCGCGAGCTGGACGGGAACTCCGAGCAGTTCCTCGACCTGAGATGGAGAAATCGTACAGCGCCGGTGCGTGCGGTTGAGCAGGATGGCGACGCGGTCGGCGAGGTCGACATTGCGGAGTAGCTGAAGGCGTTCGCGCGCGAGGTGAAGCGAGGGAAGCTCCTGGGTGCAGACGATAAATATCTTCTTCGCCTCGTGCATGATTTCAAACGAGTAGCGCTCCATGTTGCCGGACAGGTCGATCGAGATCGCTCTATAGTTCCGGCGCGCGAAGTCGATCAAGGCGCGGATGTGCGCCGCTTCGATGCGGAATTCGACATTTACACGGCCGGCGTGCAACACGTCGAGGTTCCCGACGGGACTGACCAGTTGCGGCCAGAGGTTCTCGTCCATGTTGAGGGCGCGCTCGGCCGCGTCCGTGATCGTGTACATGTTGTTCAGCTTCAACATGAAGCTGATAATCCCGGAGTTCAGGTCCATGTCGGCGAGCAGCACCTTGCCCTCGGCCTGCCGCGCCATCGCAAGGCTGGCGTTCACCGCGATGGTGCTGGTTCCGACGCCGGGCTTCGATGGCAGGAAGGCATAGAGGAGGTCGGTCGCGTCGATCTCGGGCGGCCGGCGGGCCACGTTTTCGGCGGCGCGGGCGATCGCCTCGGCGATGCTGGATCGCTGAAAGGGACAGGTCAGGAACTCGCGCAGGCCGGAGCGCATCAGCTCAAGCAGCACATCGGGACTGCACTTGCGGCCGAAGGGGATGAACTGGAGTCCGGGCACCTGCGCCTCGAGCTCGCGGGCGAGCAGGAGCGCGGGCTGGAGGTCGTCGGTGTTGAGGAAGATGACCTGGGGGGCGCGGGCGCGAATAAACCGCACCAGTTCGCCGATGCCGGGGATGGCGTCGTAGCGCCGCAGAACCGCGATGTGGCCGATATCGAAGAGTTCCTGTTCCAGAACGTCGCCGAGCTCCTGGTCGGGAGCGATAATGATTCCCCGCAGCATGGGCATTCCTCACTCTCACTGTAGAGTTTCCGCCCGGTAGCAACAATTCTCCCTTATCACTAGTTTCGTAGGTGAAATGTCCTCAGGGTGCGGCGGGCAGTTCTAAGTGTAAGTAGGGTATTTGTCGGAGAAACTGCGTCCGGCGGGACTACCGCCCGCGCTCGTTCCCCCAGAGATCGATGTGTAGCCGGGGGCTGAAGCGGAAGCCTTCGCGCTTGCAGATGTCCACGAGCCAGAGGGCGCGCTCGCGGAGGGTGGCGGCGTCGGCGCCTTCGGCCATCAGGAGGACGCGGCCGCGGTCGGCTCCGGTATCTTCCACGATCTGATTGATCTCAGGCAGGTCGTCCGGGGATGAAACAACGAACTTCAACTGGTGCTCGTAGCAGTGCATCAGGCGGCGGATGACATCGGGCTGGTAGCGGAGCCGGTCGTGCTGGCTGGCCCAGCGCCCGCCCTCGCGCTGGACGGGGGTCGAGTTGGCGAGCTTCGGACTGATGCTCATCAGGTCGCAGACAACGGGCGGCGCAACCGTGCCGGCGGTTTCGATGGTGATGTGCTTCCGGATCTGCCGGAGCCGCTGCGTCATCAGGACGATATCGGGGGCGATCATCGGCTCGCCGCCGGTTACGACGACGTGCTGGAGGCGAAACCGGCGGACCTGCGCGAGAAGCGCCCCCAGGTGCATCTCCTCCCCTTCGGGCTGCCAGGACGAGTAGGGCGTGTCGCACCAGGTGCACCGGAGGTTGCAGCCGGAGATTCGGACGAAGACGGAGGGCACGCCGGCGAGAACGCCTTCCCCTTGGACGGATGCGAAGATTTCCGAAACTTTCATGTCGATCGGTTCCTGAGTGACTCTACGGGGTCCGGGATGCCTGCATCGGCGAAACCCTTCCGGCGCAGAAGGCAGGAGTCGCAGGCGCCGCAGGGGCTTCCGTCGGGTGCAGGATCGTAACAGCTATGGGTCAGGCTGAAGTCGACGCCGAGTTCGGCTCCCAGTACGATGATATCGGCCTTTGAAAGCTGGATCAGCGGCGTGCGGATGCGCAGATGCGTACGCTGCTCGACTCCTGCCTTGGTGGCGAGGTTGGCCATCTTCTCGAAGGCCTCGATAAACTCGGGGCGGCAGTCGGGGTAGCCGGAATAGTCGATGGCGTTGACGCCGATGAAGATCTCGGAGGCTTCGAGCACTTCGGCCCAGGCGAGAGCGAAGGAGAGAAAGATCGTGTTGCGGGCCGGGACGTAGGTGACCGGGATGAACTGCGCCATCTCTTGGTCAGATCGGTCCTTGGGAACCGGCAGGTCCGTGGTGAGGGCCGAGCCGCCGATACTGCCCAGGTCGATCCGGAGGGTCAGGTGGCGGGTGGCGCCGAGCGACCTGGCGATGCGGGCCGCGGCCTCCAGTTCCCGCCGGTGGCGCTGGCCGTAGTCGAACGAGAGGGCGTAACACTCGTATTTTTCGTGGCGCGCAAGAGCGAGGCAGGTGGTGGAGTCGATGCCGCCGCTCAGGAGACAGACCGCTTTGGGCGGATGGTCCACGTCACGCCTTCCTGGGGAGCAGCAGGGTCAGGAAGAAGCCGATCACCGGGAAGATGAGGAGTCCGGCGAGCGCCGACTCCATGGAGAAGTGATCGGACAACCAGCCGGTCAAGGGAATGAACATCAGGCCGGCCATGCCCCAGGCGAATCCCATCATCAGGGCCGAGACGGTGCCGGCCTGCTCGGGCGCCAGTTCCTGGGCCATGACGACGTTGACCGGAATGGTGAACAGCAGGATCAGACCGCCAAGCGACAATCCGGCAATCGAGAGAAGCCCGCCGGTGAGGAAGAACAGCGCCAGGAAGGGCACGCAGGCGATCATCGAGATGAGGATGACGAAGCGGCCTCCGAAGCGGTCGGAGAGGTGGCCTCCGACGAAGCCGCCGAGCGCGCCGGCCGCCAAGTAGGCGGTGAGGGCGAAGGCGGCATTGGGGAGCGAGTAGTCACGCTCCCGGTGCAAATACAGCGGGAGGAACTGGGCGTAGGTGATGTGAATGATCGACCGGATGAAGACCAGGAAGTAGAGGATCGTGAGCGGCTTCCAGCAGAGCGACAGCGCCCTCCAGTCCGAGCGGAGGCCGCGGTGTGCCGTGGCGGAGCGCACATCCGGCAGCATCACTACGAGAAGTCCCGTGACGACGAGGCCGGGGATGACGGCCCATCCGGCGCCGGCGGCGCCGAGGTGCTCCAGGAGTTGCGAGTATACGCTCGGACCGAGGGCCATGCCGAGCGTGCCGGAGCTGATGAAGATCGCCATGGCGCGACCGCGGCCGCCGGAGAGTCCGACGGTGGCGCGGGCGGTCGCCTGCGGATGGAAGGAGGCGATGCCGGCGCCTCCGAGCAGGATCAGGACGGCGGCCCACGCGTAACTGGGCGCGACGGCGAGCGCGGAGATAAAAATTCCCGCAACGGCGGGCGCGAGCACGGAGAACATCCGGGTCTGGAACCGGTCCGAGAGATAGCCGTAGGCCGGTTGGAGGACCGAGGAGGAGAAGACGAGGAGGCCGCCAAGGATTCCGGCCTGCGTGAGCGAAAGGTGGAGCTTGTCGACCAGGAGCGGCTGAAAAATAGAGATGGCGCTTGCGTAGAGATCGATGAAGAAATGGGCTATCGAGAGCAGGATCAGCGACGCGAAGCCTGCCTGCGCGGCCCGCGTTCGCGCCGAAGCGGGCAGCGTCATCAGATTGGAATCGGAACTCATCGGGCGAGCAGCTTACCCATTATAACAGCCGGGGGTGAGCTGCCCGCCGTCGCCGGGGACGCTAGAAACCGCGCGGGAGGCGGCGTCCGGGCATCGGCATGGAGCGGTTTTGGTCGGCAGTGCGGGGCTGGGGGCCGGCGCCCTCGGGAATCGAACGGCGTCCGTTGGGAGTGGTGCTGAAATCCAACTCCGCGTCGTCGAAGGAGATGGGGCGGTCCAGGACCATTTCGAGCGTGCTGCCGCGGGCGAGGATGGCTTCAGGTCCGCGGGACAGGAGCACTCCCACCAGTCCGGCGGTTGCGCCCGCGGCGGCGCCAACGCCCGCGCCCATGCCGGGCCGGCGTCCGGCGATGCCGGCGAGGACGCCGACCGACGCTCCGGTGGCTGCGGCTTCTCCTATGGTGCGGGCATCGCCGCCTTTATTCCCCTCGCTGCGGATCTTGCCTTCTTCCCGGTCGAGTTCTTCCGTGCCGCGGCCGTCGAGCGAGCCGACGCGCGCCCGGAAGTCCCGCGTGACGCCGTTCGGCAGCGTGAGCGAGTCGAAGCGCACATACAGTTCACCCCGCCCCTTGACGCGCCCCGGGCGCTTGACATAGGTGACGGTGCCGGCCACATAGCTTCCCGGCGGTACAACCATTCGGCCGTTCACCATGACGGGGAAGACCGTCTCGAGATAGACGCGGTCCCCTTCGGCTGCGTGTTTCGTGCTGATGCTGTTGATGAGACCGAGTGGGATCTTCGTCCCAGGGTCGATGATGTAGCTTGCAGCTTCGGCCGTTTCGACACTGCTAAGACTCTTGGCGGGCGCGGCTTCCTGCGCGCACAAGAGGCTGGACAGTCCGAGTGTGAGGGCGAAAACACCAGTCCGCATGGAAAGGACTCCTAAGCTCATTCTAAGCTCCCCACAGGTTAGAACGCACTCCGGAGCGCGAAAGTTGCGGAAATCAAGGCTCGGCCGGGAGGCGGATGCCTGGCGGGCTCCAGGCGTCGCCGAGGCGGAGCCGGACCTCCGGATGGCGGCCGAAGCTCTCGGGAAGCCGGATATTGATCTGGTAGAGTCCGGCGAAACCGGGAGTGACTCCGGCATAGAGGACGTCGGCGATCGGCTCGCCGTCGAGATAGACGCCGAACAGGTGGCGATCGACGATCTCGGCGGCGTAGCGGACGAGTTCGCCGTCGAGCGGGGCGGGGGAGACCTGGCCGAGTCCGGTGCCGTAGAGGATGACGTAGTCGCGCGGACGGGCAGGGGAGTCGCGGGTGTAGACGACGCCGTTGGGCCGGGTGCCCACCAGGAGCCCAGGTTCCATAAGAAAGAGGGCGGGAGCGGCCTTGTCGAGCTTCACTTTGACGGCGGGGCCGGCGGTCCCGTCGACCGCCACGCGGAGATCGTAGGTTCCCGGCCGGAGGCTGGAGGGGATCAGGAGGTTGAGTTGCGTCGGGGAGACGTAGTAGAAGCGCGCGAAGATGCCGCCGATGATGACCCGGACGCCGGTGTTTGGAAGGATGGTGGGGAGCAGGTCGCGGTCGATGTCGGCGGGCGTGACGGAGCGGGTGTTCCAGGTGAGGCCGGTGCCGTAGAGAGAGGCGATGGTGTTGGGCGCCAGTCCGGGGAGGTGGCTGGCGCCGTTCACAACGCTGGCGGTGGTATAAACCGGCGCCTGAACCGTGCCGCGCTCCTCGGCCCGTAAGCAGGACCCGATGGCCAGCACTGCCAGCACCCAAACCGTCGCGGGCATTCAGGTAGAGGGATGGACACTTTGTCCATCCCTCATAGGTGCGTTTTCTTCGCCGGAATTCTCAATAATCGTAGCCGGGATCTGTGGGCGGCGGAGGACTGGGGGTTCCGCCTCCTCCCTGCGGCGGAGCTGCATCGACCGTGAGACTCAGGCCGGTCTGGACCTGGATTCCGCCTACGATCAGCAGGATCGGGTGATCGCCCGATGGCAAGCTCGCCGGGATGACGACATTGACCTGAGTGACGCCGGCGATCGTGACACCGGCGAATGGCACGTTGGCCATCAGTGAACCGATCATGACTTGAGGGAAGTTTACGTGTTCGCTCGGTCTCGTCACGATGCGGCCTGGCGGAATGGGCTCCTTGGTCGGACCGAAGCCGGTGCCCCAGAGCGAGATTGCTTGGCCGGGTTTGGCCGGGCGGAAGTTGCCGCCGGGGATCAGATTCGGCTTGCCGACCGCGACGCCGTCGGGGTGGGTGGCGGCGGGAAAATCCGTGCTGCCGGCCCGGAACAGCGCCGGCGCCACCTGCTGGAGCTGTGCGGATCCCCTGGCCCGGAGAGTATTGTCGCGGATGACTTCGATCTGGACGGGACCTAGGGAGGCATCCTCGGGCGCCTGGACGTTCACCTGGCCAGGACTGATGAAATTGATGAAGGCGGGCTTGTTGTTGATATTTACACGCACCCCGTCGAGTTCGGTCGGGAAGGCTCCATCCGGAGTGATGGCGCCGGACCAGTCGCGGGTGCTGAGCGAAAGTTCCGGTCCGAAGATGGTGACCCAGGCGCCGGAGGCGATGCCGGACTGGAAGGACGCGCCGTTGACGACGGTAGCCTGCGGGATGGCGGTGGTGTCGGGGGTCAGGGTGTAGCTGGCGGTGTAGATGCGGTCGCCGGTGCGGCTACCGTCTCCGTCGGCTGCGTTGACCGCGACGAAAACCTGAACGTCGCCGGAGTTGTGGCTGGGCGGGGTCCAGTCAAACTCGAAGAAGGGCAGGCTTCTCGGAACATTGTGGGAAATGAACTCGATCGGATTGCTGGAAGGGCAGCCGCCCGCCGGCCGGACGTTATCGTTGGAGCAAACGACGACCTGGTTTTCGCCGGGTGTAAAGGTGCCCGCCTGCTGGGTCGCCGGGTTCGCTGCGAGCCGCGCCGTCGCCTGGAAACCGAAGGCATCGCGGTTGGTGGTATCCTTAATCTCGACGCGCCAGCGCTGCTTGACCCCAGGGGTATAGACCAGTGCGGTCGGGAAAATGATTTCGACGCCTTTGTTGCCGGCGGGACCGCCGTTGACCGCGGTGCCGACATGGCAGCCGCTTCGTGCGCAGGCGTTCGGGTTGTCTCCGGGTGCTCCGGTGCTGCGTGCCTCAGGCCCGCTTGCGGACGCGTAAATGAGCGCAGGAATCACCGAGAGCACGGCGGCAGACTTGAGAAACAACTGTTTTCGCTGTGTCATTGACCTGGACCCCCTCAAACTCTACTTCGAAGTAACATTAGTCTACCCGAAGCATCCGGAAATAATGCCCGTTTCTTTCCGATGTTTAACAGATGTTAACTCTGCTGTGCGAGAGTTGCAACGCTTTTTTTGCGGTCGTGCTCAGGGGCAGGGAGGCGATCCTTTCCCGGCTCAGCCAGCGGAAGCCCGCGGGTTTGGCCGTAGTCCGGGCGGCCTGGACGGTGAAGGTATAGTTGTGGTGCGTGATGCTGTGGCGGAAGCTGCCGAGCAGGGCGATCGGTTCGGCTTCGGGGAGCTGTTCGCGCTCCGGGAGTTCCCAGAAGCCGGCCATACGGGAGGCGCCGGCGGCGCGCTGCCAGAGCAGCAGGCGCCCGTTGCGTTCGACGATCAGGAGCGTCCGCTCGATGGAAACCGGCGCCGTGCGCCGCAGCTTGACGGGCAGTTGGTGCTGAAGTCCAAGTTTTCGGGCCTCGCAGGAGCGGGCGATGGGGCACTCCTGGCATTTCGGGCCGCGCGGGAGGCAGATCAGTGCTCCGAGTTCCATCATCGCCTGGTTGAAGCGGCCGGGGTTGCGGGAGTCGAGGAGGCGGCCGGCCTCCTGCCGGAGGCGCTTGCGGGTTGCCGTGGACTGGATGTCGCCCTTTTCCCCGGTCCAGCGGCTCAGAACCCGGAGGACGTTTCCGTCGAGCACGGCGTGGGGCAGGCCGAACGCGAGGCTGGCGACCGCCGCGGCGGTGTAGTCGCCGACTCCGGCCAGTTCGCGGATTGACTCATAGGTGTCCGGAAAGGCGCCTCGCGCGAGGATCTGGCGCGCCGCCTTTTGCAGGTTGCGGGCGCGCGAGTAATAGCCGAGGCCGCTCCAGGCCGCCAGCAGGTCCGCTTCCGGCGCCTCCGCCAGCGCTTGGACGTCGGGAAAGAGCCGCAGGAACTTTTCGTAGTAGGGCAGAACGGCCGCGACGCGGGTCTGCTGGAGCATGATCTCGGAGAGCCAGATGCGGTACGGGTCGCGGGTCTCGCGCCAGGGCAGCTTGCGGTGCGCGGAGTCGTACCACTCGGTCAGTTGTCTGCGAACGTGTGCGGCGGAAGGCATCGATCGGGGGTTGGCTATAATTAAGAGATTACTATCCCGTCCTCGGGCTCGCAGTAGGGCATCACGTGTCAGAAGAACTGATCCAGATCCGCGGCGCGCGGGTCCACAACCTGAAGAACCTTTCTGTCGATATCCCACACAACAGGCTGACTGTGGTGACGGGGGTGTCGGGATCGGGGAAGTCGTCCCTGGTGTTCGACACGATCTATGCGGAGGGGCAGCGGCGCTATGTCGAATCGCTCTCCGCCTACGCGCGCCAGTTCCTCGATCGCATGGAGAAGCCGGACGTGGACGAGATCGCCGGGATCGCGCCGCCGATTGCGATCCGGCAGAAGAACACGACCCGCAACCCGCGGTCAACCGTGGCGACCTCGACCGAGATCTACGACTTCCTGCGCCTGCTCTATGCGCGGGCCGGCCGCACCTACTGCCCGCAGTGCGGACAGCAGGTGGTGCGCGATACCGTGGACCCGATCGCGCGCCGGATGCTTGAGCAGCCGCCGCGGTCGCGCTGGTATGCGCTCTTCCCGGTGAAGGAGACCCAGGCGGGGGAGAAGCACGAGAGCGCTTCGCTCCGGGACCACTTGTTCGATTTGCGGAAGAAGGGTTTCAGCCGGCTCTACCAGGACGGGCGCACATTCGAGTTTTCGACGCCGGAGTCGCTGCTGGACATCGATTTTTCGAAGCCCGTTTTTGTACTGGTCGATCGGATCGCGATCAATCCGGATCTGCATGCGCGGCTGGTCGATACGGTCGAGATCTGCTACCGCGAAGCGGGCGAGGTGATCTTCGAGCAGGCGGGCGAGGCCGAACCTTTGCAGTTCCGCTTCAGCGAGAAGTTCGCCTGCAAGCAGTGCGGGATCGAATTCGCCGAGCCGGAGCCTCGCCTGTTCAGCTTCAACAGCCCGACGGGCGCCTGCCCGCGCTGCCAGGGCTTCGGCAATACGATCGACTACGACATGGACCTGGTGGTCCCGGACAAGACGCTCTCGATTGAAGACGGCGCCGTCGATCCGTGGACGAAGCCGCAGTACGACTGGTTCCTTTCCGAGTTCCGCCGCATGGCGCGCGGGAAGGTGCGGCTGAACGTTCCCTACTATGAGCTGCAACCCGAGGAGCGGCAAGTGGTGGCGGCCGGGGTGAAGCGGTTTTTCGAACACGTTGAGACGAAGAAGTACAAGGTCCACGTGCGGGTCTTCATGAGCCGCTACCGCGGCTATACGGAGTGTCCTGAGTGCCATGGCTCGCGCCTGCGCGCCGAGGCGTTGTACGTGCGGATCGGAGGAAAGAACATCGCTGATCTGGCGCGGATGAACATCGGGGAGGCGCATGCGTTCTTCGAGCGCCTGGAGCTTACTCCGGAGGAGAGCGCGATCGCCGGGAAGATCCTGGTTGAAGTGCGGCAGCGGCTGAAGTTTCTGAACGACGTGGGGCTGGAGTACCTGACGCTCGACCGGCTCTCCTCGACGCTGTCGGGCGGGGAAGCGCAGCGGATCCAGCTTGCGACCTGTCTGGGGTCGCGGCTGGTGGGGGCGTGCTACGTGCTGGATGAGCCCTCGATCGGGCTGCACAGCCGGGACACGGGGCGGCTGATCCGTATTTTGAAAGAGCTGCGGGATATCGGCAATACGATTATTGTCGTGGAGCACGATGCCGACGTGATGAGTGCGGCCGATCATATTCTGGATTTGGGGCCGGGGGCGGGTGAGTTGGGCGGGCGCGTCATTTTCGAGGGCAGCTACCCGGAGCTTCTGGCGATCTCCAACGGCAACGCATCGCTGACCTCGCGGTACCTACGCGGGCAGTTGAAGACCTCGCCTCCGATGGAGCGCCGGAAGGTGAAGCCCAAGCGTGTGCTGCGGTTCCACGGGGCGCGGGCGAATAATCTGAAGGGCGTCGATGTCTCGGTGCCGCTCGACATGATGGTGGCGGTGACCGGGGTATCGGGATCGGGGAAATCGACACTCGTTCACGAGGTGATCTACAAGTCGCTTGAATTACGCTACCGGAAGGATGTCGAGACCGAAGAGGACGGGCGCGAGGCGCGGAAGCGGACCTGCCGCGCGGTGGAGAGGGCCGAGCTGATTCGAGACGTGGTGCTCGTCGATCAATCGCCGATCGGGCGGACGCCGCGCTCGAATCCGGTGACCTATATCAAAGCATTCGACCTGATCCGGGAATTATTCGCGTCGACGGTGGACGCGGACCGTCGGGGCTATACGGCGGGCCACTTCTCTTTCAACATTCCGGGCGGGCGGTGCGACGTGTGCCAGGGCGACGGGACCGTGACCGTGGAGATGCAGTTCCTCGCCGATGTGGAACTGGTCTGCGATGAGTGCAAGGGCACGCGGTACAAAAGCAGCATCCTGGAAGTGCGGTACCGCGGGTTGGACATCCACGAGGTCTTGCAGATGACGGTGCGGGAGGCGATCTCATTCTTCGCCGACGTGCCGCGGCTGGTGGCGAAGCTGAAGGTCTTGCAGGACGTGGGGCTTGGGTATCTGCGGCTGGGCCAGTCGGCGACGACGCTGTCGGGCGGCGAGGCGCAGCGCGTGAAGCTGGCGGCGCACCTGATGCAGCAGGACTCGAAGGGTGTGCTCTATATCTTCGACGAGCCGACGACCGGCCTGCATTTCGACGACATCGCCAAACTGCTCGACGCCTTCCAGCAGCTCATTCATAAGGGCGGCAGCCTGTTGATTATCGAGCACAACCTGGAGGTCATCCGGGCGGCCGACTGGATCATCGATCTGGGACCGGAGGGCGGCGAGGCCGGCGGCCGGATCATGGCGGAGGGCCCGCCCGAGGTGATCGCGGCGTGCGAGGCGTCCTATACGGGGCGATATCTGTAATTTCACGTTCTCCGGGCCAGTCCACTAGAATGAAGGTATGGCGTGGGCTGCCCTCGCACTCTGCTTCCTTCTCCAGACGCCGGATTTTAATGCGCTTGGGATGAAGGCGCTTGAAGATGAGAAGTACGAGGAGGCAGCCGGCCACTTCCAGAAGGCCGCCGAGGCCGATCCGGAGGACTACGGCGCCCACTTCCACCTCGGGCTCTCCTACAGTCTCCTCGATCGCGATGACGAAGCGATCCCCGCGTACAGGAAGGTGCTCGAGCTCAAGCCCGGGCTCTACGAGGCGGAGCTGAATCTGGGGATTCTGTACCTCCGGCGCAAGGAACACGCGCAGGCGGCGCCCCTGCTCGAAGGGGCGCGGAAGACCAAGCCGGGCGAGTACCGGCCGGCCTTCTACCTGGCCGAGGCACTGTTTGGCGCCGATCGTATAGCCGAAGCCGAGGAGCACTATCGCGGAGCGGCGGCGATCGATCCGAAATCGGCGCCGGCCGTTGTCGGACTGGCGCGCTGCCTGGTGCGCTTGGACCGCTTCGACGAAGCGGTCGAGCAGTATCGGAGGGCCGCGTCGATGGACCCGGAATTTGCCGACGCCATCTTCGAACTGGCGGCACAGTACGAGGTGGACCGGCAGCCGAGGAAGGCGATCGAGATCTACGAGCGGTACCCGGACAACGCTGCCGCGCGCGAGCGTCTGGGGGAACTGCTGGTTCAGGTGGGCGAATTCGCCGCCGCGATTCCGCACCTGGAGTTTGCCGTGAAGCAGTCGCCGACCTCGGCGAACCGCCTGGCGCTCGCGCACTCCTATTTCAAGACCAACCAGGCAGATAAGGCATTACCGCTCGTGCAGCAGATCGTAAAGGACGAGCCCGAGAACTTCGAGATGCGGATGCTTTACGGGCGCGCGCTGCGCGACAAACGGGAGTTTCGCGCCGCCGCGCAGGAGTTCCTGATAGCCGTGCGCGCACGGCCTGATTCGGCCGAAGCGTGGAACGAACTGAGCGGCATGCTGATTATGCTGGAGGCCTATCCGCAGGCGTTGCAGGCTCTCGACCGGGCCAAGGCAGCCGGCGGCGAGGCTCCCGGCCACTACTTCTTCCGCGGGATGATCTTCGACAAGATGCGCCAGTATCCGGAGGCGCTGGCCGGGTATCAGAAGTTCCTGGAGATGAGCGGCGGCAAGAACCCGGATGAGGAGTTCAAAGCGCGGCAACGGATCAAAGTGATCCAGAAGGAGCTGAACAAGCGATAATGCTATGGAAAACACGTTTGTCGATCTTCTCGATCCTGTTGGCCGTGGGAGTTCCGGCGGGCGCCTCGAAGGCGAGCCTGGCGGAGCTGAAATCGGAGCCGAAGCTGGAAAAACGCGCGGCGATGGCGTTGTCTTTCGCCGATTCGGCGGTGGATACGTCGCGTAAGGCTTGGATGGCCGGCGATATGGCCGCTTTCAAAAGGAACCTGGAAGAGGTGGCCGAGGCGGTGGACCTGGTGCTCCATTCGCTGAGAGAGACCGGTAAGGCGCCCGGCAAGATGTTGAAGCACTACAAGCGGGCGGAGTTGAAGACCCGGGATCTTGGCCGGCGGCTCCAGACGCTTGAGAACGATGTGGCCTTCGATGACCGGGAGTTTGTTGCAGGTATCAAGGACCGCGTCCACGATATTCACGAGGAGTTGCTGTTCGCTATCATGAGCAAGCGTTGAGGTGGTGGTTATGACGATCTGGCGCCTTCTATGCCTTTCCCTGTTCCTCGCAGTGGCCTCGATTCCGGCGGCCGCCCAGCGCGACTTCCTGACCGCGGATGAGGCCGACCAGGTCCGTCTGGCCCAGGAACCCAACGAGCGCCTGCAACTGTACGTCAAGTTCGCCCGCCAGCGCATCGATCTGTTGCAGCAGTTGTTGAAGAAGGAGAAGCCCGGGCGGTCGCTGCTGGTTCGGGATCTGCTGGAAGATTACACGCGGATCATCGATGCCATCGACACCGTCGCCGACGATGCGCTGCGGCGCGGGCTGGAGATCGACGAGGGCATCGGCGCGGTGGAGTCGGCCGAGCGCGAGATGTTGGAGGTGCTCCGGCGCATCGAGGATTCCAAGCCGAACGACATCGCGCGCTACCAATTCGCCCTTCAGAACGCCATCGACACGACCGAAGACAGCATGGAGCTTTCGGCGCAGGATCTCAAAGAGCGCGCCGCCGAGGTGGCCGCGAAGCAGGCCCGTGAGAAGAAGCAGCTTGAGGAGATGATGACGCCGGCCGATCTGGAGTCGCGCCGAGCCGTCGAGAAGAAGAAGGAAGAAGAGGCGGCCAAGCAGAGAAAGGCTCCGACACTGCGGCGCAAGGGCGAGGTCGTCGACCAGAAACGGTAGTCAGTGGAGCCCGCTGCTCTCGGCGGGCCGGTCCACGAGTCCGCTTTCGACGACGGGCCGAGCGGTCATGTGCCGCCGGATCAGCCAGGCGAAGATCCCGAGAAGCAATTGAATCGCGATCGCGGCGGCTGCTGCCCGGAGGTCGACGTGCGCGATGGCGGCGCGCACGGCATGGAGGAGGTCTTCGCCCTCATCGGGGCGGAAGAGGCTCCCAGCCGGGATGACGGCATCGAAGAGGACCGCGCGGCCGGGGCGCCCAGGGACGCTTGCGGCGACCGGACGGGCCGTTCCGTCCGAGGAATAGAGACCGCCCGCGAGTGGGGCTCCCTGCACGGCGGATTGCATCGTGGCGAGGAACCGGGGGCGCAGGTCGGGCCGCATCCAGCGTTGCGCCCAGGCGATGGTCTGGCGGTTCCCGCAGTTGTGCGAGGAGCAGGCCGGTCCGTGCCGAACCACGAGTTCGCCGATGGTATTGGCGATGTGGCGCAGCGTCTCCGGCTCGCCTTTCCAGAAGCCTTTATTCGAGGCCGTCATCAGGATGCTGCCCATGTTCACCAGGGCGGCGGCGTGCTGTTTCTCCGAAAGCCAGTCGGTGACGCCGATGGCGTACTTGTCTTTGAAGTAGACCGCGTGAAGCTCATCCCACATCCAGTCACGGATGATATCGGGATTGGTCACCTGCCAGCCCCAGGCGAACTCGGCGAACTTGTTCGAGATGGTGCGGGCGCCGGCGTAGCCCTCGTTCATCATGCCCTTGACCCACTCGGGGTTGAAGTAGCGGGTGCGCATCTCGCGCGTGAGAAAGTGCTGAAGCGTGTCGATGCGGGGCCTGCCGGGATCGGCCAGATGCAGGACGTAGTTTCCGGGTACGCGGCCTTCGTTGGTGCGCTCGATCGCGAGCGAAAGCCCGCCGAAGTAGTCGAAGTAGTCGTCGTTGTCGACCACGCCATAGAGGTTCGTAGAGCGGCTGTGGAAGTTCAGATCGACGCCGCGGAGCAACTGCCGGTACAGTTTGGGACTGCTCATGCCCCAGGCGCCGGTCGAGTAGCTGTGGCTCATCCGATGGATGTAGACGTCGGCGACCTCGCTACGATGTTTCCAGGTCCATGCCTGTTCAATGACGCGGTTGATGCCGGAGCCGTAGCCGCCTTCGGCTGGCCCGAAGATGCGGGCGATGGCCTCCTCACCCGAGGCCTCCGGATGCGCGAGCAGAGTCTCGACCCAGTGTTTGGCGACGTAGTTGGCTTCGAGGGGCTCGCGGCCCGATTCGTAGGACTCGCCGCCGAGCGCAGCCCGGAGCTTCGGCTCGAGTTCGGGATGGCGGCCGGCGATCTCGTGATATGAGGCGGCGAGTGTCATGCGGATCGAGCGGTCGAGCAGGACGAGCATCTGGGCGAACAGGTCGCGGAAGAGTCCGGAAGTGGTGATCACCGGGTCGATGCGCGGACGCTGGAGTTCGGCGGGCGGAATGAGACGGAGTTCCTTGACGAGTCCGCGGCTGTCCCACTCGGGACGCACGCCGAGCAGGTGGAGGATGAAGGAGAGCATCGTGCCCTCGTCGCGAACGGTCTCAACGGCCCAAAGGATCGCCGCGACCTTTTCGGGCATCGGATCATTCAGACGCAGCGCCTCCTCGGCGAGCGGCTTGGCCATCTGGTATGCGATGGGAGTGGGCATCACGGAGGCGTCGAGCGCGTAAAAATTCTTGCCCGTGGGGAGGACGGCGGGTGTGCGGATGGGATCGTTGCCTTTGCCGGGAGCGATGAAGCCGCCGCGCAGTGCCGTGAGGAAGGCTTCGATTTCGGCGTCGAAGCTCGCGCGGATGAGGGCCTCGAAACGCCGGCTGTCGGCGTCGGAGCCGTCCGGGAGCATCTTGCGCATCGAGTCGGCGAGCAGTTCCACCTTGTGGGGCTCCCAGGGAGTGCCGAAGGTGTGGAGCCCGTAGGGGAGGAAGGTGTTCTTCAACTCCTCGAGATAGTGGCCGACCGTGTGGGCGAGCTTGTCGTCGTCGTACTCGGCCACCTTGTCGCCCAGGTCGCTTTCGAAGTGATCAAGGGCGATGCGCATCCGGATCTCGGAGGCGATCAGCTCCTTGCGCTGGGGCACGTCCTGCGCCTCGAACTGTTCGACCAGGGCCTGGAGTTCGAGCACGGAGCCGTAGAGTTCGGTCGTCTTGAGCGGCGGGATGAGGTGGTCGACGATGACCGAGAGTCCGCGGCGCTTGGCCTGCAAGCCTTCGCCGACGCCGTCGACGGTGTAGAGATAAACGGCCGGCACATCGCCGATGACGATGTCGGGGAAGTCGAAGTCGGCCAGGGCGACCTGCTTGCGCGGGAGCCATTCGTAGCTGGAGTGGCGGCCGATGTGGACGATGACATCGGCGCGAAAGACGTGCTGGAGGTAGTAGTAGAAGGCGAGATATTGATGGTGCGGAGAGATGATGGTGGAGCTGTGGAGCGTGTCGGCGTCGGCCTGCCAGCCGCGCTGCGGCTGCGGCCCGATGAAGACGTTGCCGAACTGCAACCCTGGGATGGCGATCGAGCCGTCCGCAACCAGGATCTGGCCCGGCTCGGGACCCCAGCCGGAGATCCCTTCGAGGTTGAGCGCGCGAATGCGTCCAAGCAGGCGTTTGGTCTCAGGGCTGATGGCTCCGTGGTTGAGGTCGGTGCGCAGTTGCACGTCCAGGGCGTCGAGCGCCTCGATGGCACCCGACTGGTCGCCGGGGAAGGTCTCGACGAAGGTCCGGGTTCCGGAGAGGAAGCGGTCGAGCGTCTTGTGGATTTCGCTCCGCTCGTCGGTCTGGCCCGCCAGTTCGACGAGGCTGCGAATGTAGCCGATGGGGCCTGAGCGGACCTCGTCGCGGGCGATCGCGGGAAGTTGGCGGAACCAGTCGTTATAGGCCGGTACCGGGAGCCGGAAGGTGTTGCGGGCGAGCTTGATCTGGAGCCCCGGCGCCCAGTTGGCGACGTTGATGCCGCGCTCCATGAGCAGGCCGGTGAGCGTCTCGACGTTCGGCGGAAGCTCCGGGATCTCATAACCCTCCTGCTTCATGCGATCGAGCAGTGCGAGGATCGTGGCCGGGACGTTGAGGTAGTCGGCGCCGATGTTCTGCTTGCCCGGAGGATGGTTGTAGTAGATCAGGGCGACGCGCTTATCGCCGCTGGCCAGAGTCTGGAGCCGGTGCCAGTTCCGGATGCGCCGGACCATGCGGGCGATGCGCTCCGGGATGGGGACGAACTTGGGAACCCGCGCGCCGGTCAGTTCGTCGGTGACGTTCTCCTTTTCGGCGCCAACCAGAATCGGTTCGATAGCGCCCTGGAGCTCGGGCATTGCGATCTGGTAGTACACGCTGGCCCAGGGGAGCCCATCCTCCGAGTGCAGCCACTCCTCGGGGGAGCGCTTCAGCAGGCGGATGGCGCGGAAGACGGGCACGCCGATCTCCTGTAGCAGAGGCGTCACCTTCTCGCGGGCCTGATCGCCGCCGAGCAGAAAGCTCTGGAGTCCGACGACGGCCGTGAGCGAGAGGGCTTCGCGGCGGTCGAGGAGAAATTCGCGGAGGGCGCGATGGGTGGGCTCGCCCCAGGCCGCGATGATCGGGATGACGTTGAACCCGGCCGACTCGAGTTCCGTGACAATGCGTTCGAGCAGTTCAGTGTCGCCGGAATGGAAGTACGTATCGTAGTCGATGACGGCGACCGAAGGGCGGTTTGGGTGGAGGCGGGGCAGCAGGTCGGCCGCGCTCTGAAGGATTTCGCCGCGATGGTGAATGAAGTACGGCGGCGGCGCGGCGACAGGCCGGGGTTCGTAGCGCACGTCTCGAAGGGAGAGGAGCTGGAGCAGCAGGTTCTCCATGTTTCCGGCTCCCTTGGCCGCCAGGTAGCGCATGGCATCGAGCCACGGACCGAGATCGGGACGTCTGTTCTTCCATTCGGTGACAGCTGACTGCGGGTCACGGGTCTGGGCGAGGCTGTCGGCGAGGGCGGTGATTTCGGAGGCATCCGCCGTGCGAAACGGGAGCACTGCGTTGAAGCGGTTGAGCCGGAAGAGCTCGGCATCCGAATAGGCGACGAAGACGGTTTTGCGCTCCGCCTGGCGCGGCATGGCATCAAGGAGCTTGCGGGCCACCTCGCCGTAGGCGCGGCCGATCGAGATGACGTCCGCTTCGGCGAGAAGCCGGCGCAGGGCCTCGGGCGCCTCGCTCTGGATCTGCTCGGTTGTCCGGATGTGGAAGCGAAGTTCGGGATGACGGCTTTGGAGCCGGTGCGCCGCGGGCGTGAGCTGCTTGACATAAGAGGCGCTGTCTGCGGCAAAGACGGTCAGAGGGCGCGTCTGGCCATCGCAGAGACAGGCGCTTGCCAGCAGCAGGAAGCACAGGAGCAGGTGTTGCCGCAGGGCTTCCATCGGACCGTTACAGAACGCCCGCGTCGCGGAGGAACCTGGCTGCCTCTTCGGGCGGAGTGGGATTGATGTAGAAGCCCGTGCCCCATTCGAACCCGGCGACCCTGGTCAGCTTCGGGATGATCTCCATGTGCCAATGGTAGTGCTGCATCGGGCCGTCCTGCAGAGGGCCGGAGTGGATGATGCAGTTGTAGGGCGGGCGCTCGAGCACGCGATCGATTTTACGTAGGGTGGTGCGCAGGACCCAGGCCAGGTTCTGGTACGCCGCGGCCTCGCTGGCTTCGAAATGCGAGTTGTGGCGGCGCGGGAGAATCCAGCACTCGAAGGGGAAGCGCGGGGCGTAGGGAGCGATCACGACGAAGTGGTCGGTCTCAAGGACGACGCGCGTCCCCGTCTCCAGTTCGTTGTGGATGATGTCGCAGTAGATGCAGCGCTCCTTGTAGCCGTAATACTGCCGGGCGCCGTCCACCTCCTCCTGTACGCGCTTGGGGACCACGGGCAGCGCGATCAACTGCCAGTGCGTGTGTTCGAGCGACGCGCCGGCAGCTTCGCCGTGGTTCTTGAAGATCATGATGTAGCGCAGGCGGCGGTCTTTGCGGAGGTCGAGAATGCGGTCCCGGAAGGCCCAGAAGACGTCCTCGATGTGCTTCTCGCTCAGGTCGCTGAGTGTGGCGAGATGGTTGGGCGTTTCGATGATGACCTCGTGGGCTCCGATGCCGTTCATGCGGTCATACATGCCGTCGCCCTGACGTTTGAGGTCGCCTTCGACGCGGAGGGCGGGGAACTTGTTGGGAACTACCCGAAGCGTCCAGCCGCCGTCGTCCGCCTGGCCATGCTGGCGAAAGGCGAGAATCTCGGGAGGCGTCTTCTGTTCGTTCCCAGGGCAGAAGGGGCAGAAGCGCCCTCCTTTGGGGATCGCGTGTACTCGAGTGAAATCATTGGGCCGCTTGGCGCGGTCCGTTGCGATGATGACCCAGCGGCCTGTGACGGGATCCTTCCGCAGTTCCGGCAATAGGCTTGCTCTCCTAACAGAACAAACGGGTATTGTACGATAACCACGCCGGAGGGCGGAAGGCGTCGCGGAGCAGTTCGACCGAGGGCGGACACGTGAGTACGATGCTGACGATGTCGAAGCGGACCTTCGCGGGAGCGAGGCGGGATCGGCGGATGTACTCGCGGGCAGCCTTGGCGATGTGGATCTGTTTCTCGGCATCGACCGCGCGGTCCGGCGCGCCGAACTCCCCGGTGCCGCGCGTCTTCACTTCGACGAACACGAGTGTCTCGCCCTCCCAGGCGACCAGGTCGAGCTCGGCCGAGCCCGATCGTCTGCGGAAGTTGCGGCTGACGATGACGAAGCCGAGGTCGCGCAGCCGGCGATGCGCCAGGTCTTCGCCGGTGCGTCCGGCTGAGTGGCCCGCGTTCCAGCGGCGCCTGCGCGCGGCATCGCGCAAACGGTCCAGGATTCGGAAAATCCAACCGGTCAAGGCTTCAGCACTTCGAATTCGAACTCCATCACCTTCCCGCGGATCACGTAGCAGAGATAGTGCTCCCAGAAGCGCCGGAACCGCGGCAGGCGGTTCACCAGGAGTTCGAAACCGAGATACCTCCACAGAGCAAGTAGCTTGACGCGGACGGAAATCTCCCGGAGTTTGACGGCCGAATAGTAGCCGAAACCGGCGTTGTCCTCGCCGAAGTAGCGAAAGGAGAAGCTGTTGAGGTGCCAGCGATGGGTCGGGTCGCAGAAGGAGCTGAAATCGGTGTAGTGCGGCGTGACCAGGAAGATGCTTCCGCCGGGGCGGACGAGGCGGTGGAACTCTTCCATGGTGCGGATGACATCGGAGACGTGCTCGATGACGTGGATGGCGCGGACGCCGTCGAAGGAGCAGTCGCGGAAGGGGTAGGGGAAGCGGTCGAGGTCGCACAGGACATCGGCGGCGCTCCTGGGATTCACGTCGATTCCAACCGAGCCGGGGTACTTCTTAATTCCGCAGCCGACGTCGAGGATCCGGGGCTGAGCTAGCGAAGGCTCTCGAGACACTCCTCCAGTGTATCGAGTGCGAAGTCGGCCTGATCGCGGGTCAGCACCAGGGGCGGACATAGCCGGATGCTGTTGCGGCCCGCTCCGAGGATGAGGATCCCGCGCTGGAAGGCGAGCTGTTCCAGCCGCTCGCGGATCTCGGGATTGCGCTCCCGGCTGGTCTGGTCCTTCACGAACTCGACGCCGAGCATGAGGCCGAGGCCCCGCACGTCGCCGACGAAGGGGAAGCGCCGCGGCCAAGTCCTCAGCCGCTCCAGCATATGGGCGCCGATGCGTGCGGCATTATCGATGAGCTCCTGTCCGAGCAGTTCGATAGTGGCGAGCGCGGCGGCGACCGAGACCGGATTGCCGCCGAAGGTCGAAGCGTGGGCGCCGGGTTTCCAGTCCATCAGTTCGGCGCGCGCCACGGTGGCCGAGATGGGCATGCCGCTGGCGATGCCTTTGGCGATGGTCATAATGTCGGGCCGGAAGTCGAAATGCTCGGAGGCCCACATCTTTCCGGTGCGTCCCATTCCGCTTTGGATCTCATCGGCGATGATCAGGATGTTGTGACGCTGCGCGAGCGCCTGCAGCTCATCGAAGAATTTGCGGGGCGGGACGACGTAGCCGCCTTCGCCCTGAATGGGTTCGATCACGATGGCGGCAACCTCCCGGGGCGGCAGGATCGTCTGGAAGAGCTGGTCTTCGATGTGTGTGACGCACTCGACGGCGCAGGTATCGGGCGATTTGCCGTAGGCGCACCGGTAGCAGTAGGGATACGGCGCATGGACAGCGCCGGGGACGAGCGGGCTGAACCGCTCGCGCTGTACGCTCTTACTGGCGGTGAGCGAGAGCGAGCCGAGGGTGCGTCCGTGGAAGGCGCCGAAGAAGGCGAGGAACTTCTCGCGCCCGGTGCGGTAGCGCGCGAGTTTTATGGCCGCCTCGACGGCCTCGGTTCCGGAGTTGCCGAAATAGACGCGGTGCGGTCCGCCGCCGGGGGCTAGCGAAGCGAGCTTTTCGGCAAGCTGCACCATGTTCTCGTAATAAAAGTCGGTGCCCGACATATGGATGAGGCGGGCCGCCTGCTCCTGGATCGCCTGAACAACGGCGGGGTGGCAGTGTCCGGCCGCGACCACGGCGATGCCGGCGTTCATATCCAGGAAGCGATTCCCGTCGACATCCTCGACAATAGCGCCTTCCCCGTGCCGGACAACCAGCGGATAGGAGCGTGTATACGAGGGGGAGACAACCTTTGCGTCGCGCTCAACGATGGCTTTGGCGTTCGGCCCGGGGAGCGGGGTGATGATTTTCGGCAGATCGGGGCCAGTCACCGATACCATACCCTTCATGCGAGTGGGTCCTCCTTGGACGGCCGGGCTTTCGCCGGAACAGGCGTCACTAAATCCAATGTAACGCCAAAAGGGGAGCTTTCGTGGAGGCGGCTGGCTCGGCCGGCCGGCAGCACGGATCGTATTCGAAATGTTGCCAGTTCCGGTTCGGCCCCAGTAGAATTAGGAGACTTCCCGGCATGTCTTCCTCGTGGCTGCGGCTCTTTTACGTCATCGAATTTCTCCTCGCCGTGCAGGTGACTTTTCTGGTTTGGGCTGAGATCGGAGGACAGTCACACCTCGATCTGATGCCGTGGTACTGGAAGGCGCTGCTGGGGTTCGGGCTGGCAATCGCGGTGGTGCAGGCGACGGCCGCAGCCGTCAATGGCGAGCGCTTTCTGAATGGAAGAAGCGCCGTATGGCTCTCTGTCGCGGCTGCCGTGATTCTGTCGATGGGGTATGTGACGTACCTGGCCCACCTCCAGGAGGAAGCGGAGGACGAAGAGCGGTTTGAGACGATCGGGGGTTACCCGGCCGGGCCGGCGATGAAGCGGCCGATCTGAAGGAACAGTGAGCCAAATGGAAGAGTTGGAGCGAAGCAGCGGATTCGGAGTGTGGGCCGTAGACGGGTATCCGCTCAGGATCGAGTACTCGGCAGTCGTCATGGAGGAGCTACGTGCGGCTGCTTCGGAGGGACTGCAGCGCCTGTCGCGCGGCGGGATCGAGGTCGGGGGCGTTCTGTACGGCACAAGGCAGGGGGATGCGATTCGCATTCTCTCCTGGCGGCCGATCCCGTGCTCACATGCGCGGGGACCGGGCTTTCTGCTGTCGGAGAAAGATGAGGCCGCGCTCCAGCAGCTTCTCGATATGGGCGAAGAGGACCCGGAACTGAAGGGCCTTTTCGCGGTCGGATGGTTCGTCTCGCACACCCGCAGCGGCCTGCTGCTCTCGGAAGCCGATCTGCTGTTTTACCAGGACTTCTTCCCGGAGAGTTGGCAGGTCACCCTGGTTCTCCATCCTTCGCGCTATGGGCCGGCGCAGGCGGGCTTCTTTTTCCGGGAGCCGGACGGGAAGATCCGGAGCGAGTCGAGCCACAAGGATTTCACCGTCGAGCCGATCGAAAAGCGGCGGGAGCGCCGGCGGGACTATCCCCCGCGTCCGGCGGCGTCCGCGGTCGTCTCGGGTGTGTCGTCGGATGAACGGGCTGTCATGCCGGCCACGCCCGTTCCAGCGCCTGCACCCGCACCCGTCTCGCCGGAGAACTCCATGGCGATGTTTCGGACCCAGGAACCCGGATGGTTCGCCAGGCATTGGAAGGGGATGTTCGGCGCCCTGATCCTGGCGGCCGCGGCCTTTGCATCGGGTTTCTATCTGCGCCCGGAACGGCCTGCGCTGGAGCCGCTCTCCCCGGCGATCTCGCTGCGTGCGGAAGATCGTGACGGGCAGTTGCATATTGCCTGGGACCGCGAGTCGCTTCCGGTTCGGGAGGCCGTCACCGGCATCCTTACGATCAAGGAGGGACGCGTCAAGCAGGAGATCTCGCTTGATGCCGAGCAGATACGCTTCGGCAGCTTCACCTATGCCCGCCGGGCCGAGGAGGTGGAGGTGGGGTTGTCGGTCCAGTCAGTGAGCGGGTCTCAGGTGACAGAATTGACCCGATTCCTGGGACAGCCTTCCCGGCCGGCCCGCGAAGCCGCGGAGGCAACGCGCCGGATCGAGGAGCAGCGCAAGGAGATCGATACTCTGTACGAAGACCTGCGTCTCGAGCGCCTGAAGACGGCGCGCCTGGAACGGTTGGTGCAGATCCTGCAGGACCGCCTTCGAATTGCGGGCCAATAGGGTGGTTCCCATCTTCCAACCTTGATAAAGTATGGAGGCTACGTTCAGGAGAGTGGCATGGAGAATAATGTGAAGAACCGTCGAAACTTCCTACAGACACTGGGCGCTGGCATCGCGGCCCCGGTGATTCTCGGCGCAACCGACAAAGCCGGCGCCAAGCGTCCGGTGATCGGCCACGGCGAGCACAAATACGAAGTGATCCACGACTGGGGCGAGGTTCCCGGCCACATCCGCTACGGCAACACGCACGGGGTGGTTCAGGATTCTCAGGGCCGGATCTACGTGCACCATACCGTACATGCCGACAGCTCGAGCGACGACACCATGGTCGTCTTCGACGAAAAAGGCAAGTTCATCAAGAGCTGGGGTAAGGAGTTCAAGGCCGGCGCCCACGGACTCCACATCCAGAAAGAGGGCAAGCAGGAGTTCCTCTACCTGTGCGATACGCGGCAGGCGATCGTTGTCAAAACGACGCTCGAGGGCGAGGAGGTCTTCCGGCTCGGCTATCCGAAGGAGTCCGAGGCATATAAGCTCGATGCCGACGGCAAGCCCGCGACCAAGTACAGCCCGACGAACCTGGCGATATCGCCCAACGGCGACATCTACGTCGGCGACGGCTACGGCAGCAGCTACATCAACCAGTACAACAAGAAGGGCGAGTTCATCCGCACCTTCGGCGGCTTTGGCAGCGAGCCGGGACAGCTCAAGCAGCCGCACGGCATCACGATCGACCGGAGGGGCAAGACGCCGCGCGTGCTGGTGGCCGACCGCGCCAACAACCGGCTTCAGTACTTCACGCTCGACGGCAAGCACGACGGCTTCGCCGAAGGCGTCAACCTGCCCTGCCACTTCGATGAGCGCAAAGGGCTGCTGCTCATCCCGGACCTGGGCGCGCGCGTCACGCTCATGGACCGGAACAACAATGTCATCCTGCACCTGGGCGATGATAGTTCGAACAGTTGGCGGGAACTGCGCAAGCTGTCGCGTGACAAGTTCATCCCCGGCAAGTTCATCTGTCCGCACGGCGCATGCTTCGACCGCGACGGCAACATCTTCGTGGTCGAGTGGGTGGAGATCGGGCGGGTCACCAAGCTGCGCCGGGTGGCCTGATGCGCAGGACCTCGGCCTCGAGCGGATAGCGGCCGAGCAGATTGTGATAGCGGGCGTTCTCCTCGGTCAGGCGGACGTTAAATACGACCGCCTCGACCGAGACTCCGCCCCATGCTGCGGCCGAGAAGCGGACTGTCTCGGTCCGGTCCTCGCCCGGCTTCAGCCGGTTGTCGGAGAGCTTCCTCGCGGCCGGCCACCACTCCCACTCCTGCCCGATTTTGATCGAGCGCTTCTCAAGCACCCGGCCCTGCGATCGCAGATAGACGTCGATCCGGATGAACCGCTCCGGGTCGCCGGTCGGCAGCATGTGGCCGGCCAGCGCGTTTTTCAACCGGAGGTCTACTTCGACGCGGCCGCGGCGGGCGCGCGGATCCGCGATCTCGACCGTGAGTCCGGAGGGGAAGAGCTTATAGGCTTCGCGAAGCTCTTCCGGGACGTCCATCACCTTAGGAATTTTGCTCCCGATGAAATAGTGGCGGCGCGATGGCCGCGGCTTGGCGCCGACGGCGATCGGGCGCTCGACCTCCGGCATGTGGCAGGATGAGCAGGTCTTGCCATCGCGGGCGTGATGGCTCTCGCGCCACTCGGCCGCCGTGTTGAAGGTGCAGACCAGGGTGTCGCTATAGGCGGCGGTCGCCTGGTGGCAGGCGGCGCAGATCTCTTCGGTGAGCAGTTTGGGATCCTTGCGGACCGGGTGCGGCGCCCGCGAGTCGCCGTACGGGCCCAGAATCACTCCGTCGCGCACATGGCAGACCGCGCAGGTAATGGCTTCCTCGCGCAGCGCGGGGTCGAACCGGGGGTTCTCGCGCACGATGGGCCGGCTGGTGGAGCGCTCCTCGACCCCGACCGTTATCGTCGGCGACTGGTTCTCAAGCGGAGTGTGGCAGTTCATGCACAGCCAGGCGGACGAGGGCGACTTCTTGATCTCCTCCTGGAACTGGAGATCGGCGAGCGCGTGGGCGTGCGTCGAAAGCTTCCATTCGCGGTAGATCTCCTGATGGCAGACGCCGCATTCGGAGGCGCGAAGCGAGCGCAGGCCCTTGGGAACCTCCTGATAGGGAAGCGGATTCTCCCACCAGTAGCCGAGAATGTTCACCTTCGCTGCTCCGGCCGTTGCGAGCGTAAGTCCCAGGATGACGGCCGGCAGTCTACGAGCCCGTGGAAGCATAATTTCGAACGCCTCGATTCCAGACAGCGACAGCGAGCACCAGGAAGACGGCCATGACCACCGGCAGCAGCCACGCGTAGACCTGGTAGACGTCCCGGCGCAGCACCGAGGCTGCCGGGTAGAAGCTCGCGAACCCGAACGGCACCACCCAGCTCAGCACGATCCGGATGGCGCCGTTGTAAATATCGAGCGGATACCGTCCGAACGTGAGCATGTTGTAGACCGGCGGAATGATTCCGACCCGATCCTCCATCCAGAACGAGACCGCCGTCAGCATCAGGAAGATCGAAAGGTAGATGACACAGCCGGCGATCGCGGCTGCTGCGAGAAAGATCAGATCGAGCCATCCGAACGCCAAACCGATCTTCCCGGCCGAGATTGCCATCACGACGATCCCCACGGCGGCGTCCCCGAGCGACTCCAGGCGGAACTGCTCGAACAGGATCTGAAACAGCGAGTGCAGCGGGCGCAGCAGCACGCGGTCGAACTTCCCCTGCACGATGTAGGTTTCGCTGAAGTAGTAGAGATTGATGCTCAGCATGTTGAACAGCGAGAGCGGGAGCAGCGAGAAGCCGTACAGGAAGAGGATTTCGTGGAAGGTCCAGCCGAGCAGGCTTTCGATGCGGCCGAAGATGAGGAACACCACCGCGATGCCGAACAGCGTTGCGGTCGCGGTCGTGGCGACCGATAGGAAGAAGTCCCCGCGATAGGCGAGCCGCACCTTGGCGTATTGCAGAAAGTAATGGCCGAGCAGGGAGAGATAGCGCCGCAAGTCAGCCTCCGTGAATCGTAATCTTACGGCTCATGAATCGCCAGAACCATGCGCCGAACCAGAGCAGGAAGACGATCCAGGAGCCTTCGATCGCCAGGGCGCGCGCGGTTTCGGCCCAGGTGTACTTGCCGAGGTAGATCATCATCGGGGTGAAGCCGATTTGCTGGAACGGGAGCATCCCGGAGAGTTCGCGCAGCGGTCCGGGAAACAGCGTCACGGGGACGAGAAGGCCGGAGAGCAACTCCTGCATCCAGAACTTGGCCCGCAGCAGTCCGAGGATCGATTTCATGCTCACGGCAAAGCAGCCGACGATGAAGTTGATCGCGGCAACCAGGAGCACACTCCCTGCAAGCGACACGGCAAAGGCGCCGAAGTGGGCGGCGCTGGCCGGGGGCAGCACCGGAAACACCGCCGCCAGCACGAGCGCCGTGGGCGTGGTCAGCAGCAGCAGCCGGAAGGCCGACTCCCCGATCGCGCGCGCGATGTAGGTCATGGGCAGGCTGACCGGCTTCAGCATCGTCATGCTGATCTTGCCTTCCAGGATGTCGGCGGCCATCTCGTTATCGATGTTGTTGAAGTACATCGAGCGGATCATCCAGCCGACGGCCACGTAGGTGATCATCTGGTCGAACTCGAAGCCGGCGAAACCGGGGCTCGAATCGAAGACGGCGCGCCAGATGAAGTAATACACCGTGACGTTGATGAAGTAGGTGACGACGCCGGTGTAGTAGCGCAGCCGGAACGCCAGCATGTTGAGAAAGCCGATGCGTCCGAACTCCAGAAAAACGGCCGCGCTCACCGCGCCGACTCCTGGAACACACCGCCCAGGTAGATCCGCTTGACCACTTCCTCGATGGACTGCTCCTCGATCGCGATATCGAGCGCTTCGACTCCGTTGACCACGTGGCGGACCACGTCGGCGGTAGAACGCCGGTCGCGATCGAAGCTGAGCCGGTAGCTGAACTCGCTGAGCCGCTCCTTACGGACGTCCGGGAGATCGAGGGCCTCAAGCCGCGCGCCCTGCTCACGGTCCTTGAGGTCGATCCGCACGGTGGTCTGGCGCCAGAGCTTGCGCTTGAGGTCGGCCAGGTTGCCGTCGAACAGAAGACGCCCGTGGTCGATGATCATGAGGCGGCTGCAAAGCTCTTCGATATCGGAGAGGTCGTGCGTGGTCAGCAGCACGGTGGTGCCGAAGTCGCGATTGACGTGCTTGAGGAAGGCGCGGATGTTCTCCTTGGCGACGATGTCCAGCCCGATCGTCGGCTCGTCGAGGAACAGCAGCGGAGGGTTGTGGAGCAGAGCGGCGGCGACATCGCAGCGCATACGCTCGCCGAGACTGAGCTTCCGAACGGGCGTGTGGAGGTAGCGGCCGAGTTCGAGCACCTCGTCGAACTTCTTCATTCGGGCGCGGAAGTCGCTGTCGCTGACGCCGTAGATCTTCCGTAGCAGGTGGAAGCTTTCCGCAACCGCGATGTCCCACCAGAGCTGCGTCCTCTGCCCGAAGACGACGCCGATCGTCTTCGCATAGGCAGTGCGCTGCTTCCACGGGACGTAGCCGTTGGCCTGAATGAATCCTGTGCTGGGGACCAGGATGCCGGTCAGCATCTTGATGGTGGTCGACTTGCCGGCGCCATTGGGTCCGATATAGCCCACCATCTCGCCTGGGCGTACCACGAAGGAGATGCGGTCGACGGCGCGCAGGGTGCGGTAGTCGCGGACGAACAGGTTGCTCAGGGCCCCGAGAACTCCCTCGCGCCGTTCGAAGGTCCGGAATTCCTTCACCAGGTCTTCGACTTCGACTAGCCCAGGCATCGGTATTCCCGCCGCCTCAGTTCAGGAAGTAGGTGCGGTACAGCGTATCACGCTGCTTAGGAACGAATCCAGCATCGCGGATGATCCGGCGCAATTCTTCCTCGGAGGCCCGATGGTGCGCGCCCGCCGCCGAGACGACGTTCTCCTCGATCATAATGCTGCCGACGTCGTTGCCGCCGAACCGGAGTCCGAGCTGGCAGGTCTTCAGCCCCTGGGTCACCCAGGAGGACTGGATGTTGACGATATTCTCCAGGTAAAGCCGGGAGATGGCCAGGGTCTTCAGGTATTCCACCGCCGTCGCCTCTTCTTTGACGAAGCGGCCGAGCGAAGTGTTCTCGCGCTGGAACGACCATGGAATAAACGCCGTGAAGCCGCCGGTGTCCTCCTGAATCTGCCGGACAAGATCCAGGTGGTTCATCCGTTGTTCGATGGTCTCGCCGCAGCCGAACATCATGGTCGCGGTGGTCCTCATGCCGAGCGCGTGGGCGGTGCGGTGCACGTCGATCCATTCCTGCGTCGAGCACTTCAGCCGGCTGATCCGGTGGCGGACGGCGTCGTCGAGGATTTCAGCCCCTCCGCCGGGGATTGAGTCGAGGCCGGCATCGCGCAGCCGGGCGATCGTGTCGCGCAGTGACAGCCCACTGACCTCGGCGATGTTGGTCACCTCGGGGGCCGAGAAGCAGTGGAGGTGAATATGGAAGCGCTTCTTAATGGACGAAAGCAGATCTTCGTACCACTCGATCTTCAAATCCGGGTGCAGGCCGCCCTGCATGAGAACGCCGGTGCCGCCGAGGTCGATGGTCTCCTGAATCTTCTCAAAGATCACTTCCTTGGGCAGGATGTAGCCTTCCTTGTGGCCCATCGGACGGTAGAAGGCGCAGAAGCTGCAGTACTCGGTGCAGAAGTTCGTGTAGTTGATGTTGCGGTCAATGATGTAGCTGACCACGCCCTCCGGATGAAAGCGGCGGCGCAGGGCGTCGGCGGCCATGCCGATGCCGATGAGGTCGTCGCTGGCGAAAAGATCGAGTGCTTCCTGGCGCGTCATCATGCGGAATAATCCCGGGCGAAAATCAGGCCCTCTGTCTGTCCAGCATACTGCAGAAAGAGGCGCAAGCCTTCGTAATCCTTCTCGCCGAGCTCGAAGGCGATGTGCTCGCTGAGGTAGCGGCGGACCAGGGCGGGATCCATGCCGCGGCTCTGCGACTCGGTTTCGACGATCTCGTCGATCCGCTCCAGACCGAACCGGCAGGATCCGACGAAGGCGCGGCGCACCGGTTCGCTCAGGATGTGTCCGTTGCCGGCCCAGACGGCGAAGACCATGGGAAGGCCGGTCATATCGGTCCATTCCTGCCCGAGGTCGAGGACGGTGAACGGCAGATCCGACGGATCGATCCGCAGGGCGGGGTCGCCGATGATCAGGGCGGCGTCGGCGGCATCGAGCATGGCGCCCAGGTCCGGCGGCATCGGCAGGAACCGCGGCTCGATGCCATACCGGCGGGCCAGGATGACCCGCGTCAGCGCCACCGAGGTCCGGGAACTGACGTCGGCGGCCAGGGTCCGGATCGCCTCGACGGGCGTCTTCGAGATCAGCAGGATGCTCCGGACCGGTCCGCGGCAGGCGATGCCGGCTCCGAGCGCCACCTCCAACTCCAGGCGGGGAACCTCGACGGCGGGGACGATGCCGATATCAGCCTGGCCGTTTTCGAGCCGGTCGGCGCACTCGGAAGGGACGCAGAAGGAGAGGTCGAACAGCGTTGCCTGCGGCCCGTGGAGCATTCCCCAGACCAGCGGAACGGTGTTCAGATAGCTGACGGCGCACACGCGCGGCTTGGGCTGAGCAACAGGAGAGTAGGATTCCAAAAAACGAGTTTACCATTACCGCACAGCAGGTAGCGGTACTATCGCTCTGTTTGCGGCCTGTATGAGCACATGCTATGTTCAGTGAGGGAGCTGCCCGCGTGTTTCCCTCGTTAATCCCATGAAACTGAAAGACTTCTTACGCTTTGTCGCCTCGCTGGCCGTTTTGGCTCAGATCGTTCCGGCTCAGGTTACGTTGAACCCGGTCGCTTCGCGTGCCGTCGGTCACGCCAGGCTGAAGAATCCGGCCACGAACGCTCCCGATTCCAGCGCGCCGAACCTGGTCGAAGGCAGGGAGTTGAACACGCCCCAGGGGATCGCCCTCGACGTCGGCAGGGGGATTCTCTACGTCGCGGACTCGGGCAACAATCGCGTGCTGGGCTGGAGGAACCCGGCCGCCGCGAGCAACGGCGCCCCGGCAGACATCATCATCGGGCAAAGGGACCGGTTCGGAACCAGCGCTCAGGGACCCGGCGTGAGCGGGAGCACGCTCAGCAGTGGATTGAATCAACCGACTGGCCTCGCCGTCGATGCCGCCGGGAACCTGTACGTGGCCGACGCCGCCAATCATCGCATCCTGCGCTTCCCCTCGCCCGGAGACCAGAGCGGCGAACTCGTTCTGCCAGATATGGTGATCGGCCAGAAACAGATCAGCCAGGGCCGGCAGGCGAACCAGGGTAGTCCGGCGCCGAATGCCAGGACGGTTCACTTTACCAATAACGCCGGCGCCGCCCAGGTTGTCGGGATGGCGTTCGATCCCTCAGGAAACCTGTATATCTCGGATCCGGGCAACCACCGGGTCCTGCGCTACAAGGCCTCGGATCTGGCCTCGGGCCAGAATGAGCCGGCGGCGGATCTGGTTTTGGGTCAATTGAGCTTTGAGACCCGGACGGCGCTAGGGGCGAGCCCCGCCACCAACGTACTCTATAAGGGCGGCGGACAGAACCCGGGTCCTTATATGAATACGCCGGCCGGACTTTGTCTCGATGACGGAGGGCGGCTGTATGTCGCGGATGCGCTGAATCGCGTTCTGGTTTTCGAGCCGGGTTTCGTCAGTTCGACGCCGGCGCGCCGGCTGATGGGCATTGTGGTGCAGGTGGCCGGGGAGCCGCCGCTGCCGGAGGTCAACCAGTTCCGCCTGCGCGCCCCCCAAGGCGTTTTCATCATGGGGAACACACCCGCCGTGGTCGACACTTTCAGCCACCGGATCGTCCAGTTTCCGCACTACAATCAGTGGCCGGCGGAGAGCCAGACACAAATTTCTCCCGCCGCCACAGGGGTGATCGGCCAGGCTGTGATGACGGCCGGAGATGCCAATCGAGGGCTTCCGGAGCCGTCGGCCCAATCGTTCCACACGCCGGTGGCGGCAGTCTTCGCCAACGATCAGCTCTATGTGGCGGACGCATTCAATCACCGCGTCCTGATCTTTTCGCCACCGCACCAGCAGGCCTTCCGCGTATTGGGGCAGGATGGTTTTCTGTACCGCGGCGCCAATCTGCTCGAAGGGCGCGAACTGTTCTTGTTCGGTGGGTTTTCCTCGATTTCCGGGGTCAGCGCCAGCTTCGCGGACGGGGGCGGCCTCGTCGTGGACACCCGCACCGATCCTCCGGCGCTGTTCATCGCGGACACCTTTAACCACCGGATCCTCGGCTACAGGGATGTGCGCCGGGTTCGTCCGGGCGACAAGGCCGATCTTGTGATCGGGCAAGGCGAGGGTGACGGCGCGATGCGGCGCAATCAGGTCAATCACCCCTTCAATGACTCCAACAACCGGACTGACCGGGGATTGTTCCTGCCGACCAGCCTGGCCCTCGATGAGCATGGCAACCTCTATGTGGCGGACTCCGGGAACGGGCGCGTGCTGCGCTATCCAACGCCGTTCGCACAGCCGGCGGGTTCCGAAATCCGTCCGAATCTTGTCCTCGGCCAGATGAACTTTACCTTTCGGATTACGGACGCGACGTCCTCCACCATGGCGCGTCCGTTCGGATTGGCGTTCACAGTGGAAGGGCATCTTCTGGTCTCGGACGCCCAGCACAATCGCGTCCTGTTCTTCCTGCGGCCGCCGGGCGGCGACTTCACGAACGGGATGGCAGCCTCGGCAGTTTTCGGGCAGCCCGATTCCGTCTCCGTTGGAGGGGGGAACGCGCCGAACCGCATGATCTCTCCGCGTCACATCGCTGTGGATGGGGATGACCGGCTGTATGTGTGCGATACCGGCAACCACCGCGTTCTGATCTGGGAGCACGCGCCAACGGCTGGGGGACGGCCGGACCCCGCGCCGTCGTTTGAGATCACCGGGACTCACAATCTGACCACGCGCCTGCGCAGCCCGCACGGTATCTGGGTGAACAGGACGACGGGCGAGATCTGGGTAACGGACACGGTCGCCAATCGCGTGCTGCGCTATCCGCAATTCGACCAATTGTTCACGAACCCGCTCGCCACTGCGGCGATCCCCTCGAGCGCTCCCCTGGCGCTGACGCTTGACGGGTTCGGAAACCTGCTGATCGCCGAGGGTATTAACCGGGTGGCGATTCACTATCCGGGCATCGCTCTGACGAATGCCGCCAACTTCCTGCAGCGTCCGCTGTCGCCCGGAATGATTGCGTCGCTGTTCCCCACCGGGACCAAGTTCGCCGACGACAACCATGTCGCCATGGCTCTTCCGCTCCCGACGGACTTAGGAGACATCCAGGTCCTTGTGAATCAACAGCCTGTTCCCCTGTTCTTTGTAGGTTCGGGGCAGATCAACTTCCTAACTCCGATGAATCTTCCGACCTCGGGTGAGGTGGAGGTCGAAGTGGTTCGCAAGTCGATCGGTCAAGTGCTGGCCGCAGGGAGGTCGACCGTCGATGTGGCTTCGCCCGCATTGTTCACCGTAACGATGAACGGCACTGGGCAGGTGGCAGCCCTGAACCAGGACAACTCGGTCAACAGCGCAAGTAATCCGATCGCGCGCGGCCAAGTGATCCAGATGTTCGGCACGGGCCAGGGTTTTGTGCCCGGCGCACCGCCCGACGGCCACGCGCCTACCGGAGTGACCGCGGCGGAATCGAGGCCGGATGTCTTCATCGGCAGCCGGTTCGTTGATCCCCCCGATGTGCAATACTGGGGCCTCGCTCCTGGGTTGGCCGGTGTTTGGCAGATCAACCTCCGGATTCCGGAGTTCGTATTACCCGGCAACGAGGTACTGGTGCTGGTTCGGCAGCGGGGCATTCCGAGTAACAACCCGCAAAACCCGAATCAGATTCGGGCGACGATCGCGGTCAAACAATAAATCCTCAGTGTACGTGCCGGATTTCGAAGCCGACCGAGGCTCGAAATCCGGCCGGCTCGAACGTTGTGAGCCACGCCTCCGCCACGTACTTCCCTTCGGGTAGCGGCTTGCCTGCGGACCGGTCTCCCAGCAGGACCGTCACGACGAAGTTCTGCTCGCCCTGCACCTCTACGGTCCGAATCGCCTGCGTGAAGAACTGTCCGGCTGACCATTGATATACGGTCTCGCCGGCCTCGTTGCGGATTACCAGATCGTACGTCTGGCCTGTGGGAAACTGGAGCGTCAGCGGCTCGGGGTGCGTATTGCGGACGGTGATGCGCGCCGTCATCTCCGGGACAGCGCGCGAGGGTTCGACAGGCGGCATCAGGTTTGCCGTGTAGACCGGGCGATCGAGTGAGAGTTGGAAGGCGACCTCCTTCTCTGCGACGACGGTGACGCCACCAAGGCGTGCATAAATCAGATCGAAGCCGCGAGGGCCGGCGATGGTGGACATCGTCCGGCGCACCAGCCCGACGTATGGGAGGTAGAAATCCTCTTCGACGCCGGCGTCGGCACATTGGCCGGGGTGGTATTGAACGCGCAGGGCGTGGCGGAACTCGCCGATGGGGCCGCGGTAGTCCGCACTGCGGCTGGCGAGGGTTGCCTGCGAGTTGCATGGGTCGACGTGGGTCTCGAAGCTGGCGCCTTCGGGCGCGCCGAAATCGGCGTAGAGGGACTCCTGGCGGGCGCGGCGGTCGAAGGTGTATACCTTTCCGTCCTCGCCGGTGCGCAGCCAAATCTCTCCCTGTGGAAGTCCGCGGAGGAGGGCATAAGGGCGGCCGTCGATGATGTCGGTACGTTCGATGTGGACGGTCCAGACGCGGGAGGGCGGAGGACCGTCGCTGCGATACACCCAGACGTTGCCGGGATTGAGCGGCAGGTAATCGCCGGCGTGTGAGGCTGCGGCAGTCAGCAGCGTAGCGAGCAGGAGTGCGCTATTCGTAATAGTTCCTGTTCCAGACATGTTGGCGTAAGACCTCGAGCGTGCGTTGATCCAAGGGACCCATATCGGAGACGGAGCAACTGCTCTCGACGTTGCGCACCTTCCGCATCCCTGGGATGACGGTGGAGACGGCGGGGTGGGAGAGGCAGAAGCGAAGCGCGATTTCCGGGAGCGTGCCGGGCAGGTTGAGCGGGGCGAGGTCCTCGATGAGACGCTTGACGCGCTGTTCAACTTCGCGTTTGCGGCCGTCGCGGAAATAGTAGGCGCGGAAGTCGTCGGGATCGAACTGGGTGGCGGCGGTGATGGTCCCGGTGAGGCTGCCCTCGTCGAGGGGGACGCGGGCGAGGACGCCGACGTTCATCTGCTGGACGAGGGGGAAGAGGTTTTGTTCGGGAGTCTGATCGAAGATGTTGTAGATGACCTGGACGGCGTCGATGAGGCCGCTGCGGACGAGTTCGAGAGCGGAGTCGGGGTCGTGGTTGTTGATGGAGATGCCGACGGCGCGGACCTTGCCGGAGCGTTTGAGGTCTTCGAAGGCGCGTCGCCAGTCATCGCGGTCGATCCATTCGGGGTTCCAGACGTGGAGTTGCTGGAGGTCGATGAAGTCGCGGCGGAGGTTGCGGAGGCTTTGTTCGGTCGAGCGGAGGATGTAGTCGTAGGGGAAGACCTGGTCGATGGAGATGCCGGGGCGGGCGGGCCAGAGGCGGTTCATGGGTGGAACCTTGGTGGCGATGTAGATGCGTTCGCCGGCCTCGCGGGCGACCTGGCCGACGAGTTCTTCGCTATGTCCGTCGCCGTAGGCGAGTGCGGTATCGATGAAGTTACAGCCGAGGTCGAGTGCGCGGCGGAGTGCGGCGAGGGACTCGTTGTCGGAGCCTCCGAGCCATTGTTTGCCTCCGATGCCCCATGCTCCGAAGCCGATCTCGCTCACCTGAATGCCAGTCCTACCCAATTCCCGAAATCTCATCCCCCCATTGTATAAATTCGGGACAGGCAGGAATTTCCCTATTTTTCGGGACGGCTGTTCGGTCCGCAAAAAATTCGGGACAGTGAGGAATTATCGAATTTCTCGAGAGCCGCCGGGACTGTCGGACACTTACTGCGTAAGATGTCGCGAATCGGAAGACTGGTTGCGGTCGGCGTGCCGCATCATGTCACTCAGCGGGGTAACTACCGCCAGCAAGTGTTCTTCTCGGACGAGGACCGCCGCGTATACCTCGGCCTGCTTCGGAAGTATTCCGTGCGCTATGAGATGGCCATATGGGGCTTCTGTCTGATGCCAAACCACGTGCATCTGGTCGTCGCTCCGCAGCGGGAGGACTCCATGGCGCGTGCGATCGGCCAGACGAACTGGCGGTACGCGCAGTACGTGCACGTCAAGCGGCAACGGCAGGGCCACCTGTGGCAGAGCCGGTTCTACTCGTGCCCGCTGGGGCCTGCGCACTTGGCGTTGGCAATGCGCTATGTCGAGCAGAACCCTGTGCGGGCGGACTTGGCTGGCAGCGCGGTCGATTACGAATGGTCCAGCGCCCGTGCGCACGTCATCGGCAAAGATTCTCGCGGACTGTTGGATCTGCGCGCCTGGCACGCCATCTCGCCCCCGGAAGAGTGGGCGCAATTCCTGGGCCTCCGCGACAGCGAGGAGGAGATCCGGCGCCTCATCCGAAGCACCCACCGTGGACGCCCCTTCGGCGACGAGGAGTTCGTCGCCGACCTGCGCACTCGCCTGGGTCGAGAAGTGCTGAGCAGGCCCGTAGGACGCCCGCCGAAGGCGCTGGTGAAATCCGCATAATTCCTGCCTGTCCCGAATTTACGGATGGGCAGGCCCACCCGCCGAAAAATAGGGAAATTCCTGCCTGTCCCGAATTTCGTATACTGGGGGAATGAGGGGGGTGGCGCTGGCCATCGCGGTTTTTCTGATGGCGCCCTTGGCGTTCACCGCTAACTTCCGCCTCTACATGAAGGACGGCAGTTGGCACCTCGTCCGCGAATACTCCGTCGAATCCGACCGCGTCCGCTACTATAGCGTCGAACGTAGCGACTGGGAAGAAATCCCGCTCGAACTCGTCGACCTCAAGCGCACCGAATCCGTCAAAGCCGAACGCGAAGCAGCCCAGAGTGAAGAGGCCGCCGCCGTCGCCGCCGAAACCGCCTTTGAACGCGAACAGCGCCGCGAAATCGCCCGCATCCCGCGTGAGCCCGGCGTCTATATCCTCGACGCCGATAACATTCGCGCCCTCAAACAGGCCGAATCCAAAATCAATAACAACAAAGGCCGCAGCGTCCTCAAAGTTATCGCCCCCATCCCCATCGTTTCCGGCAAGGCCACCATCGAGATCGACGGCGCCAAGTCCGCCTTCACTGTCGCCAATGACCGCCCCGAATTCTACTTCCGTCTCGACGCCGAAGAGCGCTTCGGCCTCGTCCGCGCCACCGTCAAAAAGGGCGTCCGTATCGTCGAACGCTGGGACATCATTCCGGTCACCAACGAGATCATGCAGGAGCACGACTCCGTCGATATCTTCCGCCAACAGGTCGCCGAAGGACTCTACAAAATCTGGCCCGTCGAACCTCTCGCGCCCGGCGAATACGCCGTCATCGAATTTACCGAGGGCAAGGGAAACACCCAGATCTGGGACTTCGGCTACTATCCCAAGAAGTAGCTATCCGCAGATCCGTTCGAAGAACTCCAGACTCCGACACGCGCACAACTCCCAACGGAACTGCTGCGCCCGATCGACCCCGCACCGCGACAGCCGCTCCCGCAGCGAAGGCGAAGTCAACAGCGATTCCAAAGCGCCCGTGATCTCCTCACAGCTCTTCGGATCCGCATACACCGCAGCCTCCCCGGCCACCTCGGGCATTGACGACAGGTTTGACGTCACCACAGGAACCCCGGCAGCCATCGCCTGCGCGATCGGGAAACCGAAGCCCTCGTACAGGGAAGGGTACGCGAACACGGTTGCGCCGCGCGTCAGGTGCGGCAGGTCGTCCTCCGGAATATAGCCCAGGTAGCGAATACCCCCGTCGCTCGACTTCAGCCGGCTGATCGTCTCACCCGCCGCCCACCCGACCGGCCCGACAACCACGAGGTCGAAGGCGTCTCGAACATCCGGTTTCAGCCTCCGATACGCCTCGATCAGCCCATCCAGGTTCTTGCGCGGCTCGACGGTGCCGACGTAGAGCACATACGGGCGCTGCAGCCCGTATCGCGACCGCACCTCCTGTGCCCCCGCCTCGGTCGTGTGAAAGAACGGCTCCGCGATTCCCGGATAGATCACCTCGACCTTCTCCGGAGCGACCCCAAGCAACCGGACCGTATCCCGCTTTGTGTTCTCGGAGACCGCTACCAGCCCGTCGGCGCGCTTCAGGACCACGTCCGCGAAGTTCCGGTCGGCGCGGACGTTCGCCGCTGTGTGCACATCCTCGCGCAGCCAGCAGGTCATGTCGTGGACGGTGGCGGTCAGGCGCTTGCCGCGGGGAACTCGCCGCACCTGGTTTGAACAATGAAAGACATCGATGCCGCGGGTCAACAAATCCAGCACTGGCAGAGGCGTAACGTTCGTGAGATAAAGCAGGCCCAGCCGCGGCACGGTGCCCGCGCGGCTCACCACGGACCGTTCGTGGTCGAGCGGACCGAACCGCCCGATCAGAGGAAATGCGCGAACCGCCTCCTCTCCCGCCAGCAGGCGCAGGTGCCGGATCCAGTGGTAGGTGTAATTTTTGATACCGGCGCTGCGAAGCAGAAGTGAAGAGGCATCGATCAGTACGCGCATGAATGGCCGCTATTCGTACCGCAGGGACTCGGCCGGAGCGATGCGCGAAGCGTTCCGTGCCGGATAGAGCGTCGCCAGGAAGCTGACCAGGATCGCGACGCCGGCGATCCAGAACCCGTCCACCCAGCGCGGCTCGAACGGAACGAAGCTCAGCGAGTAGACCTGCTCGTCAAGCCGGATCCACTGGTAGCGGTCGGCAAAGTAGGAGATCGTGTAGCCCAGGATGAGCCCAAGGACGGTCCCGATCGCTCCGATCGTCAAGCCCTGGAACATGAAGATCTTCTGAATCTGGCTGTGCCGCGCGCCCATGGACATGAGGATGGCGATGTCCTTGTGCTTCTCCATCACCATCATGACCAGCGTAATCAGGATGTTCAGGGCGGCGACGAGCTGGATGAGCCCGATCGTGATGACCGTAACGACGCGTTCCATCCGCAGGGCGTTAAGCAACTGGCGGTTTTGCTCCATCCAGTGCGTGGCGGCGAACTTCGGGCCGGCCAGCGTCTCGGCTTGCGAGGCGACCTCGGGCGCAAGATAGATGTCATCGAGTTTGAGCTCGATCGAGTTCACCACGTCTTCGACCGCCAGAAGCCGCTGCGCCGCGGACAGCGAAGTGAAGGCCCAGCCGTTGTCCAGATCGAAGAAGCCGGATTCGAAGATGCCGCGCACCCGGAAGCGGTGGAAGCTGGGGCGCGGACCGAAGGGCGTCATCTCGCCCTGCGGGCTGACCACCGTGACGAGGTTTCCGACCAGCAGGCCCGAACTCTGGGCCAGGCGCGACCCGACAATGATGCCGGGGAAGCCGTCCGGGATGTCGAGATCCTCGATGGCGCCCTGCTTCAGGTGCCGGCGCAGGTCCTCGATGGCCGGTTGGGAGGTGAGGTCGATGCCTTTGATCACGGCTCCCGAGCCGAGGATGGGGCCAGAGAGGAAGACCTGGCCATAGAGGCTCGGGGAGGCGCTGGTGACGTGCGGGAGTTTGGCGAAACGGTCCACCATCTCGCGCCAGTTCTCGATTCCGTAGCCGGGCTCCTTTTCGAGCACGTTGACGTGGGCGGTAGCGCCGAGCAGGTTACGCTGGAGCGTGTTGCGGAAACCGTTATTGATGGCCAGCGAGATTACCAGGGCCATAACGCCGGCCGCCACGCCAATCATCGAGATCCCGCTGATCAGCGAGATGACGGCCTGTTTGCGCTTCGCCCGCAAATAGCGGCTCGAAATAAAGAACTCGAATTCGTTTCGCACTATTTCTTTTGATCGTCGCAGGCCCGAAGCCGTTCCACCAGATCGATGGGGCCCTCCGGGCGGAGCAGCGGGAACAGGATCACGTCGCGGATGGAGCGGGATCCGGTCAGAATCATGGCCAGGCGGTCGATTCCGATGCCCTCGCCGCCGGTGGGCGGCATGCCGTAGGCGAGCGCCCGGACGAAGTCCTCGTCCATTTGGTGCGCCTCCTCATCGCCGCGTTCGCGCATGTCGAGCTGCATTTCGAAGCGCCGGCGCTGCTCCTGGGGATCGTTCAACTCGGTGTAGGCGTTGCCGATCTCCATCCCGGCGGCGTAGATTTCGAAGCGCTCGACAAAGTCCGGCTCATCGGGCTTGTTCTTGGAGAGCGGCGATGTCTCGACCGGATAGTCGTAGATGATCGTCGGCTGGATCAGTTCGGATTCGGCCACGCGCTCGAAGATATCGACAAGCGCCTCGCCGGGCGTGGCCTTGCTCGAGTGACGGAGGAGCCACTCGGGATCCTTCACCTGGTCGAGTGCCGGCTTGTTTTCGCCCTTCCAGAACTCCACGACGGCCTCGCGCATGGTGAAGCGGCGGAGATTGCCGAAGTCGAGCCGCTGGCCGCGATACTCCACTTCTGTCGTGCCCGCGACGTCGAGGGCGGCCTGTTTCAGCAGTTCCACGGTGAGGTCCATCAGGCCGCGGTAGTCGGTGTAGGCCTGGTAGAACTCGAGCATGGTGAATTCCGGGTTGTGCTGGGTGCTGATGCCCTCGTTGCGGAAGTTGCGGTTGATCTCGTAGACGCGCTCCATGCCGCCGACGACGAGGCGCTTGAGGTAGAGCTCGGGGGCGATGCGGAGGAAGAGGTCGATATCGAGCGTGTTGTGGTGCGTGACAAAGGGCCGGGCGGCGGCGCCGCCGTAGACCGGCTGCATCATCGGGGTCTCGACCTCGATAAATCCGCGCTCCTCAAGCTGCCGCCGGAAGGACTGGATCAGCTTGCTGCGGGCGACGAAGACCTGGCGCACCTCGGGGTTGGCGATCAGGTCGAGGTAGCGCTGGCGATAGCGGGTCTCGACATCTTCGAGGCCGTGCCACTTCTCCGGCATGGGGAGGAGCGTCTTGGCCAGGAAGTCGAGCTTTTCGACGTGAACGCTCAATTCGCCTGTGCGGGTGCGGAAGAGATAGCCTTCGACGCCGACGATGTCCCCAAGGTCGAGCAACTGGTAGAGCTGGAACTCGCGCTCCGAGACTTGGTCCTTTTTGATGTAGACCTGGAGCCTCTCGCCGTTCTGGAGCAGGTGTGCGAAGCCTGCCTTCCCCATCCGGCGGATCGTCTGGATGCGGCCCGCGATGCGGACCTGAAGCCGCTCCTGTTCGAGCTGTTCAGCCGTTTTGGCCGAGTGTTCCGCCCAGATCTGCGGAATGGTGTGGGAATAGTCGAAGCGGTGACCGTAGGGTTTGAAGTCGAGCGCCTCAATCTGACGGATACGTTCCAGGCGCTGCGACAGCAAATCTTCTTCGAGGGCCAATAGTATCTCCTTGGAAACCCTTATTATAATTGACCATTGGACTCCCTCTCTATTGTCATTCCTGCATACAACGAAGAGAAACGGCTCCCGCTCACGCTTGAGACGGTCCTGCGATACCTGGACAGGCAAACTTTCTCCTTCGTCGAGATCCTGGTCGTCGATGACGGCTCAAGGGACGGCACGGCCGTGCTGGTGGAGCGCGTGGCGGCCCGCGACCCACGGTTACGCCTGCTCCGCAATCCCGGCAACCGCGGGAAGGGCTACTCGGTACGCCACGGGACGCTCGAAGGTCAGGGGGAATACATCCTGTTTACGGATGCGGACCTGTCGTCCCCGATCGAGGAGCTTGCGAAGCTGCGCGACGCGGTCGAGCGGGAGAAGGCGGCGGTGGCGATCGGCTCGCGTGCCCTGGATCGCTCCCTGGTGGGAGTTCACCAGCCATTCTTCCGGGAGGCCTCCGGCCGTTTTTTTAACCTTGCGATGCGGCTGGTGACCGGCTTGCCGTTCCGGGACACCCAGTGTGGATTCAAGCTCTTTCAGAGAGAGGCCGCGCGGGAGATCTTCGCGCGCCAGACCCTGGACGGATTCGGGTTCGATGTCGAGGCACTCTACCTGGCGCAACTGCTGGGCTATCGCGTGGTCGAGGTGCCGGTGCGATGGAACGACGTCGAGGGGACGAAAGTCAGCCTTCTGCACGGGTTGAAGGCGTTTCTGGACCCGCTGCGTGTGCGCTGGAACCACCTGTCGGGCCGATATGGGAGAACTTGAGAGTTCTTATCGCTGGTGGCTATCCTCTTCACTCAGGTAACCCCAATATCTTGTGGTTGCCGACGAGCCGAGCCTGCGGAACGGATCCAGGAAACGACAACCGCCGCCCCTACTGAGGGCACCGGGCGGGCGCTCGGGCCAGCGGCGGCGCTTTTGCGGCCGCCACGCTGTCCGGCGGCGCACATGGGCCAAGACAGCCGCCAGCGTCTCTTCCAGGGGGCATGATCAGCAGCCACGACCACAACCCACGGTGCCTGCCTGAGTGAAGCGGATAGCCACCTTATCGTTTTACGATGATCTCGCGCAGGTGGTCGCGCGTGAGGAAGAACTTGACCGACTGGAACCGGTGGAAGAGCTTCTCCAGCCCGCGGTTATTGAAGTATTGCGCGGGCTTACGTTCACCGCGATGGGCGAGTGAAAGGGTCTTGGAATCCACGATGCGGTAGCCGTAAACAGGCACGGACCCGGACCGTTCGTCGGCGTGGAAGAAAGCCAGTAGGCAAGCCTTCGGGCGAAGAATCCGGGCAAGACGATCGACCGTTGCGCCAAGCAGCGCCGGGGGCATGTATTGAAACGTATCCCAGACCAGAGCGCCGTCGAACTGCTCGTCGGAGAAGTTCAGGGTCTGATCGAGAAACGCATCAATCTGCGCCGGTTCCAACTCCTCGTTTTCCGGACCGACCCCAGTGTGAAGTGCGTGCACAAGGTCCTCGGAGTAAATCCGGTGGCCGAGATTCGTAATGAAGCTGATATTGGCCTGGCTGGCGCCGCCGAGATCGAGGATGGACAAACCGAACTGGTCCCGTACCTCGTGAAAGAATTGGTCCAGACCAGGGCTGTTGCGGGTGACTGCGGGACGCCCGTTGGTGCGCGGGGGCTCTTGCCTGGCAGAAGGAACGGCGACCGGGAGCGAGGTTTCGGTCGTTGAAGTTTCGACTGAGGAATCCGCCCCGGAGCGACGGATCATCCGCCTCAATCTGTCTCTAAACAAGAGCCTCTACTCCTCGAAAGTGTTACTCGCCGGCCTCCGCGTGCGCTTTACCGCTTGACGTCGGCCGTATCGGCGCTTTGTGCCGTGGGCGGAGGGGCCGGCGCCGGTTGGGCCGGCTGGACCCTGGCGGCCGGTTTGGGAGCCTCCTGCCGAACGATGTCAATGCTTCCCTTAAAGTAAGCACCGTCTTCGATGACGATTCGGGCAGTTTTGACGTCCCCGACCAGCCGTGCATCCTTCCGGAGATCGAGCTTGTCGGTCGCCTCGACGTTGCCGTGCACAGTGCCGATGAGCACGATTTCCCTGGCCCGCAGTCCGGCCTGTACCTTGCCGTTCGGACCGATCGTGAGTTTGTGCTCCTGCATCTCGATGGACCCCTCGACTTCCCCATCGACGTAGAGGTCCTCACGGCTGAAAATCTGCCCTTTGACCGTGACACCTTTCCCAACCATGGCCGCGTTGCGCGCACCTTCCATTTCCGGACTCCTCATGGGCGTGGTCGTCACAGGGATGCCCTCTCTGGCCGGATTCGCTGAGGCTGCGGAAGCCGGGGTCGGTTTCGGTGCGGGTTCTTCTTCCTTACGCCGATTCCACATACGGAAGGTCTCCTTCCGGACTTGCATAGCCCGATATCGACAACTGCATCGACCTTTATACTATCGGGCGCGAGCGGAAAAGGCAAACCCGCCGGAGGCGTGAAAGCGCGCGTGTGGAATATTTAACGAACTGTCTCCTAAGGCGTTGATTTTTGGTTGGCTTCTGCGCTGCATCCTTCTTTCGGAACGCCGCCTTCGGCGAGCTGTTCTGCTGCGCGGCCGTGAGGTTTCTGGGATAATACAGGTGTGGCGAAGGCAAGAGAACTCGAACTGCGCCTGCAGCGCACCGAGCAGCAACTTGCGCTGATTCAGAAGATCAGCCGGTTCATGGTACGGGAGATGAGCCTGCATGAGGTTCTGCAGGGGACCGTGTCACTGATTGTTGAATTCATGCAATGCGATTCCTGCCTGATCTACCTGCTCGACAACGACGAGCTCGTACTCTGTGCATCCAACACGCCCCATCCGTTCAACATCGGCTCGGTGCGATTGAAGACCGATGAGGGCCTGACGGGTTGGGTCGCCCGGGAACGGCGCGTCCTGGCGATCTCGCGCGAGGCGTACAAAGACCCTCGATTCAAATACTTCCGCGACCTGCCCGAAGATACGTTCGAGGCTTTCCTTTCGGCGCCCGTGATCGCGCGCAACCGTGTGATCGGCGTCATCAACGTGCAGCACCGCCAGCCGCACCAGCACACCGGCAGCGAGATGGAGATGCTGGCTACGGTCGGCGAGCAGATTGGCTGCTTGCTGCAACTGGCGCGCATGGACCACAACGGCTCGGGCCCGGTGCCGAACCACGTCGAGCTGGTGCGGTCCTCCGGCCTCTTTAACAATAATCCGAAAGCTTGAGAGCGATGGGACGCCGCCTCGCGCGCTTTCTGCCTGTCACCCTGGCTGCTGCCTTGACGATGGGCGCCGCAGCCGATGAACCACGTTGGGTGATTCAATACTTCCACGACGAGGACGATTCCGAACTCGAGATCGTAGACCTTCAGTTCCCGTCTCCGCGCCACGGCATCGCCGTGGGCACAATTGCCGAAAGCCGCCGCCGCCGTCATGTCGCGGTGGTCACATCCGATGGCGGACGCACCTGGTCCGAGGTTTCCGTGAAGGAGAGGCCGGTTTCGGTCTTTTTCCTGGATGAAAGTCGCGGCTGGATGGTTACCGAGGGTGGGCTGTGGCAGACGGAAGAGTCCGGCAGATCGTGGCGGAAAGTGAAGGCGCCATCTGGAATTCTGCGGGTGTACTTCCTCAATGCAGAGCGCGGTTGGGCGATGGGGCTGAAGAAGTCACTGCATCGGACCGACGACGGAGGCCGGACCTGGTCGCCCGTACCGGAGGCAGCCGAAACCAGCGGGAAACCCGAGCACAGCGCCTACACCTGGATGAGCTTCGTGACGCCGAGAGTCGGGCTAGTCGTCGGCACGTCGCGGCCGCCCCGGAGGGATCGGCTCTGGATCCCGGACTGGATCGATCCCGAGGCCGCCATGCGGAGGAGGGAGTGGCCCGGTACTTTGCTGCTACTGACGACGAACAACGGCGGCAAGAGTTGGGAGCCTTCGCAGGCTTCTGTTTTCGGCGAAGTGACGCGCCTTCGCCTGCTTGGCGATGGCCAGGGACTCGGACTGATGGAGTTCCGTGACGCCTTCATTGTCCCCTCCGAGATCATGCGCATCGACTTGCGCACAGGACGTAGTTCGACCAGCTATCGCCAGCGGGACCGCGCCGTGACCGACATCGCCCTGCTGCCAGGAGGTGTGGCCTACGCTGCGGCAATCGAGCGTCCGGGCGGCATCCGGGTCAGCGCCATTCCGGGAAAGTTGCGCATCCTCCATTCGAATACGGACCTGAATGCCTGGAGCGAGATGCAGGTGGATTATCGGGCCTTCGGGCACCGCGCGATTCTCGCCGATGCTGGATCGGGGAACGTTTGGGTTGCGACAGACACCGGGATGATTCTTATGCTGGTACTGCCCGGCCAGGGGCGGTAACCGTCCTGAAACAGACTCCCCACGCCGCGGTTTATGCACAGGTAATCCACAGGATGGTATCTGTAAGATAAACAAAGTACATAAGTTAGACCTCAAAAAATCGTAAGCTCCACGTCGCTTTTTCGTTGACTCCGCACTGGATTGGAGCGAAGATGGAGATGGTTCCAAGAGGTTGACGGAACAGTCAGCCGAGGAGACGTAGCGAGCCTGGATCGAGGATCCCGGGTTCTGAGACATCAGAATGCGGGGGAGTGAAAGGTGATCGGACGAATCAAATCGGTAAACCTCTTAGCCGAAGCGGATTGGGTGCTATGAACCTGCGGGGCGAGAGTCCCAAAGGGGAGCGGCGATTCGTAGATCGGCTGGGGCTCCCGACCTGGGACGAAAGGCAACGGGCGATGGATGTTGATCATCCCCGCTCCGGAAACGGAGCGAGGAAAGGAGTCCAGAGTCGAACGGGCCTGGAGACAGATCGGGAGAGAACCGAAGAGATAGGCCGGGAGTGACGACCCTGCTGTGGAGCGCTTGGCAACAGGCGAATCGCCGCAGGCGAGCGAAAGGCCGTTTCGAGGTTCTGGTTTCGTTCAGAGCAACCGAGGCAGGTGTTTCGGAGCGTTGAAACGGAGCGGCTAAACCCCGCACCGTGGAGCTTCGGAAAGGACGCCCGGTGCGGTTGAGCGCCAAGCTCAGGCCTAGCATGCAGGCTGGTGAGCGGACTGGATGCCGTTGGTCACTTGGAACCATTTTTCTTTTCAGCCTGCCAGTTCCCCGCTGGCCTGGTTCGGTCTTCTGTAGCGCTCTTTCACTTTGCGGAAGCTGACGAAGTTGCATCGGCACGCTTCGCACCGAATCGGCTTCGCACCGATGAATAAGAGGAAATCCACCCAAAGCCCTGGCTGGTAGAACTTTCTGGTCCACGAGGTCAGGTCCATGCGGTAGCAGCGTGGGCACTTCGCATAGGGAGCGTCTTTTGGATTCCAGATTCGAGCCTGGTACTCGGTTCCGCATCTGAGGCAGCGGACGGGATAGCGGCCAACGAGCCGGCGGAGCCGTTCCGGCAATGTACGAGTGTACAGCAACAGGAACTTACGGTGTCCGCACCCCGGGCATGAACAGTGCATATCGTATATGGGCGCACCAGCGCTTCCGGCCCACTGATCGGGAGCTGGAGTTATCAGCGTTAATTATGTCAGATTCTTGTCTGTTACGAAGCGTACAGTTTGCTTCGGCGGGTGCTGACGTACTCGTCCGTGTACCGGGAGAACGCCTCCTGAAGTGCCACGCGTGCGCTACCCTGGCTTCGAATCGCGATGCCCTCCACGGAAATGACGGGCAGCAGATCGCGCGTGGTAGAGGTGATGAAGACCTCGTCGGCAGCCGCGAGGCTTTCGAGATGGAGCGTGTGTTCGATGACGGAGTAGCCGGAAACGGGGGCTTCGGAGAGAAGAATTTCGCGGGTGACTCCCGGCAGGCAGCCCGACTCGATTGGCGGCGTGCGCACCTCGCGTCCAAACGCGGCGAAGAGGTTGGCTGAAGTGCACTCGCTCACCTCGTCGCGTTCGTTCAGCAGGATCACCTCATCGTAGCCCTCGGCCTGGGCCTCCTCCAGGGAAACCAGGTTTTGTGCCCAGGAGAGCATCTTGGCGCCGGCGAATCGAGAGGCGGCGTGACGGGCCTGCCGTTCGACCGCCAGGCGCACTCCGTCTCCCCAATTCTTCAGGTCAGTTGTGAAGGCGATCAGGTCGGCCTCGCGCTCGATCCCGGGTCCCTCCCACATCCCGCCGCGGTTTCGCACAACGCAGACGCGCAGTGTGGCGTGCATGGCTTGGTTGGCATCGACCAGCGGCCGCAGTTCGGCTTCGAGCGCGTCGGGCGAGGCCCATGGGAAAGGAACGCGCAGCAGGTCGGCATCGCGTTTCATTCGGGCCCAGTGCCGCTCGAAGGCGAAGAGAATGCCGTCCTGCACGCGCACGGTGCTGAAGACGCCCCAACCGTTCATTAAGCCCACCTGCCCTGCCGCGAGCGTGCGGTCGGAGGCTTCGCGAACTTCGCCGTTGTGTAGAAAAAAGCGATGCATTGTCTTCCTCGATTCTAGCAGCCTGTGGTAGGCATCCCGCGTCCCGGAGCCGACCAACTACACTGGAATTGAGAACCCCCACATGAGGCAACCTGTTCCCGATGTAGTGGTGGTCGGAGCCGGCATCATCGGCTCGTCGATTGCTTGGACACTGGCCCGGCGCGGCGTGGACGTGGTGCTGCTCGATGCAGGACGGATTGGCGGCGAAGCGAGCACTGCGGGGGCAGGGATGCTCGCGCCCGGTGGCGAGGCAGGGGAGGATTTCGAGCTTGCCGTATCGATGATTGACAGCCGCCAGAGATACGGGAGCTTTGTCGCGGCCCTGGCAGAGGAGAGCGGTGTCCCGATCGACCTGCGAGAGTGCGGCGCCGTGGAACTGGCGTTCAGCGACGCGGAGTTCGAGCACCTTGTAAACCGCGCCGCCAGGCAGCGGGAGTTTGGCATCCCGTCGTCGCCGCTCACTAGGGAGGAGTGGAATGAGCTCGCGCCCGGAGCCGGCGCCGGAGTTGCGGGAGCGCTGTACTTTCCCGGCGACGCGGTTGTCAATCCGCTCGACATGATGGAAGCGTTCCGCCGCATCCATGCGAGGCGTGCGAAGGAGAGATCTCGTGCGGTCCGGATCGTGTTGGGGCGGGAGTCGGCCGAGGTCGTGACTTTGCAAAACGGCCGGTACTTGGCTTCCACAGTGGTTCTTGCGGCCGGCGCCTGGAGCAGCGCCATCGAGATCAAGGGGGAACAGGCTCCTCCCGGGTTTCCGGACGCCTTCCCGGTGAAAGGACATCTGCTCGGGTACCAGAGGCCGGAGGGGTCGCTCGGACCCATCCTGCGCTCCGGCCACACCTATGTGCTGCAGCGCAGAGGCGGGTTCACCATCGCGGGGGCTTCAACCGAGCACGTCGGGTTCGACCGGACGATCGACCAAGGCGTCGCGCGCGAGATCGCCGAGCGTGCGGGAAGAGTTTTCGCTCCGCTCTCCGGCCTCGCGCCCTCGGAGTGCTGGATCGGGTTCCGCCCCGCCTGCTCCGAAGGCCGGCCCATGGTAGCCCGATCCGGCCAAAGCCGCCTGTGGCTCGCCTATGGGCACTACCGCAACGGTATCCTGCTCGCTCCGGGTACGGCTGAGCAGGTGGCGGGCTCCATCATCTCCAGTTTGGGAAGGGATTAGCACGCGCCGAGCGGCAGCGGTCCAGAAACTCCGGCACGTGCCGGCGCCTTTCGAGCAGCCGTTCGAGCAGGTGCTCGATGGCGTCCTGGTCGCCGGCAAGCCATTGCGGCGGGATCTGACGGTAGGCGAGGTCGACGACTTCTTCCGGGAAGTGTACGATGCGATCGAGCCAGGGTTGAAAGTCGTCGAGGCCGCGGATGGATTCGTAAACGGCGGGACGAAAATACAACCCCTGCATTGGGGAATCGGCAAAGCCCCAGTGAGGTCCGTCGAAGACATAGCCGTGGTCGATCATGAGGGCCAGAAAGCCGTGCCGCAGGGGATGCACCGTGGCGGCGGGGGTCCACTCCCGGATGCGCGCCCGGAAGAAAACCGCCTGCCTCGCGTCGGCGTTTCCCATCCATTTATCGAAGGCGAGTACGCCCGCGAAGTGGGTTGGGTTCTCGATCGAGGCGATGAGTTTGTCGGGAAGGAAGTCGTAGACGGCCACTCGTGAGGGATCCCCTGGGTAGCGCGAGCCGAAGTGCCATCCGGGTGCGACCGGCTGGCGGGTCGACCCGAGTTGGATTGCGACCTCAGGGTTGCAGGCGAGGAATTCCCGGGTGATCCGGACCATCGCGGTTTCGGGTGTGGCGATCTGGAGATACCGAAGAAAAACCGAGGCGATGAGCTCGTTGATGAGGATCCGCCGGTGCTGGGGGTTTTCGCGGAACTTGACGACATAGAAGCTGCCGTCATCGGTTTCGATCAGGTGGGCCTGCGCCCCGCCTCGCATCTTCCTGATGAGCCGGACCGCGTTAACGGGCATCGAAATGAAGTAAGCTAGAGTTCTAGTTCAAGCTGACACGGAGGAAACACAAAGGAATGGCTGAAGAGACACAAACAGTACCGGCTGCGCCCACCCGGAGCAAGGACGAGATCGCCTTGGAACTGATGAAGTTCATCGCCGTTACGACAGGATACGGCAAAGGAACTTCGCCTGCCGGCTTCGGCGGCAAGACGGGTGCACGCAGTCCGGAAGAATACGCAGACGCACTACTCCAATTATTCGAGCGTTGCCGAACTGTCGTCGGCAAATGAGAGCGCCAGCCAACCCCGGCGCTCCCCTGCGAATGTTGTTGGACGATTCAGCCCGTCTTACTTTTTCTTCGAAGCGGCCTTTTTCTTGGCCGGGGCCTTCTTCGCGGCGGGCTTTTTCGCCGCTGCCTTCTTCGGCGCTGCCTTCTTCGCTGCGCCCTTGAGGGCCGTCTTCTTGGCCGGCGCCTTGGCGGCGGCCTTCTTCACAGCGCCCTTCTTCGCCGCTGCCTTCTTCGGAGCGGCTTTCTTCGCGCCAGCTGCAGCCTTCTTGGCCGGAGCCTTTTTGGCGGCTTTCTTGGCCGGAGCCGGAGCGGCCGCCTTCTTCACGGGAGCTTTCTTCGGAGCAGTCTTGCTTGCCTGTTTTGCTGTTGCTTTCTTCACGGGCTTCCTTTCTGCGGGAGCTTGAGGTTTCGGCTGAGCCTTTTGCTTGACCACGGCGGGTGCCGGTGGCGGTGGCGGAGGGGTGGCGCGTTCCGCGGTTAATGCCCCGGCCGCGATGTCCTCCTCATCCTCGTCCTCGTCGGTATCGTAATCGCCGATTTCGGAGTCCAGATCCACGTGGCCTTCGTCGTACTCAAGGTCATCCAGGTCATCATCGTCAACAGCCAGCTTACGGCTATCAAACATTTTATATGCCTCCTGTACAGGCGTAGTCAACACTTAGAATAACTCTTTTTCTTTTATTCGCAATAGCCTAAATGAAAAAATCGACCTGTCTAAGCCCTTCCGGGCCCGAAACAAAGCCGTGTGAGTGTGTTTTGGGGCTGTTTCCGGCCCGATGAGAGGGGGGAGGGGGTTGGAAGGCGGCCTGCGCAGCGCGATGCGCGCCGGGCGGCCGCCCCTGCATCAGGAGGATTTGCGCTGCGCCGCGGGGCGCTTGGCAGGCGGACGTCGCACCGACTTGCTCTGCTGAGCTGTCGGTCGCCGCTCTGGAGCGGCCGTTGTACGGGGCGCGGCCGGAGCGGCCGCAGGTATGATCAGCAAGTCGCCTGCCTCGGGCTCGTGGAGCGCCGTGCCATTGGCTTCCGCAATCGAGTTCACCGGCGCGTTGTACTGGCGGGCTATGTCGCGCAGCGTGTCTCCGCTCTCCACCCGGTGCATGCGCCAACTCGTCCGGCGGCTGGAGGGCACCGCCTCGATCGCCGCCATCAGGGACGTGGCGGTTCCCTTGGGTACCCGTAGTTCAAAGCCGGCCGGAGCGATCGGCTTGAGCAGCGCCGGATTCAACTCGCGCAGCTCGGTGACGGAGCGGTCGGCGGCATCGGCGACCAGAGCCAGGCTTGTTGGAGCGGTCAGCTCGATGACGTCGTATTCGAGAGGCGGGTCGAACTCGATCTTGTCGAGTCCGTAGTCCTTGGCATTCTTGGCTACGATGGTCATCGCCAGAATGGCGGGCACGTAGTTGGCGGTCTCCCGCGGCAGGGCGTTGCGCTTGCGCAGTTCCCAGAAGTCGGCGTAGCCGGTGCGAGCCACGGCGCGCTCGACGCACTGCGGACCGCAGTTGTAAGCAGCCATCGCGAGATACCAGTCGCCGAGGTCGGTGTAGAGATCGCGGAGGTGGCGGGCGGCGGCTCGCGTCGCTTTCTCGGGATCGAGCCGGTCGTCGGAGAAGGGAGTCTGGTTGAGTCCGTACTCGCGGCCTCGGGAGAGGATGAACTGCCACATGCCGGTCGCCGCTTTGCGCGAGACCGCGCGCGGCATGAAGCCGGATTCGGCCTGGGCGAGATAGATCAATTCCTGCGGGACGCCTTCTTCGTCCAGGATGCGCGAGATCAGGTTGCGATACCGGCCGGAGCGGCGAAGGCCGGCCGCGACGATCCGGCGGCCGCGCTCGGAGGAGAAGAAGTTGACGTAGCTGACTACGGCGTCGGTCACTTCCAGGGGAAGCTGCGAGACCGTGACCTTGAGTTCCTCGCTCAGCTTGTTCTTGAGCTTGGGGTCGATGGGGAAAGTCAGGTCGAGCATGGCGTCGAGCGGCGCCTGTTCATATACTGGCTCCTCGGAGGTTTCGCCGGCCCCCAGCCCGTCGACATCGTAGCGGTAGATCGCCCGGACGAGGTCGTCGAACTTGCGCTCGAAGTCCGGGTCCGTAGCCGACTCGGGCGACTCCAGCAGGATGTCGATTGCGGCATCGAAATACTGGCGTGCCTCGTCGAGCCTTCCTTCCTGGTAGAGGCGCTTGCCTTCCTGAAAGCGGCGCTCGGCGCGAGGCATTGCATTCGAGGGCCTGGGCGGCACACTCAGAGGAGGATTGAGAATCCCCGGGGTCTCCCGAAGGAGAATGTTCGCCGCGACCATCAGAGGTTCGGCTATGGCCGGAGCCGCGAGTTCTGCTTCCGTAGTCTTCGGGACCGGCGGGACCAGAGACATGGCGTACTTCTCGGATCTGCTGGCACAACCGGAGGCGATCAGGACGAGGAAGGCAGAAGTAGCGATCGTGAGGCGGTGACTTTGGGTCATCGTTACCTTTGCTACCGAATGAATGTCGGGTTACATGCGAACTTCCGACTGTATACCAACCCGCTCGGACGGGTCAAGCCGCCCCTCTGGGTGGGGTGGAATGACTCAGAGGGGGAAGGGGTGCCGGAGGGAAGCCCGGCCGGCACCCCGAGGGTGAAGGGCCGCTACTCCTCTTCTTCTTCTACGCCGGCCCGCGCAGCCTGGGCGGCGGCGACCACCTTTTCGGCCTGGGCCTGGGGCACGAAGTCGTAGTGGTCAAACTCCATGGTGAATGAGCCTCGCCCCTGGGTCATCGAGATCAGGTCGTTCTGGTAGCTGAGCATTTCAGCCATGGGAACCTGGGCGCGGATGATCTGGGTGCTGCCTTTGGTTTCCATGCCGGAGATACGGCCGCGGCGACCGTTCAGATCGCCCATCAGATCGCCGGCGTATTCGACCGGAGCGCTCACCTCGACGTTCATAATCGGCTCGAGCAGCGCCGGTTTGGCGACCTGCATGGCGGCCTTGAAGGCCTTGCGCGCCGCCAGCTTGAAGGACATTTCCGAGGAGTCGACGTCGTGGTAGGAGCCGTCGTAGACGGTCACCTTGAAATCGACCACGGGATAGCCGGCGAGGTAGCCGTTCTCGGCCGCTTCCAGAATGCCCTTTTCGATCGCGGGTACGTACTGCCTGGGGATCGCTCCTCCGAAGATTTCGTTGCCGAACTCGAAGCCGGCGCCGCGTTCGAGCGGCTCCATGCGGATCCAGCAGTCGCCGAACTGCCCGTGTCCGCCGGTCTGTTTCTTGTGGCGGCCCTGGACGTCGGCCCTGCCGCGGATCGTCTCACGGTAGGGAATCTTCGGCGCGCTGAGCGCCACGTCGACGCCGTAGCGCTGTTTGAGCTTGCTGACGATGATCTCCAGGTGCTGCTGCCCGCTGCCGGCCAGGAGGAATTCCTTGGTCTGGGGATCGCGGTAGAAGCGGAGCCCTGAGTCCTCCTCCATGATCCTGTGGATGGCGTTGCCCATGCGGTCCTCGTCGTTTCGGGACTTGGCCGAGATGGCGTAGGCGATGGAGGGCTCGGGAAGCTTCACGGGCGGGAAGACGATCGGCGAAGCCTTGTCGGCGAGCGTGTCTCCGGTGAGCGTGTCCTTCAGCTTGGCGACGGCGCCGATATCGCCGGCGTGCAGTTCGTTGACCGGGACCAGCGTCTTGCCCGAGAGGCAGCTCAGGTGCGCGAAGCGCTCGCCTGCGCCGGAGCGCATGTTCTGCAGGTTGATGTCGTTTTTGAGGACGCCGGAGAAGACCTTGAAGTAGGACAGGCGCCCGGCGAAGGGGTCGGCGACGGTTTTGAAGACGAAGACGGCGGGCGGTTCAGAGTCGCGGATCGGGCGCTGCACCTTCTCGCCGTTCACCTCGCCGATGGCGGCGCAGCGTTCGGAGGCGGCCGGGAGATGATCGAGGGCGAATTCGAGGATGCGGTCGGAGCCGATATTCAGCGTGGCCGAGGTGCAAAGGATTGGGAAGATCCGGCCCTCTTTGACCTCGCGCTGCAAGCCTTCGACGATGTGTTCGACGGGCAAAGTGCCTTCGGCGAAAAACTCTTCCATCAGGGCGTCATTGCCCTCGGCCACCATCTCGACCAGCGCTTCGTGCGCCTTGTCGGCGGCATCCTGCATCTCGGCCGGGATCGGAACCTCCTTGCCCTGGCCGTCGCCTTCGGGGGTGTACTCGTACGCCTTCATGGCGATCAGATCGACGACCCCGCGGAAGTCGCGCTCGCCGCCGATGGGCAATTGAATCGGCACGGCCGAGCGACCGAAGACCGAATGGATGCTTTCGACGGCACGTTCGAAGCTGGAGCGCTCGCGGTCGAGCTTATTGATGACGAACGCGCGGGGCAGTTGGAATTCCTGGCAGTAGCTCCAGACCTTCTCGGTTTGGACCTCGACGCCCGCGACGCCGTCGACCACCACCAGCGCGCTGTCGGCCGCAATCAGGGAAGCGCGCGTGTCGTTCAGGAACAGATTAAAACCGGGGGTGTCCAGCAGGTTGACTTTCTTCTTCTTCCACTCGACGAATGCCAAAGCCGTCGAGATCGTGATTTTCCTCTGGATCTCTTCCTCGTCGAAGTCGGTGACCGTGTTTCCTTCGTCGGCGCGAGTCAACCGGTTGGTCACACCGCCCGTATACAACAAGGCTGCCGCGAGCGAGGTCTTCCCGGAATGGCCGTGGCCCACCAAACCGACGTTACGAATATCACTGCTTTCGTAAACTTTCACTCTGGATTGCTCCTCGTGTAGTGTAAATTTGCTCTGATTTGCTTTGCTTCAGACAGCCGCGCTGCCCAGCGGAATAGTATCACAACTGAAACATGCGACCCCAAATCACGGAGCCCGGTAGTCACCGGAGCGGATGCGCTTCCAAACGGGCGCAGGGAACCGGTACAGATAGCACCAGGCCGCGACGGAGCGGCCGTTCCGAGCCATTCGCACGCGAATCCGCCGGCGCTCAAACAGAGGGCCTTCGTAGCGGTCCAGCACGAGAAAGGATCGGGCGGCGAGTTCGTAGAGTTCGCCCGCGACCCGGTCGGGCCGGCACGGTGACGGAATCATACCAGGGTACGAGCCGAGATCGAAGAGGCGCCCATGCGCGTAGGCTGCTCCCAGCAGGCGCGGCGCTTGGGGCAGAAGTCGGGTAAGGGGAACCTGGGAGTTCTCACGGAGCGTGCCGTAGACGAACAGGCGATCATGCACCGCTGTCCTGCCTGCGAACCGGCGCGGGGCCGGCTGTAAACCTCTTCAGATGCGCCGGATGGGCATCGGGCGGTTCTGGACCGGAGCCGATGCGTCGATGTCCTGCTCGAAGCTGACAGGGGGATTGTAGTAGAGAATGCGGCCGCAGCTTTCGCAGAACATCGTGGTCTCTGCCATCTTCAAGTCCTGGAAGAACTGGGGACGGAGGGCCATGTTGCAGGCCGAGCAGCGGCCTTCGGTCGCGTCGGCGACAACGACGTGCGTGTTCCACTTTTTCCGAATGCGGGCGTATGCGGTCTGGATCGGGAGACTGAGCGAGTTCAATATATCGGTGCGGCGAGCCTGGGACTCTTCGAGTTCCTTGCGGTCGGCCGCGGTGCGCTCCTGCGCCCTGACCTTTTCGGCCTCGACCTGGGCGCGCTCCTGCTTAAGCGCCGCTTCCGCCGTCTTGACGTTCTGCTCCAGTGGTTCGGACTCGGCCATCAGGTCGAGGATCCTGTCCTCAGCCTTGCGAATCTCGTTCTCGCAGAATTCGATTTCGTGCTGGAATGCGCGGTACTGCTCGTTGGTTTTCGCTTCGAGCATCTGGGACTTCAGCTTGGAGATCTTCTGCTCCTGCATCTGAATGTCGCCTTCGAGCTTTTTGCGGTCTTTCTGGTTGGCGCTGAGGGCGGCGCGGTCGGCTTCGAGCTTGCGGTTGTGAGACTCCAGGGCCTTTTCGATTTCCGCGATGTGCCTGGGCAGGGCGGCGATCTCTTTCTGGAGCTCGGCGATCCGCTGATCAAGTCGCTGGAGCTGCAGTAGAGACTGTATATCCGGATGCATCAATCATTGAATTCTACCACGCTGGAGCCCCAACCGGCGCAGAAGCGGGGCGGCCAGAGCATCGGTGGCGATCTCGAGCTCGACGATGCGCAGCATCCGGCAGACCGCGTAGAAGACGGCCAGTCCGACAGGGATGGAAACAGCGAGGTCGACGAGGTATTGCAGCCGGGAAGGTGTGATCTGCCGGGCGACCAGACCACTTGAGGCCCAGACGGCCGCGCCCATAACGGCGGCGGCGAGGCTGATTTTGAGGACGCTCGATCGCAGGTCCCGCCCGTACATGCCGCCGATACGCCCGCGCAGGATCCAGAACTGCGCCAAAAAGCCGAAGAGGGCGACGCAGGAGGTGGAGAGAGCCAGCGCGGCGTGCCCGAGCCATTGCTTGTCGACCAGGTAGGCCGCCACGGTGTAGTTGATGAGAATGGAGAACAGGCTAATCGCCATGGGCGTCCGCGAGTCCTGCAGGGCGTAGTAGGCGGGCGTGAGCACCTTGAGGGCAGCGTATCCGGCGAGACCGATCGCGAAAAACGAAAGCGCCAGAGCGGTCTGCTGCGTGTCGTAGGCTTCGAAACGGCCTCCCTCGTAGATGGCGCCGATCATCGCCGGACCAAGCAGCAGCAGTCCGACCGACGAGGGAATCGTCAGCAGGAAGACCAAGCCGAGGGAACGCGAGAGTGTGCGCCGGAACTGGTCGAAGTCGCCCGAGGCGGCGCTGCGGGAGATGGCCGGCAGCGTTGCTGCGGCGATCGCGACGCCGAACAGGCCGAGCGGAAGCTGCATGAAGCGAAACGCGTAGCCCAGCCAGCTCACCGGGCCGTCGGTACCCCGAACCGGATCGAGGATGCCCGAGGCGAAATAGGTGTTCACCATCACGTTGATCTGGACGGCCGCGCCGCCGAGAATCGCCGGCCCCATCAGCTTGACGATGTGGCGGAGTCCGGGGTGCTTGGGGTCGAAGGCCGGGCGAAAGCTGAAGCCGGCGCGCCGGAGGCTCGGCAACTGCCACGCAAGCTGGAGAGCGCCGCCCAACACGACCCCGTAGGCCATGCCTTCGATCGCCGTGATCCCGATCCACGGCCCGGCCCAGAAGCCCAGCGCCAGTCCCCCGAGTACCGAGCCGATGTTGAAGAACGTGGAGGACATCGCCGGAACACCGAACTGGTTGCAGGCATTCAGAATGCCCATGGCCTGGGCCGCCAGCGCCACGAGCAGGAGGAACGGGAACATGATGCGGGTGAGCAGGATGGCGAGTTCAAACTTCTCGGGATCGGTTTCCTTCCATCCGGCCGCGAGTACCGACAGGATCTGCGGGGCGAAGATGACGCCCAGCAGGCAGATCATTCCGACGAACAGGATGATGGCAGTGGCGACCAGGTTGGATAGTTGAGCGGCGTCCTTCCGGCTGCGGGTGGAGAGGTACTCAGTGAACGTGGGGACAAAAGCAGAGGAGAGCGCGCCCTCGGCGAACAGGTCCCTGGTGAGGTTCGGGATGCGGAAGCCGAGCAGGAAGGCGTCGTAGGCGAACCCCGCCCCGAACAACCGCGCCATCAGGATCTCCCGAGCCAGCCCGCTGATGCGGCTCATGAAGACGGCGATTGAGACCAGACCCGCGGATCGGACGACGTTTTCCTGCGCCAAGTTTGTCGTATTCGTTGCCAGAGTCTTCTGTCCGCCGATACCAGCCCGTGGCCTTATTCCGAGTCGCCGCTTGTTAACGCGCGAAGATTCGACGCGTTACAGAGCCGCGACCGTGGGAGAGCGACTTCGCCACGACCTGTTACGCTCCGGCGGATCGGCCGAAATCGCCGGACCCGCCCTTTCCCAGTGTAGCGCCCGGCTAGTGACGGCCGTACTCGTCGAGGAAGTGCGCCACCGCCTCTATGCCTAGATAGTAATTCTCCAGCCGGAACTTCTCGTTCGGCGAGTGGAGCCCGTCGTCGGGCAGCCCGAAGCCCATCAGCACGGTCGGGATCTTCAGGTGCCGGGCGAAGTCCCCGACGATCGGGATCGAGCCGCCCGACCGTGTGAAGACCGTGCGGCGGCCGAGCACCTCGCCGAAAGCCTTCGCCGCCACGCAGATCGCCGGATCATCCGGATCGACGACGATGGCCGGGCCGGCGCTCAGCACCCGGACCTCGGTCCGGATGCCCGCCGGTGTGTTCGCCGCAACCCACTCGCGGAAGGCGGCGATGGCGCGCCCGGGGTCCTGGTTCGGCACGAGCCGCATACTGACCTTCGCGGTTGCCTGAGCCGGAATGACGGTCTTCGATCCGGCGCCGGTGAAGCCGCCTGCGATGCCGTGCAGCTCGAGGGTCGGGCGCGCCCAGATCCGCTCCAGCACGCTGTAGGTGGGCTCTCCGGTCAGGCGCGTCGAGCCGACCTCGTGATCCAGAAACTCATCCTCGCGGAAGGGCAGACTGCGCCAGCTTTCGAGTTCGGCCCCGGCGGGCGCCGCTACATCGTCGTAGAAATTCGGGATCCGGATCACGCCGTCGGCGTCCTTCACCTTGGCGAGCAGTTCGATCAGGCCGAAGACGGCGTTCGGGGCGGCGCCTCCGTAGAGGCCCGAGTGGAGATCGCGTTTGGGGCCGGTCGCCTCGACTTCGAGGTAGACCAGGCCGCGCAGGCCGATGCAGAGCGTCGGGAGGCCGTCGGCGTACATGGAAGTGTCCGAGACCAGGGCGACGTCGGCCTGGAGGGTCTCCGGGTTCTGCTCGACGTAGCGAGCGACCGAGGCCCCGCCAACCTCCTCCTCGCCCTCGATGAGGAACCTGACGTTCACCGGAAGGCTGCCGCCGTGCACGAGGCGCAGCGCCTCGACCGCCTTGATGTGGGCGTACATCTGCCCCTTGTCGTCGGAGGCGCCGCGCGCGTAGATGTTGCCGTCGCGGATGGAGGGCTCAAAGGGCGGGCTTTCCCAAAGCTCGAGCGGATCGGGCGGCTGGACGTCGTAGTGTCCGTAGCAGAGCACGGTCGGTTTGCCGGGCGCGTGCAGCCAGTCGGCGTAGACGAGGGGATGCCGGCCGGTCGGGATGATCCGGGTGTTCTCGAGCCCGGCCGACTGGAGGCTGGCGGCGACGAATTGAGCGGCGCGTTCGACATTGCCTTTGTGTTCGGGGAGCGTGCTGACGCTCGGGATCCGTAGAAAATCGAGCAGCTCGGCGAGGAGGCGGTCGCGGTGTTCCCGGATGTGTTGTTGGATGGCGTCTCTCATGAATTGCGCTCACTTTTCGGGTTTCATCACGGCGATGAAGTCCAGGTTGCGGTAGAGCTGTTTGTAGTCGAGCCCGAAGCCGATCACGAAGCGGTCCGGGATCTCGAAGCAGCGGAACTCGATGGGGATCTGGACGATTCTGCGGGGCGTTCTGTCGAGCAGGGTGCAGATGGAGATCGAGTTCGGGCCCCGTCCGGCGAGGGTCTGGAGAAGATAGCGCGCCGTCAAGCCGGTGTCGATGATGTCCTCAACCAGCAGCACGTCCTCGCCCTCGATGCTTTCGTCGAGGTCCTTGGCGATGCGGACCAAGCCTGGGGCGCCGGTGCGGTTCGAAAAGCTCGAGATCGCCAGAAAGTCGATTTTGACCGGTACGGTGATCTCACGGGCGAGCGCCGTCAGGAAGAAGACAGAACCTTTGAGCACGCCGATCAGCTTGAGCTCGCCGCCCTGGTATTTCTCGGAAATCCCGGCCGCGACCGCTCGGATGCGGTCCCGGATCTGCTCTCCGGTGAAGAGGATTCGCTCGATTCCCGGCGGCGTAGCCCGAATCATACGTGCGTCACGGAGCGGTCAGGCAGTCCGTACTTGAAGATCAGGTCCTGAAAGTCCTTTTGGTAGAAGACCTGGATATTGATCTCGGGATAGAGGCTCCGGAGCCGCCTCACCTTCCGGTTCTTTCGAGTGACCAGGGATTGCTTCATCGTGGTGATCTCGACGTAGAGATCGAATTCAGGCAGATAGAAATCCGGCGTGAATGCCTCGGTGACGCGCCCCTGGTCGTCCCACTGGACGGGGAAGCTCCTGGGCTCGTACTCCCATGCGATCCGATAGAAGTCGAGCAGGTTGGCGAAGATCCTCTCGCTCGGGTGCATGAAGGGGGTGGCCTTGAGCGTTGCGCGGGAGAGCGGCTGGATGTTGTGACGGGCCAGCTCAAGCCGGACCTGGAACTGGTAGTCGGCCTCGGCGGTCTTGGAGAACAGCCCGAGTTCGATCAGGCCGCGCGAGCGCGCTGCGGTTTCGACGAGCGCCGCTATGTGATCGGTGTCGAAGTGCGCAGCGTTGAGCACCAGGTCGAACTGCTCCGGGGCGAGTGTGACGCGCCGGAAGCGGCGTTTGCGGAGCGCGAGGCGTTCGGCCTCGATCGCCTGGATAAGGTCGCGGGCGGCGGCGCGGTCCAGGCCCCGGTCGATCATGAGGGCTCCAATCCTGTGGCTCTCGGGGGCCGTGACGTGCGCGCGGAGCACGTTGGGAAAGTCACGGAGCAGAAACTCGCCTCCGTCAAGCGCCAGGATGAGATGGTGCTCGGTGGCCAGGCGGGCGATGATTGAGCCGGCGGCGTTGCTGTAGGCCTTGTCGGGGATCGCGGAGGCGGCGCCGAACTCTTCGGCGATCAGTCCCTCCAGCCGCGACTCGGTGATAATCTCGAACCGAAGCCGCTGCGCCGCCAGTCGCGCCACCTCGTGGTGGCGGCAGCCAGCTTCGCCGGATACGGTGATCAGACTCATGCGTTGACCCGATCTGCGTCTCTCATTCTGATTGTCGGCTCCTGAGGCCCATACGGTGATGCTTACTTTGAGTTTCGCACCGTTCCGAAATCCTCGCACCGGAAAAATGCACCGATTCGGCGATCAGCCGAGTCCGAGGGCGTCGGAGATTTCGCGGGCGGTCCTGAGGTGGCGCAGAAGCATGGTGAGGGTCCGCTCGATGTAGGCGGCGAGTTCCGGATCGCGGACGGCGCGGCCGGCTTCGCGGTAGGTGCGGACGTCGTTGCGGTGCTCGCGGAGCGTCTCCGTCATGTAGGCGACGTCGAACTCGGCTCCTGAGAGCTGCGCGAGGCGGTCGAGGGCAGTCTGGCGGGCAGGACTGACTCCGGGGGGCAGAGTGACGTTCAGACGGGCGGCGATGGGCTGCAACTCTGCCAGCGAGGCGGAGTGTTCGGCTACCATGCGGCCGCCGAACTCCCGGACCTGCGCGGACGCTGCGGCGCGCTGCGCCAGACGGCCCATTTCGATCTGCGCGCGGTGGCCCCAGGCGGCTGCTTCGAGGAAGCGGCTTTCCGCCGGTCCGGCCTGCGCCAAGCCCGGCGGCGCAGTGCTGAAGGCCAGTCCGAGAAGCACGGAAGCTGCGCTCAGGAACCCGCGGAGATTCCGCATTCGGGTCATATGACCAAGTGGAGCAATTTAAGGCCCGGAGCCGGGCTCCTCCGGAACACGGGTCCGCCTGTTCTGCCGGGCGGAGCGTCCGTAGAGCTTGGTCAGAGGGCTGGCGGTCACCCCATGGACAAGCAGGGAGGCGCATACCAGCAGGCTGCCGGCCACCCAAGCCTCGCGCAGTCCCGTGCTCCGTAGCGCCACGAGGGAGTAGTAGACGGCGGCCATTCCGAGCGGGCCGAACCAGCCCACAAACAGGGTATCGGGCCAGGAGCCCAACGGTCCAAGCAGCCGCCGGATCAGCAGCAGCGCGGGGAGTCTCCGAAGCATCAGAATCGCCACGGCCAGGGCGGGCGCCCTCCAGCCCATTTCGAGCCATTCCGCCCACGGCGCCACCAGGCCGATGAGCGCAAAGCCGGGTAGGGTGAAGAACTGGCTGACCGCCTCCTGAATGCTGCCCTCCTCGGCACGCTCCCAGCCGGTGACCGTCCGGCCGAAGGTGATTCCGGAGGCGAAGACCGCAAGAATGTCGTTAGCCCCGATGGCGTGCGCCGAGGCGAGCACCAGGAGCGAGAGGGCCAGCGTGAAGGACAGGAACGAGGTGTTCTCGATCGTGCCGCGCCATTCAGCCGATTCCAGCAGCCAGCCTGCCGCGTAGCCCAGTGCCGCGCCCCACAGGAGTCCGCCTGCTGCCTGCCGCAGCACGGCACTCCGGAACCACTGCTCGACGGCTCCGCCAGCGGGCAGTGTCAGGACCAGGATCGGCAGCAGGACGAACGGGTAAGCGAGTCCGTCGTTGGCGCCGGATTCGGCGGCCAGGGTGTGGCGCACGCGCTCGGGGATGTTGCGTTCGGCGACCTCGCCGCTGATGATGGACGCTGCCACGATCGGGTCCGTTGGAGTCACGATGGCTCCGATGAGCAGAGCCGGCCAGAGCGGCAGATCGAGAATCGCCATCGCGATCAGGCTGCTTGCGGTCCACATGAGCGGCATCGCCAGCCCAAGGAGCATTCCGACAGGCCGGCGGATGTGCGAAATGTAGCCGGGCGGCAGGCGCAGCGCCACGGCCATGACGCCGATGGCGATGGTCAGGCGCGCGGCCTCTTCGAGGAACGGGTACGGGTCGGTCCAGCGCGCGGGGTCGAGCAGATCGAGTCCGTTCCGGCCCATGGCGAAGCCGGCGAGCAGCGCGAGCAGCGGCTCGGAGAGAAAGGTGCGCTTTTTCAGGAAACTCGAGAGAAGCCCGAGCACGAGGACGAGAGCACCCATCCCGAGCAGGGCTATGTTCCACTCGTTCACTGCCGGTGGGACGCTCAGGCGTTGTCCACGTTGTCAGTCTGCTTTGCGGTCTCGGCGGATTGAGGTGGAGCAGTGGCGATCGGCAGCATGGCGACGAGCCGAGTTCCCTTTCCGGGAGCACTCTCGACGCTGATTTTACCCCCATGGGCTTTCACGATCCAGGAGACGAAGCTCAGTCCAAGTCCGAAGCCTCTCTCCTTGCCTTCGGCTCCGGGGACGCGATAGAAACGGTCGAAGATGTGGGGCAGGTGCTCGGCGGGGATTCCGATTCCGGAGTCCTCGACGCTCAGCTCGATCCAAGAGCCGAGTTCGCGCACCCGGACGGTGACGCTGCCGCCGGCGGGCGTGTATTTCACGGCGTTGGAGAGCAGGTTCGAGAGCAGGCGCTCGATCTGGATGCGGTCGGCCTGGACGGGGCATTCGGCCGGGATCTGGGCCAAGAGCCGGACCTGACCCTCCTCGGCGGGAATCTGGAATTGTTCCACAAGATCGCGAACAGTCGCCGACAGGTCCATGCGGGCTACCTGAAGCGTCAGGTGGCCGGCTTCGGCCTGGGAGAGCAGGAGCAGAATTTTGACGATCTGGGAGACGCGCTCTACGTCCTGGAGCACATCCTCCATGGCGGCCCGGTATTCCTCGGACGTGCGCGCGGTGAACAGCGCCACCTCCAGTTGGCCCCGGATGGCGGTCAACGGAGTGCGAAGCTCGTGCGAGACGTCGGCGGAAAACTGGCGGGACTGCTGGAAGGCCGCCTCCAGGCGCTCGATCATGTTGTTAAATGTGCCGATCAGGTGATCGAGCTCGTCGCCGGCCCCGCGGGGTGAAATTCGGAGGCTCAGATTGGTGCCGGAGATGCGTTCGGCGGTCTTGGCGAGGTCGTTAACGGGCTGGAGCGCGCGGCCGGCGAAAAACCAGCCGAACAGGATGCCGGCCCCCAGCATTACAGGCATCCAGGCGAAGTACTTGAAGGTGAATTCATCAAGGAGCCTGCGGCTGTCCGAGAGAGGGCGGCCGATGGCCATGAAATATTCCGGGCGGCGCTCGTCGAGCAGGGCGCCGGCGCGCACAAGGTAGGCATCGCCTCGCGCGTTCCAGCGGAGTGACCAGTGTGCCTGCCCGGCGGCCAGGATGGAGCGGATCTCCTCGGGGCTTTCCACGCCGAGGGCGAGGTAGCCGTTGGAGACTTCGAGCACCCGACCTTCGGCGTCGGTGAGGAGATAGACGCGGCGCAGGCGCTCGACGAAGAAGGCCTCCTCGGGATCCTCGCGGTCGAAAAACCAGATCGGCTGGCGGCGCTCGATCCGCAGGTAGCCTTTGATGGCGCCCCACTCGTCCTCGAGCAGTTGGCGTGTCTGGCTCTCGAGAATGACGCTCAGGGTGGAGCGGAACACGATGCCGACACCGCTGAGGACGAGTGCGAAAAAGAATACGTAACTGAGTGTGAGCCGGAAGCGCAGGCCGCGCGGAATGCGCCGGAGGGCGCTTTCCCGCGTCGGCAGCTCCGGCTGCCGTTTATTCATATCGCGGCTTACCGCCGCCTCCGCTACGCCTTGGTTTCCACCGGCTTTTCCGGTGCATCGAGCATGTAGCCGATGCCGCGAACCGTGTGGATGAGCTTACTGGACCACTTATCGTCGATCTTGCTTCTCAGGTGGCGGATATACACATCGACGATGTTAGTTAAACCGTCGTAATCCATGTCCCAGACATGTTCGACGATCATGGTGCGGCTCAGAGGGCGGCCGCGGTTACGCATCATGTATTCCAGAATGCTGAATTCTTTGGGCGCGAGTTCGATCGTCTCGCCGGCGCGCGTAACCTTGCGCCGGATGCAGTCGAGTGTGAGGTCGGCAACCTGGAGACGCTCCGGCGTGGGCTGGCCGCGGCGCAGCAAAACACGAACCCTTGCCAGCAGTTCTACAAAGGCGAAAGGCTTGACCAGGTAGTCGTCGGCGCCCAGCTCGAGCCCCTTGACACGGTCGTCCACCGCGCCCCGGGCGCTCAGGATCAGGACCGGCGGGTTGGCCTTTCGGTTCCGGATCCGCTCCAGGACGCTAAGCCCGTCGGTATCGGGCAGCATGAGATCCAGGATTACTAAATCGTAATCCGTCGCGTGGATCATTCCAAGGGCGGTCTGGCCGTCGCCGGCAATGTCAACGGCATAGCCGGCGCTTTCCAGGCCGCGACTTAGAAAGTCAGCGATTCGTTTTTCGTCTTCCACTACGAGAATGCGCATGTGGGTCTTCTTAGCGTTATTTGACACCTTTTGTTCGAGCGCCGTCAACAAACCGAGAACAGATTGAAGGCGAGCGGCGCCAAGGCACTTGGACGCGCCCGGCGCCGTTCGGGATTCCGGGAAATTCTCAGCCGAAATCGGCGAGGAGGGTCTGGCGGGCAACGTCGAAGTCTTCCCCGGAGAGGACCGGGGCGCAGCCGGTCAGATCGATCTCTTCGGTGAGGTTGACCCAGGACTTGCAGCCGGTGTAGGCCTCGCGGTCCGGGATGGCCTGGGGATGCGCGAGTCGAAAGGTGCGGACGACGATGAGGTACATCGGAAGGTCGGGCCGGTAGGCGTAGCGCTGTTCGAGGAAGGTGTCGTTCCAGATGAAGTGGCGCGCGGCGGCGTGCAGGGCGCCGGCGGAGGCCGGGGCGGGGAGGACGGTGTCGACGACGGCGAAGCAGCGGAGGAGGATCCGGTTCGGTTCGACGTGGGCGGCGGCCTGATTCAACCAGTGTAAGTCTTCTGGTTTCAACAGATTGTAATGCTGGTGTTCCAGAGTCGGGAAGAAAAGAAAGCCGGGATGGCGGAGTTCGAAGCCCCGCCGGGCCTCGACGATGCCGCCTTTGCGGAGCAGGAAGATCTGGCGGCCTGCGAGGAGGGCTTCGGTCAGGGCGGCCCATTCTTTGAGGGCGATGTTGGTGGAGGCGGGAATCTCCAGGGCGGACATGGGCTCGGAAACAGATTAGCATTTTTGTTTCAAAGTCCTATTCCTCCCGGCCGATATGGGTGCGAGGGGGGAATGATCGCATGGATGCGCACGAAGCAATCGGGACTGCGACGGCCGCGCTGAGATTCGCGGTCCGAGGCCGAGGCATTCGGCAGATCCTGGATGCACATCTCGCCTGGCTGGAGCACCGGCAGGGTGGTGCCCGGGCCGATCTGAGCGAGGCGACGCTGAATGACCTGAGCCTGGAGAACGCTGACCTGCGGCATGCGCTCATCCGGTCGTCGAGCCTGCTGGAGGCCGGGCTGCGCGGGTGTGATTTGAGCGGGGCGGACCTCCAGTTCGTCGATCTGCGCAAGTCGGTCCTGGAGGAGGTGAACCTGGGTTCGGCCGAGTTGATCGAAGTGAAACTGGACTTCGCCTGGCTGAAGGAAGCGAATCTCTCCGAGGCGCGGCTGCGCGAGTGTACGCTGAGGAAAGCGAACCTGAGCCAGTGCCGGGCGCTGGAGATCTCGCTGCAGCAGTGCGATCTGAGCGGTTCGGAGTGGCGGCACGCCGCGGCGCACCATGCGCGCCTGTTCAGTTGTACGGCGACCGGAGCCAACCTCAGCGGGGCGGTTCTATACGGGGCGCGCCTGCAACTCTGCCGGTTTCACGCGTGTCTGGGCAACGGAGTGAACTTCTCGTCGGCGAAGCTGATGGACTGCCGCTTCACCGATTCCGAACTCAACCATATGAAGTTCCAGGGTGCGGAACTTTCCGGGTGCCACTTCGACGGGGCGAGCCTTGGGGATGCGGACTTCCGCGGGGCGCAGCTGCGGAACGTGAATTTTTCGGGAGCATTCCTGGCGGGCGCCCGCTTCGGCGGGGCACGGCTGGCGGGAATCGACTTCCGCGAGGCGAATCTCCAGGGCGCGCGAGAGCTGACATCCGAGCAGTTGACCCAGGCCCTCACCTCCGCCGAAACGACGCTGCCGAACGGGACCGCCGGTCCGTATTTCCGGTTCTCGGGCGCGGAGAAGCCGGCTGGGCGGTAGGTCCGACTACGTCCGGATCAGTCACCCGAAACGCGCTGGGTGACGGCGACCGGGCGCCGGGCGGCGAGCGTTCGAAGCCAGTCAGCCGCCTTCATGCCGGAGGGGCGCTGGCGCCACTTCACCTGGAGCGTGGACAGGCCGATCATGAGCAGGACGACTCCGACCGAGGCCGCCACTGTCTGGCCGACGGTCAGGGCATATTTCCAACTCGCAAGCCAGCGTCCATAGACCAGTTCGATGTGGACCCAGTAGACCAGCAGGGAGGTGGTTCCAAGCTGGCGCACGAAGCTCCAGCCCTGCGCCGAGGCCTGCTGGTTCCACAGAAACGCGAACGCCAGCATCAGGAGAATCACTCCGACCTTGATCACGATCAGACCGGGGCTGTTCAGCCAGAACTCCGAGTTCGAATAGAGCGAGTACGGAATGTTCGAGAAGTACTGTCCGCTCAGGACGAGGCCGAAGCCCAGCAGGGCGGACCACTGCATAACCCGATGCATATCGGTGCGGGAGACGGTCCGGAGGATGCTTCCGGCGCTCACGCCGAAGGCCACGAAGGCGCCCCAGGGGAAGAAGCTGAAAGCGCGGTAGTCGGGTGCGAGATAGCTCTTGATCCAGCCGGGCGTCTGGCTCCAGTCCAGCGCCGAAACCAGGGGCGAGGCGGCGGCGATCGCGAGGCCCAGGGTCGCGCAGAGCCGGATGCGCTCGGTTGTGCTGAACAGCGCCATCAGCGAGAGCACCGCGACCGAAAGTCCCATGCAGTTGAGGATGTCCACCCGCAGCAGGTCCGTCCAGGGGCTGCTCGGCCAGCCGAAGAGCCACATCTGGAGGCGGAAAAGGTACGCCAGGGCGAACAGGTAGGCAGAGCGACGCAGGGCGGCGAATACGCGCGCGCGTCCAGGCAGGCCCTTGCGCTCGCGGCTCTCCATAAGGAAGGCCAAGGTCACGCCGGTCAGGAAGAGGAAGACTGCAGGCGTGATGCCCCCGATGAACTGGGAGATGACGTAGGCGCCGTCGCTCCGCAACTCCTTCAGGGTGAAGGAATGAAAGACGTGGCCCTGGAGCATGATCAGGGCGGCAACGCCGCGCGTCCAGTCAAGAAAAGCCAGCCGCGAGCTTGCGTCGTGAGAGGGATTCGTCATGCGGCGCTGTACAGGGAGCCTACCTTTGCGGATACTCCTTCTTCACGTCCTTCGGCAGATTCAGAGCCAGGGCCTCCTCGGTCAGGCCGGGGTTCAACTTCACGTCCGAGTAGGTCACGCGGTAGAAATCGCGGGAAGGCTGGTAGACCTTCTGCTGGAGAGGGTGTCCGGCGGGACCGATCCACAGCTCCACCTTGGTGAAGTGCTTACGGGCGTCGGCGGCCTTGGGGATCAGCTCCAGCTTGGAGGCATTGACGGAGCCGACGGCCTCTTCGCCGAGGTACTTCACATTATACTGCCGCTGAATCTCACGGCCGGTCATGCCGAAACCGAGCAGGAGCGCCTGGTCGACCAGATTCGACTGCTTGCCGAGGTCAAACTCCTGGACCGTTTTGATCTTGGGGTAGTAGATCTGCCACTTGCGGTTGCGATAGGAGACGGACTTGGCGTCCGGCTCGACGAAATCGATCAGGAGATTCATCTCGCGCTGCCTGCTGCGCCGCATTTTGATCGAACCGCGCTCGGTGTCGTCGCTGTTGAGTACCGCGGTATGGGTGACTTTCGTGAGCTTTCCGGTGAGTCCCTGGAAAGAGGCGGCGGACTGGTCCATTCGAGCCAGGACGCTTTCGAGCGACTCGGCGCGGGCGTGGCCTCCCAACATGGCAAAGCACACAATGGACGCAAGCGCCCAACTTCTGACAAGACGCATTTCGGTTCCCGTTTCCGTGATGATTACGGCTTTGTATAAGCCATAAAGCCTTTGATCTCCTGCTCGGAGTCAAAGATCGGTTCCACGCGGGTGACGGAAAAGCGTTTTCCGCCCGTGTGGGTTTTCAGCAGCTCCCCGGCGCGATGCACGCGCTGTCCCTCCTCGAGACCATTCAGCAGATCCGGGTCGAGCATGAAGACGCCGCTGCCGTGCTCGGAGGGGAGCATGACGATTTTGTTTGCCCTGGGCTGGTCGCGAAACCAGACACGCGGCGTCAAGAAGATGAAGGCAAGTATGAGGGCGACCATCGCGTCATATTGCCAACTCGCGCGTGGGTAGTCCCAGAGTATGAACCTTTTCATCGCCGGATCGCCAGAACCTGTGAATCTCTTTAATTGTAACACGCCGGCTGTTACGTCCTTGACGGCGGCGGTCGAAGCTGCGTTTCAGAATGCGGATCGTGAGTCTGCTCGGGCGCGTTCCGGCGCCCGTTCCACATGCTAAACTGTTACTAATCCAATGGCTGCCAAAGAGAAGAAGTCCAAGGAGCCGATGCCGCCGGTGCGGCTTTGGGCGCACATCGTCGCCTTTGCGTGGCTGGTGCCGGGCGGGGGCCACTTCCTGCTGAGGCGCCACGTTCGCGGAGCGCTGCTCCTGTTCTGCGTCTTTGCGATGTTCGTCCTGGGACTGCTGATGCGCGGAACGCTGTTCGAGCCGCAGACCGGAGACCTGCTGACGACGGTGATCTACGTCGGAGGCTTCATCGGGAACCTCGCCTCGGGATTTCTCTACCTGCTGACGGTCTGGTTCGGCTATGCGCAGCCGGACGTGGCGGGCCACGTTCACGACTACGGCACGAAGTTCCTGGTCGGGGCCGGCCTGCTGAACGTGCTGGCCATTGTGGACGCCTACGAGATCGCGGTCGGCAGAAAGGCCTGAAAGGAGCGTAGGGAAACGATATGAAGATGAGTCTGAGTCATTTCGAGGCCGCGCTCCTGTTTGCGCTGTTGACGTCGATCGTGCTTGGCATCGTCACCAAGCGGACCGATCGCGAGCGCATCCGGTACGCCCTCTACTGCTTCGGCTGCTTCCTGGCGGCCGTCTTTGGACTTGGGTGGCTGATGTACCTCGGCCACGGCTGAGGATAGGCCGGGCGCCCGGTCGACGTCATTTTACGACCAGATATTCGAACTCTCTCGTAGCGCGAGTGAGCGAGAGGCCGAGTCGCGATGCGAGCAGTTCCGGAACCGCGCTTGCGTCGGCGCCGCCGATCTCCAGTTCAAAATCGTACCGGCTCTTGTCGCCAGTCTCATCGACGACTGGTTTTCCGACGATTTGAGCCAGCGGCCATGTCAGCCCTCCGAACGTCGCATTGATTGCGGTCAGTTTCGCGCCATTCAGCCAGACTCGGGACGCTGTTGAATCTATGCCCGACGGACAAACATTCCTGGTTCCGGCGGGGCCGATCGTCAGGACGTAGACTTCGTTGGACCGCGTTGCACTCGTCACCCGGACATCGAAGGCGTCGCGGATCGCTTGCCGCAACAGGCCCGCAGACTCGCCGAAGCTGCCCCGAGGCGTAGTGAGCGACAAATCGTACCGGGCATCCGCCATATCTTCGGGGACTTCAATCCGCTCTTCCGGGATCCCGTGAGCGATCGCCGCAAGCCTTCGAAGATCGAGTCCCCACCCGAGCAACGTCTTGTCCTTCTTCGCCATGAAGCCAGGCGAGCAGCCTGATAGCGAGGGCGGCAGGGCCGGACGTATGCGCAAGTTGAGAATCGAATCCGGCTCCGAGCCGCCCGGCTCTTTTGGGGGCGCCTCGTAAATGTTTTTCGTCGGAATGGGCCTGCCCGCGAGCAGAAGCTCCAATCGTTCCTCGTCAAGGTCTTCCGCTGTAAGTACCGCTCGAACGATACCGGAGGCATCGACGAGAACCGTCGTGGGTCTGGCGCCGATGCCGTATTGGCGAAAGGTCTCCGAGCGCCGATCAATACCCACCAGTCCGTCGATAGGGGTTTCATCCAGGAAGCGCCGGATCAGCGGAGGGTCATCTTCGTCCGTGGGAGCGAGAAACGTCAGCGGCCGGTCGCGGCATTTCCTCGCCAGAGCATTCAGGTGCGGGATCCGCGCACGGCATGGAGCACACCACGTTGCCCAGAACTCCAGGACGACTGAGCGTCCCTTCAGCCCGTTCTCCCAAGTCAGATCCACTCCCGCCGGAGCGTCCACGAGAAGATGACCGTCAGGGGAAGCGCGGGCTTCCCGATCTCGGGCTCCGCGAGAGCACTCCACGCAAGCAATGTGAACAGCAGCAGGCAACGCATGAGGCCTCCGCACGGGCGCCTGTGGTTCCAGTTTCGTCGAGGCTGCATTTGAAGAACACCCGGATCTTCCGACTTCCATGCCGCGATAAGAGCTGTCCGGTTCCGGTTACTTGCTAAAATCGATCTTTCATGTTCCGGAAGGTTCTGGTCGCCAATCGCGGGGAGATCGCGGTCCGTATTCTGCGCGGATTGCGCGAGATGGGGATCGCCGGTGTGGCGGTCTACTCGGACGCCGACCGCGCCTCGTTGGCGGTGCGGATGGCCGATGAGGCGATCCACATCGGTCCGGCGCCCTCACGGGAAAGCTACCTGAACATTCCCCGCATCCTGGAAGCCGCGAAAGCATGCGGCGCCGAAGCGATTCATCCCGGCTACGGATTTCTGAGCGAGAACGCAGATTTCGCCGCGGCCTGCGAACAGGCCGGAGTGGTCTTTATCGGTCCGCCGTCTTCGGCGATCCGGGCGATGGGTTCGAAGATTCGGGCGCGGCAGCTCGCCAAGGCGGCGGGCGCTCCGGTCGTTCCAGGGACGGAGGCGCCGGTTTCGGATGCCGGGGAGGCGCGCCGGATTGCGCGCGAGATCGGCTACCCGGTGCTGCTCAAGGCCTCGGCCGGCGGCGGCGGAAAGGGAATGCGCCTCGTCGCCGGAGAGGCCGAACTGGAAGGGGCGTTGCGAGATGCATCGAGCGAGGCCGAGCGCGCGTTTCAGAGCGGAGAGGTTTACATCGAAAAAGTCGTCGTGCAGCCCCGGCACATCGAAATCCAGGTCCTGGGTGACCAGCACGGACACATGATTCACCTGGGCGAGCGGGAATGCTCGATCCAGCGACGACACCAGAAGGTCATCGAGGAGTGCCCGTCGCCGCTGGTGGCCGCGCATCCGGAGATGCGGCAGGCGATGGGCGAGGCCGCGGTCAAGGCGGCGCAGAAGGCGGGATACTGGAACGCCGGCACGGTCGAGTTCCTGGTGGATGCCGACCGCAATTTCTACTTCCTGGAAATGAATACGCGGCTCCAGGTGGAGCACCCGGTGACGGAACTGGTCACGGGTCTGGACCTGGTGCACTGGCAGGTGAAGATCGCGGCCGGCGAATGCCTGACGGTACGGCAGGAGGATGTGCGGTGGCAGGGTTCGGCGATCGAGTGCCGGATCTATGCGGAAGATCCGGACAATCAGTTCTTCCCGTCACCGGGCGAGATTGTGCAACTCCGTGAGCCATTGGGGCCGGGTGTGCGGCTGGATTCCGGTGTCTACCCAGGCTGGACTGTGCCGCTCGATTACGATCCGCTGCTGGCGAAGCTGGCAGTGTGGGGCGAGAGCCGGGAGACGGCGACGGCCCGGCTGCTGCGGGCGCTCGATGAGTATCAGGTGGCCGGCATCAGGACAAACCTCGCGTTCTTCCGTGAGATTCTCCGGGACCCTGAATTTACGGTCGCGCGGCTGCACACGGGATTCATCGAGGAGTTCTTCACGCGGCGCGCGGCGGCTGCGGATTCTGGAATCGACAGCGACGCCGCGACCGTGGCAGCGCTGGCTGCCGCGATCCATGCGGCGCGCGGACCGGCTGCTCCGCCTCCCCGGCAGGCTGGTTCCGCGTGGCGGCGCGCGGGCCGGGAGGGACTGCTCCGATGAGGCTGGATGTCAAAGTGGGGGAGCGCGCCGGACAGCTCCGGCTGGTGCGTGACGGCTCCAATTGCTGGTTCGAGCTGCTCTGGGATGGCGAGGGCGAGCCGGCGGAGCGGACGGCCTCTGTGGTGGAGGTGGAGCCGGGCGTCTACTCGGTGGTGCTCGACGGGCGAAGCTACGAGGCGCGGGTCTCGCCGTCAGGGCGCGGCTGGGGTGTGGACGTCGGGCCGAGTCACTTCGAGGTCGAGGCGGCCGACCCGCGGAGTTCCCGGGGCAGGGCGCGGACGTTCGCAGGCGACGAGCGGCTGGAGCTGAAGGCTCCGATGCCGGGCAAGGTGGTGCGGGTGCTGGTGGAGCCGGGCGGCACAGTCGAGGCGGGTCAGGGATTGGTCGTGGTCGAGGCGATGAAGATGCAGAACGAGATGAAATCGCCCCGGCCCGGTGTGGTTGCCGCAGTGCGGGTGCAGGAAGGCGCAACGGTGAACGCGGGCGACGTGCTCGTCGTGGTGGAATAGTCGGAATGGGAGCACGATGACAGCGACGGTATGTCAGAAATGCGGCGGCACGGGCTGGATAATCACGGAAAGGGAGGGGCTCTCCGGCGCGGAGCGGTGCGAGTGCGCGGCGGTGTCGCGCGTCCGACTGTTCGAGGAGAGCTCGAATATCCCGCCGCTGTATCGGGACGCCTCCTTCGATAACTTCGTCCTGCCGAAGGACAACCAGATCGCTCAGCGTGGGCTGGCGAGCATACTGGTGATGGTCCGGTCCTACACTCGGGAGTTTCCGGCGGGGGACAAGCCAGGACTGCTGCTGGTCGGGGAGCCGGGCACGGGCAAGACGCACCTGGCAGTGGCGGCGCTGCGGATCCTGATTTCCCGGGGCTTCGAGGGCGTTTTTTACGATTACCAGAACCTGTTGGACCGGATCCGTTCGGGTTACGATCCCGCGTCGCACACCAGCGACAAAGAGGCCTACCGCTCGGTGATGGATGCGGAGATTCTGCTGCTCGATGACCTGGGTGCGCACCGCGTTACGGACTGGGTGGAAGACGTGGTGACCTCGATCATTACCTACCGCTGTAACCATCGAAAGCCGCTGATCGCGACAACAAACCTGACCGATCCGGATGCGGGCGGGGCGGTGGTGGAGCGTAGCGGGAGTTCCGGAAAGGTGGACTATCGCGTGACGCTGTCGGAGCGGATCGGACCGCGTGCGCGGTCCAGGCTGTTTGAGATGTGCAGGGTGATCCGGATGCCGCTGGTGGAGGATTACCGCATCCGCAAGGCGAAATAAAGCCGGGCAGGGGAGGCACGCCCGGCTGGTGGCGAGCTATGCTCCCATGCTCGCTTTCATTTCCTCGAAAGACACGTCCCCGCTTGGTCCGTAGATTGGCGGAACTTTGGCTCCCATCGGCCTCAGGTAAACCGAAAGCTGCCCGCGATGGTGCACGGTGTGAACCTGCGAGAGGTTCAGGTACGTGAAGGCGGGTAGGTTGGCGACGCCGAAGAAGTCGATCGGCTGGATCAGCGCCTCTGCGGAGAGCTGCCGGACGCGCTCGATGGCGGCGGGCATGGCCTGGTCATACCAGGAGACGACGTCGGCCGGGGACTTGATGTTTTCCGGAATCGACGGCTCGCCCGAGGTGTCGAATCGCGCGTCGGCGATCGAGTTCAGGAACCAGACGTCGGCGCTGGCGAGGTGCCAGGCGAGTTGCAGGGCCGTCATGTTCTTCTCGTGCGGCGTGTAGTCGGTTTTGTCGGCGGGTACGGCCTGGAGGACGCGGCGCGTCGTCTGGCTCTCCCGCTCGATGTTATGGAGGAGGAAGTCGGCTACGAGTTTGGCTTGCTCTGGTTGCATAATTCTCCCTTCAGACTTTGACTGAAATCGAATCCACAAAACTTCCCTTGGCATCGACGGCGCGCACCTTGTAATAGATGCCGCCGCTGTGACTTGCGGGGGCGCTGCTGTCGGTGTGTGTGAACAGGTCCTCGGTGATTTGAGGCCGGAATGGAACGGTAGCGATCTTCTGCTCGCGCCGGTAGATCTCGTAAAGCACAAGCGGTTCGCCGCCGGCGTAGGCGGTGCTCCAGGAGATTTTGACAGGCGCGTCGGGGCGCGGGCGCTCGACATGGAATGTCTGGGGCGGCAGCATGCCGCTGGACGGGCGCTGGAAGAAGTTGGTGTCGATGCCGTGGAGGTCGGCGGTGCGGGCTTCAATCTCGGCGCGGCGCGCGGCGCTGAGCGGTTCGCGCTCCTGGCAGGCCGCGAGGTTGGCGATCAACTGGTCGCGGTCGGGCTCGTTGGATTTGTCGACCAGGCCGATGCCGGTAATGAGCGTGCTCATGGCGGGAACCGACAGGGTGTACTGGATAAAGTCCTTATAGGAGACCTTTCCCGGCTGGCCGACCGAGAGGACGCTCTGGCCGGGTTGCGAGGCATAGCGTTTCTCGAGTCCGTACATCACGCCGTCGGCGAATACCTTCATCCCGATGATCCCCATGTTTTTGGCCGCGGCGACCGGGATGGAGTTGGTCTGGTGGCAGAAGTAGTGCCGGTCGTTCGGATTGGCGACGACGAGCAGGGTGTCCAGAATGTTTTTACGATCCTTGCGGATGGCGTACATGTGGACCGTGGGGTTCTCATGGCCGGTGATGCCGATGTGGCGGATGTACTTCTTGTGCCCGGGATTGAGGCCGGTGTGGTTGGTGCCGTCGCGGAAGTCGAGCAATCCGGCAAGGGCGCCGATGCGGGGCAGGGACTTGTCGGAGGGATTCTCCAGGCCCTCGTAGATGGCGTCGACATCGTCCTCGCGCGTGAGGGTGTGGATCTGCATGAGGTCGATGTAGGCGCCGTCGGGAATGTAGCCTTTCCCGTCGCCGAAGAATTGGGTGAGCGAGCGCATGAGGTCTTCGATGCAGGTGCTGCCGCCGCCGGCGGAGCGTCCCTTGGGCTGTGATCCGTCGCGGATGGCGGCGTAGCGGAGACCGGTCTTGGTGGCGAGGAAGAGGCGTCCGCGAAGGGCGGCGTCATAGCCGGGCTCGCCGGGGATCAGATTCAGGATACGGAAGGCCTTGTGGTAGTTGCGCTGGCTGAGCTGGTAGTTATTGGCGGTTTCCAGGAAGGTGATGCCTGTCCGGACGGCCTTGACGATGATTCCGACTCCTTCGTCGCCGGGCAGCTCCCACATCACCTTGTTACCGCCGGCGAGACCGAAGGTGGTGACCTCGCGGCCGGTGCGTCCGAGCGGACGGGTCAGAAGATTGTTGGCGGCCGGGTGCGACCAGGTCCGATAGCGGCCGGCGATCGGGAGAAACGTGGTGGCCATGGTGAGCCCGCCAGCCAGGCGGAGCGCTTCCCGCCGGGAGTAAGAATTCGACATCGTGGAGCCTCCTTTCGCTACAACGCTCGATGCAAAGACTGTAGCATAGACTCTGCGGGCCGAATCCGGGCCGATACTCAGGAGGGATCATATATGTCATCGCCAAACGTTACGGGAGGTTCCGAAAGTGCGCCTTCGCCGGATCTGATCTTTCGAACGCTCAATGCGCACCAGGAGACGGCCGCGCTGCGCGCCGCCATCGAGTTGGACCTGTTCACCGGGATTGCCGAAGGCCTGACGACGGCAGGCGAGCTCGCTGCGCGCTCCCAGGCGGCCGAGCGCGGGGTGCGCATCCTGTGCGACTTCCTGGTGGTCGGGGGCTTCCTGACGAAGGAGGGTGGGAGCTACGGGCTGACGCGGGATTCCGCGATGTTCCTCGACCGGCGCTCTCCGGCCTATCTCGGCACAGCGAGCCGATTTCTTGGGAATCCGGAGTTCGTCCGGTTGTTCGAAAACCTGACGGAGGTTGTGCGGCGGGGCGGTACGCTGGCAGGCGAAGGAACGGTATCGGAAGAAAACCCGGTTTGGGTCGATTTCGCGCGCGGCATGGCGCCGATGATGGCTCCGGCTGCCCGGGAGATTCCGGGGCTTATCGATGCGGCTGCCGGGGCCAGGTGGAAGGTGCTCGACCTGGCGGCGGGCCACGGGCTGTTCGGGATCGAGATCGCCAAGGCGAATCCGAATGCCGAGATTGTGGCGCTCGACTGGGCGATGGTGCTCGAAGTCGCCAAGGAGAACGCCCAGGCGGCCGGCATCACCGGCAGGTACCGGACGATTGCGGGCAACGCCTTCGAGGCGGAGTTCGGCGAGGGGTACGATGTCGTCTTGGTCACCAATTTCTATCACCATTTCGACCGGGAGACCTGCGTGAAGCTGGCGTCGAAGATTCACAGGGCGCTGAAGCCGGGCGGCAAGATGGTGACGCTCGAATTTGCGCCGAACGACGACCGGATTACGCCACCGGTCCCTGCCGCTTTCGCGCTGATCATGCTGGGGTCGACGCGAGCCGGCGACGCCTACACGATCAACGAGCTGAGCGGAATGTTCGCCGAGGCCGGTTTTGCGCGCAGCGAGGCGCATCAGCTTGCGTATTCTCCGCAGCAGGTGATCGTGAGTCACCTGGCCGGCTGAGTGACCGAAAGCACCCTCCTTGCCAGCTCTGGTTTCGCCGTGCTATTGTCCGAGAAGCTGTAAAGTCTCTGAGTGTAGTTGGAACAGTGTTTGAAGGTACCCGAAGCAAACCCAGCCTCTGCGTTGTACCATCCCCGTTCACTAGTCCAGGACTTTCAACGCTAGAAAGAGAAGAGAAGACATGAAAGAAACAGGTACGGTTAAGTGGTTCAACGCCAGCAAAGGGTATGGCTTCATTCAGCGGGAAAACGGCGAGGACGTCTTCGTCCACTATTCCGCGATCGAGTCCAGCGGGTATCGCTCGCTCGATGAGGGCGCCCAGGTGAGCTTCGTCGTCAAGCGCGGCCCGAAGGGTTTGCAGGCCGAAGAAGTCAGCCCGGTTTAGTTAGCACAAAGGCAGCGCCGGTCTGCGGTCGCGGCTCGGCCGCGGAAGGGAATCCGCGCCGAGCCGCCGAGGTCGTGTGTCTAATTTCCGGTCAGGGCGTGGACGGGGCTGTCCGCGCCGCTGTCGGGAAGGGCGGGCGAGTCTTCCTGCTCGGCTGCTTCGGCAGCGGCTACCCGCTGCTGGTATTGCTTCAGGACCTTCTTGACGTACTGCTGCGTTTCGCGATAGGGCGGAATGCCGTTGAACTTCTTTACGGCGCCGGGACCGGCATTGTAGGCCGCGATGGCGCGGTGAACCGGGTCCGGGTCATTCTTGAATTTCAGGAGCAGGTCGCGGAGGTAGCGCGTGCCGGCTTCGACGTTCTGCCTCGGATCGCGCGGGTCGGCATTGAGATATTTCGCAGTTGACGGCATGAGCTGCATGAGCCCGAGGGCGCCTTTGGGCGACTTGGCGTTGACCTTGTAGCCGGATTCGATGACGGCGATGCTGTGCACGATCTCCGGCGGAAGGCCGTATCGGGTAGCGGCTTCGTCAATCAATTTGTGCGGATCGACGGGTTCGGGTTTGGAACGCTCCTTCTTGCTACCCTTCTTGGCGGCGGCGAGGACCGGCGCCGGCGCGGGATCCGGTTCGATGTCGGCGACAATAGCGGCCGCAATCTCGATCGTCCCGCCGTCCTTCATGTGGAGGACGATCTTGTCCTCGACTTCCTCATGGCTCTCCGCTTCGATCCGGGAACCGTTCTGGAGAACTACATACTCTCCCGCAGTGGCGGACACACTGAGTAAAAGAATCCAAACAAAATACTTCATCGTTTTAAAAAGAGTTAAAAACCGATTGACGAGCGCGGCCCACCACGCGTGCAAGCCGATCCGTGATTTTATTGCAATCTGAAATGTCAGGTATTCAATGACTCACATAAACAGTTTAGAATGTTCACTTTGTAAGAATCTTTACAATCCGGCCGACAGAAAAAATTTATGTGAGTGCGGCGGTCCGCTGCTGGCTCGATATAATTTGGAGGCCGCGCGCGGACAATGGCGGCGGGAGGATGTGGCGTCCGGACCGACGAATATGTGGCGATATTCCCCGATGCTTCCGGTTCGCGAGGCAGGCAACATCGTCTCGCTCGGCGAGGGAATGACCCCGTTGGTGCGGGCCGGTCGCCTGGGCGCGGCGCTGGGGGCCGAGAGTCTCTGGGTTAAGGACGAGGGAATCAACCCGACCGGTTCATTCAAGGCGCGGGGCCTTTCCTGCGCTGTGTCGATGGCAAAGGAACTCGGGATTCGGAAGCTGGCGATTCCGTCGGCGGGCAATGCGGCCAGCGCTATGGCGGCGTATGCGGCTGTGGCCGGAATCGAGGCGCATATTTTTATGCCGCGCGATGTGCCGCAGTCGAATTTCATCGAATGCAAGGCCTTTGGCGCACACGTGACTCTGGTCGACGGCCTCATCAGCGACTGCGCCCGGATCGTGGCGGAGCGCAAGGAGGCCGAGGGATGGTTCGAGGTGAGCACGCTCAAGGAGCCGTACCGCATCGAAGGCAAGAAGACGATGGGATACGAGGTGGTCGAGCAGTTCGGCTGGGAGTACCCGGACGCGATCTTCTATCCGACCGGCGGGGGCGTCGGGATGATCGGAATGTGGAAGGCCTTTGCCGAAATGGAGGCGCTCGGGTGGATCTCCGGGAAGCGGCCGAAGATGATTGCGGTGCAGGCCGAAGGGTGCCGGCCGGTGGTCGAGGCCTTCGAGCAGGGCAAGGACCGGAGCGTTTTCTGGTCTGACGCGCGAACGGTGGCGAGCGGTCTGCGGGTCCCCAAGCCTCTGGGGGACTTCCTGGTTCTCGAGGCGGTGCGGGAGAGCGGAGGGACGGCAATTGCGGTGAGCGATGCCGAGATGCTGGATGCCGGAATTGAGCTGGCGAGCGCCGAGGGGATTTTTGCGGCGCCGGAGGGTGCGGCCTGTGTGGCGGCCCTGCGGCGGCTGCTGGCGACGGGATTCCTGGGCCCGAAGGAGCGGATTGTGATCTACAACACGGGCTCCGGCTTGAAATACCTGGATGCGTACTCGACGCGATTTCTGCGGATGGCGGCGTCCGAGCAGGACAAACTGGGCGGGCTGATTACGCCGCGCTGACCGTCAGTATTCGATTTCGCGGACGCCCTCGTCGAGACCGTAGATGCGGATCACTTTCTTGCGCGGCGGCTCCGGAGCGCGCGCCGAGGTATGGATCGCCTCCGGACGGTGCTGCTGGCGGGCGCGTGCGTGGGCGAAGCCCTCCTCCACCTGGCGGCGGTCCATGTGCATGGCGATGCGAAGGAGCGGGCCGGTCGGGGCAATCTCGATTTGCCTGGAAAGTTCGGCGAACTGGGGCGAACTGCCCTCCTGCACAGCGGCGAGAGCGACAAGGGTGGATAGGCCGGTGGCGAGCGAGTGGGCAGTCTCCTCCGAGGCGGTGTCGAGATTGATTTGGAGGCCGAGCCCGTCCTCAACGGTGATTCCGATCTCGAAGCCTTTGATGTCGTGCAGCATGGCGGCGGCCTGCGGCAGGCTGTCGCCGGTGAGCTTCTGCAGAGGGATGGCGCCGAGGGCCCAGAGTTCGTTCTCCCGCGCGAGCAGGCGGGCGCGGTCGAGGAGCTTTCCGGACGGAGTGAACTTGGAGCTTGCCTGGCGGTCAATCACAGCTCGAAGCGAGGCTGGATCGCCGAGAAGCAGCAAATTGGTGTTCACCAGCGCAAGCTGGATTTCCGAGCCGCCTTTCGGGGGCTCGAGGATTTCGACCCCGCGGTAGCGGCGTGAGACCGCGGATGGGGAGGCGGCTTCCCGGACCTTGGCCAGATCGAATCGCCCTTCGATGACGGCAACCATCGGGGGCTCTTCGTTCGGCTTCACGTCGCCCGGCGACGTGATGAGGATGCGGTCCATGGAGTCGAGCAGCTCCAGCCCTGGGATCGCAGCGGCGCCGGCCTTGGCGACCTCCTGCCGGACCATGTCGGCGAGGAACGACTGTGAGGCGCGACGCCAGTCGAGACCGAAGTAGGCTTTGGCGTTTGGGTGGACATAGCGCCAGATCCCGGTGTCGTCGGCAGCCAGGGCCGTCGCGGCCGAGAGCGCAAGCAGGAGAGAAGTTGCGAGCCAGCGGCTGAGTTGGAGCATTTCATCTTCTACATCGGCCGGTGCGGCGGGTTTGATTACGTCCGGCCGGATAGGATTTTGCGCCGGATCGGGGCCCATAAGGGAAAAGCCTCAGGGTTTTCGAGCCAGGTCATGATCCACAGCGCGGCGTAGCCGCAACCAAACACTGACGGCGTTTCCGATCTCGTAGGATATTGGTTTTCCACGACCATCCA
>JBKBWD010000099.1:0-18557 GCA_046289265.1 Bryobacteraceae bacterium | reverse complement strand
TCGTTCGATTACTTGCCGCCTGACGGCGGCACTTGTTGAAGTATTCTTGTTTACAATTTCAGATCCAAGAATCTAGTGTGACAAGAAGGCCGTCCAGTTGCTCGAATTGCTCACCCGTCCCACTCGTGCTTCCAGAGGCGATTGCATTGTCGAGGGCTTCCTTGAAGGGATAGAGGTCGTGCATGACGACGAGTGTTTTGCCACCCTTGTCCTCGAAGGTCACCGCGGTGACGGCACCTTCGTCACTTTCCTCATTAGTCCAGACGACGCGGGCGTACGGCGTCGCTTCGATGTACTTGCCAAAGAACGCCATAGGCTGCTCGGAGGCAGCGTGGCTGAACACGAAACGGTACGTGCCCCCCGTACGAACATCGGCCTCGCAGGAAAGGAAGGACACTCCACACGACCTCGGTACCCACCACCGCTTGAGCAGCTCGGGCTTGGTCCAGGCCTCGAACACTATGTGCGCAGGGCCGTCGAAGACTCGCGTAACGACTAGCTCACGCTCAGACTTCCGTTCTACCGTCGTGCGGTTCTTCATAGGGTTGGGCCCACTTTCTCTACTATCGTCCATCGACCTTGTCCTTCCGTTTCAAATCCTTTACGACTTTGTCCAACTCGTCGAAGCGTGCGTCCCAGAGCCGGCAGTACCCCTCGATCCATGCCGCCTCTTCCTCCAGTCGGCGTAGGCCGAGCATGCAAGTCCGCACGCGCCCGACCTTTTCTGTGGTGACGAGCCCTGCCTGCTCCAGGACACCGACGTGCTTCTTCATGCCCGTGAGGGTCATATGAAACTTCTCGGCAAGTTCTGTTATCGAAGCGTCCGCACGCCCGAGCCGCTCCAGAATGCCGCGTCGGGTGGCGTCCGAGAGCGCGGCGAACGAAGCATCTAAGCGGGTTCGTTTAGACTGAACCATTCGGTTCACTATAACACGCGGATCGGCAGCATGCTGGGGAGGCCGAGCGCGCGGCGCGGCATTGCCCGCCGGCCCGGTCGCTTTCCGCTGCTAACGGCCTAAGAACCTGCGACGCGGACCGCCGACAGTCAATGCTCGAAGGACGACAAAAAACGAGCAGTCGCGATGTGTAGATCAACTCCCGCGGAACTCCCCTGAATCACGCGCCAACAAGAACTTGGGGCGAAGCGTGCTTTACCCGAGGCTTCAGACTCCCGTTTGCCGCCGAAAGCGAAGTCGCTGGCACTCAACGCGGTTACATCGGAGCTGTCGAGCGCTCTGCACGCCCAATACTATCCCGTTGCTAGAATAGTCTCGCTACCGTGGGGATCGATGTCGAGCAGGAGCGGCGCTTCTACGATGCGCACTACGCGCAGTACCTCGACCTCCCCGACCATGCGCTTCGCCTCGATCGCGGAACGCTGCTAGCCGGCCTCGATGACCCCGCCAACCCGATGTTCGAGAGGCGGCGGCTCTACGGAACGGTGATCGAACGGCTGTTGCGTGAGCCCCTGGCCGGACTTTCGGTGCTCGACTACGGCTGCGGACCGGGCGATTTCGGCCTCCTGATGGCGGCCGAAGGGGCGCGCGTCACCTTCCTTGATCTCTCCTCCACCGCGATTGCGCTGTGCCTGGCCAGGGCGCGGGCCGGAGGCCTTCGGGGCCGCGTCCGCGGATTCGCCCGGGATGCGAGCGACCTCCGTTGCTTTGGCACGCACGAGTTCGACCTGATCTTCGCCAGTGCGGCGCTGCACCACACGCTGAAGTATCCCAACGCGGTCGAGGAACTGCTTCGGGTCCTGCGGCCCGGCGGGCGGCTCTACCTGGCCGAGACGCTCGGCAACAACGCGCTCCTGAACTTCGCGCGGCGGCTGCGGGCCACCATCGCACGCGAGCCCGAAGAGCAGGGCGAGGAAATCATCCTGGGCGAGCGCGAACTCGGGCTTCTGGCCGAAAGCTTCGACCTCGAAGTGATCCCGATGAACCTGCTGGCCATGGCGAAGCGCCTGTTCCGGGGCCGGTTCGGCTCCACCGGCGTGCGCTGGGTTCTCCGGACATTGGAGAAGACCGACCGCGCCCTGCTGGCGATGGCCCCGGTGCTCGGCCGCTACTGCGGCGAAGCCCTCATCGTGGCGACCAGGCGGACCGTTACGGTTTCGGCAGCTTCAGCTCGATAACCTCCCGGGCGCTCTCGCGAATCGAAATGCTTTTAGCCCCGGACAGGAATGCCTTGAGGGCGTCCGAATCGATCCGAGGCGACGGTACGGGTTCCTCCGCCGCAAAGATTTTGTACTCTCCGGGAATGATGTTCTCCATCGAGAATTGCCCGTTCTGGTCGGTTGTCGCTTGGACGTATCGGTGAATATTGTTGTCGGTAAGCGGTTCCGGTTTGAGGTAGGCGTGGACTCCGGGTATAGGCTTCTCGCCGTCGGTAATCGCGCCCGAGATGGCCGCGGCTTTCGGACTGAGGATGATTTCGACCGAGACAGACTCGCCGGCGCTGGTCAGATCGAGGCCGGAGTCAAGCACATCCTGGCTGCCAAACATTACCGCGCGGGCATAGTGTCCCCGGGGCATGCCCCGGAACATGAAATACATGAGATCCCTTGAGACACCGTCGAACTTGAAGCTGCCGTCCTTGTCGATTGAAGCCGGAGGCACGAAACTGTTGCCAGCCGGGCGAAGGGAAAGTTCGATCTGCTGGAAGTTGGCGTCGCTCTCGCCGTCCACGCGAATCGAGCCGGTCAGAACTACGGGTTGCTGGCAGGAAACCACGACATTTTCGAGGTCTTCCATTCCCAGATTGATGGGGATTCCCGCAAGCTGAACGGGCCGTTGATCGAACGACCGAAAGACCGCGAGGTCGTACTCGCCCGGAATCGCCCGCAACTCGAAAGTCCCGTCCGGTTTCGCGAGGCCCCCGAAGGTCTGGCGTCCCGCCGAAGCACCGGCACGCCGCCGCGGCACCAGAGCAACCTGAAGCTGGGGCGAAGGGTTATCCGTACCAATGATTTTGCCGGAGATGCGGTAGACTCTGGCTTTCTGCATCGGAATGACGATGCCGGTCGTATCGCGCCCTGCGGCCACCTCGATCGAGACGGCCTGCCCAGGGTCGGTTACTCCGGGGTAGTATGTCCAGACGTAGGTTTCGGTGGAATCCGTTTCGGGACGCCGCATGGGCCGCGCAAGCACCGAGTATGTTCCAGGATTCAGATTGGCCAGGCGGAACTCCCCACGGTCATTCGTTCTCCCGAAACCGGGACCGGTCATCACACCGAACCGGTTGGTCGCGAAGACCATCACTTCGGGTATGGGTTCGCCCTCCTCGTCGATGACCGTCCCGGTGATCGCAGTCTGCGGCGTGAGCTTAAACTCCAGTCCTTTCAATCGCTGTCCTGGGGCCAAGGTTATGGGCGTCCCGGAGAATGGGTTGGATCGGGCGCTATAAGCCTGGCGCACGAAGCCGGTGCGCTCGGCCATCAGCTGGTACGTTCCGGGTTCGATGTTCTCGAATACGAAAACACCTTCAGCATCCGATTGTGCGGTCATACGCTGCGCCGCGTTGAACGGAGCGACTTGAGCGTTTGGACTTAGAGACAGATTGCCTCGCCGGATAGGCTCCCCCGTCAGGGAGTTCACCAGCTTGCCCTCAAGGCGGCAGAGTCTGGAATCGGCGGGCTGGGAAGCGCCGCCCTGCGCCGCCGGCGCTTGTGCGAACGCGACGGTCACGAAAAGGCACAGAATTCCAGGAAGTGAGCGCGTCATATGCGTTGGTCCTACGGATCAGAACAATTCACCGTCACGGCTTCGGCAGCTTCAGCTCGATAACCTCCCGGGCGCTCTCGCGAATCGAGATGCTTTTCGCCTCGGACAGGTATGCCTTGAGGGCGTCCGGATTTTGCAGCGGCGAAGGGACCAGTTCCTCCGTCGCGAAAATTCTGTACTCTCCGGGAGTAATGTTCTGCAGCATAAACTGCCCGTTCTGGTCGGTTGTCACCTGCCGATATAGGTAGTAGCGGCTGCCCGAGAGAGGCTGCGGAACGAGATACGCGTTGACTCCGGGAATCGGCTTCTCCCCATCGGTGATCGCGCCAGTGACGGTTGCGGCCTTGGGGCTGAGGATGACCTCGACGGAAACCGATTCGCCGGCATTGGTCAGGTCCAGGCCCGAGTCGAGCACGTTCTGGCTGCCGAGCATCACCGCCCGGGCATAGCATCCCTCGGGCATACCTTGGAATACGAAGTACATGAGGTCCCTCGAAACCCGATCGATCTTGAAAGTGCCGTCTTTCTCGATCGAAACCGGTGGGATGAAGAGGTTGGCGGTCTCTGAGCGGAAGGCGATCTGGACCCGCTGCAAGTTGATGTCGCTCTCACCGTCGACGCGGATCGAGCCCGTCAGAACCGTGGGCTCCTGGTATGCGATGACGAGATTCTCGATATCTTCGGTGCCAAGGTTGATCGGAACGCGGGCAGCCATGACGGTCCGACGGTCGGCCATCTGAAGCGCCAGAAGGTCGTATTCGCCTGGAACCGCATGTAGCTCGAATCCTCCGTCCGGTCTCACCAGGCTGAAGAAGCTTTCCCGGAAGGGCGGGTCGCCAGAGTTCCGGCGCGGGGCCAGGGTAAGCTGAACCCGGTCGAGCGGTCCCGTGAGACCGCTGAGCTTGCCGGAGATTCGGTAAACTCTGGCCTTCCGAACCGGTACGACGATGCCGCCCGTATCGCGTCCCGCCGCCACTTCGATGGCGACGGCCTGCACTCTGTCGGTCACACCAGGGTAGTACGTGCCGATGTATGCCTCCCTGGAATCCCGTTCCGGACGGCGCATCGGACGGGCGAACACCAGGTATTTTCCCGGATTCAGGTTCGCGATTCGGAACTCACCGCGGTCATTGGTCCTTTCGAGACTGGTTGGACCTCCCACCGTGCCGCTGGGAGTGGTTACCATTACCATCACCTCGGGCATGGGTTCGCCCTCTTCATCGACAACTGATCCGGTGATGGCGGTCTGGGGCGTCAGCTTGAACTCCAGCCCTTTCAATTGCTGCCCTGGCGTCAGGGTAATGGGCGTCCCCACGAAGGGGTTGGAACGGGCGCCATAGGTCTGGCGCACAAAGCCGGTGCGCTCGGCCATCAGCCGGTACGTCCCGGGCTCGACGTTCTCGAAGACGAAGACACCTTCAGCATCAGACTGTGCGGTCAGGCGCTGCGCCGGGTTGAACGGAACGGCCGGAGAGTTTGGCATGAGAGACAGATTGCCGCGCCGGATAGGCTCCCCCGTCACGGAGTTCACCAGTTTGCCCTCGAGGCGGCCCAGCCTGGGGTCGGCCGGTTGGAAAGCGCCACCCTGCGCTGCCGGAGCTTGTGCGAACGCGACGGTCGCGAAAAGGCACAGGAAACCTGGAAATAAGCGCTGCATATGCGTTGGCCCTATTCCTTAGACTAATCGGAATCTGAAAATCGTTCCAGCGTAATTCCGAACGTATTCCGTATCACTCACCACCCGGATTCAAGCGGCCCCGCTGCCGCAGCACATCTTCGACGACCGAACCGAGCGTGAGGAATTCGTCCAGGTCCAGGGGCTTGCGGAAATACCGGTCGGCGCCGAGTTCGGCGACTCGCGCGCGATCCTTGGGGGAGTCCGAAGAAGTAATGACTACGACCGGAATATCCGAACAGATCGGGTTGCGCCGGATGGCCTGGAGCACCTCGTGACCATCGCCCCTGGGGAGGTTGAGATCAAGGAGGCAAAGGTCCGGGCATTCTTTCAGGCCATCGAGGCAGCGGAACGCCTCCTCGGCATCCATGGCCACGTCCAGATCGAACGCGAGTTCGCGGGTGTGGAGGGATTCGCGGACAAGCAGTATGTCGGCTTCGCTATCCTCAACAATGAAAATGTTCAAGGGCGGCACCGGCTTTTATCCGAAAGATAGATGAAACGCCTGCTGTCGACCGGCACCAGTGTACCACGGACGGGCGAGATCAGTTTCCGCTGCGCCGCAGCGGAGGGAGATAAGACGCCCCCGTCCAGATCATTCCGAGGATCGCGGTGGGCTGGTTCTGTCTCAATAATCCAGGGGTTCCGGTAACGAAGAAGTCGCGATTGGAGTGGTCATTCCGGAACTCGAGCCGGACCTGCAGGCCCTGGCCGAGATCGAACGAAGCGGTCGCGGTGGTGTCGAGCAGCCGCTGCGGCACGGAGCTGAACAGCCCGTTTCGGTCATTCATGAATGCCAGGCGGCCTCCGAGCGTGAAGTTTCGGGTGAAACGGTACTGCGCGTACGCCGCGCCGCCGTACGTCTGACCCGGCCGCGAGGTCGCAAAGACCCTTTCGAGATAAAACGCCCCCTCCCCCACCAGGCGAAGTTTCGAAGTGGTCTGCCAGTCCGCGTAAGTGTGCCAGATGTGAGTGCGGCCGTCCGGTATCGGAAGGATCGGAGTGGCGGGGATATCGGGCTGGATGGCGCCGGGGGGGTCTCCTCCGGGGGCGAAAGTTCGCTGCTCACGGCCGACATAGTACAGTAGCTGCCACGACAGGTTCTGCGTAGGCTTCCAGTGCGCAAGGGCCGCCTGGGACTTAAACTGGTTGAAATCCTCCGACTGCTCGATGCCGTTGACCAGCCAGTAGCCGAGGCTCAGGGAGTTATTCACGTCGTAGTTGGTTCGCGCGCCGAAATGGTAGAACGGCAGGAAGGCGAACCAGTAAGACCGGGAGTAGTTGATCTGCTCGCGGGTATAATTGCCCTCGAATCCGACGCTGCTGGCCCACTTGCCGAAATCAACGGTCAGACCGCGGCCGAGCGGTACGACGTAGGTTCCGTAGGCTTGGAAGACCGGCCGGTAGACCTGCGGCCGCGGTTCGTGGCGGGGGTTGCCCTGCAGGGTTTCGGTCGCCTGGCCATACATGAGGTCGACGCGCATCCCAAAGCGGCTGCCGAGGTCCGGATCGGGGCGGCGATCAACGATAAAGGTGGCCTGGTTCAGGCTGAAGCGGTTGCTGAACACGTCGTAGGCGCGCAATTGGTTCACGCCGCCCGGCGGCTGATTGAAGTTGTAGCCGTAGTAGGTGTCGAGCACGCCGCCCAACTGGATCCGGTCGTTAGCGGGAGAGATCGGAGGCGGCGGAATCGCGGGCGGTAGAGGATTGGGAGGGGGATCGGGCTGGTCCTCGATCACGCCTGCGGGTATAACGCGCCGCTCGAGTTCCGCGATCCGCTGTTCCAGGCGCTCGATGCGATCGAGCAGTTGGCGCTCACGCTCGGTGAGCGGCGCCGGACGGCCGTGCGGCGCCTCCTGTTGCGAGTATGCGGGAAGACAGACAGCAAGCAGAAGAATCAGGAGTTCGCGCATCGGGGTCCTTATGCTCCGGTTAGCGGCCCGCGTATCGCCGCGTCAGCTCGAGCAACTCTCGCGCGCGGCGGTCCAACTCGGGCGGCAGCGAGCGAAGGCGCAAGGCGATTCCGATCTCGTCCCCGGCTTCGTTCCATCGCCCGGCCTGGACGAGAACTTCGGCCAGGAGCAGGTGCGGCTCCGGGTCGGCCGGGTCGAGGCGCAGCGCCTCGTGGCGCCAGTTGGTGAACGCGCGAAGCTCGTTCGCGGCCCGGGAGAGGCGTGCGAGCTGCTTGCAGGCATCCGGTCGATTGGGATCGAGTTGGAGGCACGCTTCCAGAGCCTCAAACGCTTCGGCCACGCGACCGGCACCCGCCAGCCGAAGGCCAAGAGCAAAGTAATCTTCCGCGGACGCGCTGTCCGGGAGCTGTGTATCGTCTTCGAAAACCAATTCTCAGATTGTCAGAGGCGCGGCGGCCGCGCAAGAGCTAGCACGTCCGCGGATCAGCCCGGCCGCGGCGCGGCATCTTCCGGCTTGAATTCGAGCGATGCCGAGTTGATGCAGTAGCGAAGGCCGGTCGGCGGTGGGCCGTCGGGGAAGACGTGCCCCAGGTGTCCGTCGCAGCGGGCGCATCGGATCTCGGTCCGGATCATGCCGTAGCTGGTGTCACGGACGGTGCGAATGTGGTCCGGATCGAACGGCTCGGCGAAGCTCGGCCAGCCTGTGCCGGACTCGAACTTGCCGGTCGAGCGGAACAGCGGCAGGCCGCAGAGGCGGCAGGTGTAGACGCCGGGCTGCTTGTTATCGAGCAGCGCGCCGCAGAACGGCCGCTCGGTGCCGTGGTCGAGGAGGATATGCCGCTCCTCGGGATTGAGGCGTTCGGCCAGGCGCGCACGCTCCTCGGGTGGGATCGGGCCGAGGTCATAGCCGGAAGCTGAGCGTTTGGTATCGGGCATCCATTACCATGATCTTGGAGGCGCTGTAGATGGTCAATGGGGAAAAGGAAGCTGCGACCCTGGGCGGCGGATGCTTCTGGTGTCTGGAGGCCGTTTTCGAACAGGTGAAAGGCGTGGATCGGGTCGTATCCGGGTATGCGGGCGGACATGTCCCGAACCCCACGTACATGCAGGTGTGCGGCAAGAAGACGGGACACGCCGAGGTGGTCCAGGTGACTTTCGACCCGAATACGGTCTCCTACAGAGAGCTGCTAGAAATCTTCTTCAGCATCCACGATCCCACGACGCCGGACCGTCAGGGCGCCGATGTTGGCCCGCAATACCGCTCCATCATTCTGTATCACTCGCCCGAGCAGAAGGAGATCGCCGAGGTCGTGATCGCCGAAATCGAACGTGAGCACCTGTGGAGCAACCCGGTCGTCACCGAGGTCAGGCCGCTCGAAGCCTTCTACCCGGCCGAGCCGGAGCACCAGGGCTTCTATCGCAGCAATCCCTACCAGGGTTACTCCCAGGTCGTGATCTCGCCGAAAGTGGCCAAGTTCAGGGCTAAGTTTCAGGACAAGCTGATCGCGGGGTAGTCACAGGCTGGAATTGCAGCTTTTTGAGACAGGATTCACCCCTTTGCCACGAGTCGCGAATGCTGTTACTCTCATCGCGGAGGATCTCATGGCAGCTAACAACGTTGAGAGCTTCCGCGCTGCACATAGCGCGTTTAACAACCGGGACTTCGACGGCGCGATCGGAGAACTTGCCGAGGGCGCGATCTACGAAGACCATGCCCGGAGTGTCCGTTTCACCGGTCCCGAGGAGTTCCGTCAATTTATGGAAGCCTGGGTGACAGTCTTTCCGGATGCGAGGATTACGGAGGCGGTCTACATGGATGCCGGCGACACCGTGATCTCGGAATTTACAGGAACCGGCACCAACACAGGCCCGATCGGACCTCACCCTCCGACCGGCAGGACCATGAAGCTGCACTTCTGCGAAGTGATGCGCTACAACGCTGAAGGAAAAGCGGTCTCGGGGGGCATCTACTACGATCAGCTCTCGATGCTTCAGCAACTCGGCCTGATATCCGCCGAAGCCGCGGCGGGATAACCTGCAAGACGATCAGTCAAGCGGTCCCGGCCACGAACTGCTCACACGTGGACCTCGGTTCGGAGCCCATCTATCGGTCCGTAAACGGCTTGGTTGAGCGCCAGAATCACCACGTCCGGCCGCAGCCCGTGTTTGCGGGCGATCGTTTCGATCGTGCAGTCGTAGCACACGTGCCGGAAGCCGAAGTCCTCGAAAACTACGGCGGTCTCCGGGTGGCGCTGCACCACGTCTCTTACGGTCATTCCGGACCGGATCAGTTCGTCGAATCGTCGCATGGTCTGCTCCCTCGCCGACCCGGATGCAGGTAGGGTTCCAAAGCGAAGACGCTGATTGGCGGGGGCTTCGATCCCGAGGTCCCGTGCGGGATGGCGCGGCTGCGCGATTTCGCGCAGGCGCCGGTGCTGACGCTAAACCCTGGGCGCCGGAATCTCCCTGGCGAGTTGCCGCGGCGAAGGATGATTTACTTTCGACATGCACCCTTCGGTCGAGAGACGCCGGTGAGCCTCGGTCCAATCGGGGAGATCGGTGCAGTCCTGGGTCCAGTGTGCGACGGCCGCTTCGTCGGCCCAACGCGCCAGCTTCGGCATGGCGCGGCGGTGCGCGCCGGAAAGCATGAATACGCGCATGGCCGCTTCATTCTCCCAGAGTGTTGCCGTCCAGAACGCCAGATTGGCGTCCCGCAAGCCGGACATCCCGAGATTCCCCGGGCTGCGCTTCGCCTGTAGGGTGCTCAGAAGACTGAACCACAGGAAACCCGGCAAGAACCGGGCCGAGCGAAGCCGCAGCCGGGTGATCGAGACGAAGGGCATGACTCAGCTTTCCTCGGCAGCGAGAAAATCGAAATCACAGCCCAGGTGGGCCTGGGTCACGTGGGCCAGAAAGAGCTTGCCATAGCCGCGCGTGTAGTGCGGCGGCGCGGGCAGGAAGCTCTTGAGCCGCCGCTCCATCTCCTCGGCCGGGATGTTGAGATCGAGCCTGCGGTTGGCGACATCAAGCGTGATCTCGTCGCCGGTCTGCACAATCGCCAGCGGCCCGCCGATCGCCGATTCTGGTGAGATGTGCAGCACCACGGTGCCGAAACTCGTGCCGCTCATGCGCGCATCCGAGATCCGCACCATGTCGGTGACGCCCGCATTGAGCAGCACGCGCGGCATCGGAATGTGGCCCCACTCCGGGAATCCCGGAGCGCCTTTCGGGCCGCCATTCTTCAGCACCAGGACCGTGTTGCGATCCACCGGCAGATCGAGGCTGTCGATCTCCGCGAGCATCTGGTCATGGTTCTCAAAGACGTAGGCCTTGCCGCGATGCTGTAGCAACTCGGGTGAGGCAGCGGTCTGCTTGAGCACGGCCCCGTTGGGCGCGAGGTTGCCGTAGAGGCAGACGGTCCCGCCCTCCGGGTGCAGAGGCTCCGAGAAGGCGCGGATTACGTCGCGGTTGTGGCACTCGGCATCGGCGACGTTCTCGCCGATTGTCTTGCCGGAAACCGTGAGGCAGTCGCGGTGGAGCAGCGGCAGCAGTTCGCGCATCACGGCTGGGAGGCCGCCGGCGTAGAAGAAATCCTCCATCAGGTACTGGCCGGAGGGTCTGACGTTGGCGAGGTACGGCGTGCAGCGTGAAATACGGTCGAAATCGTCCAGCGTCAGGCGGATGCCGAGGCGGCCCGCGATGGCGAGCAGGTGGACCACCGCGTTGGTGGAGCCGCCGATCGCCATGTCAACGGTGATCGCGTTCTCAAATGCCTCGCGTGTCATGATCTGGCTGGGCTTCAGGTCCTCGCAAACCATCTGGACGATGCGCCGGCCGGTCGCTTCGGCGATGGCCATCCGGCGGGAGTCTACGGCCGGGATGTTGGCGCAGCCGGGGAGCGTCATGCCGAGCGCCTCGGCGAGGCTGGTCATTGTCGAAGCCGTACCCATGACGGTGCAGTGGCCGGCGCTGCGGACCATGCAGCCTTCGATCGCCTGGAGTTCCTCTTCGCTGACCTGGCCGGTGCGGTAGAGATCGAAAATCTTTCGGCCGTCGGTGCCCTGGCCGAAAACCTTGCCCTTATAGTTGCCGCTGAGCGTGGGTCCGCCCGGCACAACGATGGCCGGGATGTCGGCGCTGGCGGCGCCCATCAGTTGCGCCGGTGTCGTCTTGTCGCAGCCGCAGAGCAGGACCACTCCGTCGATAGGATTGGCCCGGATCGACTCCTCCACGTCCATCGCCATCAGGTTGCGGAACAGCATCGTCGTCGGCTTCATGAACTGCTCGCCGAGCGAGATCGTAGGGAACTCCAGCGGAAATCCCCCCGCGGCCCAGACGCCCCGCTTGACCGCTTCGGCCACTTGGCGGAGATGGGCGTTGCAGTTGTTCAGCTCGCTCCAGGAGTTGCAAATCCCGATGGTGGGCTTGCCTTGGAAAACGTCGCGATTGAAACCCTCGGCTCGCAGGTTGGCGCGGCGGGAGAAGTTATAGTATTCCTTGCCCCAGAACCAACTTTGGCTGCGGAGCTTCTTTTCCGAAGAGTTCGACATGATGACTCGGCGCCAGTGTATCAGAGTGCCGGAGAGCGCGGTCAACTGGGAGCAGGCCGGTCAGGTACAATAGCCGCACGATGCCTCCGAATCGACGCCAGTTCCTGAAGTCGGCAGGTGCGCTCGCCGCCTTCGGTCCGCTCGCCTTGGCTCAAGCGAAGCGGCCGAACATCGTCCTGATTATGGTGGACGACATGGGCTTTTCCGACCTCGGCTGCTACGGTTCCGAAATCGCCACTCCGAACGTGGACAGCCTCGCCCGCGGGGGCGTCTGCTTCACGCAGTTTTACAACACGGCGCGCTGCTGCCCCTCCCGCGCGTCGCTGATGACGGGCCTCTATTCGCACCAGGCCGGCGTCGGTCACATGGTCGGGGATGACGGCCTGCCCGGATACCGGGGCGAACTCAGCCCCAACTGCATCACAATCGCGGAGGCGCTGCGCGCCGCCGGCTATCGCACCGGGATGAGCGGCAAGTGGCACGTCGCGCGGATCGAGGGCGGCAAGCACAACTGGCCGCTGCAGCGCGGCTTCGAACGCTTCTTCGGCACCCTGCACGGCGGCGGGAATTACTTCTTCCCAAACATGCTGGTCCGCGGCAATGAGGAGCTGCCCCCCGTTGAGCCTGGTTTCTACTACACCAGCGCGATCGCGGACGAGACTGTGAAGCAGATCGACGAGTTCGCCTCCGGAGATGCGCCGTTCTTCGTCTATACCGCCTTCACCGCGCCACACTGGCCTCTCCACGCGCTCGAATCGCACATCCGCAAGTACGAGAAGCTCTACCGGCGTGGCTGGGACGAGCTGCGCCGGGAGCGGCACCGGCGCCTGGTCTCGCTAGGCGTGATCGACAGGCGCTGGAGCCTGCCGCCGCGCGACGAACGTGTGCCGGAGTGGAAGGACACGCCGAACAAAGAATGGGAGGCGCGACGTATGGCCGTCTACGCCGCCCAGATGGAGTTGATGGACGAGGGCGTCGGACGCATCCTGGCGAAGCTGAAAGAGAAGGGCATCGAAGACAACACCCTGGTGATGTTCTTATCCGATAACGGCGCCTCCGACGAGGTCATCCGATCGAACTTCAGTAACGCTAACTACTCGGGCACGACGCCGGACGGCCGGCAGATTCGTCACGGCAACGATCCTTCCGTGACGCCGGGTTCGGCGGTGACCTTTCAGAGCTACGGTTTCGAATGGGCGCATTTGAGCAACACGCCGTTTCGTCAGTTCAAGGCGCGAACGCACGAGGGCGGCATCGCCTCGCCCCTGATCGTCCGGTGGCCGTCGGCGATTCGCGGCGATACGATGCAGAGCCGCCCGTCCCACATCATCGACCTGATGCCGACCTGCCTCGAAGCCGCCGGCGTGCCGACGCCCGCCGAGCGCAATGGATTTCGCCTCACTCCGATCGAAGGCCGCAGCTTCCTTCCTGCGCTGCGTGGATCGAAAGACTCCGACCACGATGCGCTCTATTGGGAACACCAGGGTAACCGGGCCGTGCGCCAAGGCGACTGGAAGCTGGTCGCCATGCACAACGGCGATTGGGAGCTGTACAACCTCGCCGCGGATCGGACCGAAACGCAGGACCAGGTGAAGCGCCACCCGGAGCGGGCTGAGGAGATGGCGCGGTCCTGGGAGAACTGGGCGAAGCGATGCCAGGTGCTGCCATGGGCCGACGTGCTGGCCGCCCGCGCGAAACGAGGCCGGTAGAAAAGGATTCCGAATGAGACGAAGAGATTTTCTGCGGGACGCCGCCCTACTGCTTGGCGGAGGCGCCCTCGCCGCGCAAACACAGCCGAAGCTGAATTTCATCGTGATCTTCGCCGACGATCTCGGCTGGGCCGACCTCGGGTGCTACGGAAGCAAGGTCTACGAAACGCCCAATCTCGACAGGCTGGCAAGCGAAGGCGTTCGCTTCACCAACGGCTACGCCGCGTGCCCGGTCTGCTCGCCGACGCGCGCAAGTCTGCTCACGGGTAAGTATCCGGCCCGCCTGCATCTCACCGACTGGATTCCCGGCAGAAAGCAGTGGCCTACGGCGAAACTGCTGACCCCCGCCTTCGAACAGCAGTTGCCGCTGGAGGAAGTCACGATCGCCGAGGCTCTCAAGCCCGCCGGTTATGTCTCGGCAAGCATCGGAAAGTGGCACCTCGGCGGACACGGTTTCTATCCGGAGGCGCAGGGTTTCGACCTCAACCTCGGGGGCACCGAGCGCGGGAGTCCTCCGTCCTACTTCGCTCCGTACAAGATCCCCGGACTCGACGCGCGCTCCGATGGCGAGTATCTGACCGACCATCTCACCTGGCGCGCGGAACGGTTCATCGAAGAGAATCGCGGCCGGCCCTTCTTTCTCTACCTCCCGCACTTCGCCGTTCACACGCCGCTGCAGGCGAAAGAGGAGATGATCGCCAGGTACGGTGCCCGGATCAAGCCGGGCGATGCACAAAACGATCCGGTCTACGCCGCGATGGTGGAGAGCCTGGATGAAGGTGTCGGGCGGATTCAGAGCAAAGTGCGGGAGTTGGGGTTGGAAGACCGGACGGTCATCGTGTTTGTCTCCGACAACGGCGGCCTCCGATACGAGGGGTCCCGCAGGAACGCGGTCACGTCGAACGCACCGCTGCGGGCAGGGAAGGGGCATCTTTACGAAGGCGGCATCCGCGTTCCGCTCATCGTGAAGTGGCCGGGCCGGATCAAGGCCGGGGCCATCAGCGACGCTCCGGTCAGCACTATCGATCTCTTCCCCACAATCCTTGCGATGGCGGGTGTGCGGCAGCAGCGCCCGGTCGACGGTGTCGACCTCACGCCGGCTCTGACGGGCTCTGGACGGCTCCGGCGCAACGCGCTCTACTGGCATTACCCGCATTACAGCAACCAGGGCGGCGTTCCCGGCGCGGCCGTTCGTATCGGCAACTTCAAACTCATCGAATTCTACGAGGACATGCGCCTGGAACTGTACGATTTGGGCGAAGACATCGGCGAGCAGCGGAACCTTGTGCAAAAGCTGCCCGGCAAAGCAAAAGAGCTGCACAGGGCGCTGGTCAACTGGAGGCGCTCGGTGAAAGCCGCGATGCCGTCGCCGAATCCCGCCTACGATCCGGAGAAGGCCGACCAGGGTTTGACCGGCAAGGAGCCGCCGACGCCGCCCGTATAGCGGTCACTCATCCACGATCTCGATCGCGTTGATCAAAGCGTAATTGCGGGATGGACGGAAGGTGAAAATCAGTTTACCCTGCGGGTTCGGCTCCACGCCGTGGAACGTCTTCTTCAGCGCACGCAAAGGCCCGCCGGCTTCCTTAATCACATCGAAGTTTGTCAGCAGCGGACGATGGTTGCAGTGCACGTCGAAAATTCGGCTGCCGGCGCCCCCGCCGCCGGGCATGCCCGGACCGAACCAGTGCTCGGAGAAGTGGAGCGTCACTTTGTATCGCCCCGGCGCTACCGGAATCGTGTACTCGAAGTTTCCGTAGCGCTCTCCCCGATAGAGCTCGGGATCGAAAGAGCCCTCTGTCGAATTCGGGCGCAGCATCAGGACTCCGCTGGATGCCGGCCAGTCGGGCTCCCATAGATTGCCGTGTACGTCCTGGTAGACATGGGAACGGGCCGTGAACCGCAGAGGCCGGACTCTGCCCGCGCTGCTGGGAACAATCTCGATGGCGTTCAGAAAGGCCCGCGAAGGTGTGAAGCGCAAATGTAAATGCCCATCCTCGGACGGGCGCACATCCCGGAACACTTTCACCGTCGCTGTGTTGCTCCCTCCGGCATCGGCGATGACGTCGAGTTCGTTGTCCAGACGCTTGCCATTGATTTCAATGCGGAACAGCCGCGTGGACTCGCCGCCACCGAGCGTGTTGCCCTCCCCGTACATCGTCTCGGCAAACATCAGGCGTAGCTCATACGCGCCGGGCTTCAGTGGAATGCCGTAGCTGAATTCACCCGTGCGCTGGTGCTTGTAGAGCATCTGGTCGTACGCCCAGCGAATGTTTCTGGACGGGGTCGGCTGCGCTTCACCTCCCTGCACGTATCGGTCGCTCAACCACACCTTCCCAAAGCGATCGGTGTAATTCCCCTGCGTGTGCCCCGCCAGGATTCGCACCGCGTCCAGGTCCGGAATGGCGCCGTCGGGATTGGGAGACACGCCGGCGCGGGCCTCCGCCGAAGGCTGGCCTGGGAAGTACTGCCACGCCATCAACGCCAAGGCGATGAGCAACAAGGAGACGGCCCCGACGCGGACCCGGTCTTTCGTCCTCCGGATTTCGCCAACCGGTACATGGACCGCTGTATCCTTTACAAGCTGGAGTTGCGCGGTGTCACGGTAAACAAAACGGGGTATGTACCGGCCTTCCGGGATCGTGATCTGCACCGGATCCTCGGCGCCGGCCGAGGTATAGTACTCGTGCAGGCGCTTCCGGAGACGGTGCGCCTCGACGCGAACGATCGAATCTTTCTTCTGGTCAAAGTCCGGTCCCCGGCCCAGCGCCTCGATCGCGATGTTGTACTCTTTGACCTGCTCCTCCTCGCCCGCGAAATACTTCTCGCAGACATATTGAAGCAGACGAGCCAGACCCGGCGCGCGGTCGAAATACTCGGAGGACAGCAGCCGCTGTAAGGCGAGCCGCTCGACTTCGTAGCGACCATCTGTGTGCATTGGCAGCGCGGCCTCGTTCGACCGCCCAGCGGAGGCAACCCGAATTGGGAAATGCGCGACGGCGCGCGCAAGCCTTGCCGTTAGATCCCCCTCTAACTCCCCTCCGCAGTTGACGGTGTGGTCAGTATAGCCGAGAGCCTCGCCGCAATGCAAGGGGGGCGTAACCTGGGGTTACACATTGCTGTAACGCAAGAGGGAAATACTGTAACCTGTTGTCGTTGCAACGGTTTAATTAACCTGTATCGCAAAGTGCCGAATCGTTCCCCCCGGCGTCCCGTAGGATTAACCCTTGGAGCTTTTGAATTGCCGGAAGTTTACTAGCCCGACGGTAACCCCATTAGCCTTGTTGCCCGGCGCCGCCATCCCCTACGCTAAACGGGCACACTTTTGATGTTGAGATCCGGAGGTTAGATTGAAGCACCTTTTCCAGGGATTGATATTATGTCTGCTCTTCGTTGGGGTGAGCGCGGCGCAGACGGGGACGATTCAGGGATCGCTGGTGGACGCTCAGGGCGCCAGCATCCCGAACGCAAAGGTTTCGGCCTTCGACGAAGCAAAGCAACTCGTCGCCCGCGAAACCACCACAGGCGAGGACGGCCGGTTTTACCTGAGAAATCTACTGCCTGCAACCTATACCGTGCGGAGCGAGACGACTGGGTTCAAGACGCTCCAACAGGCCGGATTGCGGCTTGATCAGAACCAGATCCTGGATCTCGGCGCGCTTTCGATGGAGGTCGGCGATGTCGTGGATTACGTGACGGTGAGCGACCAGATTCCCCTCGTCGAGACTGCCACGGCCAACAAGAGTTTCGTGATCACGGGACGGCAGGTTACGGAACTTTCACTCAACGGCCGCGACTTCCAGTCGCTAATGCGCACCCTTCCGGGCGTCGTTTCCAATGACCGCTCGAATTTCCGCCTGGCGTTCAATAACACGGACTCCTTCCAGGTGAACGGCCTGCGCGGCTCAATGAACAACGTGTTCCTGGACGGCACCATCAACACCGACGTCGGCGCCAACGACGGCCAGTTCACACAGATCTCTCTGGACGCGGTCGGAGAGTTCAAGGTCCAGACCTCGACCTTTAATGCAGAATACGGCCGCAATCCTGGCGTCCTGATCTCGATCAACACCAAAAGCGGCACCAGCCAGTATCACGGCACTCTGTACGAGTTCCTGCGGAACAACGCGCTTGATGCCCGCCTGCCGTTCGACACCACCGGGAAAACCGCGCCGCTGCGCTTCAACCAGTTCGGCGCCAACATCGGCGGTCCCATTTACCTGCCAAGGCTGTCGACGCGGAACGATAAGCGCATGTTCTTCTTCTTCAACTATGAGGGAACGCGCGCCGGCCGGCCGATCGGCAACAACTTCGTCGATCTGCCTCACACTGACCTGCTCACTGGCGACCTCAGCCGGCTCTATCGTCCCGGCTTCATCCAGGACGACAATCGACAGAATACGCCCCATCGCCTCGGCCAGGTCTTCCGTCCCGGCACCGTCGTCCGCGGAGCCGGCGGCCGCATCATCGGCGGCGACCCCTATCCCGGCAACATCGTCCCGCGCTCGGAGTGGAGCCGCAACGCACAGGGCTTTCTCAACGTGATGAGCTTCTTCGACGTGAGCGGCGCGCCCGGTGCTCCTGGGGCGCCCGAACTCGTGCGGTTCCCCTACCAGCAGCAATATAACTTCCGCAAGGACGCCAAGGTGCTGCGGTATGACTGGCAGATCTCGTCGAACGCGAACTTCTTCTTCCGCTGGGCCGACGATTCCCAGCAGGAGAGCCAGCCCCTCGGCATCTTCTCGACCCTGCCTTCACCGATCTTCCCGCAGTTCCGTAAAAAGCCCGGCTCGTCATGGTCGTGGAACCTGGTCAACGTCATTTCGCCGACAGTTACTCACGAGTTCATATTCAGCTACAACCGCCTCACGCAGTTGGTGGATGTAGTCGACGGCACGCCGGATGCGCAGTCACTCTTGTCCAAATTAGATTTGGCGCCACTGGAATATGGTGGTTGACGGAGGAGGCGGAAGCTGCGGTAGTGTAGA
>JBKBWD010000098.1:0-18558 GCA_046289265.1 Bryobacteraceae bacterium | reverse complement strand
GCAGCCGGATCAGCGGTCGCTTTGAGGACTATTGGGAGTCGCGCCGGGCTTGAGTTCCACTTTCACGTCGCGCACCCGGCTTTAACAGCCCGCGGGCTTCCCGAATGGGGCAGAAGTGTGGCTCAATGGTAGGCGTACAACAGCATGCGATTCGGGATGACTCTCTGTGCGCCGATCCTGGCGCTCGCCCTGGTCCAGGCGGCGGCCGGCCAGACGCCGTGCCCTGGCGAACTGCGCCTGAGCGTTCAGGTGATCGACCGGCGGGGCGACCCCATCCCGGGCCTGACCGCCGCCGACTTCCGCATACAAGGCCGGCGCGTCGGCCCGGAGGTCATCGAAGCGCATTCGAACCTTCCTCTCGATATCGTTCTGCTCCTGCAGGAGCGCTCGACGGGAGGGCTGCTGTCCTCCGCGGCCCGTCTGTTCGTCACCGAACTGCTGCCGGAGGATCGCGTCACCGTCATCAGCTTCACCCAGCGCCGCCATACGCGCGTCACCTGGAGCAGCGATCCCAACGAAATCTTCGAGGCCATCACCGGGATCGAAGGCGCGTTCCGCTTCCTGGCCGTCCGGAACATGGATGCCCTGCTCGACGGAGTGAAGCTTTTCCCCGAGAAGGAGCAGGCCGACTCCACCAGGGGCCGCGTCATCCTGATGTGGGGCGAGGAGTGGGACGAGTCGGCGCGCTTCCGGGCCGAACAGGTCCTGCCCGCGCTCGTCCTGCGGGGCGTTCCGCTCTATCTGACGCCGCTTGAGGCCCAGCGCGCGCCCGTGCGCGTCTCGCTGCCCGCGCCGGCACGCCGCGACACCCCGCGCGTTGCAGAGCCCATGGCAGCCCAGTCGCTGGCAAGAATCGCCCATGCCAGCGGCGGGGAGGTCTTCGGACCCCCCGAAAGCGACTCACTGGCTCAAATGGTCCAGCGCGCCAGGGCGCGCTACCTGCTCACTGCGTGCCGCGAGAACAAGCGCGCCGACCGCATTCCCGCCGTTGAGCTGAGCCCGGCGGCGCGTGAGCGCTTCCCGGCCGCCAAGGTCCTATACCCGAAGGACAAAATCGAGGCGGGTGTGATCCTGCACTGATTCAGTCAGGTCCTGATCAAGGCCGGTTCCGGCCGCTGGATTTCGGGCGCGGTGAACTCGTATGTTTCGCCGTGAGTCAGGTAAACAACACGGTCTTCGAGTCCCGCCTCCCGCACCGCGGAGGCGAAGTGATCGAGCGGTGAGCGGAAGATGTCGTAGTCGTTGTAATGAACCAATATTGCGACGCGCGGGGCGATAATCCGCAGCGCTTCAAGTCCCTGCTTGCCATCCATGCTCATCAGCACGCCGAGAACCCGCGTCCCGCCCAGGTGCAGCACCGCGATGTCCACGCCCGGATAGCGCCGCGGAATCTCGCGAAGCCGCCGGTGCACCAGAGTATCGCCCGAGAGATACACGCGCAGCGGATTTACATCGCCCACCGGCCCGAAATCCAGCATGTGCCCGTTCACGCTGGGCAGCACCGAACGGAGCAGGAGCGGTCCATGCCGTCCCGGCATCGCCGTCACCCGTACCGTGGCGTCGGACTTCCGCAGGTCAATGTACTGCCAAGTCGCCAGCGAGTAGACCAGTTGGAAGCCCTTACGCCGCAGCAGGCGCGCCGCGTCGCGGGTCGTGATGATCGGGGTGGTTTTCTCCAGACGCCCGGCGGCAACGCGGTCGAAATGGTCTTCGTGGTTGTGCGAGAGCACCACGAAATCGATCTTCGGCAGGTTCCCGACCTCCAGCGCCGGATCGGTCTGGCGCGTGGCGCTGACCAGTCCGTAAGCCATGTGAATCCGCTCGCCGCTGTGGAGGAAGTTCGGATCCGTAAGGATGGTGAATCCGGCGTAGCGCAGCAGGATGGTCGCGGTCCCGATGAACTGAATCGAACCGTTTGCCGTAAGCTGCGTTTCCTCGACCGGGGCGGGCAGATGGATCGTGAGAGGCAGGCGCCGCTGCTCTCGCCGCCGCTCGCTCCAGAGCCGCAGGACGGCCCAGAATCCCGCGCCTGCACCCACCCCTGTCAGAATCGCGTTCCGAAGCTGTCGCGTGCTCGCCACGACTTTCGCCCTCCTTCGGTTCAAAGAAGTGGACGCCCTTGCGTCAGGGACGTTTCAGCACGAACGGCCGAAACCTCATACTCCCGCTGCGGTCCAACTTCCGAGGCAGGGATGAGGGGCGAGTATTGCTATTTCTGCGGAAGGCCGGTTGAGGTGCGATGCGAGGCGGGCGCGTACCTGGTCGAGTGCCTGCGCTGCCGCGTCCGGTACGACGTAAGTCTGGTGTCCCAAGCCACCGAGGTCGACCGCGCCCGCACGCTCGATCGCATGCGTCGCGAGATCGCCCGGCAGCGTTCTTCGTGAGCTGCTAGCGCGCATAGAACTCAACGATGAGGTCTTCGCGGATGTCCGGCTCGATGTCTTCGCGCTTCGGCATTCCAATCACGCGGCCGGTATCGCCGTCCCGTTCCAGCCACGACGCCGTCACTCCGCGCGTCAGCATCTCTTCCTCGACCACCGGAATCTTCGCCGCCGCAGGCTGCAGCCGGATCACGTCGCCCGGCTTCACCAGGTACGAAGGGATGTTCACGCGCTTGCCGTTCACCGACACATGGCTGTGCCGTACCAGCTGCCGCGCCATGGGCCGCGTCCGCGCGAAGCCGAGCCGGTAGGCGGCGTTGTCGAGCCGCCGTTCGAGCAGTTGCAGCAGGTTCAGTCCGGTCGGCCCCGGCATGCGCCGCGCCTCTTCGAAAAAGCGCCGGAACGCGCGCTCCAGCATGCCGTACTGCGCCTTGACCCGCTGCTTGGCGCGCAGGCGCAATCCGTATTCGGAAACTCGCCTTGGCCTCTGCCTCCCCCCAGGAAGCGTCTCCAGGACCTTCTCCAGTCTCGGAGAAGTTGTACCCGTGACATTGACGCCCTCGCGCCGGGAGAGCTTAAACTTCGGTCCTCGATATCTGGCCATCGCAACTGTAGTGACGGGCAGTTGAAGGGCCACTCGCGCGGCTCAGATCGAGCTCCAGCGATAGAGTAGCACGAACAGAACCGCCCAGATGCAGGTCATGAAGTGCCAGTACAATGCCGCGCTTCCCACCGTTGCCCTGTATCGGCGCAACCGGTGCTCCTCGGCCGTCTCCGTCAGTGCCCGCCCGCTCCGGAGCAGATGGCCGAGCCATCCGAGTCCGCCTAAAATATGCAGTCCGTGCGCCCCGGTGAACAGATAGAAGGCCGAGCCGTGCGGATTCCCCCTCAGGAAAACCCCTTGCTCCAGGAGTTCGCCCCATGAGAAGACTTGCGAAACAACGAACGCCCCGCCGAGCAGTACCGTCAGGAGCAGCCGCGATCGGAACCGGCTTACCCGCCCGCGCCAGATCGCGTGGCGCGCCGTCTCGAGACTCACGCTGGCGGCGAGCAGCAGTGCCGTGCTCGCCCAGAGCGATGCCGGGAAGCGCAGTGTCAACGGTTCGTATCGCGAAGCGAAGATGATGGCGTAGACAACGATCAGGGCAAGGAAGAACACGGAGACCGAAACCAGCGCGATAGCCGTCCCGATCTGGGTGAGCGTCGGAGTAAATACGGATCTGGCGCGCCGGATCCCCAGCATCACTTCAGGCCAGGATCTCCTGGACGATCTCGCCGTGCACGTCGGTCAGGCGAAAGTCCCGGCCGCTGTGGCGGTAAGTCAGGCGCTTATGATCCAGCCCCATCAGGTGCAGCGCCGTCGCGTGCAGGTCGTGCACGTGGACCGGCTTTTCGACCGCCTTAAATCCAAAGTCGTCGGTCGCTCCGTAGACCATCCCGCCCTTGATTCCGCCGCCGGCCAGCAGGTAGCTAAAGCCGTGGTTGTTGTGGTCGCGCCCGTTCTGGACCTTGATCAGGCCGCTGACCTCTACCGACGGCGTTCGACCGAACTCGCCGCCCACGATGATCAGGGTCTCCTTCAGCAGCCCGCTCGCCCTCAGATCCTGAATCAGAGCGGCGATCGCCGAATCGCTCTGGCGCGCCAGTACCTTGTGAATCATGATGTCGTCGTGGTTGTCCCACGGCTGGAAGTTGCCGTAGTAGACCTGGACCATCCGGACCCCTCGCTCCACCAGCCGTCGCGCCATCAAACAGCCGCGCGCAAAATCGCTCGAACCATAGCGTTCGCGAACCGATTCCGGCTCACGCGTGATATCGAATGCCTCGGGCGCCTCCGTCTGCATCCGGAATGCAATCTCGGCCGACTGAATCGTCGCCTCAAGCTGCGGATCGGCGCCCTCCTTCTGCATGTGATGCCGATTCAGCTTCGCCAGCAGATCGAGCTCATGCCGCTGCTGCGCCGGCGTAAGGTTCAGATTGCGAATGTGTTGGATGAGCTTGTCGGGATCCTTCTCCTCGGTCGAGAGATACGTGCCCTGATAGATCCCCGGAAGAAACGCCGACGTCCAAAGCTGGTGGCCCAGCACAGGCAGCCCCGGACAGAGCACGACGAAACCCGGAAGGTTCTGGTTCTCCGTGCCTAGTCCGTATGTCAGCCAGGAGCCCATCGACGGCCGTCCCGGCAACCGGTCGCCGCAGTTGAGCATGAACAGCGACGGCTCATGATTCGGCCGTTCGGTGTGCATCGACCGGATCACGCAGAACTCGTCGATCACCTCCCCGACCTTCGGGAAGATCTCGCTGACCTCGATGCCGCTCTGTCCGCACTTGTGGAACTGGAACGGCGAAGCCAGCAGGTTGCCGGTTTTGCGCTCGGTCTTGAGATTGTCGCCCGAGGGAATCGGCTTGCCGTGGTGCTTGGTCAGCATCGGCTTGGGATCGAAGGTATCCACCTGCGATGGACCTCCGTTAAGGAACAAGTAGATGATGTGCTTCGCCTTGGCCGCATAGTGCGGCGCTTTGGGCGCCAGCGGATTGGCCGCCTCGCGCGCTCCGACCACGCCGCTCAGCCCGACCATTCCGAAGCCGGTCCCCATAATCCTGAGAGCATCCCGACGACTGATGATCATCGATCTCTTCTCCTCTTCCTCAGTTCACGTAGCTGAACTCGTTGGAACTCAGCAGGACCCGGGCATACTGAACCCAGTCGCCGCCCTTCAGAAATTCAAGCCCGAGCTTAAGCTCCTGTTCGTCGGGCAGCCGTTGGTAGAGTGTCCGGTAGACCTGCCGGATTCTGGCCGTTTCGTCGCCTGTCAGGCGCGCGGCCAGGCTTTTGGCCTGGTCCTGGACGAACGGGCTGTTCATCATGAACAGCCGCTGCAGCGGGACATTGGTGGACATGCGGCTCTCGCTCGTGTTGTTCGGGTTCGGGAAATCGAACAGCGCCAGGAGCCCATTTAGTTTGCGGCGGCTGACAAAGCCGTAAACCGTCCGCTTCCGGTTCTCCTCGGTCAACTGTTCGGCAGGCCCGCCGCCTTCGAAATCGAGATTCCCCGAGACGAACAGCATCGAGTCGCGCATCGTCTCGGCATCCATGCGCTGGCGATTGGCGCGCCAGAAGAAGCGGTTCTCCGGATCGGCAGTGAAGTTCTTCTCCGAAATCTCCGCGCTCAGCGCGTAAGTCGCCGATAGCATGATCTCCCGGTGCATGGCCTTGATCGACCATTTGTTTTCCACGAACCGCGCTGCCAGATAGTCGAGCAGTTCCGGATGGGACGGCCGCTCTCCAAGCTGCCCGAAGTTGCTCGGCGTCCCAACGATCCCTCGTCCGAAGTGGTGGTGCCAGAGGCGGTTCACCATGACGCGCGAGGTGAGCGGATTCTCCAGATCGGCGATCGCTTCGGCGAGCTCCAGCCTGCCGCTGCCGTCTCGGAACGGCTTTCGCTCGCTGTTGGAAAGAATCGCCAGGAACCGTCGCGGCGCGATCTCCCCTTTGTTGTTTCGATCGCCGCGAATCGCGATGTGAATGTCGGCCGGCTCCTTATTATCGCGAATGATCGGCAGGAACGGATACTGCGGCGGCAGCGCCTCTTCGAGGGACGCCAGCTCACGGCGCAGCGAGTCCAGGTGCGCCTTCCAATGCCCCTGCAGGAAGCGCTCGATATTCTTCTCGCCATAGTGCAGGACGCCTTCGGGCGTGACGTGCTCGCCGCCTGCGTCTTTGCCTCCGCGATAGAAAAAATCCTGCCAGAGATTGAATTTGTCGATCGGCAGCGAGTCCAGATGCGCCGAACTCATGGCCCGGCGGTCCGGATTCAGACCCAGCGTGATCTCGTTCTTTTTGTCGACCAGCCGCTTTTCTTCCAGGACGGCGAGGAGCCTCTCCTGAAAGTCGGTCGCAGCCTTCTCGAACTCCTCTTTCGGAGCATCGCGCGCGACCAGTTCGTACCAGGGCTTCAGATACGCGTGGCTTTTCTCCGGATGTTCCAGGTAGTTCGCCCACCGCTCGAGCGTGCCGGCGTCGAGCCCTTCCGCGCTCTTCATCTTCCGTGTGGCGAGCATGTAGTGAGCAGTTTGCGCCGCCAGGATTTCCGCCAACTGCTGCGTCTGCGTGCCGATGAAGGTCCGAATGGCCTCCTTCTGCTTGTCAATCCGCTTCTTCTTTGCCTGCCAGACTTCGACGACCTTCTCATCCGCCAGTGGCTTTTCACCAGTCTCACAACTGGAGAAGATGCCCTGCAGCGAGTAGTAATCCTTCGTCGGGATCGGGTCAAACTTATGGTCGTGGCACTGCGCGCATGCAACCGTCAGCCCGAGGAAGCCGCGCGTGGTCGCGTCGACGCGCTCATCCTGCATCTCCGGACTCAGCGCATAGAAGCCGAGCCCCGGAAGATAGGCCTCCGGATCTTCCGACGGAATCCGGTCGCCGGCGATCTGCGCCTTCACAAAAATGTCGTACGGCATGTCCTGGTTCAACGCACGGATCACCCAGTCGCGGTAGCGCCAGGCATTCGGCCGCGGGTCCTCCTGGGTCGAATTGAGCCGGTCGTCGGCGTAGCGGGCCACGTCGAGCCAGTGGCGTCCCCAGCGCTCCCCATAGCGCGGCGAGGCAAGCAGGCGATCCACTACCTTGGCGAAGGCATCGGGCGAGGAGTCCTTCAAAAACGCATCCACCTCTTCCGGAGTGGGCGGCAGGCCGGTCAGATCGAACGTCGCGCGCCGGATCAGGGTGCGCCGGTCCGCGAATCCGACCGGCTTCAGCCCGCGATCCTCCAGCGCCGCCAGAATGAAGTTATCAATCGGGTTGCGCACCCACTTCGTATCCCTCACCTTCGGAATCGTTGGTTTCCGGACCGGCTGGAAGGCCCAGAACGCGCGCTGCTCTGGTGTTATCACGTACTCGCCTTCCGGCGATATGGAGGCCGGCGGTGTCGCGGGCGCATCGGGCCAGATCGCTCCAGCCTTGACCCAGGCCGTGAGGTTCTCGATCTCCTCCTGCTTTAACTTGCCGGTTGGCGGCATCTTGAGACGCTCGTGGCGGTGCGTGACGGCCTGGATGAGCAGACTCTCTTCCGGCTTGCCGGCCACAATCATCGGACCCGAATTGCCGCCCTTCTCCACCGCTTCCTTACTGTCAAGCCGGAGTCCGCCGAGCTTCGACTGTGTATGGCAGGCGTAGCAGTTGGCGGCGAGCACAGGGCGCACGCGCGTCTCGAAGAATTCGGCCAACTCCTTCGGATCAAAGCCGTAGGCCGATGGAACCAGCAGAAGCGGAAGTAGTAAGAGGCGCCGTGTGGACATGAGGAACAACCTGTGACGATGATTATATCGCCTGAACCGCCGGAGGGCAGTACGTCTATGCCGGCAGCGTAAAGCGGAATCGCGCGCCCTGCTCCGGCTCCGATTCCACCCAGATGCGGCCGCCGTGGCGCTCGACGATTTTCTTGCAGATCGCCAGACCGATGCCCGTGCCGGCTGTCCTGCCGGAGTGTAGGCGTTTGAAGACCCCGAAAATCAGTTCGTGGTACTTCGCGTCGATGCCGATGCCGTTGTCGGCCACCGTGAACAGCCACTCGTCGCCTCTGCGGTTAACCGACAGATGGATGGAGGGTGCAAGGTCCGGCTTGCGGTACTTTATCGCGTTACCAATCAGATTCTGGAGCAACTGCACCAGCATCACCTGGTCGCCCTTGACCACTGGAAGGCGATCGTAGGTGACGGCTGCATCGTGCTCCTCCAGGCTCGCCTTCAAATTCGAAAGCGCCCATCGCAGCGTGGCGTGCAGATCGATCGGGGAAAACTCGGCCGGTTCCGGCGTGACAACTCGCGAATAGGTGAGCAAATCGTGCACCAGAGCGCTCATGCGCTTGGCGCCCTGTTCGATGTAGGCGAGAAACTCGTCAGCGTCGGAGTCCAACTTCCCCTCGTAGCGCTGGCTCAACAATGCCGAGTAGCTGGCGATGGTGCGGAGCGGCTCCTGAAGATCGTGGCTCGTGACGTAGGCGAACTGCTGCAGATCGGCATTGGAGCGCGCCAGCGCCGAGGCCTGGATCGTCAATGCTTCCTCCGTGCGCTTGCGCAGTGTGATGTCCAGCATCGCGCCGATGAGCCGCACGGGCTTACCTGCGTCATCATAGATCACATGCACCCGGTCCAGCACATCGCTGGAGGCTCCGCCGGAGCGCAGGAATCGGTACTCGCCGTTCCAGTGTTCACCGCCCCGCGCCATCAGCGTTTCAAGCTCCCCGACAACTCGCTCCCGGTCCTCCGGATGTATTCGCTCACGCCACCAGGAGATATCCGGAGTAATCTGGCTTGGCGAGTAGCCGAATAGGTTTTGAAGGGACTCGTTCCATCGGACGACGCCAGTCCGCAGATCCCAGTTCCGGATCACGTCATTGGTCGCGCGCAGCACCAGCCGGTAGAGCTGTTCGAATTCCACAAACGCCTCTGCCCGAGCCTGCTCGATCAACGCCCCGACCGGTTCCGCGGCCAACGCGAGAAAGCGCCGATACGGCTCATCGAGTTTCTGCTCCGGATTCGGTACGTATGCCAGGTAGTGAGAACCGGCAAGCGGAGTCCCATGCACCGGCGAAATCTCCGGGATGCCATCCCGAAGCCCGACCTCGGCCGGCGCCGCATACTTTCCAGCCACCAACTCCAGGCGCGCTACACCCGCCTCCGAATCGATGGCGTAGAGCATCGCTCCTGCCACCTCCCCCGACGAGCACAGGAAATCCAGAGCCTCCTGCACCGGCCACCGGCTTCGCCCCGAAGCCGCCCGGAGCCCGTCGAGCACGCTCATGCGACGTTCAGCCACGATGCGATCTGTTGTCTCGACAGCAGACAGGAAGACACCCCCAGGGGAGCTGCCTTCCCCCGGAATCGGCCCGACGGAAAGGTCGAAGTAGCGATCTTTAATCGTCGCGCAGTCCCTGAGCTTGAATCCCCTTCCGCTGCCAAACACCTGGGAAGCAGTTGGCCCAAGGAACTGCCAGGTTTGGGGAGACTGCGCTGCGGCTCGCCCCAGCGCCGCGGGATGCTCGGCCCCGAACAGCGCTCGCCAGGCGTCGTTGTACAGCAACAAAAACGATGGTCCCCACACGACACAGGCAGGATGAGACAAGGCGAGAGCGATCTCAACGGCGGTGTGCAGACTGGCGGGCCAACAATCCGGAGGCCCGAGAGCGGTCGATCCCCAATCGTGAGAACGAATCAGCTTCCGCATCTCGTCTCCCGGAAATCCAGCTCCGGATTCCAGGTCGCTGCGGCGGGTGGTACTGTACGGCATTGGTGTGGCCCGGCGAGAAATGCTTCCCTGTTTCTATGGTACTCGCCTCGGGCGCCCCGCGCCGCACTACGGATGCGCCTCGGTCAGCCCCGGCTGCCGAGCCATTTTAAGCTGCAGGAGTGTGGTCTGATCGGGACTGCGGATCTCCACCGTCTGCACAACCCCATCCTCCTCCCGAATCCAGACCTCAATTGGATTCCGGATCGCGTGCGACAGGTGGCGCTCCGGGGTCGTTCCGGCCACCACGACGATCTCTGGTGCTCCGGTCCCTTTCGTCTCAAGCGAGATGCCCTGCAGCGGCAGCTCCTTCGCCTCGACCATGTGACCGGCTTCCGGACTCAGCAGCTCGACACTCGAAAGCCAGCCCTCATGTTGCTCGCTAAACATGCGAAAGAACGAGTTCCATTCCTCGCGTGGAATCTGGCGCGTCGGCATAGCGATTCCTCCCTTCGCTTCGACTATGGGACAGCGGGCAGGGGCCGATTGTTTCTCGTTTCGCGCCGCCCGCGGAGGCCCGGAACTCCGCTTCGCCCCCCCGGCCGGAACAGGAATGGGGGCGGTGTCCACGCGAATCCGACAGCGAAGCCCGGACCCGGACCGCCGTTCCCTCGGATGGGGCGGCCGAAGCTGATGTCGAGTTGCCAACGCTCCGGAACCAGAATGATGCGAAGCCCGGCCTGGCCGAGCAGCGGATCTCCGGCGTCGCCGAAAAGCTCGCCGATCAGGGTCACACGATTTGCGACCTGGAGATCCCCGCGAGCCCCCCAGAGCACGCCCTGCATCGGCTGGACCGACTGCTCTCCATTGACCTCTTCATTGGCCTCGCGCTCGAAGCTCCACCCAAGGTTCCCGTGAAGCACCACACGTCCGTTATCGATCGAGTAGCTCGCCGGCAGATAGGCGAAGAGTCCAGGAGCGGGATCCCCGGCAAGCTGCCGCACCGGGTCGAGACCGATCCCGAGCACGGCGCCCCAGGCAAAACGGTGCTGGTCGAGGTCGCGGAACAGGAACTTGGTCTGGAGCACGAACTCCAGCCGCCGCGGATCTCCCGGTTCGAGCCGCCGGCTCCCGACACCGCCGGTAAACTCCAGCAGCCGGATGGGTCTGCAGGCCGGCAGAAGCCAGGAAGCCTCCTGGCCGTGCCAAGCCTCGACCTGGCACGCGCCGGCATCGACCACGGCGGCATCATCGGTGGCGAACTGCTGCCCGTTAAGATCGCGCGGGACGACAAAAAGAGCGCTGGCGATGAACAGGATCGGAAGCAGACGGACGCGAAATCGTGTCCTTCCCCGCACCTGTTTTCATGATGCAATTATCGTGTCCGCTGCCGCCACGCCCGGCCCGTGGCGTCGGCCGCCAGAATCGCATCCGCGACCATCTGAGGCGTCACCTCGAACGGCTCGTTGTGAATCGTTTCGCCCTGGGCCGTGGCGCGCGCGGCGATGCGGCCGAGCGTTTCGCGATCCGTCCCGCCAAGCCCGATTTCCGCCAAGGTGACCGGCAGCCCGACCTCGGAGGAGAACGCCAGGATCTCCTCGACCAAAGAGCGCGGCTTGCCTTCCATCACGACCTGCACCAGCGCGCCGAACGCGACCTTCTCGCCGTGATAGTACGGATGCGTCTCCTCGGCGGCGGTCAGGCCGTTGTGGATCGCGTGCGCGGCCGCCAGTCCTGACGATTCGAACCCCAGGCCTGAAAGCAGCGTATTCGCCTCTACCAGCCGATCGAGCGCCGGTGTGACAACCTGAGTCTCGACCGCCCGTTTGGCATCGGCCCCGTCGGCGAGCAGAGTGCGATAGCAGAGTTCGGCCAGAGCCAGGGCCGTGCGCGTGGAAGCGCCGCCCCGCATATTCCGTACGTTTCCGTCCGCGCAAGTCTTCGCTTCGAACCACGTGGCCAATGCGTCGCCCATGCCGGCCGCCAGCAGCCGCGGCGGGCTCTTGGCGATTACTTCGGTATCGACGAGCACCAGATCCGGATTGCGCCGGTAGATCCGATATTCCTTGAAAACCCCATCCTCGGTATAGATGACCGAAAGCGCGCTGCACGGGGCGTCGCTCGATGCCAGCGTCGGGCAGTTGACCACCGGCAGCCGGAGACCGTCCGCCACCGCGCGCGCCGTGTCCAGCACCTTGCCGCCGCCCGCCCCGACCACCGCGCGCGCCGCCTGCTGCCGCGCCGCCTCTTTGACCCGCTCGATCTCGGCATGGGAGCACTCGCCCTGGAAGCGCACCACCGCGAAATCGATCCCGGCCTCGCAGAGTGACTCCTTCCAGACCTCCAAGAGCAGCCGGATCGCCGACGCTCCCGCCAGAATCAGCGCCGGACCCTCAAGCCCCAGCGTTCGCATCTCCTGTCCCAGCGATCGGGTGGCGTTCCGGCCCTGAGTATATCGGCTTGGCGAAGAGAAAACCGAGAGCATGGCTTTACTCTATCCCGCCCGGCCCCAGTGTGAGAAACTGATGCTTTCTCGCGCGAATATGAAACTTCACGAGATTCCTACGCCGGCGCTCCTGCTGGACCTCGAGCGCTTCGAAGCAAACCTCTCGCTCATGCGGGGAGCGGTCTCGGCGGCGGGCAAGCGGCTGCGCCCCCACGCCAAGGCGCACAAGTGCGTTGATGTCGCCAGGCGCCAGATCGCCTACGGAGCCGCCGGCATGTGCGTCGCCACCGTGCCGGAGGCCGAACTGTTTGCATCGGCCGGCATCCACGACATCCTCCTCACCTCGCCGCTGGCCAGTCCGGAGAAGATCCGCCGCATGGCGCTGCTAGCCGTAACGATACCCGAGTTGAAGATGGTGATCGACCATCCGGAGCAGCTCGCCCTCTACGAGGCCGCCGCCGCCGAAACCGGTGTACGTCTGAACCTGCTGGTCGATCTCGACTGCGGCGACCACCGGACAGGCATCCCGCCCGACGAGCGCGCCGAACGCCTCGTCGAACAGATCGTCGCGTCGCCGCACGCCAATTTCGCCGGACTCCAGGCCTATTCCGTCAAGGCCTCCCACGTTCACGGTTTCGCCGAGCGCCTGCGCTATTCGCATGAGGCCCTGGCGCCGGCGATCCGGCTCAAGCACCGTCTTGCCGCGAAAGGCATTCCCGTTCCGGTACTGACCGGCGGAAGCACCGGAACGTACAATATCGACACGCAACTGCCCGATTTCGACGAGATCCAGGCCGGCTCCTACGCCTTCATGGATCTCGACTACCTCCGCATCGGAAGTAACGGCGCCGAGCGCTTCCGCGACTTCGCGCCCTCCCTGAGCGTCCTCGCGACCGTCGTCAGCAAGAGTCACGACGATCTGGCGACGGTCGATGCCGGCTTCAAATCTTTCGCCACTGACCGCGGCTTCTGCCCGCAACCGCTTGAGATCGAGGGCGTCGAATACCGCTGGGCCGGCGACGAGTTCGGCATCCTTCATTTGCGCCAACCTAGCGCTCCCGTCGAACTGGGGACCCGGATCGAGTTCCTGGTCCCGCACTGCGACCCGACCGTCAACCTCCATCGCCACATCTACGTCTGCCGCTACGGCGCCGTCGAAGCCGTTTGGCCCATCATGGAGCTGCCATGCTGAGCGAACGCGTCGCCTGCCTGACGCCCACCGCGGTCAATGCCATTCTGGCCGAAGTGCGGCAGCTTCAGGCGCAGGGACGCGACCTCATCTCGCTCATGCGCGGCGAGCCAGACCTGCCGACGCCGCGCCATATCGTGGAAGCCGCGGCCGAAGCACTGCGTCGCGGCCGCACCGGCTATCCGGATAACCGCGGTGAAGCGCGGCTCCGCGAAGCCGTGGCAGCGAAGCTTTCGCGTGACAACGGTCTCACGTTCGATCCCGCATCCGAACTCCTCATCACCACCGGCGCCACCGAAGGAATCGCCGTCGCCCTGGCCGCGCTGCTCAACCCCGGCGATGAGGTACTGCTGCCCGATCCGGTCTACGACGCCTATCTCTCGCCGATTCGCCTGATGGGCGGCGTGCCCCGCCCTGTCACCGCGCGGGTCGAATCAGGCCGCTATCAGCTCGATCTCGATGCGCTCGACGCCGCCTGCGGCGACCGAACGCGCGCGCTGCTGCTCAATACGCCCTGGAACCCGGTGGGAACGGTCTTCCGAGAACAGGAACTGCACCGCATCGCCGGAATTGCCGAGCGCCATAACCTCGTTCTGCTCTCCGACGAAATCTACGAAGAGATCACGTACGCGCCGCACAAACACATCAGTCCGCTGGCGGCCAGTTCCGCCCTGCGCGGCCGCGCCGTGCTGGTCAACAGCCTCTCGAAAACGTACTCGATGCCGGGCTGGCGCGTTGGCTACTGCGCCGGGCCAAAAGCGCTGATCCACGCCATGCTGCTGGTGCTCCAGCAATCGAGCCGAGGCCCCGCGACCTTTGTCCAGGATGCCGCAGCAACCGCGCTCGGCGGATCGCAGGAGTGCGTCGCGGAAATGCGGCAGGAGTACGCGCGCCGCCGCGGGCAGGTGATCGAAACCCTCGACGGTGTCGCCGGCGTGCGGGTTTTGCCGCCGGAGGGCGGCTTCTTCGCGATGGTCGATGTCACGGCGCTCGGGCTTCCTTCCAATGAGCTCCGGCGACGCCTGCTGCATGACAATGGCGTCGTCGTTGTACACGGCGCCGCCTACGGACCGGCTGGCGAAGGCATGTTGCGCGTCTCCTTTGCCTCGGGCGGCGAGACTCTGGCCCGCGGGCTCGACCGCTTACGTACAGCGCTGGAGACGATGGGATGAACCCGGTCGCCATCGATGCCGGAGCTCCCGTGCCGCAGGCCGACGGCGCGCTCGTCGACGCCGCTGCCCTGCGCCGCGAACTTGAAGTCAGCATCGAAGGCGATGTCCGGTTCGACGCCGTCTCGCAAGCGCTCTACTCCACCGATGCCAGCGTCTACCAGATCAGACCCCTCGGCGTCGCGCTGCCTCGCACCCGCGAGGACATCATCCGCGTCGTGCAGATCTGCGCCCGCTTCCGCTGCCCCCTGACGATGCGCGGCGGCGGCACCTCGCAGGCCGGACAGGCGATCGGCAACGGCCTCATTCTCGACACATCGAAATACTGCAACCGCCTGATAGAGGTGAACGCGGAAGAGCGCTGGGCGCGCGTCGAGCCCGGAATCGTGCTCGACGAACTGAACGCGCAATTGAAGTCTCTCGGCCTGCGTTTCGCGCCCGACATCTCTACCGCGAGCCGCGCCACCCTCGGCGGCATGATGGCGAACAACTCCGCCGGCGCGCGGTCCGTGCTCTACGGCAAGACCATCGACCACGTCCTTGAGCAGGAGGTTGTGCTGGCCGACGGCTCCGTGGTCCACCTGCGCCCGCTCTCGAAGGAAGAACTGGACGCGGCCTGCAAAGGCGAGTCGCTGCTTGCGCAGGGCTGCCGTACCGTTCGCCGGCTCGCCGCCGAATGCGCGGACGAAGTCGACCGCCGATTCCCCAAGGTGTTGCGCCGCGTCGGCGGCTACAACCTCGACTGCTTCACCTCTCCTGATCGGCCTTTCAACCTCGTGAACCTGATGGTCGGCTCCGAGGGAACGCTCGGTATCGTCCTCGAAGCGAAGGTGAAACTCGTCCCGCTGCCCAGGGCTAAGTCGGTCGTGGCGATCCAGTTTGACGACCTGCTCCGGGCGCTCGCCGCCACGCCCGCGATCCTCAGGCACAAACCCTCGGCGGTCGAAGTGATGGACAGGTTCATCCTCGACCACACGAAGCAGAATGAAGCTCTCCAGCGCATCCGTGAAAGCTTCATCGAGGGCGATCCCGGCGCGCTGCTCTGCGTCGAATTCTACGCCGACCGGAATGAGGACCTCCCGCCGCGAATGCAGGCGATGGAGCAGGACCTGCGGGCCCAGGGCTTTGGCGACCGCTTCTTCCACGCCCTCGAACTCGCCCAGCAGGCGCGCATTTGGAGTCTCCGCGAAGCCGCGCTCGGACTCTCGATGGCGATGAAGGACGAGGCAAAATCGCTCTCCTTCGTCGAAGACACGGCCGTCGCGCCTGAGAAGCTTTCGGAATACATCGGACGTTTTCTCGAGATCATCCGCAAGCACCAGACCGTGGCCGGGGTCTACGCGCACGCCTCGGTCGGATGCCTCCATGTGCGTCCGGTCGTTAATCTCAAGACCGGAGAAGGCGTTGCAAAGTTCGAAGCCATCGCGAACGATATCGCCGACCTGGTCCTCGAATACGGCGGCGCCCTCTCCGGCGAGCACGGCGACGGACTCGTCCGCAGCCCGTTCATGCGCAAGATGTTCGGACCCGTACTTTACGAGGCCTTCCGCACGATCAAGCGCACCTTCGATCCGCACGGCATCCTCAACCCCGGAAAGATCGTAGACGCGCCGCCGCTGACCGGCAACCTGCGGTACGGAGCCGGCTACCGAACGCCGAACCCCGCCACCTACTTCGACTACAGCGAGTACGGCGGCTTCGCCGGCGCGGTCGATATGTGCAGCGGCCTCGGCGCCTGCCGCAAAAAGCTCGAAGGCACGATGTGTCCCTCCTACATGGTGACGCGCGAGGAGATCCACGCCACGCGCGGCCGCGCTAACGTTCTCCGCCTCGCCATGGCAGGAAAGCTCGACCAGGCGGGACTCACCTCCAAAGGTGTCTACGAGGCGCTCGACCTGTGCCTGGAGTGCCGCGCCTGCAAGGCCGAATGCCCCGTCGGTGTCGACATGGCGCGCTACAAGAGCGAGTTCCTCGCGGCCTGGTGGAAGCAGCACGGGACGCCGCTGCGCGCGCGCGTGCTGGGGAACATTCATGCGCTCTCGAAGTTGGCGCGGCCGGTGGCGCCGCTGGCGAACTTCGTCTCGCGCTCAGCGCCCGGACGATGGCTCAATGAAAAACTGCTCGGCATTGACCGCAGGCGCAAGCTGCCGGCCTGGCGCCGCCGGACACTCTCGGATCACTTCGCCGCGCGGCAGCCGGGGCCGGACTCGAAGATCCTGCTCTTCAACGACACCTTTACAAATTACTTCGACCCCGAGATCGGGCTCGCTGTCGCCGACGTGCTCGATGCGGCCGGCGTCGGCGTGTCGCTCGCGCCGAACGGCTGCTGCGGCCGTCCCCTGATCTCGCAGGGATTGCTCCACCAAGCCCGCGGGCTGGCGCAGCAGAACACAGAGCGGCTCTTCCCGCTCGCAACCCAGGGAACGACGTTCCTCTTCTGCGAACCGAGCTGCCTTTCCGCGGTCCGTGACGACGCCCCGGCCCTCCTGCGCGGAGAAGCCCAGTCGAAGGCCCGCGCCGTCGCTGCCGCATCCATGCTCTTTGAGGAGTATCTAGAAGAGGAACTCGCCTCCGGCCGTCTCAAGCTTTCCCTGCACGCCGGCCCGGAAACCATCCTGCTCCACGGCCACTGCCATCAGAAGTCGCTCGGACTGCTGGCGCCGGCCTGGGCCCTGCTCGCGCGAATCCCCGGTGCGCAGGTCATCGACCTTGACGCGGGCTGCTGCGGGATGGCCGGTTCTTTCGGATACGCAAAGGAGCACTACGAGATCTCCCACTGCATCGGCGAGCGCAAACTGCTCCCTGCCGCGCGCGGTATGAAAGAGAGGTCCGTGCTGGTCGCGGGAGGTACTTCATGCCGGCATCAGGTACACGACTTCACGGGCGTTGAAGCCCGGCATCCGGCGATTCTGTTGCAGGAATTGATTCGGAAGGAAAGCTGAAGGACAAAGCGGAGAAGCGAGACCACCTGGAATGGTCTCGCCTCCTGAGTCAGTCCGTTGCGATGTGGGCGTCGGCGGAAGCAAGCGCTGCGGCGGGGGCGTCCTCGGCGTCGATGTCGAAATCGGATTCGATCGCCTCCTCCCCGGTCGAGTTCTGCTTCTCCATCTTCCGCTGCAGGCGTTTCGCCTCTTTATCGCGCCGCTTCTCCATTCTGGCCTGTTCTTTCTGTCGTTTCTGAAATGTAGTGCGGGACCGTGTAGCCAAAAAGGTGTCCTCCCTTCGTGTTTTTTGTAGCGACCGATCTGAACCGGCCTGTCAGGACGCGAGTCGAACACCAGCGCTGCTCGCGGCTGACACGTTCAATCGTTCCGTACGGTTCCCCCCCTCGCTGTCGAAGTGCGGGCTGGACGAGGCAGGACGGTATCTCAGCCGCGTATTGCGGGACAATCAAACAGCAGTTTTACTATAGCACGTTTCCCTCGAGGCTTCCGCATATGGAAATTTTCCACATTATGGAACGATTCACCTTGTTGGAAAAATCGCTGACAATATCTTTACAGTCAGGGTACACTGATCCCGATCAGGGGGGAGTGAATCTGTAACAATCCGCACTCCGACCACCAGAGGTAACATGAAAACGATTCCATTCCTGCGCAGTGTGTGTCTTGTGGCGCTGCTCAGCGCCACGACCCTTGCGACAGCATGGTCCCAGATACGGTCGGGAACCATCGTTGGCAAGGTGACGGATGCCCGCGGATACGCCGTCCCCGGCGTGGAGATTGCGATCCGCGAAACCGGCACGAACTATACTTACAACCTGAAATCGAACGAAGTCGGCGAGTTCACCCAGCCGTATCTTCCCTTCGGCGCCTATGAGATCGTCGCCAGGAAGGAAGGCTTCAAGACGCTCACCCAGACTGGCCTGACGCTGAGCACCGCCCAGACACTCCGGGTCGACCTCTTCATGGAGGTCGGTTCGGTTGAGACCGCGATCAGCGTCTCGGTCTCCGTCGTCGAGTTGCAAACCGAATCCAGCCGTGTGACAAACGCCGTCAGCGAACAGGTCATCCGCTCGATTCCGAATATTAACAATAATCCGCTGAATTACGCCACCCTGCAGTTGGGCGTGGGTGCGCGACATGGATGTAGGGGGGATCGCAGGTTCTTTTTTTTGTGGCACTTGTCTGAGCGTATGTAGTACG
>JBKBWD010000097.1:0-19069 GCA_046289265.1 Bryobacteraceae bacterium | reverse complement strand
TGCGCTACCCGCCTGACGCTCACCCTGGGTCTGCCGATTTTCATCCCCCGTTGTGGCAGCCCGCCGTGGGGCATTCCATAGAAAACCTTCCCACGAAACCCGTTGAAAGCAGGCAACTAAGAGTTCGAAGCGCGCTGCCAAGGCTCGACTTGCCAACCTCCGCCCCGTTTTCATCCCCCTCTGTGGAAAGCGAAGCGCCGCCATGGGCCGTCACACCCCCTCCCACACCACCTAACCCGCTGATTCCAAACGTCATGGCCCGCTGACGCCCGCCGTCTTGCTTGACCCCGCCTGCTACCCTGGAACCGGAGCAAACACCCATGTACGCATCCGCGATCCGACAGATTCCGACATTCCCGACACGTTTCGCGGTGTCGGATTTCTCCACTGTCTCATTTTCGGGCGCAGTCCAGCGCAGTCCATCCGACGGATTCCGACAGATTCCGGCACTTCCGACGCTAACTTGTCCCCTGACACCCGCTCCCGCCATAATCGTCGGGAGGGACGCCATGTCCACGCCACCCCGCTCTGACCGCGACCGCGCCGGCCCCCGCGGAAACGCTCTTCGAGTCACGTCCTGGCTCCCCCATTCCACCGAAGGCTACGATTCCCGCGGCGACCTGCTCGCCGTGGCCGAATACAACTACGACAGGCGCGGCTGCCTTGTTTCGGAGGTCCTCGACGACACCTTCGCCGTGCACCGCTACGACGGCAACAACCGCCGCACCGAAACCTTCCTCGACCTCGGTCCCTTCGGCTGGACCCATACGGTCATGAAATACGACCGCCTCGACAACGTTATCCGGATCGAAAGCAGGGGCGACCGTTGCCCACCCACGGTGACGTCGATCGCATACGTCTACGACCATCACGGGAATTGGATCGTCCGGTCCGCCCCGCACGACGAGCGCCGCCGGGGATTTCTTTACGCTTGAACGTGATCGATTCGACGCATTCCCTGCACAAGACCTTTTCGTGAGCGGCTTGAATCGCCGCCAAAAAGTCCTCGCCCTGTGCCTGACAACAGCGCCCCGGCTCATATCCACCCCGGCCTACGCCCGCGACATCGCACCCGAGCAGCTTCAGCTCGCGGCACGCAACCTGGTTGAAACCAAGCCAGACCTCGCGGGAGCCATCGTTGCCGACTGGAAGCCGCTCTACGCGCCGCAGTCGGACCGCATCGTCTACTGGGAAGCCCGGTTCGTCATGGGACGGACCGGCGAAGCCAAAGGCGGAGCCATCATCCACACCGGCGGCGAGGTCGTCGAGTTCACGACCGCCGGTCCCACGAACTTCGAGCAGATGAGCCGCCTCACCGGCGGCAAACCCTTCCGGATGGTCCGCTTCGGCCCCGCCTACATGGCCGCCGAGAACGATCGTGGCGAGCGCATCGGAGGCAGGGCCGCTTCCCCCGGCTCATGATCGACAACGAGACCAACATGCCGCTGATCATCGCCCGCGTCAATTGGCTCCGCGCGCGAGGGCGACAAGCTCAACCCCGGCGACATCGACTCCAATCGGGTCCGGCCCTATCCCTCCAAGGACGCCGCCGATGCCGACTACGCGCGCAACTATCGCGCCTGGTTCGAAGTGCCCCCGATGATGCCCATGCCCCCGGACCTGTTGGAAAGCGGAGACCCGCTGAACCATTCCTGGTAGGGTCTCCGGCACATGGGTTTCTATACCGGCGGCGCCTTCGACTTCCGGTCCACCGCCTCCTCCATCGGCTATAACCAGGGCTTCGAGCACGGTCTGAACTCCTCGTACAAGAAGGCTCCGGCCAATACGGCGATCTTCCCGGTTCTCCGCGCCGCCGACGCCATGCAGGGCACCGGCTACGCCAGAATGGCGGCGAACGCCGCAGGCAGCCACCTCAGGCTGTGGCGCCGCGTGACGACGCATCCCGGCGCCCAGAGCCACACCGTTCGCCTCTGGGTCCGCGCTTCCGGCTTCCTCACCGGAACGGTGCGGGTGCGCAAAGTCGCTGGCTCCCAGTCCCAGGAGCCCACCGGCGCCGAGATCGCCTCGGAAGCCTTCTCCGGTTCCCCGGCGGCAACCTGGAAGCTGATCGAAGTCAAGGTGCCCTCAACCGGCGGCTTCGACCTGGAGATCTCCTACACCAGCTTCGGAGCCGAGGCCCAGGTCGACGTGGACGGCGTCGACATGAACTCGCAGTTCAAGGAGCAGCCCCCGGAGAAGCAGCCCTGCATCTACGGCAAGCCGGGACTCGACGAAGGCTGCGACCTCTAAGAATTCACCCCGCTTCCCTACGCGCGGGCCGGCCTGAGAGCCGGCCCGCTTTCCATCCGGTGTTACCCTGTTAGTAGCAGGGCCCGCCTCATGCAACAACAAAGAACCCCCTCCCGTCTGGCGCTACTCATGGCATTTACGATCCCAGCACTCCTGCCGGCCTCCGAGCCTCCAGCCACCAGGGCCATCCCGTTCACCGAAATGCTCCACGGCGTCGAAATCTCCGACCCCTACCGCTGGCTCGAAGACCAGGAGAGCCCGGAAACACGCGAGTGGCTCAAAGCCCAGATCGCCTACACCCAATCCAAGCTCGATGCGCTGCCCGGACGCGAGGCCATCCGCAAGCGCGTCGCCGAATTGATGCGCATCGAAGAGCACGGCATCCCCACCTACCGCGGAGGCCGGTACTTCTTCACGCGCCGCGCCCCTGAGCAGAACCAGCCCGCCATCTACATGCGCGAGGGCGAAGGACGAAAGGACGTCCTCCTTCTCGACCCGAACACCATGAGCCCCGATCAGAGCACCTCGGTCTCCCTCATGGATGTCTCGCGCGACGGCAAACTCCTGGTCTTCGGAACCCGTCAGGGCGGCGAAGATGAGATGGTTCTCTCGCTGCTCGAAATCGACAACGCCACCATCCGCCCCACCGGCCTCCCCAAAGCCCGCTACTATAACGTCAACATCCGGCCCGACAAGAAGGGTTTCTACTTCTCAAGCCCCGCGGCCCAAGGATCCCGCATCCTCTACTTCGAATTCGGCTCCGAGCAGGGCGCGGTCGAACTATTCGGCCAGGGCTACCAGCCCGAGCAGATCATCCTCTCCGAACTCTCGACCGACGGCCGCTATCTCATCGCCCAAGTCCTCTGGGGCGCCTCCGCCGACAAGGTCGAGGTCCACGTGAAGGACCTCAAAAACGACGGCCCCTTCGTCCCCGTCATCACGGGCATTGACGCCCGCTTTGAAGCCTTCCCCATCGGCGAAACGCTCTACGTCCTCACCAACTGGGAGGCCCCGCGCGGCCGTGTCCTCGCGATCGATCTCAACAATCCGGCCCGCGAGCATTGGAAGGAACTCGTCCAGGAATCAGGCCACAACATCGAGAGCCTCGCCCCTGCCGCCGGGAAGCTCTTCGTCCGGTACCTCGACGAAGTCCAGCCGCGCATCGTCGAGTTCGCCCCCGACGGCCAGCGCATCCGGGAGATCCCGCTTCCCGGACTCGGCAGCGCCCTCGGCCCCTACGGCGACTGGGACAGCCCCTTCGCCTTCTTCTCCTTCGAATCCTTCGCCGCGCCAAAAGCGGTCTACCGCTACGACCCTGCCACCGGCAAGCACCGCACCTGGGCCCGCACCAAGGCTCCCGTGCGCGCTAACCGCTTCGAAGTGCAACAGGTCTGGTTCCAGTCTCCGGATCGGACCCGTATCCCGATGTTTCTGGTCCACAAGAAAGGACTGAGTTTCGACGGCGACCGCCCCGTGCTCCTTTATGGATACGGCGGATTCAACATCAGCGTGCTCCCGGTCTTCAGCCCCTACGCTGTCGCGATGGCCGAAAACGACGGCATCTATGCGGTCGCCAACCTTCGCGGAGGCGGCGAATTCGGAGAGAAGTGGCACAAGGCCGGCATGTTGGAGAATAAGCAGAACGTCTTCGATGACTTTATCGCCGCGGCCGAGTGGCTGAAAAAGAGCGGGTTTACCAACCCCTCGAAGCTGGCCATTCGCGGCGGGTCGAACGGCGGACTCCTGGTCGGCGCCGCCATGACCCAGCGCCCCGATCTCTTCCAGGCTGTCGTCTGCGAAGTTCCCCTGCTCGACATGCTCCGGTTCCACAAATTCCTGGTCGCGCGCTGGTGGACGCCCGAATACGGCTCGGCCGAGGATCCGGACCAGTTCGAGTATCTCTACCGATACTCGCCCTATCACAACGTCCGAAAAGGCGTGGATTACCCTGCGGTGATGTTTAAGACGGGGGATGCGGACACGCGCGTCGCGCCCTTGCACGCGCGCAAGATGGCGGCCTTGATGCAGGCCTCAACCGGCGGGAGCCGGCCGGTGCTGCTGCACTACGACACCAAGGCCGGACATACCGCCGCGCTGCCTGTCTCCAAGCGCATCTCTGACACGGCGGATGTCCTGACCTTCATCCTTTGGCAGCTCGGGGCATTACGCCCCTGACCCCTACTTCTTGGCCGGCAGCTTCCGCATCATGAGATTGCGGTAGTGCACTACGCTGCCCGGATCGTGCTGCTGCAGCGCCAGGTGTCCGGAGGTAAAACTGTTCTTCTCATCGACGTGATCGACCACCACCTTGTCGTTCACTTTGATGATGATGCGGTTGCCGTCGGCGATGATGTGCTGGGTCCACCAGGTATCGTCCGGGACCAGTTGATCGAAGACGTTGACGATGTTGTACAGGCTGCCGGTCCGCTTTGGATCCTTGTGGCTGTTGTTCACCTGGGCCTCGTAGCCCTCCGGCCAGCCGGTCATGAACTTCGCCCGGAAATACATCCCGGAGTTGCCGCCCTTGTTCAGCTTGACCTCAGCCTTGAACTCGCAGTTGTCGCAGATCTCGTCCATGTAGAACAGGTGGCTGCGCTCGCCCCGGCCGACGATCGTCCCGTCCTCCACGGTCCAGTTCTCCGGCCGCTCACTCGCCTTCCAGCCGTTGAGCGTCTTGCCGTCGAACATCACCTTCCAGTCAGCGGCCGGCGCCGTCATCGCGGCCATCGCCAACGCCGCCGCAATCCAAAACGTTCTCATGTAAGTCTCCTCGCGTAAGCTATGCTCACCAGAATACCAGAAGGACATACGGAATCTTCCTGATTGCGCTCTTTCGCTCCCTCCGGCTACCCTCAATCTGTAATCCGATGAGCCGCTCTAATATTTTCCACCAGCTTCGCCGCACCCTGCGCATCGCCGGGTTCAGCGATCACAACGGGCTTCCTTCGCGGGAGGGAATCGAAATCACTCGGGCGCGCCGCGCCACGCGCCGCCAGTTCCTCGCCGGGGCCGCCGGCGCCGTCGCGACCGCCGCCGGTCTCCAGGCCGCGCCCAAGGCGAGCCTCGATGTCGGCATCGTCGGAGCGGGCCTGGCCGGCCTTGTCGCCGCCGACCAGCTTCGGATCAAGGGCACGCTGGCGAAGGTCTATGAGGCGTCCAACGATCCGGGCGGCCGCTGCCGGTCATTGCGGGGCTTTTTCCCAGGGCAGGTCGCCGAGCGCGGCGGAGAGCTGATCGATAACCTTCACAAGACAATGCTCGGCTACGCTCGCGAGTTCGGCCTCGCACTCGAGGATCTCTCCAAGGAACCGGGCGACGTCGCCTACTACTTCCACGGCCGTCGCTATCCCGAATCGGCCGTGGTCGACGAGTATCGCGCCTTCGTCCCCGCCATGCGCGCCGATCTGCGGCGTCTCTCCAGGCAGATCACGGCCGATTCCTACAAACCGTTCGATGCGGAGCTCGACAACACCAGCCTGGCCGAGTACCTCAATACCCGCGGCGCCGGCCCCGTTATCAAGGCCGCGATCGAAGCCGCCTACATCGCCGAGTATGGGCTCTCGACCGAGGAGCAGAGCTGCCTGAACTTCCTGCTTTTCATTCACGCCGACCGCCGCGCGAAGTTCCAGCCCTTCGGCGTCTTCAGCGACGAGCGCTATCACCTGATCGACGGCAATGACGCAATCGTCCAGGGACTGGCCGGGCGCCTTGCGCCACGGATCGAGTACGGCCGCACGCTGGTTCACGTCCATACGACGCCGGTCGGAAGGGTCGAGCTGACCTTTTCCGGCGGTCACACGGTCACGCACGATTCGGTCATCCTCGCTCTGCCGTTCACAATCCTTCGCGACGTTACCTTCGACCCCGCCCTACCCGCCTGGAAACATTACGCAATCTCGCAGTTGGGATATGGAACCAACACCAAGACAATGGTCGGATTCGTTGCGCGTCCGTGGTATCTTCATGTCGGCAGCAGCGGAGCCTCCTACTCCGATCTGGAGAATCATCAGACGACCTGGGAGACCAACCACGCCCGATCCAGCGCGTCGCGGGCAATCCTCACCGATTACTCTGGCGCCGCACGCGGCCTTTCGCTAAACCCCGCCAATTTACAGGCGGCAGTGGGCGCATTTCTCGACGATCTGGACGTGGTTTTTCCTGGCGCCAAGGCGGCGGCCAGAGTGAATGCAGGCCAGTACGTCGCGCATATGGAAAACTGGCCGGGCAATCCGCTGGTGAAAGGCAGCTACACCTGCTACCGGCCGGGGCAGTTTACAACGATCGCGGGCAACGAAGGAAAACCCGTCGGCAATATACTTTTCGCGGGCGAGCACGCGAATTCATTCTACGAGTGGCAGGGCTTCATGGAAGGAGCCGCGCTGAGCGGAATCGAGGCGGCCAAGCTGCTGCTCAATCCCGGCAAGGGCAAGTAAAACCGGGCGGATTGGCGCCTGTGGAAACGCGCCTGCATCCGCGGGAGTCTCCTGTTGCGGGGGAGGAATCATGCGAAAGAGAACGACGCTTTTCGCGACAGCCCTCGCTGTGTTGTTGACGGCCTGTCCGGCTGCCCGCCAGCCCGGTCAGCCGCTTACGCCAGGTTTCAACCTGTTCAGCCCGCAGCAGGATGTTGAACTCGGACGCGAAGCTGCGGCGCAGGTCAGCGGTCAGGTCGACGTTGTGAGCGACCCGGCTCTTCAGAATTACGTGAGGACGATCGGGCAACGGCTCGCAGCGCAACCCGGCGCTGGAAATTTTCCCTACACCTTCACGCTGGTGAATGATTCCAGCATTAATGCCTTCGCGCTGCCGGGAGGCCCCATCTTCCTCCACACCGGGCTCATCGCCAACGCGGAGAATGAGGCGCAGGTCGCCGGCGTCATCGCGCACGAGATCTCACACGTGGCTCTGCGCCACGGCACCAGCCAGGTCTCCCGCGCCTACGTCGCTCAGTTGCCGGCGGTTCTGGCGGGAGTCACGGTTGGAGGAACAATGCTCGGACAATTGGCCCAGCTCGGCGTCGGCCTCAGTACGACGGGACTGCTCCTGAGTTACTCGCGCTCTGCCGAGGCGGAAGCCGATGCGCTCGGTGCCCGTATCATGGCCGATGCCGGCTACAATCCGATCGAAATGGCGCGCTTCTTCGAACGACTGGAGGTCGCCGGCGCGCCTCGGGCACCCGAGTTTCTCTCCACGCACCCCAGGCCCGGCAATCGCATCCGCATGGTGCAGGCTGAGATCCAGGCAATGCCGCCGCGCCAGTTCACGGCAGGTACGGGACAGTTCCAGCGCATGCAGCAACTTGTCGCCCAGTTGCCCCCGCCCAGGCGACCCGCCGTGGCGGGCGTACGTTGATGACCCGGAGGATAAGGAAATGAAGCTTGACCTGTTCCTCGCAGCGGGCCTGGTGGCTTTGGCCGCCGGCCACGCCTTGCCACCCACCGTAGTGGTCGACGAAGGACCGGCCCACCATCTGCTGTATACGCCGGGCGACATCCAGTGGCGCCCGGGGCCTCCATCGCTCCCACCCGGCTCCGAGTATGCCATACTCGAAGGCGATCCGGATCAACCCGGGATCTTTACGATGCGCTTTCGATTTCCGGACGGATACCGGATTCCGCCGCACTGGCACCCGAACGTCGAGCGCGTGGCCGTTCTCTCTGGAGTGTTCCGCCTTGGAGTCGGCGAAACGATGGATTCGAAGGCCGCGACGCCGCTGGGCCCTGGAAGCTAAACTTCGATGCCGAGGGAGATGCGCCACTTTGTACTCACGGAAGGGAGAACAGAGATCCAACTCACGTCGGTGGGGCCTTTGGAGATCCATTACGTGAACCCGGCCGATGACCCACGACGCCGACGATGACAAAAAAGGCGGGGTCCGGTCGCTGGACCGTACCCCGCAAGTTGACAACAGCGCGTTACCAGTAAATCTTCAGAGCCAACTGCATCTGGCGCCAATCGTTGGCCTGGCTGTTCACAAGGCCGAAGACGTTGCTGTTGAGGTTGTTCGTCGGACCGCCAAATACGGTCCGGTTGAACAGGTTGAACGCCTCCCAGCGGAAGTCCACGCGCCGGCTCTCGCCGAAGGGGAAGCTCTTGGCGAGGCTGACGTTCTCGTTGAACATCGGGAAGGAACGGACCTTCGGATTGTGGCGGGTCATGTTCCCCATCAGGTGCGCCGGCTGATCCGGAAAGGCTGAGCGATCGTAAAAGAGGTCGGCTCTCGGATCGAACTTCTCGCCCGAGATTGGCGCGCGCCAGTCATCATAGCCGTTCACTACGGGCCGCGTATGGCCGTTGAACAACTGGAGCGGATTGTTGCGCGACACCGCCAACGGGTAGCCGCTCTGGTAGATTTGGATTGCGCTGATGCGCCAGCCGCCGAACAGTTGGTTGGCGACGCCGCCGTTAACCCAGCGCCTGCCGCGGCCGAACGGAAGTTCGTACACCGTGCTGAACTTCAGCAGATGCGTCTGGTCGTCGCCGCCGATCGATTTTTCGAGCCGACGGTTGTACTGGTCCATCGCGCCGGGGGTGTTCGCATACGAAGTATCGGCGTCGGTGATCAGCTTTGAGAGGACATAGTTCCACTGGAACGTCAGTCCGGCGGAATGGCGCCGCTCCGCCTTGATCATCATGGCGTGGTAGCTCGAGTGGCCGCTCTTATCGCCACCCTGGTTGCCTGTCTGAATCGCCAGAAATTGCGGGAACGGCCGGAGCGACTGCGCGACGCTACGCTGGGTCTGCACGGTTGGGTCCGTGAAGTTCGGATACGGAATCGGGATGCCGGCCGCGCGCGCCTGCGCCGAGGTAATCTGTCCTTGCATGATGGACCGGGCGGCCGCGGGTCCGTGCTGGTCGACCAACTGGTTCCAGATTGGTGTCGGCACCTGGTTCAAATTCACCAGGTTGGCTTGTAAGTGGGTTCCGACGCTGGCGTTATAAGCCGCTTCGAGAACCGTGTTCTGGGTGACCTGTCTTTGCAGCGAGAAGGTCCAGTAGAGGTTCTCCGGAGCGCGCGTGGCATCGCGCAACTGCCAGTGATGGACGTTGTTGTTGTTGCTGAACGCCGGATCGAGCAGCGGCGGCAGCGGATAGTCCGGAAGGCCGTTGTCCCAATTGAAGGTAGAGGTCAGACCCTGGTTCGTATTCACGAAGTTGTACTGTCCGATGTAACCGGCAAAGTGGCCGCTCCCCGAGACGACCGTAACGCGTGAGAACGAGCGGCCGAACGCCGCGCGAACGGTGGACTTGCTGTCCGGAGAGTAGGCGATACCCAGCCGGGGACCCCAACCGCCATACCAGCCGGGCACCAGGCTACGCACGTTCTCCGTTCCCGGCCCGAAGCCGGCAAATCGCAGGGCGCCGGGGAAGTTGTTGACGGCCGGATTGGGACGGTCCGGCGTGAAGTCGGAGTACTGGTCGTTCGCCTCGACCGGTGGCGAGGTGAACTCATAGCGCAGCCCGACGTTGATGGTCAGATTGCGTCGGATGCGCCAGTCATCCTGAATGTACCAGCCGTGATACCGGTACTGCTGCTCGATGTTGCGATCCGTCTCGGTCCAGCCCTGGAAAGCCTCGCCGAGAAGGAAGGACGCGAACGAGCTGCCGCTCGTGAAGTTGGTCTGGCCCGGAACCGCAGTATTCAGGAAGTTGAAGGCCGCGCGGCCGGAGATATTCTGCTGACCGAAGCCATTGGCGCGTTGGCTCTGGAAAGCGTAGCCCATCTTGAGCGCGTGCTTGCCCTTAATGTAGCTGAGATCGTCCTTGAGCGCCCACATCGGCTGTTCGGTGCCGTTGAAAGAGACGCCGCCCCAGGTGCTGAACTCACTGAAGTTCACGCCAGGGAAGTTCACGCGGCAGTCGACCGAGTTCTTGAAGCACAGCGAGTCCGGCCAGGACTCCCGCACATTCGGCGAGAAGCTGTTCTTGTTGAAGGTATTACCGCCGATCGAAAAGTGGTTCAGCACGTTCGGAGAGAACGTGTAGTCGTGGTTCATGCGGAAGACCTTGGTGTCGAACTCCGCCTCCAGTCCGTCCCACAGTGGCGGCGGGAGTCCCGGAGGTCCATTGGCGCCAGGGGCACGATGGTAGTTCGTCATGCTGAACAGGAATCCGAGCCTTTGTCGCGAACCGATATTCTGATCGCCCTTGATGCTCATCTTGTCTGTCGGCTCTAGAATGGTTCCCTGTGTGGTGATGAAGTTGTTCCGCACGTAAGCCGTCGTTCCAGGGACAATGCCGGGCATGTTCGGCGTGACCGCCTGTCCGTAGGGCATGATGGCGCGGCTGAAGGTGCTGAACCGGTTTTGCGGAATCATGTTATTCGGGAACGGGTCGCGAATCATGCCGCTGCCGGAGGGGTTCGGCCTCGTGGTCGCCGGGTCGTAAATCGTCAGCAGCCGGTTGCTCTGGTCGACCCAGTTGCGGAAGTCGCCGTTGTACATCTCCGGCGTGGGCACGGTGCGGATCGTATCATTGGCGCCCACGCGGTTGCGGAACCCTTCGTAGGAGAAGAAGAAAAACGTCTTGTTGCGGCCATCGTAGAGCTTGGGAATAAAGATCGGGCCGCCGGCCGTTACGCCGAAGTCGTTCTGCTTATAGACACCTCGCTGCAGCGAGAAGAAACCACGAGCGTCAAGCGCGTCATTGCGGAGAAAGTTATAGACGTTGCCATGGAACTCGTTGCTGCCCGATTTCGACACAAAGGTCATGACGCCGCCGCCGGCCTGGCCATACTCTGCCTTAAACCCATTGGTGTCGATCGTAAACTCGGTCAATGCTTCGACCGAGGGCGAGTAGAGCGCCGCTTCGACGGCATCGTTCGAGCGATTGGTGGTCGCGGCGAGTCCGTCGAGCGTGGCGTTCCACGACGCGGTCTGTCCACCGCCGAGCGCCATTCGTCCGCCGCCGCCCCGAACTTCGGGCGCCACCACCGCCAGGTCATATGGGCTGCGCATCGCGCCGCCCACGACGAGCGGGAGTTCGTCGACCAGCTTGTTCTGTACCGTCGTGGAGATCTTTGCGTTCTCGGTTTGAATCTGCGCCACCTGTGCCAGGACCTCGACAGCCTCGGTTACCTGGCCGAGTTCGAGTTGTACGTCGATGCGGACCGTGCCCGCGGCCGACAGAATGACGTTGGACTGGACGGATCGCTTGAAGCCGACGGCCGATACCTCAACCCGGTAGTTTCCAGGCGTAAGGTTCGCGGCGCTGTACTCCCCGTTCGCGGAGGTTGGAATTGTCGCCTGTGTGTTCGTAGCGACGTGGATGATCTGGACACTGGCGCCGGCGATCGCCCCACCCGTCTGATCCGAGACGATGCCGGTGATGGTGCCTCGTTCGGTCTGCGCAAACAGCAGCCCGGCGGCGAGCGCAAGAAAAGCTGCAACCTGAAGAATTTTCTTCATTTCAACACACCCATTCGGAAGTTCCCCCCTGTGTACGCCGGCACGAAACCGGCGGCCCGCAGTACTCATCAGACATGTGATGATTGCCTGACAGACCAGACAAGGTTACTATTCTTTAAGAGCCGAGTCAAGGAACAATTGGTGAGACCACTGGGAGAATTTCAGGAAACCGGCGGAATCCGAGCGCGGGTATGGAAAGAGCTTGGTAAACTGCGGACGCCTTTAGCTACAGGCCGTCCGCGCGATACGGGATCGGACTGTGAACTACCAGTAAATCTTTAGCGCTAACTGCATCTGGCGCCAGTCATTGGCCTGACTATTCACTACGCCAAAGACATTACTGTTCAGATTATTGGTCGGGTTGCCGAAAACGGTCCGGTTGAAGAGGTTGAACGCCTCCCATCGGAAGTCGGCCCGGCGGCTCTCGCCGAAGGGGAAGCTCTTGGCGAGGCTGATGTTCTCATTCATCATCGGGAAGGAACGAACCTTGGGATTGAAACGGGTTGTATTCCCCATCAGGTGTCCGGGCTGGGCCGGGAAGGCGGCGCGATCGTAGAAGACGTCTGCCCGCGGGTCGAACTTCTCGCCCGAAATCGGCGCTCTCCAGTTTTCATAGCCGTTGATTACCGGACGGGTCGCCCCATTGAACAACTGGAGCGGGTTGTTGCGGGAGATGGCAAGCGGGAAACCACTCGCATAGACCTGGATGGCGCTGAACCTCCAACCGCCGAGCACATGATTGGCGATGCCGGAGTGCAGCCATTTCCTGTCGCGTCCGAAAGGCAGTTCGTACACGGTGCTGAACTTCAGCAGGTGAGTCTGGTCTTCACGGCCGATCGACTTCTCCAGGCGCCGGTTGTACTGATCCATCGCCGCACCCGCATTGGCGTAGAAGGTATCGGAGTCAGTCAACAGCTTGGACAGCACATAGTTCCACTGGAAGGTGAGTCCGGAAGAGTAACGCCGCTCCGCTTTGATCACCATCGCGTGGTAGGTCGAGTGGCCGCTCTTATCGCCGCCCTGCGTGCCGGTCACGATGTTCAGGAACTGCGGGAAGGGACGGAGAGCCTGCGCCACGGACCGCTGGCTCTGCACTGTCGGATCGGTGAAATTCGGATACGGGATCGGAATGCCAGCCGCACGGGCCTGCGCCGATGTGATCTGAGATCGAATCAGGTTCTGGGCGTCCGTGGGCCCAAAGCGCGCGACCATGTCGTTCCAAACCGCTGTCGGAACCTGATTCAGGTTTACGAGACCGGTCTGAAGCCGGCTCCCCGCGGTCGCATTGTAAGCGATCTCAAGTACTGTATTGGCGGTCACCTGCCGCTGCGTCGAAAAAGTCCAGTAGAGGCTCTCGGGAGCGCGGGTGGCGTCACTCAACTGCCAGTGGTCCACGTTGTTGTTGTTGCTGAAGGACGGATTGAGCTGAGGCGGCAGCGGATAGGGCGGCAGACCATTGTCCCAGTTATACGTGGCGGTCAGGCCCTGGTTCGTGTTCTGGAACACGTACTGGCCGATGTAACCGGCGAAATGGCCGCTGCCGGCAACCACGGTGACGCGGGCGAACGAGCGCCCGAACGCCGCGCGGAAGGTTGTCTTATTGTCCGGCGAATAGGCGAGGCCAATTCGCGGGCCCCAGCCCCCATACCAGCCGGGAACCAAAGTACGAACGTTCTCGGTTCCCGGTCCGAAGCCGGCAAAGCGCAGCGCGCCGGGGAAATTATTCACGGCAGGGTTGGGTCGGTCCGGAGTAAAGTCGGAATACTGGTTGTTCGCTTCCACCGGTGGTGTGGTGAATTCGTAGCGCAGCCCAATATTGAGCATCAGCTTGCGGGTGATCCGCCAGTCGTCCTGAATATACCAGCCGTGATAGCGGTACTGTTGTTCGATATTGCGGTCCGTCTCCGTGCGCCCGGTGAACGCTTCGCCGAGAAGGAAGGAGGCAAAAGAGCTGCCGCTGGTAAAATTGGTCTGGCCGGGAACCGCGGTATTCAGGAAGCTGAAGCCGGCGCGCCCGGAGATATCCTGCTGGCCGAAGCCATTGGCGCGCTGGCTCTGGAAGGCATAGCCCATCTTAAGCGTGTGCTTGCCCTTGATGTAGCTGAGGTCGTCCTTGAGCGCCCACATCGGCTGTTCCGTGCCGTTGTAGGAGACGCCGCCCCAGGTACTGAACTCGGTGAACGTGACGCCTGGAAAATTGACGTCGCAATCGACCACGTTCTTGAAGCAGAGCTTGTCCTTCCAGGACTGCCGCACATTCGGCGAAAAGCTGTTCTTGTTGAACGTATTGCCGCCGATAGAGAAGTGGTTCAGGATGTTGGCCGAGAACGTATAATCGTGGCTCATCCGGAACATATTGGTGTCGAAGGCCTGCTCCTGTCCGTCCCAGAGCGGGACCGGCAGTCCGGGAGGTCCGCCGGCGCCCGGCATGCGGCTGTAGTTGGTCCGGCTGAAGAGGAAGCCGAGCCGCTGGCGAGCACCGATGTTCTGGTCCACCTTGACGCTCAGCTTATCGGTCGGTTCGAGCAGCGTCCCTTCGGTGGTGATGAAGTTGTTCCGGACATAGGCAGTGGTGCCCGGAACGATGCCCGGCATGTTGGGCGTCACGGCCTGTCCGTAGGGCATCACCAGACGGCTGAAGGCGCTGAACCGGTTCTGCGGGATCATGTTGTTCGGGAACGGGTCGCGAATCATGCCGCTGCCGGAAGGATTCGGCCGCGTCGTCGCCGGATCGTAAATCGTCAGAAGCCGGTTGCTCTGGTCGACCCAGTTGCGGAAGTCGCCGCTGTACATCTCCGGCGTGGGCACCGTGCGGATCGTGTCGTTGGCGCCGACGCGGTTCCGGAAGCCTTCATAGGAGAAGAAGAAGAACGTCTTGTTGCGGCCGTCGTAGAGTTTCGGAACATAGACGGGCCCGCCCATGGTAACGCCGAAGTCATTCTGCTTATACACACCTCGGCGCAGCGAGAAGAAGCCGCGCGCATCGAGCGCGTCATTGCGGAAGAAGTTGTAGACGTTACCGTGAAACTGGTTCGTGCCGGACTTGGAAACGAAGGTCATGACGCCTCCGCCGGCCTGTCCGTACTCGGCCTTGAAACCGTTCGTGTCCACGGTGAATTCGGTCAGGGCTTCGATCGACGGCGCCAGAAGCGCGGCCTCGGCGGCATCGGCGGAACGGTTCGTCGTCGCCGCCAACCCGTCGAGCGTTGCATTCCAGGAAGCAGCCTGTCCGCCGCCGAGCGACATCCGGGTTCCGTCGCCGCGGGCCTCAGGCACCACCGCGACCAGGTTGTACGGGCTGCGCATCGCCCCGCCGACCACCAGCGGCAGCTCATCGACCATCTTATTCTGCACCGAGGTCGATATTTTGGCGTTTTCTGTCTGGATCTGGGCGACCTGAGCCGTCACTTCCACGGCTTCGCTGACCTGGCCCAGTTCGAGTTGGACGTCCACGCGAACCGTGCCGGCCGCCGTAAGAACTACATTGTTCTGAACGGACCGTTTGAATCCGGTGGTCGAAATTTCGAGACGGTAAGTTCCCGGCGAAAGGTTTGGAGCACTGTACTCGCCTTCCGCGGTAGTGGTCACGGTAAGCGTCGTATTCGTCGCAACATGAACCAGAGCGACGCGAGCGCCGGCAACAGCGGCGCCGCTGGGGTCCGCTACCACGCCGGTAATGGTACCTCGCTCCGTCTGGCCGAAGACGAGCGACACAGCTAGGACAAAGAGTAAGTAGAGTTTTTGTCTGTACACGAAGATCTCCCCCCTGAGGGTCCTGAGTTTTAGTATCACAGGGGCGGAGTTCGTGTCAATGAAATTTTAGTCGCTCACATAGACAAAGAAATCAGTCACATGACGGAAGCCCATTCGCTCGTAGAGAGGGAAGCCGGAGGGAGTGGACTGCAGGACGGTGCGAGTCAGGCCGGTGCGGGCGCGCGCCTCCTCGATCGCATGGCGGACGGCCGCCTCGGCGTAGCCCCGGCCTCGCCGGGCGGGCAGCGTCGCCACCGAGTAAAGGCCGATCGAACCGGCAGCAACCATGGTCGCGGCTGTGGTCACGGGCACGCCGTCGCTGTAGCCGACGAAACCGTAGAAGCGCCCGTTCCAGAAGCGCTCGGAGTTGTAGATTTCGCGCGTGGCAGTGCGCGGAAGGCCGAAGCCGAGTGCGGTCACGGTGGAGAAGTCGTTGCGAGTCGCCGCATCGCAAACGCGGCGGAAGGCAAGATCCGGGAGGGCGCGGCGCGAAGTCTTAATGCCGTCGGCGATCATGCCGGGGGCGCTTGAGACCTGGCGGAGGCCGCCGCGATCGAAAACATGCTCAACCCACCTGCGCAGCGGCCGGTCAACCATGTCGGTGCAGAGCCAGTACGACCAGCGGAGGCCCCGTCGGGTGAAATGAGCTGCGGGGATGTGCAGCCGCCTTTCGAGTTCGCTCCGTTCGCCAAAGACAGGCGCGCTCAACAGCGCCGGGTTGAACATCGAAAAGTCCACGCCGGACGAAACAATCGAGACGCCATCGATGTCCCTGGCCTCGCCGCACTCCTTCACGCAGGCGTAGAGAGCCAGGGAATGACGGAGATTTTCTTCTACGAATCGAAAGCTTGCCATACTGCTCATGACTTCCCGCTCCACCGCCGGCGTGCCGCGGTTTACAACAGACTCATGGGGTCTACGTCGATCACCAGCGCGGTGGCGCTCCATTTATTATCGAACGCATAACTTCTCAGGTTCTGCAGTGTTGTATTCAGGGCCTTTCGGCTGGCGGCCTTGAGCAGAATCTGATAGCGGTACTCGCTCTTCAATCGGGGGACGGGCGCCTCGGCCGGACCCATAATTTTCAAGCCTTCCGGCGCAGGATCGAGAAGGTTGTGTAGTTCGGCCGACATGCGCATCGCCTCCTCCTGCTTCTCGCTGCGCACGACGACGTTGGCCAGGGCGCTGAACGGCGGGTAGCGCATGAGCCGGCGGAATTGCAGTTCCTTCTCGTAGAAGGTCTTATAGTCCTGGGCAGCGGCCAGGCGGATGGCGTAGTGGTCGGGATTGATCGTCTGAATGAGTACGTTGCCGGGAAGGTGGCCCCGGCCGGCGCGGCCTGCTACCTGGGTCAGCAACTGGAAGGTGCGCTCGGCAGCCCGAAAATCGGGCATACCCAGGCCGATATCCCCGTTGACGACCCCGACGAGCGTAACATTCGGAATGTCATGTCCCTTCGCAATCATCTGTGTGCCGACGAGGATATCGTAGTTGCCCTCCCGGAAACCGGAGAGGACGGTCTCGTAGTGACGCTTTCCGGTCACGGTGTCGCGGTCCATGCGGGCGATGCGCGCGCCCGGGAATTCGCGATGCAGCTCGTCTTCGACCTTCTCCGACCCGGTCCCCAGGAAGTAAATGTGTTCGCTCTGACATTTCGGGCAGACACTGGGCACCTTTTCTGCATAGTTGCAGTAATGGCAGAGCATCCGCCGGTCCCGTCGATGGTACGTCAGAGTCACTGAACAGTTCACGCACTGGAGCCGGTCTCCGCAGGAGCGGCAGGAGACGAAGCTCGAAAAGCCGCGGCGATTCAGGAGGAGCATCGTCTGCTCGCCCTGCTCCAGCTTCTGCTTTACCGCCTCGGCCAGGCGCCGGGAGAAGAGCGCCTGCTTGCCGGTTTCGAGAAACTCGACCCGCATGTCGATCAGCTCGACGGACGGCATAGGGCGCTTCTCGATCCGTTCGGGCAGTTCGAGAAGCTCGTACTTGCCCCGCTCCACGTTATAGCGGGATTCCAGGCTTGGGGTTGCCGAGCCCAGCACGACACAGGCGTTGGCATTCAGGGCACGGACAACGGCTACGTCGCGGCCGTGATAGCGTGGGTTCTCCTCCTGCTTGTAGCTGCCGTCGTGCTCCTCGTCGACCAGAATCAGGCCGAGACTGCGGACCGGAGCAAAGACGCCGGAACGGGTCGCCACGACCACACCGGCGGCGCCGCACTGAATGCGTCGCCACTGCTCGGCACGTTCGGCGTCGGTGAAGGCCGAGTGCAGGATCGCGACCCGGTCGCCGAAGCGCTGGTAGAATTGGCCCGCGACCGCGGGAGTCAGGGCGATCTCGGGAACCAGCAGCAGCGCGGACCGGCCGAGTTCCAGGGCGGCTTCGATCGATTTCAGGTAAACTTCGGTTTTCCCGGAGCCGGTCACGCCGTGCAGGAGGAAGGTCTGAAACCGCCGGGCCTCCAGGGCGGCGCGAATCCGGCCGTACGCGGCGTCCTGGTGAGCGTTGAGGACGTGCGGTGGGCGCAAGCGGTCCGGCGTGATCGTAAGGGCCTGAGGGCGCAACTGGAGGAGATTGCGGCGTGCGAGGGCACGGGCCGCCTGGCTGGCGCCTTTGACCTGCTCCTCCAGCGCTTGCAGGTTGTGAATGCCGGGGTGGAGTTCGAGGTAGGAAACGAGTTCGCGTTCCGCTTTGTTGAGCTTAACTCCGGCAGGGCGGCCGGCGAATTCCACCTGCAAACGGGCCGCGGGAGCGCGGAGCGGGTCGCGGTCGGCCTGCCCGTCCTCTAGAGCAACGAGCCCCTTCTTTTGCAGCGACTTGAGGGCCCGGTCGGCACCCGGAACCTTCTTGACGAGGTAAGCAGCCGAGAGCGGCCGCGACTCAAGCAGCCTTAATAGCATCACGGTGGGCTCGTCGCTGGAGGCGCCGAGGAGAAGCTGGCGGGCAAGGTCCCGGCCGGCATCGGTGAGAGCGTATACGCGGGTGCGCCGTATCTCTCCCGAAAGCGGCGTCATCGAGCGCAGCACGTCCCCGAGCGGGGCGCAATAATATCCGGCTATCCAGCGGCCCAGCGCAATCAGCTCCTCATCGAGGACCGGTTCGGTATCGAGCAGGCGCAGGGCTTCCCGGACCGCCACGCCGGGGGGCTCCTGGTGGACCCGCAGGACGATTCCGATCAGCTTCCGCGGTCCGAACGGGACGCTGATCCGCCAGCCGGGCTTCACGCGGTGGCGGAGCGTCTCCGGCAGCAGGTAGGTGAAGGCCCGGTCCAGTGGCACCGGGAGGCTGACGTCACAGTACATAGTCGCGGCGGAACTTCGGATCGAATCGCGGATCCAAGGAGCTAGGAGGCAAATCAGACATGAAACTCTCACTGTATCTCGCAGGGCTGCTCTGCGTCCTGACCGGAATTGCACTCGCGTCGGGCATTGGCGGCGCCTGGTGCTCCTTCACGGTGAAACAGGAGACCCCGCGGAGCGAGATGGTTTCGAAGTGGAAAGGAACTGTGGAGGGGACGATCTCAAAGGGACCCGAAGCGAGTTCGGCGGCCGCTCGTTCCCTTGCACGGCGAAGCGGCAGTTAACACAGCGCGGCGTAGCCGCAACCAAACACTGACGGCGTTTCCGATCTCGTAGGATATTGGTTTTCCACGACCATCC
>JBKBWD010000096.1:0-19679 GCA_046289265.1 Bryobacteraceae bacterium | reverse complement strand
CGGATCAGCAGCGGCGGCGAGATCCTCAGATGCTGTCCCAGCCGTTTGGTGCGGAAACTAATTTGGACAAGAGTGGTTTAAGGCAGGCCTTCCGGGTTCCCGCGTAGCTTTTCGGACCATTGCTGCCGTCGGGAACATGCGTCCGATGCCAAGCGTGCTCTCTTTCTCCTTACTAGGCGTACCGGAGAGCTTGTGGCATAAAGACGGCGAGTGGCTGCAATACGAAAGCTCGGAGGCCATTCCCTACCGCCGCCTTGTCCGCGCGGTCTCGCGCGTGGCCTCGCGCGCGAAGACGTAACAAATATCTCGGAATCCGCGCGAATCACAGACGCGTCCTTCGTTGCACGGAGGCGCAATGGAGAAGCGATTCAGGGCACCGGCGATGGCGGCATTGGCCGCGGGCATCCTGGTGTTGAGCGGGTGCGGAACAACAAAGATCGGGCGCATTCTCGACAACCCGCACCGCTACCACAACCGCAACGTCCGGGTGCAGGGGACGGTGACGAATTCGTTCGGCGCGGTTGTGGCCGGCATCTACCAGGTGGACGACGGCACAGGCAGGCTTTACGTGCTTTCGAACCGCGGAGCCCCGCGAAAGGGTGCGCGCGTGAGAGTTCAGGGCCCCGTCACCAACGGCGTCACCGTCGCGGGGCGGCCCTTCGGCACGACCCTTCGCGAGCGGGACGTAAGGATCAGGTAGGCCGCTCCTTACCGCCTCAACGGGCTTGGTTCTCCCATTCGATGCGCAGCGGGCGCGTCAGCCACTTTTCGTCCTCTCCGAGTAGCAGGACGGCGTCGCGCTGCCGGCCGTAGAGGAAGACGTTCTCTACGGTCCAGGTCTCCACCCGGCCGTCATGCAGGAGCGCCTGCCAGCTTTGGGGCGTCGTTCTTCGCCGGAACCGCTCCGTCTGCGGCCCGGCCATTCGTACGCTGGCGGCCTGGAAGGCGACGCGAAGTCCATCGCCGACGTAGGACTGGAGGCGGATCGCGATCACAGTTCCGCCGCCTTGCGGAAGCGGCGAGAGGCCGACAATCCGCGCGCTCACGCGCGTGCCTGCCGGGAGCGTACTTCCATCGGTCAACTCGACCGGGCGGTCAAGGCGCAGGGGCAGTTCGGCCCCGACGCCGAGGTCGGCGAGACGCACGGCTTCGGGAAGGCTGGTGTAGATGCCCCGCGAGCGCACCGCGGTCCACTGGCTGGCGGTTTGCGGCGGCGCCGCGGGCTCATCTGCGTCCGATTCGTCGTCCGTCAGCAGGCGGGACTCGACAACGAAGGCGGCGCAGTCGTGCCACTGGGAGCGCACAACGACAGTCGATCCATCCCAGCGCTCCACCCTGGTGGTCGCCTGCCTCGGAACCGCCGAGAAATCGCCCGCTTCGCCCGATTCGTAGGTGAGCAGCGTGGAGGATCGCTGCATCCCGCTCGCGGGTGGAATGCCTTTGGGCTGCACCTCGACACGCAGGACGCGGCTGTTCGCGGGATCGATCCACACGTGTCCGTCGTATTCGACCTTCACGCTTCCCGATCTCCCCTGCACTGAGTAGTTCGATTCGAACAGGCTGACGGAGATATGGAACACCCATTCGCCATCCTGTTCGGTGACCGAGTTGACGATGCCGATTCGGTCTGCCGCCAGGGACTTCAGGTGGCCGTAAAGGTCGCCCGTGGTGAAGACGCCGAAGGCGGCAAGTTCGGATGGCGTTTCGGCGGTCAGTTCATGTCCGGGCCATCCGAAGATTTCGCGGTTGCCGGCAATGCCGATCTCGACCTGGAGGAAGTCTTTCGAGATTTCGTTCTTGCGGGACGTCGTGACGCGCTCGATGTCCTGCAAACAGGTGAAGTTCTTCAGGCGCTCGACGGCAGCCCTGACGCCGCGGGAGGTCTGCATCCAGACCGGAAGCCACTCATCCTGTGGAATCGCACGCGCCTGTAGCAAGTGCGCGGAGGCGAGAACGACGACAACCCCGATGATCGTTCGAGGCAAGTTCCCTCCCTGCTAAGGGAGCCGGGCCTCCTACCAGCCCGCGCCCTTAGTCTTCGTCCTGATCCGGCAGATATACATATCCGCCGTAATGTACAGCGTGGAGCCGTCATCGCCCCACGCGCAGTTTGCCGTGCGCTCGCCGGTTTCGATCCGGCCGAGGCGCTTGCCGTCCGGCGTCATGACGTGAATTCCGCCGGGACCGGTGGCGAACAGATTGCCGCGATGGTCCACCTTCAGGCCGTCCGGGCCTCCGGGCAGCTTGCCGATCATGTCGCTGACGTCGGCGAAGATGCGGCCGGGGCCGAGCGTGCCGTCGTCCTTCACCGGAAAGGCGTGCCAGACCGGCTTCTGGCGGTCCGATTGCGCGACGTACAGGATCTTCTCATCGGGCGAGAAGGCGATGCCGTTCGGCCGCGTCACGTCCTTTGTGAGCAGCGTCAGTTCGCCGCTGGCCGATAGGCGGTAAACGCCGAAGAAGTCCAGCTCGCGCCGCTTGTCGTTTTCGCGCTCCGGGAATCCGTAGGGCGGATCGGTGAAGTAAAGATCGCCGTTCGACTTATAGACCGCGTCGTTCGGGCTGTTCAGCCGCTTGCCCATGTAGCTGTCGGCCAGCGTCTTCTTGCCGCCGTCCCATTCGAGCCGCGAGATGCGCCGGTCGCCGTGCTCGCACAGCACCAGGCGGCCCTGCGGATCGAGCAGCAATCCATTGCTGCCCGGCTCCCGCCCGTAGTCGGCGATGCCCGTGTACCCGGAGGGCTTCATGAACAGCGTCACGCCATTGTTCGGATCCCACTTCATGACCGAGTTGCGCGGGATGTCGGAGAAGAGCAGGTAGCCGCCGTCCCGATTTACCCACACCGGGCCCTCGGACCACGCAAAGCCCGAGCCCAGGACTTCGATCTTCGCATCGGGCGCGACGAGGTCGTCGAGTCTCGGGTCCTCACGGACGATCCGCCCGATGGACGGGTAGTTGGACGTTCGCTGCGACATGAGCGCCTCCGTGCCTGTCAATAGAATCGCGGTCGCGGCCAGGGCCAGCGGGAGGCCGCGCCGGACGGTGCATCGTTGTGTGCCGGTCATTGTGGAAATATCCCTAGCGATTGTACTTGGGAGTGACGCCCCGCAGCCTGGCCCAGACCTGGTCGCATTCGGCCACCGTCTCGGCCGTAAGCGGCCCCTCCTGCACGGCGTTGAGGTTCTGCTCGAGTTGCTCGGCCCGCGACGCGCCCAGAATCACGCAGTCCGCCGCAGTGTGATGGAGCAGCCAGTTGAGCGACATGCTCACCATGCTCCGGCCGGCGCGCTCGGCGATGCAGCGGAGCGCATCGACGGCATCGAAGTAGGCCGGATGCCAGTAGCGGTCCAGGTACATCTGGTTGTTGTCGAACCGCGTGCCGGCCTGGGGCGCCTCTCGGCTCTGCTTCCCGGTCAGCATGCCGCCCGCGAGCGGATTGTAGACCACCGTCGAGACGCCGAACTCTTTGGCCATCGGCAGATACTCCTGCTCGATGCCGCGCGCCAGTAAGTTGTACATCGGCTGGCTGACGTAAGCCGGCGTGTACGAGTTCCTGTCGGCGATCCAGAGCATCCGGGTCACCTGCCAGCTCGCATAGTTCGAGTGTGCGGGGTACCGGACCTTCCCCTGCCGCACAAGCTGCTCCATCGCTTCGAGCGATTCTTCGAGTGGGGTCTCGTAGTCGGGCTGGTGCAGGTAGTAAAGGTCGAGATAGTCCGTCCGAAGCCGCTTCAGGCTGGCTTCAATCGCCTTGACGATCGCCTGCCGCGAGAGGCCTGCCTCATCAGGAGCATCGCCCCACTTGCCGCGAACCTTGCTCGCCAGAATGACTTTGTCGCGGCGGCCTTCGAGGGCGCGGCCCAGGATGGTCTCCGATGCGCCCTTCGTGTAGACGTTGGCGGTGTCGAAGAAATTGATCCCTGCGTCGAGGCAGAGATCGACCATGCGGCGCGACTCGGCCTCCTCCGCCTGCCCGCCGAAGGTCATGGTGCCGAAACAGACCCGTGACACAGTCAGTTCGGTGTGCTTGAGGTTTGTTTTTTCCATAAGCGCTGAAGAACTCTATTCTGTCACGAGAGTTCTTCAGCGCAAGCCGCGAAATTCAGTCTTTCAGGCGCGCCAGCCAGGCCTCGGCGCGCTTGCGATCGTCTCCGGTGCGCTCGGCGGCGAGAAAGGCCTTCAGGCAGTTCCTCGCCATCGCCTTCTCTCCGCGCCGTGCGTGGATTTCTGCCAGAAACAGGTTGGCCCTCGGATGCGTGTCGGTGATGCGGTTCAGATTGGCTTCGGCCTCCTCCACATCCTTTTGCTGCGCCAGCAGCGAGACCGCAAGAATGTAGCGGGCATTGGGATAAGTCGGATCGAGATCGACGGCCCGGCGCGCGGACCGTTCCGCCTCCGCATGACGGCCAAGTGAGAACAGTGCAACGGCTGCGTTCGTCGTGGCCAGCGCCGAGGACGGGTCCAGCTTTATGGCCGTCTCGAAGCACTGCAGCGCCTCTTCGAACTTCTGTTTCGCCATGTAGCGGACGCCCAGGTTGTGGTGCGCTTCCATGTATTCCGGGTCGATCGCGATGGCGTTCTCCAGGTGCGTGATGGATTCATCCACCTGCTTTTTCTTCCATGCCTTCTCGGCCTTCTGATACTCCTTCTGCGCTTCTTTGGGCACCTGGTGCTGAAGCCGCTGTAGGGAGACGGCGCCGCCATGCGGCCGGGCCTGCTGCTGCTGGTTGTCGATGCGAATGACCACGTTCGGCGATGGAACGTGAACGAACTCCTGTTTGATGAGGTGGCCGTGCAGCGTGGTCACACGGAGCTGATAGGTTCCGGGCTCAAGCCGGTGGAATTCAAAGTTGCCGGACGGATCCAGGAAAACACGTTGCGTCGAACCCATTCTCTGCGGGTTGTACAGCTCGACCTGGAGTCCGTCGGCGCTGCCTCCTTCTATGACGACTTCTCCACGGATTGAGGCATTGTGAAATCCCTGCGCCGCGGCGCTATCCGTCAGGCAGAGAAGGCCCAGGACAGCCGCTGTCATCCACCGGGCCGAACACCGAGCGGATACGTGGTTGGTCACAATTGGTTCCTCTTGCTGTTTTTGTTCTTGTGTTCATCTGCATGCGCGAGGGAGTATCGCCTCGCGTCGTCCCCGTCACTGCCGTGTTCTGTCTGCAAACCTCCGGCCAGTACGGGCCGGCGCCGGCCTGTGGCTAAGTAGATGGCCCGCAGGTTTCAGGAGCGGCTTGAGTTGGTCGCGAGGACGCACGACGGCCGTGCGGAGCGTTGCGTCCTCACCTTGGAAAAATTACTGGCAAGGAGACCCTGGGTTCCCGCCCGGGATTGGTTGAAACATGCGGTTGCGAATCTGTTCCGGAGCTACGCCGCGCTCGCCTGCGTGCGAGAGAGATTCGCTTCGAGCAGCCACTGTATTTGCACTGCTTCAAACGGAGCAGCACAGTAGTCGGCAGCGCCGGCTTCGATCGGCGTCGAGCCGGGTGTTCCGGATGACGCCGGCCAGGTGCTCAGTGTCGGCTGCTCCGGTTCGCGTAAGTACCACGATCCCAGGATGCGGGCGCTTCGCTGCAACGTGATGAAGGGAAAGTTGATCTTCGGTTTCGGCCGCTTCGAGGCTTCTCTGAGTACCTTCAAACCATAGAAATCGCGGCACTTTCTGCTATACTAAAAGATTCAGGACCCCCTCCGATCGGGAGCATGGCAGGCGGAGGGGAATTGCGTCGAGAAGAAGGAGCACCTTTGGCCAATCCGGAAAATCCAGATACCCCGCAGATCCCGCCCCAGGGCCCGCCGCCGCCCGGCGGAGGAGGCCAGATCCCGCTAGGCGGAGACGGCGAGAACAGGAACCTGCTTCCGGTCAACATAGAAGATGAGATGCGCCGGTCGTATCTCGATTACGCGATGAGCGTGATCGTCGGCCGCGCTCTGCCGGACATTCGCGACGGCTTGAAGCCGGTGCACCGCCGGATTCTCTACGGCATGCACGAGCTCGGACTGGCGTACAACCGCCCCACCCGCAAGTGCGCCAAGATCGTCGGCGAGGTGCTCGGTAAGTTCCACCCGCACGGCGATACGGCTGTCTATGATGCGCTGGTGCGCATGGCCCAGCCGTTCTCGATGCGCTACCCATTGATCGACGGCCAGGGCAACTTCGGATCGGTGGACGGCGACCCGCCCGCGGCGATGCGGTACACCGAGGCGCGGCTGGCCCGCATCTCTACGACCCTGCTCGAGGACATCGACAAAGAGACCGTCGATTTCCGCGCCAATTACGACGACAGCGAGACCGAACCCGAGGTCCTGCCGGCCCGCATTCCGAACCTGCTGGTGAACGGCTCCTCCGGCATCGCGGTCGGCATGGCCACCAATATCCCGCCGCACAACCTTCGTGAGATCATCGACGCCACCATCGAGCTCGTCCAGAATCCCGAAACGCCGCTTTCCCGCGTCATGGAACTGGTTCCCGGACCGGACTTCCCGACCGGCGGCTTCATCCTTGGACGCAACGGAATCTATGACTATTTCACCCGCGGCCGCGGCTCGCTGAAGCTCAGGGCCCGCGCCGGAACCGAAAAGCTCGGCAAGGACCGCGAATCGATCATCGTCACCGAGATCCCCTACCAGGTCAACAAGGCGCGCCTGATCGAGCAGATCGCCACGCTGGTCAACGAAAAGAAGATCGAAGGCATCTCCGAAATCCGCGACGAGAGCGACCGCCAGGGCATGCGCATCGTCATGGAGCTGAAACGCGGCGAGCAGTCCGAAATCATCCTGAACAATCTGTACAAGCACACGCAGATGCAGGTGAACTTCGGCGTCATCATGCTCTCGATCGTTGGCGGGCAGCCGCGCGAGCTGGGCATCGTCGACTGCATCAAGCGCTTCATCGAACACCGCAGCGATGTCGTCCGCCGGCGCACCGACTACCTGCTGCGCAAGGCGCGCGAGCGAGAACACCTGCTGCTCGGCTTCAAGAAGGCTCTCGAAAACCTCGATGCCGTGATCGAGTCGATCCGCGCGGCCCGCAATCCGCGCGAGGCGCGCGAAGCCCTCACCGGGCGCATGGAATTCTCCGAAAACGAAAGCCTGACGGCGGTGCTCGCCAAGTGGGTGCCGGCGGCCGGCGTCTCGCGCTTTGATTTCACCGAGCGCCAGGCGCAGGCGATCATCGAACTCCAATTGCAGCGCCTCACCGGCATGGAGCAGCAGAAGATCCTCGATGAACTCGCCGAGATCCAGCGCATGATCGCCGAGTACCTGGAAATTCTGGGTTCCGAGAAGGTCCTGCGCGGCGTGATCATCAAGGAACTGCGCGCGGTCCAGAAGGACTTCGGCGACGACCGCCGGACCGAGATTATCGAAGACACCGGCGAAATCAAGATCGAAGACCTCATCCAGATGGAGGACGTCGCCGTTACGGTGACGCACGGCGGCTATCTCAAGCGCACGCCGGTGGACACCTATCAGCGCCAGTCGCGCGGCGGCAAGGGCCGCATCGGCATGGGCACGCGCACTGAGGACTTCATCGAGCACCTCATCATCGCCTCGACGCACGCCTACCTCCTGATCTTCACGACCAAGGGCCGCGTCTACTGGCTCAAGATCTACGAGATTCCCGATGCCGGCACGACGGGCAAAGGGAAGAATATGTCCAGCCTGATCAATCTTCAACCCGACGAGGCCGTGCAGGCCTTCCTGCCGGTGAAGGAATTCGTAGACGACCGCTACATCGTGATGGTCACGCGGCGCGGCGTCATCAAGAAGTCGCAGTTGACCGAGTTCGACAACCCGATGTCGCGCGGCATCATCGCGATCTCGCTCGACGAAGGCGATGAACTGCTGGCGGCCAAGCTGGCTTCCAGCGGCGACTACATCTTCCTCGGCTCCCACAAAGGCCAGGCGATCCGCTTCGCCGAGGCCGATGTCCGGTCGATGGGCCGTCCGGCGCGCGGCGTCCGTGCGATGACGCTGGCCAAGGGCGACTACATCGTCGGGATGGAGGTGGTCGGCGAGTCCGACCTGATCCTGTCGATTTCGGAGCACGGCTACGGTAAGCGTACGCCGCTTCGCGATTACCGGTTGACCAACCGGGGCGGCAAGGGCGTCATCAACATGAAGACCACCGCCCGGAACGGCAACGTCGTCGCGATCCTTTCCGTAAAGGAAGACTCCGAGCTGATGATCATCACCAAGGACGGCAAGATCATCCGCATCGAGTCGAACGAGATCCGGCAGGCGGGACGCTCCACGCAGGGCGTCCGGCTGGTCAAGCTCGAAGAAGGCGACCGCGTCGCCGCCGCCTGCGCCGTTCCGGCCGGCGAGTCCGAGAACGGCAAGGACGAGGCGAACGGGCAGGAGAAGCTTCCCCTCCAGTAATCCGCACTTGGGGGCCGGATCTCCGCGATTCGGTGGAGAATCGGCCCCCGGTTCCGCACACTCTCTGTATAATGGCTGCTATGGCGACACTGGTATCCCTCGGGAACGTCGGCCCAAAGTTCGATCCCGCCGCACTTCACGCGAAGCAGGAGAAGCTGTTCTCCGTTCTCCGCGGGCTGGACCGGGTCCTGGTCGCCTATTCGGGTGGAACCGATTCCGCCTACCTCGCCTGGGCCGCCTCGCGCGTGCTCGGTGACGGCGCCGTGGCCGTCACCGCCGATTCCGCGTCGATTCCCGCCTCCCACAAGCGCGATGCCGAGGACTTCGCCCGCCAGTGGAAGATCCGCCACGAGTATATCGAGACTCGCGAATTCGACAATCCGGACTACGTCAGGAACGATCCCGACCGCTGCTTTCACTGCAAGGATGAGCTGTTCCGCCGGCTGGAAGAAGTCGGGCGCGAACGGGGCGTTTCGAATATCATCTACGGAGTGAACGTGGACGATCTGGGCGATTATCGCCCCGGCCAGAACGCGGCGAAGCTTCACGAGGTGAAGGCGCCCCTGGTGGAGGCCGGATTGACCAAGGCAGAGATCCGCGAACTGTCCCGCCAGGCCGGGCTCCCCACCTGGGACCGGCCGGCTTCGGCCTGCCTCAGCTCCCGCATCCCCTATGGCACTCCGGTCACGCCAGAGAATATAAGGAAAGTGGAAACCGGCGAAGAGGCCCTGAAAGCCCTCGGTTTCCGGCAGTTCCGCGTTCGATTTCACGGGGAGCTGGTGCGCATCGAAGTCGCGCGGGAGGAGCTTGAAAGGGCTCTGACCCTCCAGATGGCGCAGGCTTTCACAAATATTTTTAAACCCCTTGGCTTTCTGTACGTCACATTGGATTTGGAAGGGTACCGGCAGGGCTCCTTAAACGCGGTACTCAATTCGAAGCAGCCGTCGGAGACAGCCGGCAACTAGCGTATCGCTGGTTGCAACGGCACGCTGGAGAGCGGCGCCGCGTCGCGCAGCCCAATGCAACATCTGGCCTTCATTTCGGACCTGCTAACAGAGCTAGCCGGACAACTGCACCTCGCCGAGGACCGCCCCCTGGTCTTCGACGATCTCCGGATGCTCGACACCGGCAAGGACCTCATCGAATTCCTCGAATCGGATTTCCCGGACCGCCCTCTCGTCGCCGAGGGCTGCGTCCTGGTCGATCTGTTGACCACCGAGCTGCAGCAGACCACCCCTGCCGGGCAGGCTCGCTTTATCCGCCAGTTCTCCCGGCTCGTCACGTCCCTGATCGATGAGATGCGGGACTGGAAGAGCGTCGAGGCACACGTTTCCGCCTTCGAACTGGCTGAACTCGCGGCATCGGCCGAGAACCTTGCGGAGGAGCGTGACGACCTCGGCTTCTTCGAATTCTCCCGGGATCTGGCGCGCATCAAAAAGGTCCGCGAGGCCTGCCGCGCCCTCCCCGTCGAGGTCCGCAACGACGATTTCGCCAACAACAGCGTCTTCCGCCGCGCCACCGAGTCCTGGATCGAGGATACGGCGCTCGACGCCGCGGCCTACCTGTTCCATACACTGGCGCAGCTACAGCCCGCGATCGAGGCGCGCGCCCGCCAGAGCTGGTTCGTGGCCCGCCGTGAATACGCCGAAGACCCCGGAATGGCCGATCTCTACGTCTGGGCCTGGCGCGACGTCCTGCCCCCGCTCCAACTCACGCCGGGGCGGTTGAACGCGATGCTCGTCCGTACGGCGTCGGTCTGCGAGCGGCTGCGCCTGGAGGACATGGCGCCCGTTGCGCACCAGCCGCAGGCGCTGCTGCATTACGGTCTGAACTACCTGCTGCCCCCGGCTCCGGACGCCTGGACGATCCAGTCGGTGCCCGACCTGCGCCGTCTGCTCTCGGGCCAGATCTCGCGCTGGTACTTCTGTCCCTTCGAGCACGAACTGCGCCCGCTCGAAGCAACCGCGGCGGTCTTGCGCCTCCAGCGGCCGCTCCTCTACGAGAAGGTCGTTGCTCACGCGATGCTCCAGTACGCCATCTTTCAGAGCCTGCCCCTTTCGAGGGAACTGGGCCCGATTCAACTGGAGCTCATGGCCGAGCTCGAGACGAACTTCGAACTCCTGCTCGATGGCTACCTGCTGCGAGTGGCCTACATGGCAAAGCTGGCGACCCCGGCGGATTGGCGGAGCTACATCGACGCGCTCCTGAATCTGCATTTCCACGGCCAGAGGGCGCCGATCGTGACCGAAGCGCGAACGCTCTATCTGCGGGAACGGGGACTGCCCGAATCGCGGGCAATTCTGGAGGAGATGACGCGCGAAGTCGTTACCGTGAACTAACCTCGCGCGCCGCCCGCGGCTACCCCTTGGCCTTCATCGTTTTCGGATCCCACTTGACGGGCCGCTGCTCGAAGTAACTTACATTCGAGAGCAGAGCCGGCGCAGCCGCCCGAAGCCCGAATGTCGCATCCTCGGTCACGGGCTTGCGTGTCCGCACCGCTTCGATGAAATTGCGGTGATGATGCACGTGGTCGCTGTATCCGCGCGGCGGCACGTAGCGCTCCTCGGCAGTGGCTCGCATCGTATCGGCGCTCGGCTCCGGCACCGGATACTGCTTGAAATACTCCCTGCGGAACTGGTCCTGCACGGCCTTCGGGAACGTCTCGATCGTGTACCCCGGCGCGGTTTCGCGCGGCTGCTTGGAAACCCTCACATCATTCGCAACCGTCAGGACGCCCTCACTGCCGACAAAGCGGAACCCCGAGGTCTCTCCGGCGCCGTTGACGAAGTTCACCCGGAGGAAGAGCGTGAACTCGGGGTGGCTGTCGGTGGCCGAGTAGTCGTATAGCCCGAGCATCACATCCGGCACATCGCGCCCGTCCTTCCAGAACCGCAGGCCGCCGCTAGCGTAGACCCGCGTTGGCCCTAGCGCCCCGAGGATGAAATGCATGCCGGAAAACAGGTGCACGAAGAGGTCGCCCGCGACGCCGGTGCCGTAGTCCTGGTAGTTGCGCCAGCGGAACAGGCGGATTGGCTCGAACGGCCGCTTCGGCGCGTGCGCCAGGAACCGGTCCCAGTCGATATTCTCCGGCGTTGCGTCGGGCGGAATCGAATACTGCCACGCGCCGATCGCCGAGTTCCGGTCCCACCACGCCTCGACCAGGTTGATTTCGCCGATCGCCCCGGCCTTGACCAAATCCGCCGCCTTCTGATAGATGATCGAGCTGACCCGCTGGCTGCCGACCTGGAGGATGCGCTCGTTCTTCTTCTCGGCCTCCACCATCGCGGCCCCCTCGGAGACCTTCTGCATCATCGGCTTTTCGCAATAAACATCTTTGCCGGCATTCATTGCGTCGACCGAGATCTTTGCGTGCAGGTGGTCCGGCGTCGCCACAATCACGGCGTCGATATCGGGACGATTCAAAATCTCCCGGTAGTCGCGCGTCGTGAAAACGTCTTGGCCCCACAGCTCCTTGGCCCGGATCAAGCGCCCCTCATAAACATCAGAGACCGCCACGAGCTTCACGCCCGGAGCCAGCAGGGCCGATCGCGTATCGGACCCGCCCATGCCCCCAATGCCGATGGTCGCGATCTGGACGTGATCGTTGGCCGAGACCCTTCGCGTCTGACCGGATGCCTGGGACAGCGCCGCGCCGGCTACCCCGGCTGCCTGTAGGAAATGACGTCTGGTGGATGACATGAACTTCAGAGCTCCTCTCCTAAGATACTGTATCCCGATCATCGCCTGAAAAGCTAGAAAACACAACACTTCCGCGGCCCGGAGCGAGTTGGGCCGGATGTTACAATGGAATCGCACACCTTTGATTCCCATGAACGACTTCGAGATACGACAGCAGGCCCTTTCCGACGCTCTGGCATCGCGCATTCTTGTCATCGACGGCGCGATGGGCACCATGCTCCAGCAGCGTCACCTGACGGCGGCTGACTTCGGCGGAGCGGCGCTCGAAGGGTGCAACGAAAACCTCGTCCTGACACGCCCCGACGTGATCCTCGATGTTCACCGCGCCTACTTCGAAGCCGGCGCCGACATCGTCGAGACGAATTCATTCGGCGGAACGCGCCTCGTCCTGGCCGAGTACGGCCTCCAGGACCAGGCCTACGAGTTGAATCACGCGGCGGCGCACCTGGCCCGCCAGGCAGCCGACGAATTCGCCCGCCCCGGACGGCCCCGCTTTGTCGCCGGATCGATCGGACCCACAACCAAGGCCATCACCGTCACCGGCGGCGTCACCTTTCAGGAGCTGATCGAAAACTTCTTCGATCAGGCCAGGGCACTGGTCGAGGGAGGCGCCGACATTCTGCTCGTCGAAACCTGCCAGGACACGCGTAACATCAAAGCGGCGCTGCTGGCCATCCAGCGGCTCCGCCGCGAAACCGGCTTCGCGATTCCGATCATGGTCTCGGGTACCGTCGAAATGAACGGCACCATGCTCGGCGGCCAGACGATCGACGCGCTCTACGCTTCCGTCGCGCACTCGGACCTCTTCTCGATCGGGCTCAACTGCGCCACCGGCCCGGAGTTCATGACCGACCACATCCGCACGCTCAATGGCATGGCTGCGACGCGGATCTCCTGCTACCCGAACGCCGGACTCCCGAACGAGGAAGGGAAGTATCTCGAAACCCCCGATACCCTGGCTACCCAGCTTGAGAAATTCGCCGACCACGGCTGGCTGAACCTGGTCGGAGGCTGCTGCGGAACCACCCCGCCGCACATCGCCGCAATTGCCCACATGGTCGAAGGCAAGCGACCGCGCGAGGTCCGGGACCGCTTCCGCCGATCCTATTACTCCGGCATCGAACTCGTGGAGGCCGAGGACAGCAACCGCCCCCTCATCGTCGGCGAACGCACCAACGTCATCGGCTCGCGCCTGTTCAAGAACCTCATCGCCGAGGAGAAGTGGGAGGAGGCGAGTGAGATCGCTCGCCGCCAGATCCGCAACGGAGCCCACATCGTTGACGTCTGCCTACAGTCCAGCGACCGCGACGAAGCCCACGACATCCCGCCCTTTTACGAGCACCTGATCCGCAAGATTAAGGCGCCGATCATGATCGACACCACCGACCCGGCATCCATCGAGCTCTCCCTGACCTACTGCCAGGGCAAGAGCATCATTAACTCGATCAATCTCGAAGACGGCGAGGAGAAGTTCGGAAAGATCTGCCCGATCGCGCGCGCCTACGGCGCCGCCCTGGTCGTGGGCACCATCGACGAGGACCCGGTCCAGGCCCAGGCCTTTACGCGCGAGCGCAAACTGGCCGTGGCCGAGCGTTCGGTCGCCCTGCTCACGACGAAATACGGCATCCCCGCCGAGGATATCATCATCGATCCACTGGTCTTCCCCTGCGCCACCGGCGACGAGAACTACATCGGCGGCGCGGTCGAGACCATCGAAGCCATTCGCCTTATCAAAGAAAAGATCCCGCACGTCAAGACGGTCCTCGGCATTTCGAATATCTCCTTCGGCCTGCCGGCCTCGGCGCGCGAGGTGGTCAACTCCGTCTTCCTCTACTACTGCACCAAGGCGGGGCTTGACCTCGCGATCGTCAACTCCGAAAAGCTCGAGCGCTTCGCTTCCATCCCGGAAGAGGAGCGCCGCCTGGCCGAGCACCTGCTCTTCAACACGCCGCCAATCGATGTCCCGGAGACACATCCGTCCTACACCCTCCTCCAGGGCGTGCCCGGGGACTGGCGCGAACAGAGCCGCGAGCAGAAGATCGCGGTCAACCAGTTCCACATCGCCGCGATCACCGACCATTTCCGAAAGACGACCGCCCGGTCCAAGGTCAAGGCCGAAGACCTGCCCCTTGACCAGCGCCTCGCCAACTACATCATCGAGGGCACCAAGGACGGCTTGATCGATGACTTGAACCGGAAACTCGCCGAAGGCGCCGCGCCGCTCGATATCGTCAATGGCCCCCTGATGGCCGGAATGGGCGAGGTCGGGCGCCTGTTCAACAACAACGAACTGATCGTCGCCGAGGTGCTGCAATCGGCCGAAGCGATGAAGGCGGCGGTGAATCACCTCCAGCAGTTCATGGAGAAAAGCGAAACCTCCGCGCGCGGCAAGATCGTGCTCGCAACGGTGAAGGGCGACGTCCACGACATCGGCAAGAACCTGGTCGAAATCATCCTCAGCAACAACGGCTACGAGGTGGTCAACCTCGGAATCAAGGTGCCGCCGGAGGAGTTGATCCGCGCCTTCAAGGAGCACACGCCGGACGCCATCGGACTCTCCGGCCTGCTCGTGAAGAGCGCCCAGCAGATGGTCGTGACGGCAAGCGACCTGCGCGATGCGGGGATCGATGTACCGCTGCTTGTCGGCGGAGCGGCGCTCTCGGAAAAGTTCACCACCGGCAAAATCGCCCCGAGCTACACCGCTCCCACCTTCTACGCCAAGGATGCGATGACCGGCCTCCGCCTTCTCAACGAGATCATGGATCCGGAGATGCGCGAACAGGTCCTGCGTTCGCACATCTTCCGCGATATACCCGCGCCCGCCGGACCCGCCATCGCGGCGGAGATCCCCAGGACCGAGGCCCGCAGCCCCAAGGTGCGGCTCGATATCCCGATCCCGCCCGCGCCATATCTCGACCGGAAAGTGCGCGACGTCCCGCACCTGGCCGAGGTCTGGAGCTACATCAATCCCTACATGCTCTATGGCCGCCACATGGGCTTCAAGGGCAACTTCGAGAAACTCCTCGCCGAGCGCGACGAAAAGGCGCTCGCCCTCTACCACGACATGGAAGTGGTCAAGAAGGAGGCCGCCCGCTTCATGCGTGTGCGCGCCGTCTGGCAGTTCTTCGAAGCCGAGCGCGACGGCAACGCCATCCATCTCTTTGCTGCTGGCAGCGAAAACCCGATCCACACCTTCCGCTTCGGGCGCCAAGCCAAGTCCGACGGGCTCTGCCTCAGCGACTACATCCTCGATCCCGACAATGGCCGCCGCGACCACATCTGCCTGTTCGTCGTGACGGCGGGCGAAGGCGTGCGCGAGCGTTCCGAGGAGGCCAAGAAGGCAGGCGAGTTCTTCAAGGCCCACGCGATCCAGGCCCTGGCGATCGAAACCGCCGAAGCCTGCGCCGAGTATCTACACCGCCGCATCCGCGAGGATTGGGGCTTCCCCGATCCGCCCTCGATGACCATGCAGGAGCGCTTCACCTCGCGCTATCGAGGCAAGCGCTACAGCTTCGGCTACCCGGCTTGCCCGAACCTTGACGATCAGCAGGGAATCTGGAAGCTGATCCGGCCCGAGGAGATCGGCGTCCAGTTGACCGAAGGCATGATGATGGAGCCCGAGGCCAGCGTCAGCGCCCTGGTCTTCCACCATCCCGACTGCGTATACTTCACCGCGGCCGAGGAGACGGAACTCGCAAGCGCGTAGGCGTTCGGCATGGGTCTCCAGCTTCACGGAGCCTTCAATTTCCGCGATCCCGGAACCGTAGAGACCGCGGATGGCATGCGCGTGAAGCGCGGGCGCATCTACCGGTCCGGCAATCTCTCGATCCTGCGGCCCGCCGGCCTGGAGCGCCTTGCCGCTCTCGGGATTCGCCTGGTGATCGACTTCCGCACCGAGGCGGAGCGGAGCGCCCGTCCGAACCGCCTGCCGCAGGGATGCCCGATCCGGGAGGAGCATCTACCGGTCTCCTTCGTGCCCGAGTTAGAACGAACCTGGTCGCCCTGGGACCAGTTACGATTCGTCGCCTCCGGCCGGATTCGCCGCTTCGATGCACAGTTCGTCACCGAGGCATACAGCGCGCTGCCGCAGCGCGCGGCCGATGCACTGCGAGCGCTGTTTCGGCTGCTTCTGGATCCGGCCAATTACCCGCTCGTCATGCTCTGCAGCGGCGGCCGGGACCGCACCGGTTTCGCCTCCGCACTGGTGCTCCACGCTCTGGGAGTCCCGTTCGACGCGATCCTGAACGAGTACGTCCTCACAAACGCCTCCGTCGGTCCCGCAATGGAACGGCGGATCAGAATTCTTCGCCTCTTATCCGGCTTTCGCGTATCGATGGCGAGCCTGCGGGCTTTCCTCGAAGCGCGCCCCGAGTATCTTCGGGCAGCCTTCGAGAGCATGGAACAAACCGTGGGCTCGACCGAGAAGTATCTGGGTGTAAGTGACAAGGAGCGAGCGGTCCTGCAATCGCTGCTCCTGGAAAGCGTGTCCGCTCAGGCCGCCTCGTGCGCCGGCGAGTGATGAAGCTCCAGTAGCTGGTCGACCCAGGGCAACAACTGAAATTTCATCCGCGTGAATTCGTGTCCATCCGTGGCTGAACTCGATTCTACGCACGCCCCTCGCCCCAACTTGCCCCAGTCCGCCCTGAACGCAACCTTAGGATCAGCCATGGACAACCAGGAGCGGATCCGGACCGTCTTCGAACGCATCGCCAAAGCGCTCACGCTCACGCTCAAGCCTTCCATCGGGCAGGGAAGCGCCGTCACCCGAATCCGGGTCTGTGACGGACTCGCCTGCACCGTCGAGGAGGGCCCCTGGAAGTTCAACATCCACATGGCCGAAAAGCACGGCGGCACTGGCGCCGCGCCCAACCCCGGAATCTATGCTCGCGCGGCGCTCGGCGGCTGTCTTGCCATCGGGTACTCGATGTGGGCCGCGCGGCGCGGCGTGCCGATCGCCTCGCTTGAGGTCGAGTCCAGGCCGATTACGACGGCCGCAGCGAGTACGGCGTTGATGACTCCCTCGTCCCCGGCTACCTCGAAATCCGCTACATCGTCACGGTCGAAAGCGAGGCGTCGGAGGACGATGTGCTCCGCGTGCTCGACGAGGCCGATGCCCACAGCAGCATCCTCCACGTTTTCGCGCGGCCCCAGCCGATGCGTCGCGAGGTGCGCTACCGGAGGGCGGGCTGATCCATGGACGCACGATTCCAGCGCCGCATCCAGCGTTACGGATGGGATAAGGGCTACTGGAGCCGCCAGCTCGAGCCCGCGCAATCCAAGCTCCTCGAAATGGCCGCCTTGGTTCCCGGCGAACGCGTCCTCGACGTCGCTTGCGGCGCCGGGCTCGTGACATTCCGTGCAGCCGAACTCGTTTGTCCGTCAGGCGCCGCCGTCGGGACGGACATCTCGGAGAAGATGGTCGAGACCGCCCGCGCCGAGGCCGCGCGCCGCGGACTGAATCACGTCTCCTTCGATCGCGCCGACGAGGAAAACCTTCAGCTTCCGGAAAACGCCTTCGACGCCGCCCTCTGTGCGCTGGGCCTGATGTACGTGCCGGAGCCGGCGACGGCGCTAGGCCAGATGCTCGGTGTCCTCCGTCCCGGCGGCCGCGCTGTCGCGGCTGTCTGGGGCGCGCGGCGCAACTGCGGCTGGGCTGAGATTTTCCCGATCGTCGACAGCCGCGTGAAGTCGGAGGTCTGCCCACTGTTCTTCCAATTGGGGACCGGCGACAACCTGCCGAACCTCTTCGACGCCGCCGGTTATCACAACGTCCAATGCGAGCGCATCCGGACAACCCTCCAGTACGGCTCGGCCGAGGAGGCCTGCGGCGCCGCCTTCGCCGGCGGGCCCGTTGCCCTCGCCTACTCGCGCTTCGATGACCGCACGCGCGAGGAGGCCCACGCCGAATACCTCGCCTCCATCGAGCCGTTCCGCCTCGGGGATCGTTATGAGATCCCGGGCGAGTTCGTCATCGCCTCCGGGCGCAAGCCGCAGAGCTGAGGGACAATGGAAGCGATGCAAGGCCCGGCTGCCGAGCGCAAACCGGAGATCCTGGATCGCCTGCACGCGCGCGACTGGTCCACGCTTCGCCAGCTTCTGGGGCGCTGGGAGCCCCCCGAAATCGCGGACCTGCTCATGGAGGTCGAAAAGCCCGACCGCGTGCTGCTCTACCGCGCGCTGCCGCGCGACATCGCCTCCGAAGTCTTCGTCTATCTCGGGCGCGAAGAGCAGAACCGGCTGCTGGTCGAATTGAGCGACGAGGAGACACGGGAACTCATCGGTTCTCTTCCGCCCGACGACCGCGCCCAACTGCTTGAGGAGCTTCCCGGCCAGGTCACGCGGCGTCTGCTCGTGCTCTTGAACCCGCACGACCGGCTGGAGGTGCGGACGCTGCTCGGTTATCCCCCGGAAAGCGTCGGCCGCCTGATGACGCCGGACTACGTCGCGATCCGGCCCGAATGGACCGTCGAGCGGGCCATCGAACAGATCCGCCGCCACGGCCGCGCCGCCGAGACAATCAGCCGCATCTACGTCACCGAATCCGGCGGAAAGCTGGTCGACGATATCGATGTCCGCAAGCTGCTCCTCGCGCACCCGGAGACTAAAGTAGAGGAACTGATGGACCGCTCCTTCGTGAGCCTCTCGGCCTTTGCCGACCGCGAAGAGGCGGTCCGGATGATCAAGCGCTACGACCTGGTGGCGTTGCCCGTGGTCGATTCCGACGGCGTCTTGCTCGGGATCGTCACGGTGGATGACGTGCTAGACGTGGAAGAGGCCGAGGTAACCGAAGACTTCCAGCGCGTCGGTTCGGTCGAGCCTTTCCTGGGCAGCTTCCCGGAAGCGAGCCCAAGGCTGCTGTACCGCCGCCGGGTGGGCTGGCTGCTGCTGTTGGTGGTGGTGAACATCTTCTCCGGCGCCGGTATCGCCTATTTCGAGGACACCATCGCGGCGACGCTGGCGCTGGTCTTCTTCCTGCCCCTCCTCATCGACAGCGCGGGGAATGCGGGCTCGCAATCCGCGACCCTCATGATCCGCTCACTTGCGGTGGGAGACGTGGAACTGGGAGACTGGCTGCGCCTGTTGGGGAAGGAACTGGGCATCGCGGCGGCGCTGGGCGGCACAATGGCGCTCGGAGTGTCAGTTTTGGCAGTCTATCGCGGAGGTCCCGAGGTCGGCCTGGTCGTTTCCGTTACCATGCTGATCGTCGTGATGGTCGGGAGCCTCATCGGGGTGATCCTGCCGCTCGCGCTGACCCGCCTGGGCTTCGACCCCGCCACCGCAAGCGCCCCGCTCGTCACATCGATCGCCGACATCGCCGGCGTACTGGTATACTTCTCGATCGCGGCGTGGCTGCTGGGACGGTGAGCGTCAGTCAGACCGCTGCACGGTTCCTTCGGCCGGGGCAAAGAAGACCAGAACCCGCAGATCCTCAACCACGGAGTGAAACTGGTGTGGCACGCCGGCAGGCACATAGACGACCGTACCGCCTGACACCGAATGATCGGCCCCGTCTACCGCCACTCTTGTCCAAATTAGTTTCCGCACCAAACGGCTGGGACAGCATCTGAGGATCTCGCCGCCGCTGCTGATCC
>JBKBWD010000095.1:0-20162 GCA_046289265.1 Bryobacteraceae bacterium | reverse complement strand
GGGTGAATTCTGGCAAACGCGAGGGCGCGGACAATCTGGACGATAATTTTGTCGCAAACCACGCCGATCGCGCGTGTGTACGTCATGAGCAAACCTTTCGGGCGGACCTCATTGGCGGATTATACTGCGATCAGAGCGCATCGTGAATGGTTGTGAGCTCCAGAATCTCCATTTCCCGGATGCCGTCTGGGATCGAAATCCGCACTTCATCGCCCACTTTCCTGCCGAGCAGCCCCTTGCCGATCGGTGAACTCGTTGAAATCAGGCCGTTTGCTACGTCGGCCTCCTCGCTGGTCACCAGCTTGTAGGTGATCTGCTCGTCCTTTTGCAGGTCAAGCACAACAACGCTCGACCCCAGACCGACGCGATCACGGGGAATCTTGGTCAGATCTACCATGGAGAGGTCCGCCAGCCGCTTCTTCAATTGGCTCAGCCGCGCGTCAACGAATCGCTGGCGCTCCTTGGCCGCATGAAACTCTGCGTTTTCACGAAGATCTCCATGGGCGCGCGCCTTGAGGATCTCTTTCGGCAGTTCGTTCCGCAGCTCGTACTCCAGAGCCGCGATCTCGCCCTGCAATTTCCGTTTCAGATCTTCCATGCGTGAAAATGTACTCCCAGTCCTTAATTATAAAATGCCCGGCCGCCGAATACAGCGGGATGCCGGTGGAGGCCTATCGGGCTCTGATGGTGATGTCGCGATGGATTTCGCCCGCCTGGACTCGAAACACATTCGGACCGGCCTCCATTCCAAGCCGCACCCGGATCCGGAACGCTCCCGGCGCCTGACTGTCGATCAGGCGAATCTGCTCCACCGAACCGCCGCCCTGCACCACGGAGACCTGAGGCTCGGTCCGGATCGGAATGCCGGCCGCATCGGTGATCCGGATCGTGATGAACTGGAGCGAACCGGTTGTGCCTGAGTCCGGTGCGCTCAGCACGGTTACGTGGCGGGCCACCTCCGAGGGGACTCCGAACCAGTAAGGAATTCGAGCCTCGATCTCCGAGGTGGAGGCCGACACGCGCAGGAAGCCCTGGTACTGCCCCGGCGTCAAATCCGCAGCCGGCCAGCGTACCTCGATCTGCTTCGACTCGCCGGGGTCGAGCCAGACCGACGCCACCGGAAGCTCGGGCTTAGGGCCGTCGCCTGCGGGCGCCGCCCGGACATGGAACATTCCTGACTCCCCCGACAGATTCGTCAAGACCAGGCTGCGTGTGAGATTCGCGGTCTGACCCGCGAAGCCGAAGCTGAGCGAGGCCGGCGCGGCGGCGATCGTGTTCCGCATCGCCGGCTCAAGCTGCAGGATGCCGGCGCCGCCCGACAGAATTTCCCCTTCGAAGTCGCGGTGGAGCGCGCGGGTGCTGTTGATGAGCAGCGAGCGGTACTGGGCGACGGTCAGGCCCGGCCGCGCTGCCTTCAGCAGGGCGGCCGCCCCCGCGACCATGGGGGCCGAGACGCTCGTTCCGCTGGCGACCGTGTAGCTGCCTGGACGCGCCGTATACACGGACGTGCCGACAGCCACCAGATCCGGCTTGATCGCTGCATCCGGACCCGGCCCGCGGCTCGATCCTTCGTTCAGGAAGTGCGGATTCACCCAGACCGGATTCGCCTGGAAGCGGAGCGTGACATTCAGCGGCATCTCAGCGAGCTGCTCCTTCAACTCGACACCGGACCGGTAGCCCACCATGGACGCCGGCAGACGGGCCGGCCCCACATCCATGCTGATCGGATCGGGCCGCGCCGCGTCGGTGTAGACCACGGCCGCGATGGCCCCAGCCGCCTCGGCATGCCGCAGCTTGTCCTCGAAAAAGCATTCGCCCCGCAGGATCAGGGCGACCGTTCCTCTCAGGGCATTCTCGGGCAGAGGCGAGCAGGCCAGCCCGCTGCCATCCGAGGCCGCCACGTCCCGCAGCGGGCCGCTGACCGGCGGCCGGCTCTCGAAGCCGGAAGCCGGAATCGCGACGTGCCGCTCGCCGCCTTCAATATCCACAGTGGCCGCGAAGATACGGTCGTTCAATGAGTTCCCGACCGCGATGGCGCTCGGGCTGGTCGCCGGGGAGCTGATCGTATTGGGGTCCGGTCCGTCGTTGCCGGCCGCCACCACCACGATGACACCGTCGCGGGCCGCCCGTTCGACCGCCGATGCCAGGATGTCCTCCTCCGGACGCCCGGCCATCAGACTCCCCAGGCTCAGGTTAATTACGTCCATGCCGTCGGCAACGGCGTCGTCGAGCGCCTTCAGGATCAGAGTGTCGGGCGCTCCAGCCTGTCCGTCCGGAAAGACCTTGTAGCTGCCGATCCAGGCCTTCGGCGCCACGCCGATCAGGTTCCCGAACGGCCCGGTATTGAGGTCGCCGGCCGCCACCATTGCCACCGCCGTCCCGTGTCCCACGCGGTCCCGCGCCGTCACCTCGGAATCCGGCCGGCTTGCCAGATCGTAAGCCCGGGCGACTATCACTTTGCTGTTGGTGAATTGCAGGTCCGATTCACGGTTCACGCGCGGAAACCCGTCCGGCATCGGCAGCGACGGATCCCGCAGGCCAGGATGCGTGGCGTCCACGCCGGTGTCGACGATCGCGATTTTCATTCCCTCGCCGGCGCGGTGGAACCCTCCCAGCCGCGTCCATGCGGCCGGGATCTCCTGAAGCCCGAGCGCCTGATTCAGCAGGATCTGGTGGTAGCGGACCGGGTGGACGCGCGCGACCCCGCGCCACCGCGCCAGCCGGGCGGCATTGGCCTCCCGGCTGCGGACGCGCGGCATCCGGACAAACAGGGCGTTGGCTACCGTCTCGACCCGGTCGAGGATCTCGGCCTGCTCTCCCTGCTCAATCGCCCGCCGGGTTCGCTGCTGCTCGGAACGCACCCGCCGCAACTGCTCGGCCCGGTTCGCGCGGGCTCGGACCGTTACCGCCGGCTGCTCGGTCAACTCCACAATGAATTCGTCCTCCACGTACTGGGCGAAGCCACCCGGCACGTAAAGAACGCACAGCAGAAATAAAACAATGGCTGCTCTCATGACCTCGCCAGTTCGCGGCACCGGCTACTCGACCGGCAGAGTCGCCGCCTTCGAGGCAATGCCGTTCGAAGTGACAATCACCGGCTGGTAACCGGATGGCGCGTCGTTCGGGATCTTAATATTGATTTGGTAGAGCCCGATGTTGTACGGCGCTAGCCCCGAAAACTCTACATCGGCGGGACGGCCTCCAACCGTTACAACAGGTAAAACCCGAGTTCGCGCCAAGGGTTCCGAAGGGTTCAGCTCTCCGCTTGGCGGCTGGTGATCCACCGGCCCCAGCCCGTTCACGTATAGCTGCACGTACTGGCCGCGCCGGGCGGGGTTTGCCGTTGTAATCAGGCGGAATCCCGTGTCGAGCGCGGCGATCAAGCTGCGGTTGGTCGACGGCTCGCGGTATTCGAACATCGCCGGGAACTGGTCCGCGATCGGGATCTGGTAGAGCGCCGTCGAGGAGAGCCCGATACTTACCTTCACCAGCGCGGAGCTGGCGCCCTGCAGTTCCCAGGGGATCTGGACGTTGATCTGGCCGTCGCTGACGAAATGGAGCCGGCCTGGAACGCTGATGCCTCGTGAGGGCGCGTCGAAGCTCACGCTCACCCCGGCAAGCGACAGCGGTAGATAGGGTGTCCGGTAGAGGCTGAACGTATCGCTCAGTCCTCGCCCGAAGATCGAGATGTACGAACCCGGTGCGAAGCCCTGCCCCTGTCCGGGAGCGCGCGCGCTGGCCGCGTCCACAATTCCACCGGTGTAAATCGCCGGTGTCAGGCGGGCGCGTCCGCTGAACTCGATCGTGTTGCGTCGCAGTCCTGTAGCCATGATCTCGGCTTCGTAGCTCTGGAGCCCGAGCTGGGGAGCGAGCCAGACTCCAGCTGCGGCGATGCCGTAGTTGTCAGTCCGCTCGCTGGCCCAGTCCACCAGCGATGGCGGGAGGAATCGAACCGGGATATTGGGCACCGGAGCCCCGTAGCGATCGATGATCTTGAAGGAGAGGTCGCCCGGCAGCGGCTGCGCCGCCTCGCCGACAAAGTTAAAGTTGTTCAGCGGAACGACGTTGTAGGGGACCTTGTCGCTCACGATGAACAGGTACGGAATCCGGAGCGGGACACTGACTCCCTGACCCTCCACCAGAATTTCACCCTCGTAGCTGCCCGGAGGCGGCAAAGAGCCTGTCAACTGGACGGCGACCGCATTCGACTGCGACCAGGCCTGCAGTGTGAATGAAGAGGGGTTCACCACCACCTGGGTATTCGGAGCCTTGTCACGTTCGATTACGGTCAGCCGCAGCGTGGCGGGGCTATCACCCGAATTGAAGAATGTGAGCCCGATCGACGGGAGATTGCTGCCTGATAAAATGCCAAACGAAATCGAGGTCGGCTCGGCCAGGACGTTCGCCTGAATGGCTTTGGCCATATCCAGCTTGCCCGCTCCTTTTGCCGTCACGCGGGCCTCCTCGCCCTCGTGGTCGAAATCCTCGACATCCGGCGACGCCGTATTGACGACGGCCGACTTGAGTTGCGCGACCTTCCAGTCCGGGCGCCGCTGCTTGACGAGCGCGACCGCCCCGGCCACCATCGGGACCGCGAAGCTGGTTCCGTGAATGACCGTGTAGCCGGACCTGTCGTACATATCGCCGTTCGGATCGTACTTCTGGGTGGCAGTGTAGAGATCCGTGCCCACCGCGACGAGGTCCGGCTTGATCTTGCCGCCGTCGATGTTCGGGCCCAGAGACGAGGTGGGCGAGACAATATCCGGCACGTCGCTGAACTCCCGGAACGCTGGATCGAGCGTAACCGGCGCGTTCGGGCGCTGGCCGAGGAAACTCTTTAGAGCCGCTCCGTCGCCGGCGCCGATGAGGACCAGCGGAATGGCCGTCTCGCCCAGGTCGGTCGGCGGAAACAGGGTATTGCGTCCGTCGCCGCGATAGACGATGACGCCGATCGCCCCGGCCGCCCTGACGACATTGGACTTGATGGCGAAGCTGCATTCGCCGGACCGCACCAGCGCGATCGCCCCCGCCAGCGAATTGTCGGGCAGGGCGCTGCAAGCCAGTCCGTCGGTCTGGAGCGCAGCAACGTCGCGCGCCGGCCCGCCGTAGGCCGCCTCCGGCTTCGGTCCGTCTCCAAACATCGCATTGAGGCGCTTCAGATTCTCAGGGACCCCGTCACCCCCGACGTGGACGCTGTTGAACATCACGTGTGCGTTGGTGACCGCCCCGACGGTAATGGCTCCCTCGACGGTTCCCGGCGAATTGATCGTGCTCAGCGCTGGCGCCTCCAGCCCGAAGTCGCCGTCGTTGCCGGCCGCTGCGACCACGGCCATCCCCTTCTTGACCGCATTGTGGACGGCATAGCCCAGGGGATCGCAGGGCCTGTTGCGATTGGTGCCGCAGACCGCATCGAAGGGCGCCCACTCAGCCGCATGACCGAGCGAGAAGGTCACGACATCCATGCCATCCAGGAAGGCGTCTTCGAGCGCCGCCGCCAGCACGTCTCCAAAGGTCACGTCGTTGACGCCGGGCGACCCGAAGACCTTGTAGTTGCCCAGGTAGGCCCTTGGCGCCACGCCGCTCATTACGCCCAGCGGCGACCCATGCCGTGCGCCGGCCGCAATCATCGCAACTCCGGTGCCGTGGCCGACGCGGTCGCGCGGGCTCAAGTCGTCCGGCCGGGAGTAGAGCGGATCCTGGGGCCAGGCGAGGATGTTGACATAGCTGCGGGCGACGATAACCTTCTCGTTGGTGTACGCGCAGTGGCCCGCGCTTTCAGCGCACTTTGGAAATCCGGGCGCTGCGGGCAGGGTGGGATCCTGCATGCCGGGATGCCGGTGATCGATGCCCGTATCGATGATCCCGATCTTCACGCCGAGTCCGGCGTTGCGATCCCCGCCCATGAGGTCCCAGGCGCGGGGGGCATTGACCAGGTCCGCTGCCTTGGTCAGCTTGCGCCGGATCGGCTTCAGCGGGACAACATGCGAGACGCCGGGAAGCCGGCTGAGCGCTTCTGCCTGCCGCGGCTCGGCCAGAATGAAAACAGCGTTCGCAAGCACCTCCACGCTGCCGATCACCTGCACGCCGTTCTGCTCGGCGGCCTGCCGCAGACTCCGTTGGGCCGCGGCGATCCGCTGCCGAACCGGGACCGCCGCGGTCCTGGCGAGATCCTTCCGGCCGTCGATCTGCTCGATCAACGGTGCCTCGTCCAGCATGAGGGCGTAGCGTTGCGCGCGCGGCGGGGCGTCCTCACGCTCCTGCCCGGATAGCGGGCCTCCGGCCAGGGAGGCGACCGCGAGTAGAATCAGAGCGGCTGGGGTTCTCACGTGGATCCGACGTGCGGTCCGCTGCTCACGTTTCATTCCGGCTATTGGAAAGTGATCGATTCGAATATACACTGTGAGACGATTTTAACCTTTCATAGAGAGACGTGATTGACCGCAAGTCCCGCAGAATGATATGTTAATCACTTTGGGGTGTCGGACCGGACCCCAGAGTCAATCCGCAATCGAACAATCAGATGGAACAAACTATCCAGGCGCTCGGGGGGATTCTGCTCAATGCCGTCCCGACCTTCTTTCTTGTGCTCTTCCTCTACTTCTATCTGAACCGCGTATTCTTCCGACCCATGAACCAGGTGCTTCGCCAGCGGGAAGAGGCGACCGACGGCGCGCGCCGCGCAGCCGAGGCAAGCCTCGCGCTGACCGCCGCGAAGACGGCCGAATACGAAGCCTCTCTTAGGGAGGCCCGCTCGGAAATTTATCGCGACCAGGAAGAGCTCCGGAACCGCCTCCGCCGGCAGCAGGAGGACGCGGTCCGGGAGGCCCGGGAGAGATCGGAGCAATCCGTCCGCGAGGCCCGCGCCCAATTGGCCGCCGATGTTGAGGCAGCCAAGCGGGATCTGAGGACGGAAGCAGAGGGGTTGGCGGATCAGATCGTAGTCTCGGTCCTCGGCAACGGGAGAGTCAATTGAAAGCGATGTTGGGCCGGCTGATGCTGGCGATTCTGCTTTGCGGGAGCGGGCTGGCGATTTCGGCCCAGATGCACGAGGCGCATGCGGATGCTCACGCCGCGGCTGATCATGGGGACCACCACGGTGATGACCTCACCCTCTGGAAGGTGGCGAACTTCGCGATCCTGGCCGGCGTGCTCGGTTGGGCTGCGATTAGGAAGGGTGGGCCGTACTTCCGGTCCCGTACTACCGAGATCCAGAAGGGAATCGCCGAAGCGGCCAGGGTGCGGCAGGAGGCCGAAGCCCGCGCGGCCGAAATCGAACGGCGCATCGCCGGGCTGGCTGCCGACGTCGAGACACTCCGGCGCACGTCCCGTGAGGAGATGGCGGCCGAAGGTGAGCGCATTCAGGCGGAGACGGCCCAGTTGCTGGCGCGAATCAGCTCCCAGGCCGAGCAGGAGATCGCTTCGGCCGGCAAGCTGGCCCACCGCGAGTTGAGAGCCTATTCCGTGGATCTGGCGATCGAAATTGCCGCCCAGAGAGTGCACGACCGGATGAGTCCGCAGACCCAGGAGTCGCTGGTCGGCTCCTTTGTCCGGGACCTCGAAAAGAAACGTGCCCGCCGAGAGGTACAGTAAGAACTCACTATGTCCCTGGTTATAGCCTCCCGTTACGCGCAGGCTCTCGTGGATCTGGTTCTGGCGCCTGAAGCAAAGGTCACTCCCGAGCAGGCCGTCCAGCAGTTGCGGACCTTCGAGGAGGTCTGGCTCGCTTCGCCCGAACTACGGACCTCGCTGCTTTCGCCCGCTGTACCGGCGGCGAACAAGCGGGCCGTGGCGAACCGCATCGCCGGAAAGCTGGGCTTCTTACGCGAGATCCGGAACTTTCTGTTTGTCGCCATCGATCGGAGAAGGATCAATCTTTTGCCAGCGATCCGGCAGTCGTTTGAAACTCAGTTGGACGAGCGCATGGGTGTGCTGAAGGCCGACGTCCGGTCCCCGCTGGAACTGACGCCGGCTCAGCGCGAAGCGCTCCAGTCGGAGCTCTCCCAAATGACAGGGAAAAAAGTGCGCTGCGAATACGCATTGGATGGCGCGCTGCTGGGAGGAGTTGTGGTCCGAATAGGTTCCACAATTTACGACGGCTCGGTGCGCGGGCAGCTGGACCACTTGCGCCGCGACCTGGTTGCGCGAGCTTAGAGGCGCCGTTCGCGGCGGGGGTTAGAAGGAAAAAAGGAATTATGGCTCAGATTCGAGCGGATGAAATCACTCGCGTGCTGCGCGAGGAAATTGAGAACTACGAAAGAGCGGTCAATGTCTCGGAAGTCGGCTCGGTGATTTCGGTCGGGGACGGAATCGCGCGTATTCACGGCCTCGAAAAGGTGATGGCCGGCGAGTTGATCGAGTTTCCCCACAACGTCTCCGGCATTGCGCTGAACCTGGAAGAAGACCAGGTCGGCGCCGTGCTGCTCGGTGACTATCAAGCGATCCGTGAGGGGTACGAGGTACGGCGCACCGGCCGCATCATGTCGGTGCCGGTCGGCCCGGCGATCGTGGGCCGCGTGGTGAACGCGCTCGGGCAGCCGATCGACGGCAAGGGCCCGATCGATGCCCAGAGCTATTACTCGATCGAGCGTCTGGCGCCCGGCGTCGTCGAGCGGCAGCCGGTTCGCGAGCCGCTCCAAACCGGTATCAAGGCCATCGACGGCATGATTCCGATCGGCCGCGGCCAGCGCGAGTTGATCATTGGCGACCGCCAGACCGGCAAGACGGCCATCGCGCTCGATACGATCCTGAACCAGAAGGGCGGCGACGTAATCTGTATCTACGTCGCGGTCGGCCAGAAGCGCTCGACGGTGGCGCAAGTTGTCAAGACTCTGCAGGACAACGGCGCCATGGAATACACCGTGGTGGTGGCCGCCACCGCATCCGACCCTGCGCCGATGCAGTACATCGCTCCCTACTCGGGCTGTACTATCGGCGAATACTTCCGCGACAACGGCGGGCATGCGCTGGTGATCTACGACGATCTCTCCAAGCACGCCGCCGCTTACCGCGAGATCTCGCTGCTGCTCCGCCGGCCTCCGGGACGCGAGGCCTACCCCGGCGACGTTTTCTACCTTCACAGCCGCCTGCTGGAGCGCGCCGCCAAGCTGTCCAAGGAAAAAGGCTCCGGTTCTCTGACCGCGCTCCCGATCATCGAAACGCAGGCCGGCGATGTCTCAGCCTATATTCCGACCAACGTGATTTCGATCACCGACGGGCAGATCTACCTCGAAGCCGACCTGTTCAATTCCAACATCCGGCCGGCCATCAACGTGGGTCTGTCAGTCAGCCGCGTCGGCGGCAGCGCTCAGATTAAGGCGATGCGGCAGGTCGCCGGCACCCTGCGTCTCGACTTGGCGCAGTACCGCGAACTGGCCGCCTTCGCTCAGTTCGGCTCGGACCTCGACAAGGCCTCGCAGGCGCAGCTCAACCGCGGGCGACGCCTGATCGAAATCCTGAAACAGCCCCAGTACCAGCCGCTCCCGGTCGAAAAGCAGATCGCGATCATCTTCGCCGGCACTAGCGGTTACCTGGACGATCTGCCAACCGAGCAGTGCCGCGACTTCGAGCACGAGCTCTATCACTTCGTGGATAACGCCCACCCCGGCATCTGGCAGCAGATCCGGGAAAAGAAGGTGCTCGACGACGAGCTGAAGGCCGCTCTCCAAGGCGTCCTCAAGGAGTTCAAGGAGCGCTTCGTCAGCCAGCGCCAGGACCGGGCCGCGGTCCAGAGCCAGGCGTAGGGAGAGTCGATGCCCAGTCTCATAGACATTCGGCGGCGAATCCGAAGCGTCAGGAACACGCAGCAGATCACCAAGGCCATGAAGATGGTCTCGGCGGCGAAGCTGCGGCGGGCGCAGGACCGCGTCATCGCGGCGCGCCCGTACGCAGGCATGCTCCAGCAGATGCTGTCGAATGTGGCGGCGGCCGCCATGGGCGACGAACGGGTCGCCTCCAACCCGCTGCTGGCGGTGCGTCCCGAGCGGCGCATCCAGTTGATCGTGGTTACCTCCGACCGCGGCTTGGCCGGAGCGCTGAACGCCAATCTGCTCCGTGCCGTCCAAAGATTCATCGACCAGCACGCGGGTGCGGAACTGCAGGTCGAGGCAGTCGGCAGAAAGGGACGCGACTATCTCCGCAAGCGGCGCATCCCATTAACAGGCGAGCATATCGGGCTGCTCCAGAAAGTCAATTACGCCGATGCCGCCGGAATCGCAAGATCCGTGATGGACCGCTTCGCCGAGGGTGAAATCGACGCCGTCTACATTCTCTATAACGAGTTCAAGAGCGTGATCGCCCAAAAGGTCCTGATGGACCGGATCCTGCCGATTGCGCTGCCCGAGCAGAGCGAGGGGCGGGATTACATCTTTGAGCAGCGTCCGGAGGAGCTACTGGAGAGCCTTCTCCCCAAGTACGTGGAAGTCCATTTATATCGTGCGATGCTGGAGTCGGCTGCCGCCGAGCACGCGGCGCGCATGACGGCCATGGATGCGGCGACGTCGAACGCCTCCGATGTGATCGACAGATTGACGCTTTACATGAACCGCGTCCGCCAGGCGAGCATCACGAGAGAGATCATCGAGGTAGTCAGCGGGGCATCTGCCCTGGAATAACAAACAATGGCAACGGTAACAAGCACACAAGCAAACGGAAAAGTGATTCAGGTGGCCGGACCGGCCGTGGATATCTACTTTCCGGGCGGCGAGATTCCGCCGATCAATACAGCGGTCCGCATCACCAGTGAAGGATTCGACGTGCCCGCCCCCATCGACATCATCGTCGAGGTCGCGCAGCACATCGGCGAGGGCCGCGTCCGCACAATCGCCCTGCAGCCGACCGAGGGGATGATTCGCGGCATGAAGGCCATCAGTCTCGGCCAGCCGGTGACCGTGCCGGTCGGCAAGGAGACGCTGGGCCGCGTCCTTAACGTCATCGGCCAGCCGGTCGACAACTGTGGGCCGGTCAACGCCAAGCAATTCTATCCGATCCACAGGCCTGCGCCGAGCTTCGAAGAGCAATCGACGCAGTCGCAGATGTTCGAAACCGGCATCAAGGTCATCGACCTGCTCGAGCCCTACCTCCGCGGCGGGAAGATCGGCCTGTTCGGCGGCGCGGGCGTCGGCAAAACCGTCATCATCATGGAACTGATCAATAACATCGCCATGAAGCACGGCGGTGTGTCGGTTTTTGCCGGCGTGGGCGAGCGCACGCGCGAGGGCAACGACCTGTGGCTTGAGATGCAGGAGTCCGGCGTCATCGATCCGATGGACTACACGAAATCCAAGGTGGCGCTGATTTACGGCCAGATGACCGAGCCGCCCGGCGCCCGTCTGCGCGTCGGCCTCACGGGCCTGACTGTCGCCGAGTACTTCCGCGATGAGGAGGGCCAGGACGTGCTGCTCTTCATCGACAACATTTTTCGATTCACGCAGGCCGGATCCGAGGTCTCGGCGCTGCTTGGCCGTATGCCTTCGGCCGTCGGCTACCAGCCAAACCTGGCTACTGAGATGGGCGATCTGCAGGAGCGGATCACCTCGACCAAGAAGGGTTCGATCACCTCGGTTCAGGCGATCTACGTGCCGGCGGATGACTACACGGACCCGGCGCCGGCGACCACCTTCGCCCACCTCGATGCCACGACGAATCTTTCGCGCGCGATCGCCGAACTGGGCATCTACCCGGCCGTCGATCCGCTGGCGTCAACCTCGCGCATCCTTGACCCGCGCGTCATCGGCGATGAGCACTACAACGTCGCCCAGCAGGTGAAACAGATTCTCCAGCGGTACAAAGACCTGCAGGATATCATCGCGATTCTCGGCATCGACGAGCTTTCCGACGAAGACAAGCAGACGGTGGCCCGCGCCCGCAAGATCCAGCGCTTCCTCTCGCAGCCGTTCCACGTCGCCGAGCAGTTCACGGGTTTGAAGGGCAAGTACGTCAAGCTGGCCGACACTATCCGTGGATTCAAGGAAGTGGTGGAAGGCAAGCACGACGACGTCCCGGAGCAGGCCTTTTATTTGCAAGGCACCATCGAAGACGTGCTGGAGCGCGCCGAGCAGTTGAAGAAGGCGTCCTAAGGTTCGACCGAGACCATGGCATCGACTCTCGAACTCGAAGTTTCCACGCCGGAGCGGCTTCTGATCCGTGAGAATGTAAAGGAGGTCCAGATCCCCGGAGAGGAAGGGTACCTGGGCGTGCTTCCGGAGCACGCGCCGCTGCTTTCGAGGCTCGGCTATGGCGTGATGTGGTACGTCAGCGAGAGCGGCGAGCGGAAGTATCTTTCGGTCGCAGCTGGTTTTCTCGAAGTGCTTCCGGATAAGGTTCGAATTCTGGCGGACCGCGCCGAGCCGGCCACCGAAATCGACGTCGAGCGGGCCCGGTTCGCCCTGGAGCGGGCACAGAGCCGGATCGCGAACCCGGCCGTAGGGATCGACATCGCGCGGGCCTTGAGTGCGGCCAGGCGGGCGCAGGCGCGTCTTGCGGCAGCGGGCTACACAAACGGTGTCATGAACCGCTAAGAGAATCGACCCGCTTGCGGTAGAATAAGAACGTTATCTGAAATCGGGCCGTGGCGCAGCCTGGCTAGCGCGCTTGCTTGGGGTGCAAGAGGTCCCGGGTTCAAATCCCGGCGGCCCGACCAAATGTTTTCGACTCGCCTACCCCAGCTCCCCAAAGGAGCTCCCCCGGAAATATCGGCAACCGAACGATCGGCGGCGTCTCGCCACCCCTCCTTTCCGCAGTTCGACGATCTTCTGGCTGGAGTCCAGCGACTTCGATACGGCCGCCCCTACCCGAACAGTTCCCGCACTGGCTCAACGCCGGCGTCCACCAACCGAACCGGCTTGCTGCCAGGCCCCCGAAGCTCGGTGTCGAGCGGGATGCCCGCGGCGTGGTAGACGGTCGCGGCGATCTCGGCGGGCGTCGTGGGGCGATCCTTGGGATAGGCGCCGGTGGCGTCGGAGGAACCGATGACCTGGCCGCCGCGCACGCCGCCTCCCGCCATCAGCATCGACCAGCAATGGGTCCAGTGGTCACGGCCTCCGGCATGGTTGATGCGGGGCGTGCGGCCGAACTCGCCCGTCGCGATCACCATGGTGCTGGCGAGCAGGCCCCGGCGATCCAAATCCCTCAGCAGCGCGCTGTAGGCGCGGTCGAACATCGGGCCGACATGGTCCCGGTAGGCGCTCATCGAACTGAACGGCTTGGTCCCGTGGGCGTCCCACGTAATCTCCTCGAAGACCGTCTCGAACATATTCACCGTCACAAACCGGACACCGGACTCCACTAGCCGCCGCGCCAGCAGGCAGTTCTGCCCGAAGCGCGTCGCCCCGTAATCCTCGCGGAGTCGCTCGGGCTCACGCTGGATGTCGAAAGCCTCGCGGAGCCCCCGGGAAGCCGCTATGTCCGTTCCGTGTTCGCACCCCATGGGGACGAACGGGTTGTAGGCTGCCCCGAGATAGCCCGCATCCTGCCCGTGCGGCAGGTTGCCGCCCGTGTTCCCGATGGGGCGGGGCAGCAGCACGTGGGAGGGCAGATCGCCGTTCGAACCCTTGAGCCTGGCCAGAGCGCAGCCGATGTGCGGATGCTCGATGCCTCCCCGGAAAATGCGGCCGGTCTGGACCAACTGGTACCCGGTGTCGTGCATGGCCGCGCCCGAGTGATGCATCCCGCGCACGATGGCATACTTGTCCGCGATCCTGGCCATCCGCGGGAAAATTTCGCTGATCTCGATGCCCGGCACGTTCGTCCGGATCGCCCGGAAAGGCCCACGAATGTCCGCCGGGGCGTCGGGTTTCATGTCCCAGGTGTCCAGGTGCGAGGGTCCGCCAACCAGCATGAGCAGAATGCAATTCAGATCGCTCCGTGGCTCCGCGCCGGCCGGAGCGAGCCCCAGTCCCAGCATGGAAAGCGAGCCGGCGTGCAAGAACTCACGGCGGCGAAAGCCGATCTGCATCATGTGTCACCCCTCCTCGGGACGCTGAAATCGCTTCCGATTCTATATCAGCTCACCCGGAGGAGCAAACCAAGTTGCGGGGGCTGCGTGCGATTCCGCCACGGCATCTGGAATCATTTCCCGGTAAAACTTGCCGGAGGGGGGAGGCGCCGCAAGCTGGCGCAGTCGCCTTAAGGCTTTGTTTTTGAGTAGATGCCGGTTGGCAGGCCAGTTGCTCCGAGGAATGTGAACATGACGGTCCTGATTCTAGATCCTAATGCGCCGTTGAGGCGCAGAATCGCTGAACACCTCGAAACGAACGGGTACCGCGTGCTCGAAGCGGAGACTTCCGCCGCTGCCGCCGAACTCTGCCGGCATGTTTACGGAATGATTGATCTGATGCTGGTCGAGGCGGTGCTCCCCGGAATGCCGGGAATCGAGTTCGTCAAACGAGCCTGGCTTCTCGGGGCCCGTGCGCCCGTCGTGTTCATGACTGAGGATCGGGACTGGTTAGAGAACGCTCGCAACTGCAATCTTCTACGCAAACCCTTCTCTGTTCATGCTCTCCTGGGTAAGGTCGCCGAGTTGGTCGGCGCCCCCGGGCACTCGGAGACACCAGCTGAGCGCGGAGCGTCCAACCGAACGAAGGAAGCAAGCGAATACCTGCACCCTAGTTGCTGAAAAACCCGGTGAACGCAGGTATTCCTTTCAATTGAGCAAGGCGGCGCGGGACGGCATCGGTCCTGGCAGTCCGGGTTTCAGCAACCTGATCGGACGACGCCCGCAGCCGCCTGCTCCAAAACATTTCAGACTGCGACGTTGCAGAAGATTTTACAGATTTGCAGGCGAAATTCACGGGAGTCCGGATTGCGATCGGCGCATGAGTTGGCCATGATGTAAAGTGCTCAGCCCGTCCAATCGGGGAGCCGGGCGTTTTCTCCAGGAGCGTCGATCTTTCCTCCGAGTTCGACGCTCCCTCCCGCAGCTCTCAGCGGTTCTTCCAGTAATCCGGCAGGCCCGGTTTCGTCGCCCGCAGGATCTTTAGGAGCGCCTTCCGGTCGGCCGTGGTCAGCCGCGCAAACGCCGGCGAATCGTCGCGGCCGGACAGCACCTCCCAGAGCCTTCTGTAGACGAAGCTCCGAGCCGCCTCGGGCAGCGCATCGAATGCCTCGGAGTAGATCATGTAGCTCAGCGGGTAGCGGAACAGACGCTTCTCGAGATCGAAGTCCCGCAGCGAGCGGCCCTGAGCGTCTTCGGGACCGCGCGCGCGAAAATCCCGCGCGAACGTGGACGTCCCCTCGATCCTGCCCTCCAGGAGCGCTTCGTCGGTGAAAAGCATATACCGAACCAGGTACTCGGCCGGCCCCTCAATCCGTCTTCTGGTCGAAGTCCCGAACTCATCTTTTGGCGCCCCGAGCGCCGCGCTGAGGGCCGCCTGCTCCGCCAGGGCCATCCGGGTCTCAAAATTCACGCGCGTGATCAGATTCTGCATCCGCACCTGGTGCTCCAGAACCATGAGCGCGACGATGTCGCTGTGCGGCGACGGGTAGGCGCCGGTATCGAACTTCCAGCGCAGATCGGACAGATTGCCGCCCGAGGTGAAATCGAACCCGGCTGCCGCATCGGCGTCCGGTGGCGGGGCGACATTGCCCAGGTGCACCTGGTCTCCATGCGTGCCGGTGACGTACCAGCCGCCCCATCGCTCCTTGAGCGGGCTCCGATGATCGGTAATAAAGGAGCCGAGCTGCGAGATCGGCATCCCCCGGTGATCCGGGTGGACCGAACGGACGACATTGCCGGGCACGCCGAGCGTTCCGGACGCCTGGTGGCATTGCAGGCAATCGTCGCGCCGGGTTACTTTTGGAACACCGCGCTCCTGGTCCAGCGTGTAGAAGACCGCACCGAGCCGGGGATCGTAGGCCGACAGCTCCAGCACGTCGCCGCCCCGCACCATTCCGACCGCGACCGTGTCATTGAAATAGATCGCCCGCGGCGTCCGCGGCGAGATTCGGGGCGCCTGGAAGCTGGTTTTGGAGAAGACCAGCACCTGGGAGGACAGGGGAATATCGAGCTCTTCCAGCAGCGAGAGCAGATAGCCGTGGTCGGAGTCATAGGTGAGTCGCGTCTGGCGCTCGGCCAGCCGCCGGCCCAGTTGCGCGGCTGCGTCGTTGGAGGGCGTCTTCGCGTAGGCGATCGCCTGATTATCGAGCGGAAGCAGGTAGGAGCCATCCAGATCTGCCATCAGGACAGCCACTGCCGAAAGCGAAAGCAATACAAGAAAAGTAGTCCGGCCTTGAGACATGTCGTTTCGAGTACTGTGGCAACTCTCGTTCCATTCTGACAAAGCCGGCTGGATGGGGCTGTGACGAAGGTCACGGCACGCGTGACCTGGGGGTCGTGGCGCAGAATGCGGCTTTTCGCGCTCAGCGTCCCGGGACGAGGCTCAGGAGGGTGTCCTTGATCCGCTCCCCTGGAGTGGCGGTCAGGGACCACGGACTCGGCTGCCGGATGACGTGCAGCCTGCCGCGCAGATCGAGTACCCTGTAGTCGCTCGCGCCATCGGGTTTGCGGAAGAATCGCAGCGTTACGGACGCATCGCCGACGTGAAGGTTGGAAAGCGTGATCTCCGGGAGCCACTCGGGAAGCTGCGGGTCCACCACCAGGGCGCTCAGCGGCGCGTAGGGGTAGACGCCCGTGAGCGCCTGAATGAAGCAGATTATCGCCGAGGCCGACCACGCCTGCGGTGAGTTCGCCTGTGGATAGAGCGCCGGAAACGGGTGCTCCTCATCTTGCGCATGCCCGGAGAAGAGCTCGGGAAGCCGGTAATGGTCGAACAGCGCGGCGGCGCGGAACTGCGCTTCGGAGATCCGTTCCACAAGGTCATGCAGGCCGTAGCGCATGAAGGCCATCGCGAAAGTCCCGTGCTCGACGGGCCAGACCGATCCCCGGTGGTAGCTGTAGGGATTGTAGGCCGGATGGTCGGAGGAAAGGGTCCGGATACCCCAGCCGGTAAACAGATCGGGCGCGAACATCCGCCGCGCCGTCTGCTCGGCCAGCCGCTTTTCGACAATGGCCGTCGCAAGGCAGTGACCGGGGTTGGAGGTAATCGACCGGATCTGGCGCTTGTCGGCGTCCAGACCGAGAGCGAAATACCCCAGATCCTCCATCCAAAAAGCCGCGTTGAACCGCTCTTTCAGTTCCATGGCGCTGTCGAACAGTCGCCTTGATTCCTCCTTGCGGTCCAGCCACCACAACACCTCGGACATCCTGACCTTGGCTATGAAGGCGAAGCCCTGTTCTTCGCAAGTGGCGATGGGAGGTTCAACCTGCCCGCCGTCCTCGTATACGATCGCATCGCCGGAGTCCTTCCACGCCTGGTGTTTCACTCCGTCGGTGGAGCGGCTCTTGTACTCATACAGCCCATCGCCGTCGAGGTCGCCGTAGGTGTCCAGCCATTCCAGCCCCTACAGTGCGGGTTCGATCAGCGGAGCGATCTCGTCCCGGTCGCCGGTCCAGCGCCAGAGTTCGGAGACGACCACCGGGAAAAAGCCCGAGGTGGTGATCGAGCCGTAGTAGCGGGCGCGGGGATTGAAATTCAGGACAGCCAGCGGGCCGGTATGCGCCTCGTGCAGCATCTTGCCGGGCTGCTCGTCCCGCCAGTCGTCGACTTCCACGCCCTGCCAGCGAACCAGTTCGCGCGCGGCCCCGCGCATCATGTCCACCGTGGCCAGGCCGGCCTGCCAACCGGCGGTCAGCGAATCGCGGCCGAACAGGGCCAGGTATATGGGAAGCCCCGCCGCCGGCACCCAGGAACGATCACCATGGTCGAAGTGGTAGAGGAGTAATGAGGCAAGATCATGTTTGGCGCGCTCAAAGGCGGCGACGACCACCGGCGCCAGCGTGTGACTCTCGGGCCCGGTCAGTTGCGTCGAGTCGCCGAGGAAGACGGTCCGCTTGCGGTCAAACTCATTGTGGATTCCGAAGAAAGACCGGCAGCCGTACTTGGGCCACGTCCGGACGCCGTCGAGGACAGGCACCAGGTTGATGCAGGCGTGCCAGCTTGCTCCCGGGCCGAGCTCGACCCGGAACGTAATCTCATCCGCGGCGGTCCGGCTCGGGGGAGTGTCGGAGTGCTCGATCCTAAGGATAGCGCCGCGATGCAGCGTGGAGTGGCCGGACTCTCCGTGGTGGCTATAGGCGTGTTCGGCACGGTAGTCGAAGCTCAGCTCCCAAACTCCCTCTTCTTGTTGCCGCCACTCCCGCCGGAGCTCGCCGAACTGCTGGCGCTCCCCCTTGGTCTCGATCAGGTCGGCGAAATCAGCATCGACCTGGAGCGTGAGGTCGAAGCGACTGGTTTCCCGAGTGAAGTTCCGCAGATCGACGTCTTCGTGGAACCCCCCTCCGATGTAGCGCGACAGACGCAGTTCGACGGTGTACTCAGAGTCGGGCTGCATACTTCCGCTGCCGCGATCGGGTTCGCCTGCCGCGGCCCCTGGGGGGAAGGTAATGTAGTAGCCGAGCCAGGAGTGCTGTTGAATGTTCGATAAGGCGACCGCTTTCAGTGGCCGGCCGTCGATGAGGTAGCGATACCGGGAGAGCAGCCGCGTCTCGTGGAAGAAGCCATGCTCGACGCCGTCGTGCAGGAACCCGTCGGGGTGGGCGGCCAGCACGGATCTCCCCTGGCTCGTATACAGAAGTATCGCTTCGCGGGCGGAGCCTTACCAGCAGGTCGCGCATGAGGCCTCCACGTCTAAGCCGGATGGAGCGCTGCCGGACGCACGTGGCCCCTGAACAGGACAAAGGCGCTGCCCAGAATCAGCCCGTAGACGAGGTGGCCGAATAAACTGCCCATGGCGACTGCGCGCATACCCTCCATCATCAGCGGTGCGAACAGAGCCATGCCGAGCAGAATCGGCATGAGAATCAGACCGCCCAGAACCCACCAGAAAACGCCATACAGAGCGCCCCATCCGAGTCCGGCGCTGTAGCCGTAAACGCGGGGACCGAGCGCCCACCCGAAGATCGCGCCAATCACCGCGCTGTTCAACAAGTGGTAGAGCCAGCCGACGACCAGGCTTTCGGAGCGGAGCACTTGCGCGACCATCGCCATCATCCGTATCTCTCCATCCGGGGTCGGGGCCATCATCATGTGCATCATCAATCCGAAGACGAGGCCGCCGAGCAGACCCGCCACGATGCCGGCTGTGATGTTTGACCGCATGTTCACCTCCACACCTGCCATAGTGCATCTGAGGGGCCAATCGCGAGTTGGCGAGGAGGGTAAAAAACAGGTCCGCCCCTGCCCGTCATGACAGGGGCGGAACGGGACAAGCGGTTGTGGATATGGGACTTACTTCGGTTGAGGAACGATACGGAGATACGGTTTCGGCGCCTGCCAGCCGCCCGGGAACTTCTCTTTCGCCTCATCATCCGACACAGCCGGAAGAATGATGACGTCGTCACCCGGCTTCCAGTTCACCGGCGTGGCCACCTTGTGCTTGGCGGTGAGCTGCATCGAGTCCAGCACGCGCAGGATCTCGTCGAAGTTCCGGCCCGTGCTCATCGGATAGCTGAGCATCAGCTTGATTTTCTTATCCGGGCCGATGATAAATACGGTCCGGACCGTCGCGTTATGGGCGGGGGTGCGGCCCTCGGAGGTGTTGCCTGCGTCCGCCGGAAGCATGTTGTACAGCTTGGCGATCTCTAGCGTCGGGTCGCCGATCATCGGGTAGGCGACCTTGGCGCCCTGCGTCTCCTCGATGTCGCCGACCCACTTCCCATGGCTCTCTACCGGGTCGACGCTCAATCCGATCACCTTGCAATTTCGTTTGGCGAACTCCGCCTCGAGCTTCGCCATATATCCAAGCTCGGTCGTGCAGACCGGCGTAAAGTCCTTCGGGTGAGAGAACAGGATCGCCCACCCATCGCCGATCCACTCGTGAAAATTGATTTTGCCCTGAGTCGTTTCGGCCGTAAAGTTGGGGGCCTCATCGTTGATGCGTAAAGACACGGTTCAATCTCCTCTAAGGTAAATCTGCGGAGGTTCTCGCTGGATTCCCTGCCGTGCATTCTACGCCATAACCCTCCCTGTTTTCAATGCCGAACCGGCGAAGGGGTGCGCGACATGGATGCAGGGGGATCGCAGGTTCTTTTTCTTGTGGCACTTGTCTGAGCGTATGTAGTACGGTCAGAGGAGGAGGCCACTCTCATGTCCCAATCCTTGCCCGATCTC
>JBKBWD010000094.1:0-20345 GCA_046289265.1 Bryobacteraceae bacterium | reverse complement strand
GTCTCTTCCAGGGGGCATGATCAGCAGCCACGACCACAACCCACGGTGCCTGCCTGAGTGAAGCGGATAGCCACCTTTCACGAATTTCACTAGGGGCGCCAGATGGTGGCTCCGATGTAGCGCTCGCTGTTCGGCGACTCGTTAAAGTAGTAGATCGTCACCAACGCGCCGTCAGGGCGGCGGACCGTGCGCGTGTAGCCCAGGTCCCAGGCGCCTCCGTCCTCGCGCAGGATGATGTCCTCGCTCCAACTGCGGCCGTTGTCCGAACTCGTGCGCGCCCGTATTCCGAAAGGCTGCAAGCGGTAGCCGTATGTCATCACCAGCCGGCCATCCTCGAGCTTCAACATGTGCGGCGGATTGCCTCCCGTCACCACAGCGGCCTGGTTCACGAAGTTCCAGGACTCGCCGTTGTCGTGCGTCCGGTAAACGTCGATCCAGTGGCGGCGGCGAATCGCCGTGACGATCTCGGCCGGCCCCAACCGGACAGATGACGGCATGATCGCGTAGTCCTCCGGCTCCGGTCCGACGAAGGAGACGAAGTTCCATGACGCGCCGCCGTCCTTCGTGCGGACGCAGATCACACGGCCCTCGCGCGTGTTGGTCTTGGCCGCCGAGAGCATCACGATCATGTCGTGCTTTCCGTTGACCAGGTAGTCGGTGCGGGCCGCTATGCCCGGCTGCCCGAAGTTCGGGAGCTTGCACGGTCCCTGCCATGTCTTGCCGCGATCGTAACTATAGTGATACCGCGAGACGCCGTCATGGACACTCGTCATACGGAAGGAGATGGCAAAGTCCGGATGCTGGAAGTCCATGCCGCCGGGACAGTCGTAGGGCTCCCTGCCGACCTGCGCAGCGGGGACTCCCGCAATTTTCGAACCGGGAGGCGGACGGAGACCTTCGGGGCGTTCGATGGCCCAGGTCTTCCCGCCGTCGAGGCTGCGCGCTACGACGTGCTCGGCCGGCTTGGTGTAGTCGATCGCGTGGCCCGTGGCGTTGTCCTTGTAATGGCCGATCTCGAATCCTACGACGATCTCGTTACCCCAGGACCAGATGCCGTGATTAGCCGGCCAGCCTGCGAATCGGCCTGGCTCGTGATAGACCTTCACGTGCTCGATAACGCGCGCCGGCGTCTTCTGGGCGGGAAGAAGCGATGGGAGCAGAAACGCAAGGAAGACCAGTACTCTCATTGAAAACCTAATTTAGCATTACGGAGCGGCTTTCGAAAGTGGAGGCGGCGTGGGCCAGTGGCTTCGGACCACCTCGCGGTTGACGATCGATTTCCACCGGGCATCGAAACGCGCGGCGATTTCGGGCCGGCCGCCGAGGATCGGCCCGAGTCCGAGCTGGATGTGCGGCTGGCCGATCACCTCCTCAAAGGCGAGGCGGCTTTCGATCTCCTGCCAGCGATCGGTGAGTCCGCCGGCGTCAAGCAGGACGATGCGGTCGCCGGTGACGCCGTAGTTTTTCAAGTGCGCGTCCACGGAGAAGAGGCCGCGCTTCCAGCCCGACTGGCGCAGGTCGATAAATCGATCGAGCCAGCGCTCGACCTCGTCAAACCGTCCGGCGCGCGCCAGATCGGAGAGACGCTGGTAGAGAGTGGCCTCGACGCGCTCGATTGCTTCGGATACGACGAGCGAGCCCGGCCAGCCGCCAACGCGCACGCGAACGGGCGGGAAGACAATCCGCTGAGGCACCAGCGGCGTGCCCGCCAGGTGCTCCAGGGCCAGGCGCTCGCCTTTCAGGCTGCGACGGAGATAGAGCTTCCACATGGCGCGGATCCGGCCGGTGAACCAGAGGCTGCGGGGAACAATCACCATCGCGGTCTGGACCAGGAGCCGCAGCAGGCGCAGACGACGGGAGGGGCGGCTGAGGAGGCGCGCGCCGAGTCCCCAGGGCAGGAATCGCTCGAATTTGCGGAGAACGCGCCAGAGGACGATGAGGGCGACGACCTCGGCCGGGGAGCGGTCCCGGACAACGACCCAATGTTCGGAGGCGTAGACCACCTTCCCGATGCCCTCGCCGAGCCGGCGCAGCTTGCCGTCGGTCAGTTCGGCGGGAGCGGCGGGAAGCAGCCGCGGCTCCCGGGAGCGGTCATCGCCAGCCACCGGATACGACATAGGCCCCCGCCTCAACTCTACTCCAAGCGCTTGCGGCTGGGAAGGGGGTTTCTTAGAAGATGAAGCCGAAGCCGAACTCGGCGCGGTTTCCTTCGCGCAACATGCTGTTGGCAAACAGGTTCTGCCGGAACTGATAGTTACCCTTGAACACAACGCTGCGCTTGAGGTTGAAGTTGGCGCCGACGGTGACGACGCGGAGATCGTTTTCAAAGCGCGGCAGGTTGCGCAGTTCGGGGGCGACGTCGCGGTGCGTGTTCAGGCGCTCGTAGCGCACGAAGAGCGGGAGTTTGCGGCGCGACACGCGCCCGGTGAACGACGGCAGAATGTCGTAGCCGGACTCGACGTAATAGCCGAAGCTCTCTTTTCCGAGGACGTGGCCGGTGAGGGTGTGGAGTTGCGGTGTATCCGTGAGGCCGCCGACGGCGGCGACGCCGAGCAGGCGCCAGCGTTCGGTTTCGTACTTGGCGTGGACGGCCCCGACGGTGACGTTGGCTCCGAGAGGACGGCCATCCACGACGCGGCCGTCTCCGGAACCGCCGTGGTAGCCGGAGACACCGGCGACAAAGCGCGGGATGCCCCGCCATTCAAGCTTGCCGACTACGGCGGCGTCCTTCGGAACCCCATGGTGGATGCGGCGGCCCTGGCGGATCCAGCTTCCGCCGATGAACTCGCCTGAGTCGAGTCCACCGACGAGGCCGACCGAGTAGCTCATGCGCGCCAGGAGGACGCCGAAGGCCATCGTTCCGAGGCTGATCCAGGAGCTGGGGATGATGAGGCGCTCCACTTCGGGACGGTTGACCGAGAAGAACATCACCGGCTCGTCGTTGTTGTTGATGTATCCCAACGGGAGCGGGTAGTAACCGAAGCGGAGGTTGAATCGGCGGTGGATCATCCAGTCGAGCATGGCCTCGATGACGATGTCCTGACCGATCTCGCGGCGGCCGTCGTGCAGGAGTTCGCCCAGGAACTCAAAGTTGAAAATCAGGTTTTCGCGCACCTTGTAGCCGAAAAAGGTCGAGAAGCGGTAGAGGTTGCTATAGAAGAGTTCGAGATCGCCGGAGTCGACGGGTTTGTCTCCGCCATAGTGAACGGCATTGATTTCGCCGAAGCCGCTCAGTGAGTAACGCTGGTCGGTGAAGTAGATCTTCGAAGCGGCGTAGGCGAGGCCAGGGTGCTGCTCATAGGTCAGGTCGGGGACGAGCTTGGTGTCGTCGCCGGACTCCTGCTTCTCCTTGCGCTCATCTTCCGCAAACAATTGAAAACACAGAGGAAATAGTATTGTCAGAAAAAGGACGAAACTTCTCACAGTTCTATTGTGAGCGGGATGAGTAAAACCGGGAACTCCCGAAGCAGGCTAATTCCGGACCCGAAATGGCACTAACGATGCACTGCGGGCCAGGCCAGAAGTGCGGCGCCGAGGGCAACCCGGTAGAGCACGAAGGGTGTAAAGCTGCCGCGGGAGAGCCAGTGCAGGAGTGCGGCGATGGCGAGCCAGGCGGTGACGCCCGCGCCGAGAGCGGCGAGCGTTAGATCGCCGAGGGGAATCGGGGCCGTTGAGGCTTTGACGAGATCAAGCGTGGTGAGGGTGCCGGCGGCGAAGGTGACGGGAATCGAGAGGATCAGGGAGAAGCGAGCGGAGTCGGTGCGAGAGGCGCCGAGCAGGAGGGCGGCGGTCATGGCAACGCCCGACCGGCTGACGCCGGGAATGATCGCAAGGGCTTGGGCCAACCCGATAAGGCAGGCGGCGCGGAGCGTGAGTGCGGTCCCCGAGTTGGGCCGGCGGTCGGCGAGAAACAGGAGGCCGCCGAAGAGAATGGACATCCAGCCGATCAGGGCCGCGCTGCGCCATTCGTTCTCGACCAGGGGCTTAAAGGCAAGGCCGGCGAGGATGACCGGGACGGTGGCGAGGCCGATTTTGAGCGCGAGGTTGTCGGGATCGCGCAAGGGCCCGGCGAGCAGGCGGAGGCCGGAGCGGAGGAGTTCGGCGGTCTCGCGGCGGAAGTAGACGACGACCGCCGTGAGGGTGCCGATGTGGGTGGCGACGTCCATCGGCAGGCCCTGGTCGGGCCAGCCGGTGAGGTGGGGGATCAGGATCAGGTGGGCGGAGGAGCTGATCGGGAGGAACTCGGTGACGCCCTGAATGATGGAGAGCGCCAACAGGTGACGGATATTGTACGCCAGATCCATGTACGGAAGACGCGCGAGATCGCTGGAATCGTTCAGTCCGAACGGGTGGAGGCGTCGGCGGGGAGCGCGAGTTCGCGCATCTTCTCGTAGAGCAGCCTTCTCTGGATCCCGAGGATACGAGCCGCCTCGGCCTTGTTTCCTTTGGCCTCGACCAGGGCCGCCCGGATCAGACGAGCCTCCACCTGGCGCAGGACGGGCCGGTAGCCCTCATGGATCGGGATCTGGTCGAGCCACGAGCGTGTGCTGGTCGGCGGCCTGCTCTGGAACTGGATGCAGGACGGCGTGATGATACCGCCGGGGGCCAGAACAATGGCGCGGGCGATCACGTTTTCCAGCTCGCGGACATTGCCCGGCCAGTCGTGCGAGAGGATCAGGTCAAAGGCATCTTCCCGGATCGTGATCGGCCTCTCCGATCGCCCGATAAAGCGTTGGACCAGAAGCGGAATGTCTTCCCGCCGTTCGCGCAGCGGAGGGAGCGGGATCGTGACGACGTTGAGCCGGTAGTAGAGGTCCTCGCGGAAGCTGCCCTCGGCGACCATCGCCAGGAAATTACGCGCCGTGGCGGCGATGAGGCGGAAGTCCGACCGGATCGGGACGTTGCTGCCGAGCCGCTCGAAGCAGCGCTCCTGGACTGCGCGCAGCAGCTTGGCCTGCATCGGGAGGGTGAGTTCCGCCACCTCGTCCAGAAAGAGCGTGCCGAGGTGGGCCTGTTCGAAGCGGCCGATCCTCCGCGACAGGGCGTTCGTGAACGCCCCTTTCTCATGGCCGAAGAGCTCGGCTTCGAGTAGTTGCTCCGGAACGGCGGCGCAATTGAACTTGACCAGGGGCCCTTTCGAGCGCCGGCTGTGCTCGTGGATGGCATTGGCGACCAGTTCCTTGCCGGTTCCGGATTCACCGAGCACCAGGACGTTCACGTCGCTGTTGGCGACGCGCCCGATGAGTTTGTAGACCTCCTGCATGGCCGGGCTGTGACCGACCAACGACGGGAACAGCGGCGCGGCTCCGCGCTGCGGGGGCGTCTCCCGTTCGAGGCTGCGGTAATCGAGGGCGCGGCGGGTCAGCACCAGCAGGTGGTCGTCATCGATGGGCTTGCTGATGTAGTCGAAGGCGCCAAGCTGGACGGCCCGGATGGTGCTGGCGCTGTTCGGGTCCGCAGTCATGATGATGACGGTCGAGTCGCAGTAGGCGCTGCGGAGGCGCTCGAGCACGGTCAGGCCGTCGACATCCGGCAGGCGTACGTCGAGCAGGATCAGGTCGGGTTCGTTCTCGATCGCGGTCCGGAAACCCTCCTCGCCTCGGGAAGCGCAGAGCACTTCGTAGCCTTCATCTTCCAGCAGGGCCGCCAGCGCCTGGAGGGCGGTCCGTTCGTCCTCAACCACCAGCAGTCGCGTTCTCGTTTTCATGATTCTCCTGAGTGCGGAGCCGGATGACAAATCGCGCTCCTCCGTCATGATTCATTCCCTCGAGGGAGGCTCCCATGCGTTCGAGCACTGCCTTGGTCACGGCCAGGCCTAGACCGGTGCCGGCCGGCTTCGTCGTGTAGAACACTTCGAAAATCCGTTCCAGTTGCTCGGGGAGAAGCCCCGGCCCGGTGTCGTCCACGAGGATTTCGTAACCGTTGTCGTGCGGCGCCGCCCGGAGCGTCACGATTCCCCCGCGTCCGCAGGCATCCATTGCGTTCAGAAGCAGGTTGACGACGGCTTGCTGCAGATCGTCGGCGCTGATCATAGCCTCGCCTTCCAGTGCTTCCACGCGAATCTCCACGCCCCGGTCGCGTGCCTGGGGAGCCACGAGCGCGACGGCCCGTTCCAGGATCGGGGTGACACGCTGGGGCCAGACGGGATTCGCCGTTTCATCCCGGAATACCAGCAGGCTCTTCAGCAGCCGCTCCAGCCGATCGATCTCCTGGGTGATCAGATCGATCTGCTCACGCGCGGTGTCACGGACGGACAGCTTGCGGGCAAGGACGCGGGCGGTGAGCCGGATACTGTTCAGCGGGTTGCGGATCTCATGGGCGATGCCGGCGACCATCCGCCCCATCGCGCGCAGGCGGTCTTCGCGGCGGAGGGCCGCCTCCAGCCTCTGTCGCTTGCCGGCCATCGTGTTGATGGCCTGGACGATGCTGCGGAGTTCGTGATCCTGATCGGGGATGCGGAAGTCCGGGTCGCGTTCGAGCTTCCGGAGTCCGGATCGGATTTCGGCGAAGCCGTGCTGGAGACTGAAGCTGAGCCGCAGGACGGCGCCGATAGAGGCGAGGGCGATCAGCATCATGGCCACGAGCAGCAGCCGCCGCCGCAGTTCGCTGGAGTCGCTGAAGTTCAGGATGCGCCGGAGAGCCCAGGCAGCTACCGGTGAGTCATGCGTAGCGCTGACGGCCACGATCACCAGATCCTGGCCGTCCTGCAGGAGGCGCCCGGCGACGCGGCCGGTCCGCTGGCTCTCCCGCAGAGCGGCTAGGACCTCGGCACGCTCGTTTTCGGGCTGGGTCAGCAGACTGTCGGGCTCGGTGTAGGTCGGAAAACTGTGGCCGATTACCTCTTCGTTGTGCAGGTAGCCGCCTTCGATGTCGTGGTAGGAGCGGAGGATCTCGTAGGAGTGGGCCTTCAGGAGTCCGTCGAGCGCTTGCCGGGAGACCGATTCCGGCATCGGGCGTATCTTGCCGGAAGCCTCGATCAGTTCCCGCACGGCCATCTGGAGGGTGCGCTCGACCTCCGCGATGATAGTGGTCCGCATGTGGCGGGAGAGATCCAGAACCAGCAGCGCGGTAATGGAAAGCGCCAGCAGTGCGGTCACCAGGAGCCATGTTTGCCATCGCTGTGCGGCGACAATCTTGGGAATCCGCATATGCTGCCAATCAACCTTCACACGCCGAAGCTGTTGCCGTACGGTTTCCGTGCGTGCTGCTTCCTATTGTACGCTTCCGGAGCACAATTCGGCTCACGCGCTGCACGGCTGTACGCTTTCCGTTCACCCGTGTTCCGAAATTGACCAGTTCCAGGGGAGCCACACTATCTAACCGTTGCAAATAAAGGACTCTCCACTGGCCTGCGAACTGCTTTTCCCGTGTTGGGGTGGATTTTGCCCTCGGTCCACATTTTCGAAGCTGAACAGCAATTCAAGGGGTCTATTGATGCAAGTTGGCTATACGCTTTACTCAGGTCACCACTATGGGTTGTGGGCTGGTACCGACGGCGCATCGCTGGAGTACGCGTTGGCGACGCATAACGCATTCGTAGCGCATCGGTCGCTGGGACGGGCGGCCAACCCACCACTGCGGGCGCGGGTGTTCGCCCAGGGCCTCCAGCGCCCGTCGCGGGCACCATTCCGGAAGCCCACAACGGAGCTCGACGCGACGGCAACCACAAGATCCTGGGGTCACCTGAGTGCGTATAGCCACCTGATGCAATTCGTATGGAAAAAAACATTCGTTGTTGGAGCGATCACCGCCCTCCTGTGGGCGGGTCTGGCGCCCGCGCAGACGGCCGGAACTCTTCGCGGGAAGGTCTCGGATCCGCTCGGGGCGGTCATTCCCGGGGCAAAAGTGCGCTGTCTGGCCGACAGCGGCGGGACGACGCGATCGGTAGAGACCGATATGACCGGCGAGTACCAGTGCCAGCAGCTTCCGGCGGGGACCTACCGCGTGGAGATCACGAGCGAGGGGTTCAAGACGTTGCTCCGGCGCGGCATCGAGATTCATATCGGGGCAGTCGCCGTTGTGGATGCCAAACTGGAACTCGGCGAGATGACCCAGACAGTGACGGCCGAGGCGGCGGCGCCGGTCGTGGAGACCAGCAGCACGCAGATCGGCGCGGTGAACAGCGCGCGCAGCGTGACGCAGCTTCCGTTGAGCTCGCGCGACACCTACCAATTGCTGCAGTTGCAGCCGGGCGTGCAATCGCAGGTGGGCATCGACATGCTGTACGGAAGCGACCGCGCCGGCGTGGTTTCGATTAACGGCGGACGGGGGCGCTCGAACAACTACAGCGTAAACGGCGGCGACGGAAACGATCTCTACGCCAATCTGCCGGGCATCCAACCGACCCCCGACACGATCCAGGAGATCCGGGTTCTCACGAACACCTTCGATGCTGAGTATGGCCGCAACTCGGGCGGCCAGATCAACGTGGTGACCAAGTCGGGAACCAACCAGGTCCATGGATCGTTCTTTGAGTTCTTCCGGAACCGGGCACTGAACTCGCGCGGGTTCTTCGACACCGTCAAGCCAGCGTTCAATCAGAACCAGTTCGGCTTTACGCTGGGCGGGCCGATCCGCAAGGACAAGACCTTCTACTTTGGCTCGTTCGAGGGCAGCCGGGTGCGGGAAGGCATCGCGTCGGACGTGCTGTTCGTGCCGACCGCCCCGGAGAGAATGGGAGACTTCTCAGCGGGCGCCCCGTTCCAGGGCGCCGTGGCGAACGAGTTCCTGGCGGACGCTCTGAACCGCCGGCCAGGATGCGCCTCGGCGATCGCGCAGCGGGGCGGGCTGCCGGTGGCGGCCGGGACGCCGTGGGCAGCCATTTTCCGCGGCAATCGGATCCCGACGCAGTGCTTCGATCAGACCGCCCAGGACCTGATGAGCCAGTTCGTACCGCTGCCGAACATCGGGGACCGCTTTTTCCAGTCCGTGCCCGTGGCCCGGACCCGTGCGGACCAGTTCACCTTCCGGGCGGATCATTCGCTTGACCAGTTCGGGCAGCTCTCGTTCTACTATTATGGGACGGCTCGGTCGTTCGCCGATCCGTTCACCCGCCTGCAGGATTCGGGCGCCAACGTGCCGGGATTCGGAAGCTTGAACGACGAACTGGTGCAGCAGTGGAACCTGAGCCATACCTGGGCGGTGTCGCCCACCGCGGTCAATGAGGCACGGTTCGCGTTCTATCGACAGGGAATGGCCCGGTTCGTGAGCCCGCAGCGCAGCCACCTGGTGCGGGATTCCTGTGCGGGTGTGCCGGCGGAGTTCTGCTTCTCGGACCCGTCGAATCCGGCGCTCGGGATCCATCCGGGAGTCGGGCCGGCGAACGAGGGCGTACCGTTCATCGGCATCTCCGGCGGATTCCGGATCGGAAACAACTACCAGGGCGAGATCCCGCAGACGATCAACACCTTCCATCTGGTGAACAACTACAGCCGGATCGTCGGGAAGCACACGATGAAGTTCGGCGTGGACGCCCGCCGGCAGCGCTATGCCATGACCAACTTCGGGGCGCTGAACGGGCAGTACGACTTTTTCGGCGGCGGGCCGAATGACCTCGGATTCCAGAATCTCTTCCCGAACTACCTGCTCGGCATCCCGGATTTCTTCTACCAGACCGCGCCGGGCCATGCCGATTTCCGCAGCACGAATTTCTCGCTGTTTGCGCAGGATAGCTGGAGAGTGACGCCCGGGGTTACGGTGAACTTCGGCCTGCGCTGGGAGCTTGCGACGCCGCCGGGGGACCGATTCGGCAAGGTGCAGGCGTTCCGGCCCGGACAGTTCTCCGATGTCTATCCCTGCGAGCTGGCCCCCGGTAATCCGTTGATCGCAACATTCGGATCGACGGACTGCCGGCCGGGCGGCCCTGCCGAAGCCGTCTATCCGATCGGCATGGTGGTGCCGGGAGACCGCGACATCGCCAACAGCCTGACGCAGACCTACTACAAGGCCTTCGCGCCGCGTTTCGGTCTGGCCTGGAGCCCGCAGTGGGACGGCGGCATGCTCGGAAAGCTGACCGGCGGGCCCGGAAATACGAGCATCCGGACAGGCTGGGGCATCTTCTACAACGCTCCGATCGAAGGGATCATCCTGGCCCAGTTCGCGCCGCAGCCGCCCTTCGGCGGCAGCTCGGGCATCTACAATCCGATGTTCAACACGCCATTCGTGAACCAGGACGGGCAGGCGTTTGCGAACCCCTTCGACGGCTTCCTGGATCCGCCGCGGAACCAGCCGGTGGACTGGAGCGTATTCCGGCCGCTCCAGATGTACGGGCAGTTCGGACCGGACCTGCGGACGCAGTACTCCGCGCACTACAACCTGATGATCCAGCGCAAGTTGGGCAACGACACGGTGATCCAGGTGGGCTATGTTGGCTCGCAGGGCCACCGGCTGCTGGCGACGCGCGACCTGAATTACGGAGTGGCGCAGACCTGTCTTGACCTGAATACGATTCTCGGGCCGGACACCTGCGGCCCCTTCCAGGCCGACCGTTCCTACTTCATTCCCAAAGGAACCATCCCGGAGGGTGTAACGCTGCATCTGCCCTACGGCTCGGTGCCGACGGTGACGGGTCCGAACCCGACCGACATCACACTGGTGGGCCTGCGCGCGATGTCATCGCCCTTCTGCGAGCCGACCACCGGGCAGGGATGCCCGCCGGACGGGATCCCGGTGTATGCGAGTATTTTTCAGCGGGACACCTTCGCGCGGTCTGCTTACAATTCATTCCAGTTCATGGCGGAGCGGCGGTTCGCCCGGGGGTTCCAGTTCCAGACAGCCTACACCTGGAGCAAGTCGATTGATAACGCATCGAGCTTCGAGAACGTCGTAAATCCGTTGAACCACCGGCTGAGCCGGTCGCTCTCGCTGTTCGATTCGCGCCACCGATTCGTCGCCAGCTACGTCTGGGAGCTTCCCTTCGCCCCGAGGAGCGGGGCAGGCGGGAAGCTGGTCAACGGCTGGGCCGTCTCCGGAATCACGACCTTCCAAACGGGTTTCCCGATCCGGATCAGCTCCTTCGACGACATGGAGCTGATGAGCAGTTTCGATTTCGAGATGCCGGGGCAGCCCGATATCGTGGCGCCATTCCGGACGATGAATCCGCGCGGCGCGGGGAACCGGTACTTCAACCCCGCTACCTTCGCTCCCGCCGAAATGGGGCGGATCGGGACGGCGCCGCGTACGATCTGCTGCGGACCGCCCATCAACAACTTTGATTTCGCGGTCCACAAGAGCACGATGCTCCGCAAGGAGCGTCTCCGGCTGGAGTTCCGGGGCGAGGCGTTCAATATTTTCAATCACGCCCAGTTTTTCAACCCAGGCGGCAATATCAGCGAGACGGGCGACTTCGGCCGGGTGCGTCGGGCCAGACCGCCGCGCCTGGTTCAGTTCGCTCTGAAGCTTCACTTCTAGAGGAGGAGGACATGGACGATGGTTCTACAGGATTTCGCGCTCCGCCTGGCAGTTGCGCTGGCGCTTGGAGCAATGATCGGGGTTGAGAGGCAATGGAGGCAGCGCATGGCAGGTCTACGGACCGCGGCGCTGGTCTCGACGGGTTCGGCTCTGTTCGTCACGATGTCGCTGTCGATGGCAGACACTTCGGCAGCCGGAAGAATTGCCGCGCAGGTCGTCTCCGGGATCGGTTTCCTGGGCGCCGGCGTCATCCTGCGCGACGGGTTGAATGTGCGGGGACTGAATACGGCCGCAACGCTGTGGTGCGCGGCCGCGGTGGGCACGCTGGCCGGATACGGGCTGCTGGTCGAGGGAGCGATCGGGAGCGTCATGGTGCTGGGGGCGAACATCCTGCTCCGGCCGATCGCCCGGAAGATCAACGCGGCGCCGGATGCCAGGGAACCGGAATGCCGGTTCCGGGTGCGGCTGCTTTGCCGGCGTGTCGATGAGGCCCCGATGCGCCTGCTGCTTCTGCAGCACATGAGAGGCGGAGCGCTGGCGCTGCTTGCTCTGCACAGTGAGGACCTCCCCAATACTGACCGGGTCTCGATCGAGGCGGAGCTTCGCTCGACGCTGCGGAACGTAGAGGCGGTCGAAAGCATCGTCGCGCGACTGTCCATGGAGCCGACCGTGCAGGCCATCAGTTGGGAACTGGAGGAGGAGTCGGAGAAGCAATCGAAAGAGACGCCGATCTCGAAGCTGGTTTCGGCGGCTTGAAGCGCTTCCCCGGGCGCCGGCAGCCGGCGCGCGCCGTGGCGATGGTATCGAGGCAGAGACATCAGCGAACGATCCTGTGGGTGCTCGCGGCCGGTTTTGCGCTGTTCATCTCATTGCTGATCGCGATCGGTTACTTCGGGGTGCGGAGTCTCGACTCGATTCGAGACAAGACGGGAGCGCTGGTCGATGAACAGCTCATGCTGGCGTCCCTGGTCGACGCCATCCTGAGGGAGCAGCGCACGCTGAGCTTGACTCTCCACGAGCTTGGCCGGGGAGCAGATGCCGAGCGCCGGGAATGGGTGCTCGACCGGCTTAACGAAGCCGACGACCGGATCTTCCGCGCCGTTCAGGAGGCTTCCGGACGACCCGATCGGTCGCTCTGGCTGGAGTTGAGGAGCGCCACGCAGGCGTTCTCGCGCGAGGCCCGGGCATCCCTGCGGACCGCCGATACAGCCGAAATCTCCGGCAGCGAGCTGTTGCGCCGCCATCGCGACGTGGTTTCGGCTGTCGCCAGGCTGACCGCCGCCAGATACGACAATGCGAAGGCGACCCATGCGCGAATCGAGGACCTGGCAAGTGACATGATTCGGAGATCGCACGGCCTGCTCGGCGCGTGTGTCCTGATCGCCGTCCTTTCCGGAGTCGCCGCTGTCCGCCTGGTCCGGAGCTGCCTGCGCAAAACCGAGTGGCAAGGCAGCGAGCTGAGCTGCGCCTCCTGGCAGATGCTGGAGCGTCAGGAGACCGCCGCCCGATGTTTCTCACACAGGCTGCACAATGAACTTGGGCAGTCCCTCAGTGCTGTGAAAACCAACCTGGTAGCCCTTGCGGCGGCGGGTTTCGATTCCGGTCGGGCGTCGGAATGCATGAGCCTTGTGGGCCGGAGCCTGGAGAACGTGCGCGAGCTGGCGGAGATTCTGCACCCGGTGATCCTCGACGATTTCGGGCTCGATCCCGCCTTGCAGTGGCTCTGCAGGGATTTCCACCGCCGGACGAAAATCGAAACGAAATACCACTCGGGATTCAGCGGCAGGCTGCCGGAACGAACCGAGGTCCATTTGTTTCGTTTGGCGCAAGAGGCTTTGGCGGACGTGGAGCGTCGTAGCGGTGCAACATGGGTGAGCGTCCGGCTCGCCTGCGAGGGACCCGAAGTCGTTCTCTCGATCGCTGACGACGGCCGCGTGAGTTCAGCGTCCGCGCGGATAACTGGTATGCGGGAGCGGGCGCGATGTGCCGGTGGAGAATTCAAGATCATCGCCGTTCGCGGCAAGGGAGCACGAGTCGAAGCGCGTGTGCCCACGGCATTGATCTGCGGCGAGGGCGCGCGCTTCCGGTGAGAAGCGCGCGCCATTCGTGGTAGCAGCTTACTCCGCCACCCAGAAGGAGACCTGGTTGGAGGGGACTCCGTCGATGGTGACGGTCAGGGGGACGCGGCCCCGGATGTAGGGTTTGTCCGGGACGATGGCGTTGATCTGCCAGAGGCCGGGGAACTGGGGCGACAGGCCGCTGAACTGAACCTGCGCCTTCTCCACGGAAATGTAGACTTCGGTCGGGCGCGTGGCACGGGCGAGTTTTCCCTCCGGAGGAACACCGTTGTCAGGCACTTCCCCGCCGATATCGATGGGGCCCTGGCCGGTGCCGAAGATCTGGATCGCCTGGCCGCGGCGTGCCGGGGTCTCCGGTGTGATGAACTGATTCTGCTCGTTGATGACGCCGCCCTGGGCGAGCGGGTCGGTTAGAACGTAGAAGAGTCCAGGGGATACGGCGACGATGTCGACGGTTCCCTGGCCGAGGGTCGCGCCGCCGCGCACGACTTTGACGGTGCGGCGGCCGGGCTGCGTGGCCCGGGGAATCAGGAAGCTGACGACGAGCCGATCTATGCCGAGCAGCGGGCTGGCGACATCGTCGACGAGCACCCGGACGCCGTCCAGCTCCATGGGGAGCGGGACGGAGGAGGCGAGCATCGTCGGGACGCCTTCGAGCAGTCCGTAGGCCTGCGCGTAGGCGCCGGGAGCGAGCGGATACTGCACTTCGAAGCGTGCTCCGTTCAGCACCGTGAGCGGGCTCTGGGCCGAGAGGGCCGCGGCCGCGAAGCATGTGAGCAGGATTGTTTCGAGCAGTCTCATTCGTGCTCCTTACTGGGCCGCCAGATCCTGTTCCTGGATCAGCATGGTCCACTCTTCGGTCCAGTTCACTTCGCCGAAGGCGCCGATGTAGGTAGCCCACTGATCGAAGAAGCCGTCGTCGGGAGGCTGGACCCAGTTGGCGCGGAAGACGGGGGATCCGGTCGCAGGGCGCGGGTCGGGGTCGCTGCGCTCGAGCGGACGCCGGAGCATCGGGTTGGCAACGACGAAGTTGCGGCCCTGCCCCTGGTCGCCTCGGGCGAAGGGGAGGAAGGCGTCGGCGACCTGGCCCTCGAGCGTGTTCGGGCGATTGGATTCCTTGCCGTTGTCCCACATCAGGATGCCGTTGGCGGTGAAGTCGCCGCTCTGAATGTTGGGGAGGATGCTGTCGAAGTTGGCGCCGCCGAAGCCGCGTGTGACCCAGTTGTAACAGATGATGTTGTTGGTGATGCCGCCCGTCCCGCGACGGAAGAAGAGGCAGGAGGCGTCGGTTTCATCGAAGCCGCGGTTGCCGCCGCCGATGAAGGTGGCATTCCAGATCTGGAGCTTGCCGAGCGGGCGGGCGGCGAAGTCGCGCTCGTAGTTATCGGCCTCGATGCCGCGGTTGGAGAGATCGTCGTTGGCCATGACGAAGACGTGCTGGACGCGGCCGGTGTAGCCGATCTGCACGTCGACGTAGTCGTCGGCGCCGTAGGTTCCCACCAGGTACTTGGCGTCATTATTGCCGCCGAACCACTCGAAGGAGTCGTCGAGGCCGTAGTGGGCCTGCAGGTACTGGCTCTTCGTCTTCTTGCCGCAGCCGCCCCATGTGAAGGAGTTAGTCTCTTCGTTCGGGCGCAGGAGAGCGCCGGCGAATTCGACGCGGACATACTCGAGGACGCCGCAGTCGTGGCTCGGGTCATCGCCGCCGTAGCGGGTCTCGGGGAGTTCGGGGAGGCCTTCGATGCTGAGTTCGCCGCCGGGATCGTTGATGGGGGCGTCGCCGAGGAGGATGAGGCCGCCCCAGTCGCCGCGCTGGCGCTGGCCGAACGGCTGCGAGGAGGTCATGATGATCGGGCGCGAGCGGGTGCCCTTGGCGTGGATTTTGCCTTCGGTGGTGATGAGCAGGACGGAGGGAGGCTGGGAGCCGGGCATGCCGATCAGGAAGGTGCCGGGCTCGATCGTCAAGGTCGCTTTGTTGCGGACCGAGACGATGCCCTGGATGCGGTAGGCCTTGTCGTTGGTGAGGGTGCGGTTCTCATTGATGTTGTTCGGGAGGTTTTCGATCGCCGTGACGACGCCGAACTTGAAGTAGGCCGACTTGAGAATGCGGGTGCCGGTGTAGTCGCGGAACTGCACGACGACCGTGTGCATGCCGGGCTCGTTCGGCGCTGCGATGTTGGAGAAGAGTATTTGCTTTGAAGCTTCGGGCACGCGCGTGATCAGAAAGCCCTGCTGGAGCGTATTGCCGAAGATGTCGGTGACTTCGGGGCCGTTGCCGGGCAGGTACATCTTCGCGCCAGTCTGATTATTCTGGCGGTAGGCGATGATGGTGTAGGGGAACAGATCGTTGTTAGGCTTGACGGTCCATCGGACCGTGAGCTGTTCGCCGGGCTGGTAGATGTATTTATCGGTCCAGACCCACATGGCGGCCTGCGTGTCGGTGTGGGCGAGAGCGCCCACTTCGCGCTCGGCCTGTTCGGCGCTGACGGAGCGGAAAGACGACGACTTCATTTCGGCCGCGGAGGCTCCGAGACTCCACAGCCCGATAGAGACACTGACAGCAAGTAAGTAACGCATGGATGTTCGATTGTCCTTTTCTTAGAAGAAGGAGTAGGTCATGCCTACGGTAAAGGTCCGGCCGATACGGAAGGACCGCACCAGAATGTCCGCCTGACTGAAGCGGTAGTGGTTGTTACCAAGATTTTCCGCACTGAAGCGCATCAACCATTTCCCGGTTTCGTCCAGGTTCAGGTTGTAGACGGCGTCGAGGAAAACGGTGCGCTCCTGATAGACGTCCGGGAGTGCGAAGGTTCCGACGTCGGTGATACGGCGCGAAACGGAGTTGACGTAGAAGCGCGCGTTGGAGCGCAGCCTGGGCTGCGCCCATTCGGCGACGACGTTGTAGATGTAGCGCGACTGGCCGACCAGGGGGCGCTCGCGCGAGGTGAGCTGCGGGAATCTGTCGGTCGGGATGACGACGTCGGAATCGACGAAGGTGAAGTTGGTCTGGAGGGCGAAGGGCGCGAGGCGGTTTGCGAGGAAGCCGAGGTTTTTGCGGAATTCCAGTTCGATGCCTTTGTTGTTGGCTCCGGCGACGTTGAGGAAGCTTTGGCGCAGCTCGGAGGCGGTGGGGCGGTAAATCTGCTCGATGGGGTCGGTAAAGCGCTTGTAGAAGTAGCTGGCGGCTATGAGTTGATTGCCTCCGAGGAACCATTCCCAGCGGGCATCGAAGTTGTCGATGGTGGCGCGCTGGAGGTTGGGGTTGCCGACGGTGGAGAATCCGCCGACGACGTTGGTGAATTCGAAGGGCGAGAGTTCGCGGAAGTCGGGGCGGTTGACGGTGCGGCCGTATCCGAAGCGAAGGTTCTGGCGGCGGGTGAGGGCGTAGATCGCGTTGATCGAAGGGAGCGGATCGCGGTTGACCAGTTTCGCGATCGAGGGAACGCCGCCGGGAACGAGCGGGTCGATAGTGGTGACTCGAATGTTGGCGTCCTCGACGCGAATGCCGCCTACGAAGCGCCACTTGCCGCCGACGGCGAGATCGAGGAGCGCGAAGCCGCCGTAGATGTCCATCATGGCGTCGTAGGAGTCGGTGCCGCGCGTGATCTCGCGCAGGACGAAGCCGTCGGGCCGGATGTTGGCGGGGCCGAGGAGTTCGTTGATGGGCGCGGTGAAATCGATGGTTTGGGCGCGCACGGGGAAGTAGCGGAAGCGGCGGCCTTCGAAGTCGCGGCGCCGCAGGGTGGCGCGGCCGCCGAGTTTGAGCATGCCGCTGACGGGTCCCTTAAAGAAGGGCTTACCCCAGGCGCCCTGCGGTTCGTAGATGCGGTCCTGGAGTCCGCTGAAGAAGCGGAGGCCGGACTCGGGAAGGTTGAGATAGAAGCGCTGTCCGTTGTCGGGGTTAAGGCCGTAGATGGTTTCGCGGAGGTCGGGCTCATCGCGGCGGGAGTCCGAGTAAGTGAACTGCCAGGTGAAGAGGCTGTTGCCGAGGCGCGAGACGGCGTGATCGCCTTGAATGCCCGTAGACATCAGACTGCGCTCGACCCAGCGTAGGCGGGTGGCTTCGATGTCGTTGTTGTTGCCGCCGTTCAGGCCGGCGAAGAAGCGGGCTTCCTTATCGGTGTCGCGCGTGAGGGTGTTGCGGAACAGCAGCTTGTGGTTGGCGCTGAGGCGGAGGGCGGCGTTGAGGACTCCGCCGAGCCGGACCGATTCGGTATCGGTGTCGAAGGTCGGGTAGTCGCTGAAGATCTGGGCCTGGCCGCCGCCTGAGTTGACGAGGAAGCGGCGCAGTTCGGGGATGCGCTGCGGGCTGTTGCTGAAGGTGAGGGCGCCGACGACGCCGAGGCGTCCGTAGGTGTTGCCGCCGGAGACCGAGTAAGTCTGGCTGGGACGCATCGACTGGATGGGGTCGATGGAGAAGTTGGCGGGGAAGGCGCGGCCGAACTCCTGGAACTCCTGGTTCGTGAAGTTGCCGACGAAGAGGCGCTGGTCGCGGGGGATGATGGCGGGGAGTTCGCGCGAGCCGTCATCGAAGCCGGTCCAGTCGCGGCCTCCGCCGGGGAAGGTGCCGAAGCGGTTGAAGGTCGAGACGGTGTTGAAGCCGTAGTTGACGGTGACGTTCAGAGTTCTCTGCGTGGGGAATTCGACGGTCTGCAAGTGGACGACGCCGCCGGAGAACTCGCCGGGGAGATCCGGGCTGTAGGTTTTGAGGACCTTGATATTGTCGATGAGGCTGGCGGGGAAGAGGTCAAGGGGGACGACACGGCGCTCGGGCTCGGTGGTGGGGATGATGGCGTTGTTGAGCATGGTCGAGGAGTAGCGTTCGCCGAGTCCGCGGACGTAGACGAAGCCGTTGTCGACGATGGAGACTCCGGTGACCTTCTCGAGGGCGGAGGCGGCGTTGGAGGAGGCGGCCAGGCGCATCTCTTCCTTGCTGATGCCGTCGCTGACGACGGCGGCGAGCCTGCGTTCGGCGAGGATGGCTTCGGCGGTGGAGATCATCGGGGTGATGCTTTCGACAACGTCAACGGTCGTGACGGTGGACTTATTGACCAGGACGGTGCTGGCTTCGACGAACTCCCCGGGAGTTATTTTGAGACCTTCGACGACGGCGTCGAGGTAGTTATCGGCGGCGAAGCGGAGCTTGTATGTTCCGGGGGCTATGGGGATGCGAAACTTACCATCGAGGTCGGTCACGAGCGTGTTGTCGCTGTGGCCGTCGATTTCGATGCGGACGCCGCGGAGGGGTGAGCCGGTGGCCGAGTCAAATACGGTTCCGCCGATGGTTCCGGTGGAGGGCTGCGCCTGAAGCAATGCGAGCGCGGCAGTCGCGAGCAGGGCGGCGAAGTAACGCAATAGTAACATGATTTCCTGTTCTTCCGTTGGGAGTGTAACAGGCGGAAGAATCAGGTCGATTACATGAGTGTGAAAGTTTGTTTACAAGAGCAGGTCCTTGACGACGTGGCCGTGGACGTCGGTGAGGCGGAAGTCGCGGCCGGCGTAGCGGTAGGTGAATTTTTCGTGGTCGAAGCCGAGCACGTGCAACAGGGTCGCGTGGAGGTCGTGGACGTGGACCGGCTTTTCGACGGCCTGGAAGCCGAACTCGTCGGTGGCGCCGTGGATGTAGCCGGGCTTGACGCCTCCGCCGGCGAGCCACATGGAGAAGCCGTAGGGGTTGTGGTCGCGGCCGTTGGCCATGCCGGAGTTGGCGCCGGGGTCCGGGAGTTCGACGGTGGGGGTGCGGCCGAATTCTCCGCCCCAGATGACGAGGGTGTCGTCGAGCATGCCGCGCTGTTTGAGGTCCTTGAGGAGTCCGGCGATGGCCTTGTCGCAGGATTCGGCGAGGCGGCGGTGGTTGGTGGCGATGTCGTCGTGGCTGTCCCAGGGTTGGACGGGTCCGTGCCAGACCTGAACGAAGCGGACGCCGCGCTCGAGGAGGCGGCGGGCCATGAGCATCTGGCGGCCCTGGACGTTATCGCCGTAGAGGGCGCGGATGTGTTCGGGCTCCTTCGAGAGGTCGAAGGCGTCCTCGGCCTCCATCTGCATGCGGTAGGCGAGTTCGAAGGATTGGATGCGGGCTTCGAGTTGGGGATCGTCGGCGCGTTCGTGCTGGTAGGTGCGGTTGAGTTTTTCGAGCAGGTCAAGCTGGCGGCGCTGGTCCTCGCGGGCGACGACGCGGTTGCGGACGTTTTCGACGAGGCGCTCGACGAGGATTTCGCTGCTGTCGATGTGGGTGCCCTGATAGGCGCCGGGGAGGAAGGCCGAGCGCCAGTTCATGGAAGCGAGCAGGGGCACTCCGCCGGGGCAGAGGGCGATGTAGCCAGGGAGGTTCTGGTTTTCCGAGCCGAGTCCGTAGGTGACCCAGGAGCCGAAGCTGGGGCGAACCTGGCGGACTTCGCCGCAGTTCATCATCATGAGCGAGGGCTCATGGTTGGGGAGTTCGGTTTTCATGGAGCGGATGACGCAGAGGTCGTCCGCGCATTCGCCGACGTGGCGGAAGATTTCGCTGACTTCGATGCCGCTTTCGCCGTAGGGCTTGAATTTGAAGGGCGAGGGGAAGGCGGCTCCGGTCTTGCGCTCGGTGCGGAAGGTGAAGGGGAGGGGCTTTCCGGCGTACTTTTCGAGGGCGGGCTTGGGGTCGAAGGTGTCGATGTGGGAGGGTCCGCCGTTCATGAAGAGGTGGACGACGCGCTTGGCTTTGGCGGGCAGGGGTGGGGCTTTGGGGGCCAGGGGGTTGAGGGTGGCGGCCGGGGCGGCTTCGGGCGCTAGGAGGGTGTGTAGGGCTAGCGGGAGTTTACTCGTAGTGGAGGCATCCCCACGAGGCCGCAGTCGCTAACCCATTGCTGTTGAACCGCTTCT
>JBKBWD010000093.1:0-20959 GCA_046289265.1 Bryobacteraceae bacterium | reverse complement strand
AAACCGGGTGGGCACCTATACCACTGACCCTAATGAGGTTGGAGGCCGGACACGGAACGATAGCCGGACAGCAGTGTGTCTGGCTATACTGCTCTCGTCAATGACATTTGTTTTTCGAATCGGTTTCGCGTTGTGTCTCCTCTTCGGTCTCGCTTCGACACCTGCCAATGGACAGGATTCCGTCTCCGGGCAGGACATCGCAGCCGAGATTCGCGAGTTGAAAGCGCTGATCCTGGAGCAGCAGAGGGCGATCGAAGCGCTTCGCGGCCAAGTGGAGACGCAGCAGGCAAAACTGACTGAACTTGAAGCACGTAGCGGGCATACACGAGAGCGCGAGATTCAGATCGCCTCGCTGGCGCCCCCCCTCGGGCGCGCTTTCCAGCTCCATTGCCCCGCAGTCGCGCCCCGATTTGCAGCGGAGTTTCCTTCCGGTCATCCAGCCGAAGCAGGAGCAGGAGCGGGAGAGCGAATCCCAGCCGAAGTGGTACGAGAAGATGAACCTGCGCGGCTACGTCCAGGTCCGCTACAACCGCCTGCTCGAGACGAACCCGAACCTGGTCTGCGAGCAGTGCGACCGCTCGGTGGGCAACAACAACGGGCTGTTCATCCGGCGGGCCCGAATGATTTTCAGCGGTGACCTGAACAGCCGCGTTTTCATGTACTTTTAGCCGGACTTCGCCTCCTCGGCCGGCAGCGCGATGCACTTCGGCCAGCTCCGGGACCTGTACTTTGACGTCAATCTCGACAAGAAGAAGGAGTTCCGCCTCCGACTGGGGCAGAGCAAGGTTCCCTTCGGGTTCGAGAATTTGCAGTCGAGCCAGAACCGGCTCGGCATGGACCGCGCCGACGGCCTCAACAGCGCAGTCCTGAATGAGCGCGACTTGGGCGCCTATTTGATGTACGCGCCGTCTCACATCCGCCAGCGCTTCCAATATCTCGTAAATTCGGGGCTGAAGGGCTCGGGCGATTACGGCGTGGTGGCGGTCGGGGTCTTCAACGGCCAGACGGCTAACCGCCCGGCGGCGAACAACACGTTGCACCGTCTGGCCCGCGTGTCATACCCTTTCCAGTTCCGCAACGGGCAGATCATCGAGCCGAGCGTCCAGACCTACGCCGGCGAATACACGGTGACGACCCGCGGCGCGGGGATTGGAGGCTCCGACACATTCCCGGATCAGCGGACGGCCTTCTCCTTCGTGCTCTATCCGCAGCCGATCGGCGTGCAGGCCGAGTAAGTACAATTTCGGGCGAGGTTCGGCGCGTTTAACCCGATGGCCGGCATGATCGAGGCCCGGCAGCTGGAAGCGGCTACGCCCAGTTGATGTACCGGCGGCGCATCCACGGCCAGGTCCTGATGGCTTCTTCCGAAGCCAGTACTATAGCGGCGGCAAGAAGTTCGAACTCGATGCGCGCCGCTACCTGGTTCGCGACCAGGAACTGGGCCTGGAGTGGCAGCCCAACCCGGCCTTCGAGCTGACCGGAATGTACGTCTTCGGCGACCGCACCTTCGAGGACTCGCTCCGTCCCAACAACCGGCAGAAGGGCAATCTGCTGCGCCTTCAAGTCCAGTTCACCTACTGACCCTCCGCCGTCTAGAATGAGAACATGCAGGACACTCTGACGATTGCCGGGCGGGAGTTCCGGTCGAGACTGTTCGTCGGTACGGGCAAGTACCGCAGTTTTCCAGAGATGGCGCGATGCCATGAGGCTTCCGGGGCGGAAGTGGTCACGGTCGCGGTACGGCGGGTCCATCTGACGGACAAGTCGAAGGAGTCATTGATCGACTATATCGACCGTTCCAAGTACTTCATCCTCCCAAACACGGCCGCCTGCTACACGGCCGACGAGGCGATCCGGACGGCGCGGCTGGCGCGGGAGGTAGGACTCTCCAACTGGGTCAAGCTCGAGGTGATCGGCGACGAGCGCACACTGTTCCCGGATAACGAAGGCCTGCTCGAGGCCACGCGGGTGCTGGTGAAGGAGGGCTTCGTCGTCCTACCCTATACCAACGACGATCTGGTCAATGCGAAGAAGCTTGTGGATGCGGGCGCGGCCGCGGTGATGCCGCTTGCGGCGCCGATCGGCTCCGGCATGGGCGTCCAGAATATCTCCAACCTGCGGATCCTCCGGGAGATGATCACCGGGGTGCCGCTGATTGTGGACGCGGGCGTGGGGACGGCCTCCGACGCGGCGATTGCGATGGAGCTCGGCTATGACGGGCTCCTCATGAACACGGCGATCGCGGCGGCCGAGGACTCGGTCCGCATGGCGGAAGCGATGAAGCACGCCGTCGAAGCGGGCCGGCTGGCCTACCTCGCCGGACGCATGCCGAAGAAGCTGTACGCCATGGCAAGCAGTCCGGCGGAAGGTGTGGTCCGGTAGCCTGACCGGCTATTTGTGAGCGACCAGGACGCGGGAGGGATAGAAGCCTTGGCGGACGGTCCGGTCGGAGCTGATCCGGAAAGAGGCGCGCTGTATCAACTCAGCGGCGCCCCGCTCGACCTGCCGCCCCCAAAAGGCCGGCGCGACCTTCCCGCAAACTTTATAGGCGCGGTTAAAGAACTCCGCATCCTCGCCGATGAGAACCAGCGCCAGCCTGCCTCTGGACCGCAGGACCCGGTGGAACTCGCTGAGCGTCCGGCTGATGTCGTCGGCGCCCAAAAGCTCCAGCAGGTAACAGCAGACGATCAGGTCGAAGCATTCATCGCGGAAAGGCATGAAGCGCGCATCGACGGCCTTACAGAGTGTCCGGGCGCGGGGAAACTCCCTCCGGATGCGCTTGTGCGTCAGGGCGGCCATGTTCGGCGACAGATCCAGTCCGATGGTCTCCCCGGTCGGGTTGGCGCGCACCAGGCGGCGGAACATCTCGCCCGAACCGGTAGCCACTTCGAGAACGCGCATCCCGTCCCGGATCCCCGACATCTCCAAAGCGCAGCGATGGGCGCGCGAGTGGAACAACTGAGTAGAAATCGGATAGAGGAACGACATGCGGTCGTATACGCGCCGTGTGCGCTCCGCAATTGTCCGCGGCAGGTTGTCCGGCCGCACGTCCATGACTGGTAGATCGAGTCTGTTCAAATTAAACCCCATGAATCCGCTCCCTGCTTCGCCTTTGCGCCGGCGATTCTTCGAGCGTCAACTTCAGCATTCACACGAATCAAGAAACCGCCGCCAGCCTGGTCTGTGTGGCGGGGATGTCGATCTCGGTTCGAGTCCCCTCTCCGGGACGGCTATCGATCGACATACGGTAATTATTGCCGAAAAGCACCTTCAGGCGTTCGTTTACATTACTCACACCGATGCCCCGTTCAAACAGGGTAGCCAGTTTCGCTTCGGGAATTCCGAGGCCATCATCCTCAACAAGAAGATGAAGACGGTCATCGACCAGGCGGCTCCGAACTCGAATCATACCGCCGTTCACCTTCGGGCTCAAACCATGGCGGAGGCTGTTCTCCACCAGCGGCTGTAACAGCATGGCCGGGACCAATCGGTCGAGCGTCGCCGGATCGACGTCCTTGACGAACTTCAGCTTGTCGCCGAACCGGACCATTTCGATCGAGAGGTAATCGTCGATAAAGGCAAGTTCGTCGCGCAGCGGATTGAGGTTGTCGTGCTTGCGCAGCAGGCGGCGCAGGATGTTCGAGAGCTTCTGCAGCACGGCGCGGGCCTGTTCGGGATTCAACCGAATGAGTGAGGCGATCGTATTCAGGGTGTTAAAAAGAAAGTGCGGATTGATTTGACTGCTCAGCGCCTCCAGCCGCGCTTCCGTAAGGAGCCGTCCCTGCGCCTCCAGTTTTCGCTCGTTTCGCGTGTTGTTCCAGATCTTCAGCGGCAGCGTAGTCGCGAAGAGGGTGGTTGCGTAGACTGCCAGGATTGAGAAGCGATGAGGGTCGGGACCGCTCGGGTGCAGCGAGAAGATCAGATCGGATCCGAAGGCCTGCCGGAGGCTGTAGCGCAGAAACTCGGCGAACAGGATGGTGCACAGCAGCGCCAGGTGGAAGATGGTTCGTTTGTGATCGGACCATTTCCGGAACAGGCGGTAGATGTTGAGATCGAAGAAGGGAGAGAAGCGCCAGATATCTTCGAGGTTTGGGGCCAGGTCGCGTAGAAGCGCGCCCAGAGTACCGACACCGGCGAACAGCGCCATCGTGAGGTACTCACCGTTGATCATCGCCGGGACGGAGATGAGGATGCCACCCAGGAGGCCGCAGACATAGCCGCCCAGGATGCCGGCGACGAAACTGCCTTCCAGGCCCAGGTCCACCGCCTGATAGACTCCGGTCTTGACCCGCGTGGCCACGCCGAGGCCGAAGATTGTGGCCATGCTGAGGGCAAGCTGGACCCGTTGGACGAGGGTCCGCTCTTCGCGCATGAGGGTCCGCTGGAAGGCGCCTGAGCGAGCGAGGATGCTGGCGAGGGAAGCAGCGACAGCCAGCTTCACCAGCAGGATGACCAGGTGCTGTTCCATGCGGGTCTGCCGAACATTATAATGTAACTTAGTCCCCTGCTTCCTTCAGGAAGTTGGCCGCGCTCAGCTCGATGACCAGTGTCCCTCAATTTGCGACTTCCCTCCGCAAGGTGGCCGAAGCGAATTTTCCGACCCGGTTCGGCCGGTTTCGGATCTTTGGCTTCGAGGCCCAGTTCCCGGACAGGAAGGAAGAGGCCGTAGTCCTTACAATGGGCGATCTCATGGCGGCGCCCCCGCTGACCCGCATCCACTCGCAGTGCCTGACCGGAGACGTGTTCCACAGTCTCCGGTGCGACTGCCGATCGCAGTTGGAGCTCGCCCTGAACATGATCGCCGAAGAGGGCCGGGGCCTGCTGGTCTACGAGCACCAGGAAGGCCGCGGCATCGGGCTGCTGAACAAGCTCCGGGCCTACGAGTTGCAGGACCAGGGCGCCGACACAGTCGAGGCGAACGAGCAGCTCGGCTTTGAGGCGGACCTGAGGAACTACGAACTTCCGGCGCTGATCCTCCGATATTTCGGAGTCCTCAAGGTCCGGCTGCTCTCAAACAATCCGGACAAGATCCATGCCCTGGAGCGCTTCGGCATCGAGGTCGCCGAGCGCGTGCCGTGCCTGGTGCCCCCGGTCGCCTCGACCCAGCAGTATCTCCGGACCAAGAAGGAAAAGTTCGGCCACATGCTCGAAGGGCTCTAATCAGGAGGCTGTGGCGTCTCCACTACGCCCTCCGGGCCTGTGCGCCCTGCCGGCTGATCAGCTTATTGAAATTGCTCTTCTGGCCGCGCGCCGTTTCCTCCTGGTAAAGAAACGCGAGCTTGTTGTCATCGAACTTCCGGAAGAATTCCCGCCAGGGGATCTTCTCCAGTTTCTCGCCTCCGCTGTAGCCCGGGAAGTCGATTCGCAGAACGCCGGGATCGTTCCGACGGCCGGTTCCCTTCACGCGGACGGGTACGCCGCCGCGCTCCTCGGCCCAGTGGCGAATCTGGTCATGGTCAGTGGTGATGTGCGAGCCGGCTTCGGACTTTGAGCGGCGTCCGGCTGCGGCCCGCGTTCTTCCGTTCGTCGCCCTGGCGCGCCCGTTGCCCGTGCTCACGCGTGCGCCGGCGCGCCTGGTTCTGCCGTTGGCTCGCCGGACTCGGCCGTTGCCGGCGCGAGCCCCGCGGGACGGCGCCTCTTCCTCACGCATGGCGTTCTTGAGGATTCCCTTGGCAAGCTTGGCCAAGAGACGATCGGTTTCGATCTCTTCATTGAGATTCTGCTCGATCAGCGCGACGGCATCCTTCCTGCCGATCATGCGCGCCAGCGAGCGGACGTTCTCATAGCCGGCGATTTCATAGTGCTCGACCTTTCGCTCGGTATCGAGGATAAAGGAATCGTGCATCTGCCTGGTGGCGTCCTCGCTCATCGCCTCACGGCCCTCTTCGACGATGCCTTTCATGCCCTTGCAGGGCCGGCTGCGCGGCTTCTGGCCGAGTGTCTCGAAGACCTTCTCTAAACGCGTCACCTGCCCCTTGGTCTGCTTCAGGTGATTTTCAAAGGCGCTTCGCAGTTCGGGATGGGAAACGGACTTCGCCATCTTCGGCAGAGCCTTCACGAGCTGCTTTTCGGCGTCGTAGATGTCTCTCAGCTCCTCCACCAGCAGCTCTTCCACGGTTGCGATGCTCATGATTACTCCTTTCTGGCGGCTCCGACCGTTGGATTCATGATCGAAAGCATCTGCGAGATAGACGCTCACACGAGCGACTTTTTGCGTCCGGATTGTTGAAAACAGAATGAAGCGTGCGCGTAGCGGCGGAGAGGAGAGCTCAGAACTCGCGGATGAGACGCCAGGCGACCACCGGCACGGTTCGGTCGCCCGCGAAGCGCTGCGCGCCCGCGCCGACTTGCAGGTTGAGGTGATTGGACAGGTTGAAGTGGGCCTGGGGCACGACCAACACCGAATTTAGGGCCGACCGCGTCACTTGCAGGTTCGTCTCGACCCCCAGCACCAGGCGGCGGCTCCAGGTGTAGAAGACCGTTCCGTTGTTGACCGACTTATTCCGAACGCCGGTCTCCATGTTGACACGGCGCAGGCCGTTCATCGTGAAGATGCTCCACTTGCGATTGAAACGGTGGCCGTAGAGGTAGAGGTAGTAGACCGAGAACCTGTCTTCTCCGTGGCGGTAAAGCTCCGCCAGCACCTGCCATCCATGGATCGCCCGGCGGTCCATCAATGTGCCGAACGTCCCCTGGGCCGCGAGCTTGTAGCTCTGCAGCGTGAAGTTCTCGATCGGCAGCTCGAACTCGAGAGCATAGCCGTCCATGAAGGTGAATTCAATTTCCGGCGCCCAGTCGAAGGCCGCGCCGCCGCGCCGGAGAGGGCGCGCGGCAAGGCTGTTGATCTCGACTTCCCTCTTCTTCGCGCCTAGCGGACGGACCAGATCGAAGACCATCGGCTCCGGGATTCGGGGCTTGATGGAGCCGAGCAGTCCTTCATCCGGATCGATCTCTTCCTGATTTCTGGATCCGAGGGCCGAAGGAAGCAAGCAGAACAACAACAGGATGCCTGACAGGCAGAAACGAAGACCGAACTGCATCTCTCAATCTGAGGTTAGCACAGGCGCGCGGAGCGGCTCCGGACCGCCCCGCAGTGTTTACTCGGCCGGTATCTTTGAACCGATCTGCCCGCGGAGCGTGGTCAGGAACTCGTCGAGCGACTTGACGCCCTGATCCCCGTGCTTGCGGTTGCGCACCGAAACCGTGCAGTTTTCAGCCTCGCGGTCGCCGACCACGAGCATGTAGGGGATCTTTTGCAACTGCGCCTCGCGGATCTTTAGATTCACCTTTTCGCTGCGGTCGTCCACGGTGACGCGAATCCCGTTCTCCGAAAGGCGCCTGGCGACCTGACGGGCGTAGTCGAGCTGGCGGTCCGTGATCGGCAGCACGGTCGCCTGAATGGGCGCGAGCCAAACCGGGAAGGCGCCGGCGTAGTGCTCGATCAGGATGCCGAAGAATCGCTCGATCGAGCCGAACAGCGCCCGGTGGACCATCAGCGGCTGGTGCTTCCTGCCGTCCTCGCCGACATATTCGAGTTCGAAACGGCGAGGCAGCGTGAAGTCGAACTGTACGGTCGAAAGCTGCCAGAGCCGGCCGATGGCGTCTACCAGCTTCATATCGATTTTGGGACCGTAGAAGGCTGCCTCATCGGGCATGACTTTCGCATCGAGGTTCAGGCGTTCGACAGCCTTGCGCAGGGCGTTCTCGGCAAGGTTCCACTGGTCCGGCGTGCCGTCGTACTTGCCGCTGGCGCCGTTATCCCAGGTTGACAGCTCCAGTTCGTATTTGTCGAACCCGAAGGTCTTGAGAGTATCCACGGCAAACTGGAGACAGCCGACCACCTCGTCCTCGATCTGGGCAGGCGTGCAGAAGATATGGGCGTCGTCCTGGGTGAAGCCGCGGACGCGCAGCAGCCCGTGCATGACGCCGGAGCGCTCGTACCGGTAGACGGTGCCGAGTTCCCCCAACCGCACCGGCAGGTCACGATAGCTGTGCAGGCGGTCGCGGAAGATCAGGATGTGGAAGGGGCAGTTCATCGGCTTGAGCTGGTATTCGGCATCGTCCAGTTCCATCCGCTTGAACATATTTTCGGCGTAGAAGTTGTAATGCCCGGAAGTCTTCCACAGGTCCGATCGGGCGATATGGGGCGTATAGACCAGCGAGTAGCCGCGCTCCAGGTACTGGTCGCGCATCCAGTCCTCAAGCTGCTTCCGGATGATGCCGCCCTTGGGGTGCCAGAAGATCAGGCCCGGGCCGGCCAGTTCCTGGATGGAGAACAGGTCCAGCTCCTGGCCGAGCTTGCGGTGATCCCGCTTCTTGGCCTCTTCAAGCCGGTGCAGGTAGGCATCGAGCTCCTTTTTATTAAAGAAGGCCGTGCCGTAGATGCGCTGCATCTGCTGGTTCTTCTCGTCGCCCTTCCAGTAGGCGCCGGCGATCGAGAGTAGCTTAAACGCCTTGATACGCCCGGTGCTGGGGACGTGCGGACCGCGGCAGAAGTCGATGAAGTGAGGCCCGAGCGTGTATTCGGAAAAGACCGGATCGGCCTTTTCCTCAATCAGCTCGCACTTCATGGCTTCGCCCTGCTCCCGGTACTTGCGCAGTCCCTCGTCTTTGGGCGTCATCACGCGCTCGTAGGGAAGATCTTTCTTCTGCAGCTCCCACATGCGGGCCTCGATCTTCTCGAGGTCTTCCGGCGTGAACGGTTTCTCGCGCTGGAAGTCATAGAAGAAGCCGGTGTCGGTGGGAGGGCCGATCCCGAGCTTGGTTTCGGGATAGAGTTCCAGCACGGCAGCGGCGAGCAGGTGGGCCGTCGAGTGGCGGTAGACCTCGAGCGCCTCGGGGTTCCTGCTGGTCAGGATCTCGAGCCTGGCATCGGACTCCAGCGGCCGCGTCAGATCATAGAACTGGCCGTTCACACGGGCCACGACGGCATCTTCGGCCAGCCGAGGACTGATCGATTTCGCGATATCGAGCGGGCGCACGCCGGATTCCACTACCTGCTGGCTGCCGTCCGGCAGAGTGATCGTGATGCTACTCATAGGGGTTGACTTTTCAGCGTAACATGGCTCCGGCACGGGTTGGACGTTCGCGTGCGCGGGTGGGTGCGCGATAGACTATAATGCAGGCGGAACATTCTTCCCAATGCCCACGGCGAGTGAAACCGGCGTATTCGACGAGGCTCCACTGCTGGAGCGCGCCCGGCAGGGCGACGCGGCGGCCTTTTCCGCGCTCGTGACGCAATACGAGCGAAAGATCTATCGCATCGCGCGCAACATCACGCAAAGCAACGAGGACGCCGAAGACGTTCTGCAGGAGACCTTCCTCAAAGCCTACGAACACCTCCCGGATTTTCAGGGTCAGTCCAAGTTCTACACCTGGATCGTGCGGATTGCCGTCAACGAATCCCTCATGAAGCTCAGAAAACGCAAAACGGACAGAACCGTTTCGCTCGATGAGAGCATCGATACAGGGGAGGAAAACATTGTCCGGGAGATCGCGGTCTGGGATGAAGACCCCGAGCAGCGCTATTCCCGGGAGGAGCTCCGCCGCATTCTGGATGACACGGTGCAGAGCCTGCGCCCGACGTTTCGGACGGTTTTCATTCTGCGCGACATCGAGGAGTTATCCACGGAGGAGACCGCCAATGCGCTCGAAATTTCGGTTCCGGCGGTCAAAAGCCGGCTTCTGCGCGCCCGGCTGGAACTCCGCGAAAAATTGAGCCGATTCTTCCGGCGGAAAGGAGACGACGTTTCTGCTTACCTGTAAGGAATTTCTCAAGGAGCTGAACGACTACCTCGACGAGTCTGTCAACGGCTCCCTGCGCGAGCACCTGGAAAAGCACGTGAATGAGTGCCCCAACTGTTGGGTGATTGTCGATACGACCCGGAAGACTCTCCAGGTGTTCAAAGGCGTGGAGCCGCAGCCGATCCCCCAGGATATACACGACCGCCTCATGCTGGCGCTGCAGAAGAAGATGGCGGCCGGGAAGTCCCGGGTGTAGCGCTTTTCTCTCCTGCTGCGGGACACTGGGCCTGGTAGAAGGCGCACCGACGGCAATGTTGTCCTTCGTTCAGCGGAAACTCCAGTCTTTCCTGCGCCTCCCGCAGTCCGCGCACCAACGCGCGCGCGGCCTCGATCTCCTCTCTCCCCAGAGCAACATCCAGCTCCCGATTCGAGCGCAAGAAATACAAAACCGCGCGGTCCGGCATACGGCCGGCAACGCCTGCTAGCGCCAGCGCATACAGGCGGAGCTGCACGGCGTAGGATCCGGCGCGCTCCGGCTCCTCGTCCGGGTCGAACCGGTCGGTTTTGTAGTCCACCAGGACGAGTTCCCCACCCTCTTCAAACCAGAGGTCGATCTGTCCGCGCAGGATGACCTCCTCGACGGCGAACAGCAGGTCCCACTCGCGTTCGACGCGCTCAGCACGTCCGGCGCGGATGCCTAGTTCGCTTTCAGTGAAGCGCGCCGCGAGCTCGATCGCCTCGGGCGGGGTCTCCGGTGTCGGGCCGAAGGCGAGGACGTCGTGCACGGCCCTGCCAAACTCGGTCGGGTCAAGTTCACCGAGACGCCACTCCTCGGCGGGTTCCTCCCCCGGCTCGGCGGCCCAGCGGGAGCGCGCCTCCTGGCTCCACCCGAGGTAGCGCGACAGGAAGTACTGGCGCGGGCAGGCGGCGAACCGGGCGACCGCGGTCACCGAGGCGGTCGAGTCAAACTGCCCGTCAAGCACGGGCGCCGGAAGCTCGATCGGTTCCGGAGCAGATACCTCTGGGCGCTCGACTCGGGCCATCGGCTCGGGCGGCTCGTTCACGTTGAGACAGCGAACGCCATCGCCGGCGCCAGACTCGACCAGGGCCGGCCAAGGCGAGCGCGCCTGCTTCGTCCGGGCGAACGAGAGGACCAGGTGCTCCTCGGCGCGCGTCATGGCAACGTAAAGCAGCCGGTCGGACTCAAGCTCCTCCCGCTGCTTCCGCCGCCTGACGATCGCCTCGTGGGCCGGGTCGCCGCAGCCTTTACCAGTCGCCGGATCACGCCATAGAACGCCCAGGCCGGCGTCCGGCGAGAAACAGATGGAGGGCGGCTTGCCGGGGACTCCCTTGTGCATCGCGGCGACGAAAATTACCGGAAATTCAAGCCCCTTGGAGGCGTGGATCGACATGACCTGCACGGCGTCCGGGGTTTCATTGGCCGGGGCGTTCGGTTCGTCGGCGATATCCCGCAGGTCCTCCAAGGTGTCGAGCCATTCGCCGAGCGGCCGCGACCGGGCGGCGTACCACTCACGGCTGAGCGTCAGGAACTTGGCAATATTCGCGCGCGTGCGCAGATCGAGGGAGTCCTCATATCCGGACTCATCGATTACCCGCGCGAGCAACCGATCCGGCGCTACCTCGTCGCGCACGGCCCGCAGTTCCCGCACCAGCCGCCGGAGCCATCGGAGCCGCTCGACATCGCCTCCGTCCCAAGCCGAAAGATCGCGCGCATCGAATTGCACTATGGCCTCCCAGAGATTCACGTCGCGCGGACCCTGCAAGAGTTTCAGCCGCAGGAGCGTCTCGTCCGAGGCGCCGACCAGCGGCGACCGAAGCACCGTCGCGAGGCTGATCTCATCGAGCGGATTGGCCAGAACGCGCAGCCACGCCGTCAGGTCGGCGATCTCCGGCTCGTCGAAGAATTTGCGCCCTCGGTGCATGAGGAATGGAACGTCAAACCGGCGGAAGGCATCCTCGATCTCGCCCACAACGCTGGTGTTGCGCACGAGCACCGCGATGTCGCCGAAGCGCGCCGGGCGGCGCCGCTCCCCTTCCCCCACTGGCAGGACGCCCTGCAACTCGCGGATCCGCCGCGCGATCCACAGCGCCTCCAGCTCGGTACCCTCGGCGCTGTCCTCGCCCGACGCGGCGATGACTTCAATCGAAGGCTCCTGCTTCGAGGGGAAGCCTCGGCCGGAGTGCAGCTCCGGGCGCTCCATGCCGGGCCGCGCCCCGACGATCGCGCCCACGGCGGCCAGAATCTCGGGGCGGCTGCGATGATTGCGCGTAAGCCGGTCAAGCACGGCGCCGGAGCGTTCGACCGAGTCCTGGTAGCCGCGGAACACGTCCGGTTCGGCGTGGCGGAACCCGAAGATCGACTGGTTGATGTCGCCGACGGCAAAGAAGCGATCCGGCCGGCGGATGAGGCGCATCAGCTCCCACTGAAGCGGATTGGTGTCCTGGAGTTCATCCATCAGGATCGCGTCGAAAGAGTGCTGGACGGCTTCGCGCAGCGGCGGCGTGTCTTTGAGCAGCGCGATGGCGCGCTCTTCGAGGTCGTTGAAATCCAGCGACGCGAGCTGCCGTTTCCGCTGTCGATAGATCGCGTCGAAGCGGCGGACCAGCCGCGCCAGCGTCTCGCGCCCGGCCGCGTACATCGAGGCCAGGATCGCGCGGCGAGCGGCCGGCAGCAGTTCATTGCGCACGGCATCGAGCGTGTCGTGGATCGGGTGCCCGGCCTTTAGGCCGCGTTTGTCGCACGAGAAGCTGTCCAGGCACTCCAGGTGTGCAACGCCAGGAACGTCGGGCGGCAGCGCGGCGGCGGCGCACAGCCATGCGTCGAGCTTGTCGAGCCGGACCTGCTGTGCATCGGTAGTCGCAAGCGGCGAATCCGTCCGCATCCGGCGCACGGCCTCAACCAGGGCGGTCCAGCCGTCGGCGTCGGCGGGCCGCGCATCGAGCAAGTCCAGGCCGGAGCCGCCCACCCGAATCTCCGAGTAACAGCCGATCAGAGACGCGGCCGGATCATCGGTCTTCCATGCCGACATCAGAGCGCGGAACGGCTCCGGCTCATTCGCGAAGAGCTCGTCGAGCGCGGCCTCGGCGGCATGACGCAGCTCGGCCGCCGCCGCACGCGCGTCGAGAATTTCGAACCGGGGGTCCAGACCCGCCGCGATCGCATTCTCACGAAGCAGGCGCATGCAAAAGGCGTGGACGGTTGACACATAGGCCCGCTCGATCTGCTTCCGGCGCTCCGGTTGATCGGCAAACCGCTGGACGAGGCGTTTCTTGATTTCGTTCGCGGCCTTCTCGGTGAACGTGATCGCCAGAATCCGCAGCGGCGAGATACCCTCTTCCACCAGCCAGCAAAAACGCTCTACCAGCACACGCGTCTTGCCCGAGCCCGGTCCCGCGACCACGCAAACATCCTGTCCCGTGCGCCGCACCGCCGACTGCTGTTCGTCCGAGAGCTTCATCTTCAGTCCTCGATACTCCCTTCCGCCGCCGGCATGGCGCGTTCGATGGTGCGGATCCGGCAGGCGTCGTGAAACTCGCAATAGCCGCAGGCGTTTTCGTCCGCCGGCTCGACGGCGATGTGCCCGTCCCGCACCCGGCGCGCTGCATCGATCGTCAGCTCGCGCGCCTGGGTCATAATTCCCCGGAGCTCTTCGGCGCCCTCCCAGCCGCGCCATGCCGGTTTGCCCCGGAGGCCGCAGTAGAAGAACCCGGCGGGCTCATGCTCGCCCTCGACGGCGATCAGGTAGAGGCCGCCCTGTACGTAGCGGTTTTCCTGCTGTCCCTCGATACGGCGGCGCAATCCCGAGTCACTCGAATACTTGTAGTCGAAGATGACTGCGCGGTTGTCGGGAGCGACGTCATAGCGGTCGATGCGCCCGCGGACCTCGACCTCTGGCGCAATCTCCAACCGGAATTCCCGCTCAACGTGAATCTGCCAACCCTCCTGGATTCGTGGCTCTTCGGCGAACTCCATCAGGTTCCGCAGCATGGCAAGGCGCGCGAGTTCGGTGGCATAGCCCTGCCGCACGTTGTTCTCCCGACAGAGGCGCTCGAAACGGCGTTGGAATAACGGCTCGATCGGCTGGGGCGAGCGTGCCCACTCGGCGAGCACGTCGTGAATGAGAGTGCCCTGCAGGGGCGCGTCGAGCCGGTCTTCGGGCCTCGCAGGCATCGACTGGAGCCGCAGCGTGTAACGCCCGAAGAACTGGTAGGGGCACTGCAGGAAGCTCTCGATGGCGGTTGGCCGCCAGACGCGGTGGCGCTCAGCGATGCGCTCGCGGAGGGCTTCGTCATAGATGACGGCGGCGCGGGCGGAAGCGCGCCTTCGGAGCGGCGCGGGCCGTACGGCCTGGTGGGCGTCGTATCGAAGCTCGCGGCCATCGAGGAAGAAGGACGGAAGCGTCTCCTCGCCTTTCTCGTTGAATCGCGGGTAGCTAAAGACCGTGAGTTCGGCTGCCCGCGTCGCGGCGACTTCAAACAGGAACTCCTCTTCGATCTGGCGGTCCGCGGTGGTCCTGATGCGGTAACCGGCCCGGCCCAGGCCTTCGCGGATGCTATCGGGAAGGAGCGCGTCCTGGGAGCCGTAGTTCGGAAACTCGCCTTCGAGCAGGCCGCAGACGAAGACTATGGGCAGCTCCCACTGCCGCGCCTCGAAGACATCCATGACGTGGACGACGTTGTGCCGGTGGTCGTTGACGCGCAGCGCGCCGAGGTCGATCACCTCGCTGGCAGCTTCCCAGAACTTGTCGAAGGAGACCGGCTCCGTCCCCAGGAGATCCGCGGCTTCGTAGAGTGCTGCATCGAAGGCGTCCAGCGCGGCGGCGTGCGCCCGCCAGAGCGGGACGAGCTCGGGGGTGGGCGGCGCCGAAGCGTCGGGCGGGGCCACCAACGCGCGCAGCTTCCCAAGTTCGCCCGCCCATTCTCGCGGTGTGAGGCTGCGGCCGCGCCAGCTTTCAAGGACCTCCATGCGATCCAGGAGAAACGGCGGCGCTCCCAGCGGACGGAGCGTCTCGAGACCGACGCCGGGCAGGCTCTCCCGAATCCGGATCTCCAGCCGGTCGCCTTCCGGCGTGCCGCCGAGACCCGAGGCCGTCATCTGCAACAGCGGGAGCAGATCTTCATGGTTCCAACCGCCGCGCATTGCCTGGACAAGTCCGGTCAGATAGCGCACGGCGGCGTGGCCCGCGAGCGGCTCGCTGAAGTAGAAACGGGCCGGGATGCCGAATCGCCGGAAGGCCGTTTCGAGCGCCGGGACGTAAGGCTGTTTCATCCGGACGACCACGCCGATTTCGCGGAACCGCCGGCCGGCGGCCGCCTCGGACAGGATGCGGCGGGCGATCTCATCGACCTCCTGCTCGCGGGTCGGCGGAGCGACCAGGACCTCACGCGACGTGCGTCGCGTTTGGCTCAGGAGGATCTCCTCGGCGCCCATTGAGGCGAACTCGGCGCGCGCGAGCGAGGCGCCATGCCACTCCGGAAGCGTGACCGTAACCTCGGCCCATTGCGTCATGGCGCGGATGAGATCGAGTTCCGGCGGCGCAAAGGAGAAGAAGCCGTCGATCAGGATTTCGGAGACGCCGCTGAGCCTGTCCCGCCGTACGGTTTCCGCGGCGCGCCGCAGGACGCCGTGGCGAAGGTGGAGCGAGCGGCCCGACAGTTCGCGCTCGACGGCTTCAAGGACCGCAAGGAAGGGCTGGAGAAAGTGCCCCTCCAGGCGCCCGGCGGAGGCGAGTCCGGCCAGGTCCGCCGCGCCGCAGCCCCAGGAGGAGAGCTCTTCGATCGCACTCGCCAGCGATTCGCGGAACCCGGGGAATTCGATGACCGAGGCGAAGGGTTCCGGGCGGAGCCGTTCCAGCACCTCGTCGATGATCAGGCGCAGAGCGGCGGCCGAAACCTGGGGCGTGCCTTCGGCATAGGCGGCGGCGAACTTCGAGAGGCTCAGGACGTGTCCTGGACGGATGACAAAGCCTTCACGGGCGAGGCTGTTGCGGAGATGCTCGCCCATCGTGGCTGTCGGGACCAATACGCGCGCGTCGCCGCGTCCGGCCCGGAGGACGGCGCGGAAGCGCTCCAGAATCCAGTGGGTTTTGCCCGAACCGGGCGGTCCGACAAGAAGCCGCACCTCCGCATCCTAGCAGAGAACATATGTGCCCGATGCGACTTACTGCCGCGGGGCGGTGAGCAACTCCTCGATCATGCTCCGGACCGTGACGGAGTCCGGGTCGAACCCATGGAAACGCAGCGTCTTACGGAGCTCATCCAGCCGGTCCGAGTAGGCGGGAAACTCCACCAGCGTCAACGGCACGTTCTGGTGATAGATCTGGGGATTGATCGGAAAAGGGACTTCTGCCAGTGCTTCCAGCAGGTCCTCGAGCAACCGCGGCTCGACGGAAACCCGAACCAGAACCAGTTCTCCCTCGGCGCCCGCGAGGGTTGGCTGGGTAGAAATCGAGTTGGGCCAAAGGCTCATCTCCTAAACCTCCTCTGTCCGGCCTCGGCCGGACCGAAAGCGTCAGCGAGCTCTTCTGGCCCCAACAAAACAAAAACCCTGGCGGCGATGGGCCAACAGGGTTGTTCGTGAAGACCGACTCGCCTTTAGCACTTTTTTTTACGTGGTTGCAATTAGCTGGACCCTCTGGGATCCTAAATCATTCCACGTCGCCTCCAGCATAGCACTGGAGCGTGGCCAGAGCAAGAGAGAAATCGTAGCAGTCAGCCTGGCAAGGTCCTGTGCCGACCAAACTGAAGCCCCCGAAGTAACACCCATCCGATTGACCCGTAGTACGTCGGTATTTCATTCCCCCTAAAAGAGTGGATTCGCCTACCGGGATTACCTGAGTGCCCGACACAAGGCTCTCGGTTACGATTGAATCGAATCGATCGTTCCAACGACCCTAATCGGGGCCACGATTTCTGCCGATTAGATAGGAAGTGCGGTCGTTTCACCGTCTCATCCGGATCCGCTGGATGACACGCCATGACGCTTTTTTCGAAGATCTTCGGCGCCGTTTTCGCGTCCTTCCTTGGTGCCGCGGCCGTTCTCTCTTACGTCATATCGAGCGACCGCGCCGACGAAGTAGTCAAGCAGATCGCCGCCGAACATCAACTGATCTCGCGCCTCGTGTCCAGGAAACTCACAGCGAGCTTCTTCGACCAGCGTTGGCCGTTCGAGGACTTGCGTCGTATCGCCGATCGCGAGGATTTCCGGTTCTGGTGGATAGTGACCGGCGACGGTGTCATCCATCTTTCGGACCGCGCTGAGTTCATGGGCACCCACGCGGCCCAATACTTCCCACGACTCACTGGCGAGATTCCGGACGAGGAGGTAATCCTCGACCACACCCAGAACTACGGCATCCTTCGTACTCCTTTAGAAACGGGCCCGAATGGCTGGTCGTTCTGGCTCGGGTTCTCCCTGAATCGAGCCAGGACGGCGAAGTTCAGGGTTGCACTGACGACGATTGGGTTGTTCGGCGCCACACTACTGGTCCTCGCGGTCGTCCTGTATTTTCTCCTGGAGCGGATTCTTCGGCCGATTCAGACGCTGCGCGCGGGAGTGGAGAATGTTAGCGCGGGAAGTCTCACACATCGAATTCATGTCGGCGTCCGGGACGAACTCGGCGATCTGGCTCAGTCGTTCAACCGGATGACCGAACAGCTCCAAAAGACCACGGTCTCGCGCGAGTACCTCGACAGCATCCTCGAGAGCATGACGGACGCGTTGATCGTCCTCGATTCGCAGTTGCGCATCCGGACCGTTAACGGCTCGACATGCGAACTGCTCGGGTACAAGGCCGAAGAACTTGCCGGCCAGGGATTCTCATTGATTATCTGCGATCCGGAAGGCAGCATGGATCTTCTGGGGCTGCGGCCGGACGAGAGCTTCCGAAACCGGGAAGGCTCGTTCCGCAAGAAATCGGGAATCCGAGTACCCGTCCTGCTCAGCGGGTCATGTCTGCGTGGAGAGGGCCAGAGCAGCATCGGCTACGTCGTAACCGGCAGGGACAGCACCGAACTGAAGCGGATCCAGGCGGAGCTGGCCAACGCGCGAGACGCAGCGGTTGTCTCCTCCAGAATGAAATCGGAATTCGTGGCCAACATGAGCCATGAGATCCGAACTCCGATGAATGGAATCATCGGAATGACCGAACTCCTGTTCTCCAGCAGACTTGCCCCGGAACAGCAGCAGTATCTCCGGATGATCCAGGACTCCGCGCGTTCGCTGATGACGCTGCTCAATGACATTCTGGATTTCTCGAAAATCGAGGCCGGCAAGCTGGATCTGATCGCCAAGCCCTTTCATCTTCGTGACTGGCTCGACGACCTGCTCCGCCCCCTCGCCTTCAATGCGCACCAGAAAGGGCTGGAGCTCGCCGCAATCGTCGCTCCCGAGGTTCCTCCGGTTCTCACGGCCGACCCGGACCGACTCCGGCAGGTCTTAGTGAATCTCGTAGGCAACGCCATTAAGTTCACGGCAGACGGCGAGGTTGTGGTCGAGGTCCGCCTCCAACAGGAAGTGCCCGCCCGACGCTCCTGTATACTTCATTTCGCCGTCCGCGACACCGGAATCGGAATTCCGGCGGAGAAGCGGGAGATTATCTTCGAATCCTTTACACAGGCTGACGGCTCGACCTCCAGAAAATACGGCGGAACAGGTCTCGGTCTGACGATTTCGTCGCGCCTCGTCTCGATGATGGGTGGACGGCTGGAGATTACGAGCGAAGTCGGCAAGGGCAGCGTCTTCTACTTTGATCTTGAGACGCCCCTGCCCGTCGAAGGAGTCGAAAACTCTGAAACTCTCCCCGGCGAATTCGCCCTGATCCTCGATTCGAGCCCGGTCGCGGCAAAATCGACCGGCTGCACGTTGGCAAGTCTGGGCATTCGCTTCGAAAGCGCCGATTCGGTTCCGGCCGCCCTGGAGTCGGGCCTTGTTCGCCCGGGGTCGGGTATATCTCCCACTCTCATCCTCGCCGACCACCGATTCCACGACGACATCGGCCGGCTTCGGACTGCGCTTGCCGACACCAGCATTCTGATTGGGATGCAGCAAGTCGGGGATCCGGAAGGCCGCGCACCGGTCGATGGCTTCGACGCGCTGATTCTCAAGCCGGTCAGCCGCTCCGAGCTCCGCTCCACGGTAAACCGCTTTCGAAACCGCGCGGTCCCGGTGAAGCCGGCGTCCGCCCCTGTGGGCCTGGAGGAGCTCTCCGGACTTAGCATACTTCTTGCCGAGGACAACCACGTCAATCAACTGCTTGCGAAACGCCTGCTTGAGAAGTGCGGCCACACAGTCACAGTCACAGGAAACGGCAGGCAGGCGGTGCGTATGTTCGAACGCGGCCGCTTCGATCTCGTCCTGATGGACGTCCAGATGCCCGAGCTGAACGGACTCGAGGCAACCGCGATGATTCGGGCGCGCGAAGCAGCGAACCCGAATCGCCGCCGGACGCCCATCGTTGCTGTTACGGCGCATGCATTGAAAGGCGATCGGGAACGTTTCCTCGAGGCCGGGATGGACGCGTACGTCTCCAAGCCCTTGAACTCCGCGGAACTCTTTCAGACGATCGCAACTCTCGTCAACGGTGCGACTCCAGGGGCTGTCACCGGAGATGATCGTGAACTCCAGGAGTATTCATGTTGAACCGCTCAAACAACATCGCTAAGGGATCCCTATATGTCCAGCAATAAGCCCGAATTCAGATCACCCCTGCTCCTCGCCGCAGCAGCTTTGGGAGTTCTAATGTTTCTCTTCCTCGTCCTGATGCAGGGACGGGACTCCTCGGCCGAATTTAACCTCGATCCACAGTCGGTTCGGTCCACGGCAAAAGGTGGGAAGTTCGGTTCCGCGGAAATCGGATTCGGCGAGAGCTATCAACTGGATACGACGCTCGCCACCAAAGAGGTTCTTAAGGCCGCCCTCGGCGCAGAGCACGGCCCGGCCCCGGAGTTCGCGGTCCTGGTCATCTCCGAAGATCTCGACGTTAGCAAGATCTACCAGGACATCACAGCGGCACTGGGTCCAACGACACGGGTGTTTGGCGGGGGGACAACTGTCGTGAGGGAAAGCGAGCCGGACGATACCCCCTCGCCGGTGCCGACGATCTCACTCCTGACGGTCCGGAGTGAAAAAATCAGGTTCGGCGTGGGCTCGGCGAGTCACACAGCTCACGGAGGTCCCAGGCAGGCGGCACAGGCGGCTGCCCGGCAGGCTCTCGCCACTGCAGGAAAGGAGGCGTCGGAGCCGCCAAGAGCCATCCTCGCCTCTCTCGCCGGCCCCAAACCTCAGGACGCCCTTGCGGGTATCGAGGATATCGTTGGAAAAAATGTACCCATCCTCGGCGGTAGCGTCCACAAGGAGACCGCCGTGTTCGGCGGCAGCGTCCTCCACGGGCCCGCGGTGGCCGTCGCGTTTCTTTACACTTCGCTGCCGGTAGGATGGGTCTTTGAGGCAGGGTACGACACGACGCTGCCCCAGTCCGGAGTCATCACCGAGCTGCGCGGATCGGAATTGGTGGCGATTGACGGCCGGCCTGCCTGGCAGGTTTACGACGAGTGGCTGGATGGCCGGTTGGAGAAACTGGCGGAACGAGGCCAGGCAGCTCTCTGGGAGATCCTGGACGTTCTGGCGCTAAACCCCATATACCAGCGCGTCGAAACCGCAGATGGACAGGTACGCTTCGTCTTCACCCATCCCACCGTCTTCGATAACAAGGTGGCCGACCGCAGGATTTACGTGGGCACTCCGCTCCAGGTCGGCGATCGCATTCATCTCAGCCACGGCACATGGGAGCTTCTGCTGAATCGAATCGGCACGCTGCCGCGCACCGCGAAGGTTCGCGGCGGCTTCGGGGTCGACACGCGGCCGATCCTCGGCTTTGGCCACATCTGCGCCGGAGTGATGTCCGTTGTTCCGAAACAGGAGAAACCCAAAGTGCCCCACCTGCTGAATTACGCCATGGAGGGCACTCCGGCCGCCTACATGTTCACCATCGGCGAACAGGGGTTCTATCCGGGGATCGGCAATAAACATGCCAATCTCTCCACATCATTCCTGGTGATCGGAGAATAGGCAGGAATCGGAGGAGCGTGTAGGGATAGGTTTTTTTGAGCGAAGCCCTCCCTAGCGGGAGTTTACTCGAAGGCCGGACGACACACAGGCAAGTCGCTGATGTGAAAGACCGTTTAAAGTGATGGG
>JBKBWD010000092.1:0-21275 GCA_046289265.1 Bryobacteraceae bacterium | reverse complement strand
CAGCGCCTCCAGGCTCTCGGCCACAGGGTCATCCTCGAACCCTCGGAGCCAGATGGGCACCGGCAGACATAAACCCTCTGGATTCAACAGACTCCAGGCTGGGATTTTCGAAGGAAACAAGGCAATTCCCTGTAAGCTAACGGTGAGCAGCGCGTAGTTTAAAGGACCTAGGGAGACTCGATGCTGGCCGGTTCCCCTTCGAAGCACCGTGAGCTATCGTTACTGGTTGAGCGAGTCACCGCAAGCCGCCACTTCAACCGGGCACCCCGTCTGCGTGCGTTCCTTGAATTCGTCTGTGAGCAGACGCTTGCCGGCAACATCGATCAGATCAATGAACTGACGATTGGGCATGCGGTGTTCGGGCGTCCCCAGAATTACGATCCGAGTTCTGACAACATCGTTCGCGTCGAAGCCCGTGAGCTTCGCAAGCGCCTGGAAACCTACTTCTCAGGGGAGGGCGTCGGCGAACCGACCGTGATTCGAATCCCGAAGGGCCGGTATGTAGCTGTTTTCGAAAGCAGATCGAGCGAGCAGACTCTCGAAGCGGCTCTAGATCAATGCACCGAAGAGGCGCCACATTCAAGTGGTGCTTACTGGAAATACTTGATTGCCGGAATCATCTTGATCAGCCTGTTCTTTTCGGCCGTCAGTCTTTTTCGGCACCTGTCTCCGGCCCAGGTGACCGCGATTGGCGCCGCCTCCGGAATGGATCGGCGACCAGCGCTGGTCGCGGCTTTCTGGTCCCGCTTCTTCCAGATGGAGGCTCCCACAATGCTCTCTCTCTCTGATTCGAATCTGTCCTTTTTGCAGGACGTGCGCGGAGATTCAATTTCGCTGGCCGAGTACTCGAGCGGTCGCTATCTTTCCTCTGTGAGAGAGCGGGGGAACCAAACCGAGGTCGACCGAGTTCTCTCCATGATCGCCTCCCGCCATTACACGGGGCTCGGCGACGCCAGCGCCTTGGTTCGGATCACGATGCTGAATCATCATCATGCGCCGGTGATCATCCGTTTCGCACGGGATCTGAGCAGTGCCGATTTAAAGTCCCAGAACGCAATTCTCCTCGGCAGTACCAGATCGAATCCCTGGGTTGAACTTCTCAGCAAGAAAAGCCGATTCCGAATCGAATACGATTCTCATCTGAATAGACCGTTTCTCCGCGACACGGTGCCGGATCGCGGTAAGGCGACTGTTCACATGTCCGATCCTGCAGGAGAGGAGCCGTACCGTGCTTACGGACTCATCGCGTGCTTAGAGAATCTCGACGGCACCGGCAATATCATTGTAGTAGCTGGCACGAACCACCAGGGGACTGAGGCCGCCGGCGAATTTCTTACCAACCATCTGAAATTCGATGAATTCCTGACAGAAAAGGTCGGCTGGCACGAGAGTCAATCGATACCTCTTTTCGAGATCGTCCTCGCGTTAGAAGCAGCAGGCCCTTCTTCTATCTCATCCGAAGTTGTAGCTTACCACATCCCGCAGGTTCACGAGCCTTCACGCGGGCACTGAGCAGAGTCGCACAGCAGATTTGAATTTTCGAGTCCAAGTGCCTGACCGGCCGCTTTGGGGCTCCGGTCCGACCTCAGCCAACCCGATGTCGTACTGTCCAAATAACGGCATTGAACTCCTTCGGCGTCACATGTCCTCATGGCGCAGACGTTCAGCGCAAACGTCAATAATCATGGAGTGGAACCTGCAGTCGAACCAGAGAAGAAACGCGTTCAGGTCCCGGCTGGCAGGCCAGACGGACGGAACGCGGTACCAGCCGTTCAACTGCTCCTCGAAAATATCGTTGCTGACCTCGGCCAGATGTTGCAGCGCCTCCTCCTCGGTGTCCCACTCCGGCAACAGGTATATCGTCGGCTCCAGTCGCAGGTCGTGCAGTGTCAGATGAGCACTGGTTGGATCCACTTGCTGCAACCAGTTCAGGAACGGCTGCGCCGGTCTTACCACAAGAGCGGATCGGTTGATCGTCTTCATGGGCGGTCACTCAGGCTGCGGCACGATAATAGTACTTCAACGTTCCGCCCAGTCGCTCGCGGAGCCGGCTTTCGCCGCCGCTGCCACCATGAGACGGATCGGGCGCAATCAATCGGTTGCTCAAACCCTGATGGTTCCGTCCGCTATGGTAACGCGCTGGTTCTGAACTGCTGTCCGGAGGGAGCTCTCGCTAAACAGGATCAGTCGTTCCAGACAGGATCCCTTCATGCTGCGTACGAAGCGCAACGCGTGTGCGTTCAGATTCGGACTTCGCGGCGACAACTTCACTGATTCGACGCCGGCGTCCTTCAGCGTGCGCAGAAACTCGTCCGTGAACAGCGGGTCCCGATCATGGATGAGGTAGCGCTTGCCCGTGAGCAAGCCGTCGACTGAGTCGGTCAGGTTCCGGGCAATCTGGCTCATCCACAATCCGTTCGCCGCGGCAGAAATGCCGCCGATCTCCACCCGCCGCGTCGACAACTCGATAAAGAACGGAACGACGAGTCGCTGCAGCCCTTTCGCTGTCCACACCTCGACCGTGAAGAAGTCAGCTGCCACGATCAGTTCCCAGTGTTGGGTCAGGAACTCTTTCCAGGTCGTCTATCGGCTGCGTTCTGGCGCCGGCTCGATGCCATTGCGCTTCAGGATGTTGGCAACAGTGCCACGCGCCAGATTGTGTCCGAGGTCCGAGAGCGCACCGATGATCCGGGTATATCCCCAGTCGCGGTTCTCGACGGCCATTTGCACCACCAGCGATTCGATCGCGTCCTGAGTTCGGGGTCGGCCGGCGCCACGGCTGGCCGTCCCATCGTACTTGCGGGCGATCAGCTTGCGGCGCCAGGACAACAGAGTCTCAGGGGTGACAATCGTCGCGATCCGCGACAGAGCGCGCCGCCCGAGCCCTTTCGCTCTGGAGGCAAGGCGACGGCGCTGGTCATCAGTGAACCGAATTCGGCGCCCGCCGAATTGCTCGCGCAGGACCCGAATCTCCTCACGAAGATAGTCGATCGCCTGCTGCTGCTGTTGGTTCATCCAGTCCGCGACAGACATCAGCACAAACCGGAACGGATCGAGAACGCCCACGGTTCAACCGTATCATGCGGCATCGCCACGAAGCGGCCATTTGGATTCTTTTCAGTACGTCCCGATTTTTGGACACTCCAGGGTCTTCAGGCAGAACAAACCAATCTCCTTTCCGCCAGAGTCGCTCGACAGCAGGCCGATCGACGACGCGCGTGTCGTTCTCGAACCACTTGAGCCGGAAGTTCGACTCTTCGTGGAACGCATATGCCTCGATTCCTGCCGCATTCAGGATGTCTACGTGTTGACATGTGCTTCTGACCTCCGGTCGGCTTCGAATGACTATAGCAGTAGTACTATGCCATCTGTCTGGGCAGTTGAGTGGCGCAGCGCCAGAAGAACACGGGGACCAAGCCCCTCGTAAGCCCGGTCATGCAGGAGTTCAAGGCGATCAAGCGCACGAGTTTGACGACCGGGACGTCAGCACCTGGTATGATGCGGTCGTGGAAGCGGGCCTGATCGCAGCCCCCCTCACAACCCGAACGTAAACAGCGCGCTCCCGGCCGCGATCGTCACCCGCTGCTGCCCTCGACTCAAATAAGTCACCGGACCCGCCGCGATAACGCCACCCGTATTCGCGCGCCAGAGCTCCTTGCCCGTCCGGTCATCGAGCGCAAAGAAGTGCCCCTCGTTGGTCCCGCCGAACACCAGCCCGCCGGCCGTCGACAGAATCCCCGCCTGGGGCTTGCTATGCAGCCGCTTCTCCCACCGCAGCTCCCCCGTCTGAGGCTCAATCGCCCGGACCGCTCCATACCCCGGATCGTCCGGAACCCCGGATGGAACGCTCCCCAGAAACCGGTTCCCCGCCGTATACGGAGCATCGCCGGTGTAGTAAATACTCGCGTACTCCCACACCGACATATAGAACAGCCCCGTCACCGGACTGAACGAAGGCGAATACCAGTTCGTCCCGCCCTGCACGCCCGGATACACCAGCGTTCCCTCGCGGCTCGGAGCCGTATTCGGCAGCCGGATCGGCCGGCCCTTCTCGTCCAGCCCCTTGGCCCACGTCTGCTTCGTAAACGGCCGTCCCGATAGGAACTCGCCCGTCGTCCGGTCCAGGACGTAGAAGAACGAATTCCGGTTCGCCCAATACATCAGCTTGCGAGGCCGCCCCTGCCAGCTCGCATCCACCAGCACCGGAATCTGCACCGCGTCCCAGTCATGCACATCGTGCGGTGTGAACTGGAAATACCACTTCAGCTTCCCCGTATCCGCATCCACCGCGATCACGCTCGACGAGTACAGGTTGTCGCCCTTGCGCACCTCGCCATTCCAATCCGGCGACGGGTTGCCCGTCCCCCAATAGATCAGGTTCAGCTCCGGATCGTACGATCCCGTCACCCACGTCGGCGCGCCCCCGGTCTTCCACGAATCGCCGGCCCACGTCTCATTGCCCGGCTCGCCCGGACCCGGCACCGTATAGAACCGCCATGCCCGCTCCCCAGTCTCCGCGTCATACGCATCGAGGAATCCGCGGATCCCGTACTCGCCGCCCGCGATCCCCACGATAACCTTGTCCTTCACCGCCAGCGGCGCAACCGTCACGCTGTGCCCCGTGCGCCGGTCCGCCACCTCGACGTCCCAGAGCAGCGCGCCCGTCTTCGCGTCGAGCGCCACCACGTGCCCATCCACGAAGCCCGCATAGACCCGGTCCCCGAGCACGGCCACTCCGCGGTTCACCTGCCCGCAGCAGACATTGATCGGCTCCGGCAGCACGCGCCGGTACGTCCAGAACGCCCGCCCGGTCTCCGGATCGAGCGCGACCACCTCGTCCGGCGGCTTCGTCACATACATCACCTCGTCCACCACGATCGGGGTCGTCTCCACCTTCTCGAGCGTGCGCATCTGGTAAACCCACTTCAACTGCATCCGCTCAACGTTGCTGCGGTCGATCTGTTTCAGGCTGCTATGCCGGTGGCTCATATAGCTGCCCGAGTAAGTGAGCCAGTTACCCGGCTCGGCCGCGGCCTTAAGGATGCGCTCGTAGGTCAACTGGCCGATCGCCGGAAGCGCCAGGGCGCAGACCAGGATTACGGGACGTAGGGATTTCATTGCGCAGCCGCCTTTCTCTTGAGAGTGCTCAGATAGGCCACCAGGTCATCGATTTCGGACGCGCTCAGCGTGGAGCCGTAGGCCGGCATCGTCGACTTCCGGCTGACCGATACTTCCTTGAGGTCGTTCTTGAGTAAGGAGTGCAGATTCCCGCTGGCATCGAGCAATTGCAGCGAGTAGGTATCTTCGTTGAGGCGCCGCCCTTCGAGCGACCGTCCCTCGCGCGTCGTGACCTTGTAATGCCAGAACGCCGGAGGAACCTCCGCGTCGGGTTTCACGAGCGAAATTCTCAGGTGCTCGACCGTGCGCCGTCCGCCGATCTCGCTCAACTCGGGACCGGACCGGCCGCCGGAGCCGTTGACCATGTGGCATCCGTTGCACCCGCCCTTGCCGAAGAACAGTTTCCGGCCGGCCTCGGCATCGCCTTTGATGTCGGTATGGACTGGTTGCGCGCTGAGCGCGCGCACGAAAGCGACGATCTGCCAGACCTGGTGGCCTTGAAGGTAAATCCCCGGCATCTCGGTCCCCGGCACGCCGCGCGAGACGGTGCGATACAAAGCGGCATCGCTCTGTCCATGCCGGAACTCGCCGGACGTAAGGTTAGGCCCACGCCCGCCCTCGCCCTTGAGCCCATGGCACTCCGCGCAATGCGACCGGTAGATCCGAGCCCCGGCCGCCACGTCCTCCGGACTGGCCTTGTCGCTCTCAAACGGGGCCTCCTGCCCAAACAGGCCAGGAAGCATCAAAATCGCCGCAACCACAATCGGGCTTCTCATCTCCGACTCCCGCTTCGCGAATTGGTGATGATGAGTGTATCAAAACCGGCGGTCACGGCGGGTCGAACATGCAACCGGAACCTTAAACTAAGATGAAGGAAGCCACGTGCTGCCGGGGCGTCCAACTCCGCCGACGGATTCGATTACTCGCGGGGTGATACCAAGTCTTATGGCTGTCCGCCGCTTGTCGGTCGAACGCGAAACCGCACGCGTTGAGTTTCCGCGTAATACCACGATACCGGAATCCCGCGAGTCGGCCCACTGAGGCCGCCACTACGATGGTGTAGCCTCGACGCATCGAGGCCGTGGGAAGCGCAACGTCACTTTCGCGTTCGCGGCGAGCCTCATTCAGCTTCCGCGCGACACCGCGCGCGATCTCGAGGGTCGCCGCGACGGTTCGTCCCTGCGCGACCAAGCCCAGTGAAATGGCATTCGGTTCTGCCCGCCGTTGTCAGGCAGCGCCGCCCATGTCAATGACCCATTCAGAATTGGCCAACCACGCTTGCGGTCTTTTCCTTATGCAGCATCAGCTTCGGGATACGGAGACCCTCGTCATTGTAGAGGACGCCTTGCGAGTCGCTCGCCGCGACCACGTCGGCCTCGCTGGCTGATGTCCCGAATGGATGCGTCCAGCATGCAGCAGTTAAGGGGCGCAACGGACACACTCGACTTGGTGATCACACGAAGGCTGAGGTATAATGACCCGGAAACCATACGTCGAGGAGTTCGATGCCAATTCTGAATGATTCATTGACATGGGCGGCGCTGCCTGACAACGGCGGGCAAACCCGAGCGCAGATCCACTCGGCCTTCGTCGGAGGCGTAGAGAAGATCCTGCTGCCTGTTGACTTCGCCCTATGCAAGGTGCACAACTATCCGACCCTGAGCGGCAATATGGCCCCAAGCGCCGTGATCAGCGGGTGGTGGACGGCATTGAATCGCTTCCGTGACGATACGGGACTGCATGACCGCGTCAAGCTGGCCGGTGTCCTTGGCGTGTCCGTCAGGGAACTTTCTCGCGTATTTCTCGCGGTGCGGGAGAACTGGAACTCATTCAAGTATTTGGCGATGATAACGCTCAGCCAGCCTGTTTACGCCTTCTATGGGGGAGTTGCGGCGCAGGCGCGCATCGACAAGGGACAGGCGAGCCTGGTGCAGTCGGGCGAAGATCGTGGCGCGACCGCCAAGCTGCCGGGCCGAGGGAAGCAGATCTACATTCCGTACCTGACTGTCGGCCATACCAAGCATCATAAAGTGATCGAGATCGCCGGGATCGAGCGAGCGGCAGGGATGGGGGACAAGGCCCTCCAGGAGATCCTGAAGTTTCCCCCGGCGTGAGCCGGCACGACGTATTTACTCCCGCCGCGGCTTTCCCGCGATCGCCGGCGCAGCCTGAAGTGGCGGCCGCGCCAGCGCTACGCCGGCAGCCTGCGCCCCAGCCGCAGCCGCACCTCGTCGGGTGTCAGGAGGCCTCCGAATAAGTGGCCCTGCGCCAGATCGCAATTGGCCATGCGGAGCAGTTCAAGCTGCTGAGGCGTTTCGACACCCTCGGCGACCACCCGCAATCCCATGCTGTGTGCCAGGACGACGATCGTGTGGATCAGGGGCAGCGTGCCTGAGGGTGCGGTGATTTCCTGGAGGAACGTGCGGTCGATTTTGAGCGTGTTGGCCGGCAGGCGCCGCAGGTAGTTGAGCGACGAATAGCCGATGCCGAAGTCGTCGATCGAGATGCCGACGCCCAGCGAACGCAGGCTCTGCATGCGGCGGGCCGACTCTTCGACATCGCGCATCAGCAGGTTCTCGGTGAGTTCCAATTCGAGCAGGCGCGGGTCGAGGCCACTAATTTCGAGCGCCTCCGAGACCATCTGGACGAAGTCCGTGCGGGCGAACTGGAGCGCTGAGACATTGACGGCCGTTCGGACGCCGGGCAGGCCCTCGCGGCGCCACGCCGCGTTCTGCTGGCAGGCCTGCCGCAGGACCCAGGAGCCGATGGGGACGATTAGGCCGCTCTCCTCGGCGATCGGGATGAACTGGCCGGCCGGGATGCGTCCGAGCTTGGGATGCTCCCAGGCGAGCAGCACCTCGAGCCCGTCGAGCGTCCCGTCAAGCTGTACCTGCGGCTGGTAGTAGAGCTGCAGCTCGTCCTGTTCGAGCGCGCGCCACAGGTAGGTTTCCAGTTCGAGCCGCTCGAAGCCGCCCGTGACGACCTCCGGCAGCGTGAAGCACTCGACATCGTTGGTGCCCCGGTTTTTCACCCGGTACATGGCGCTGCCGGCCTTGCGGAGCAGCGCGGCGGCATCCTCGGCGTCCTCGGGATAGAAGCTGACGCCGACGCTGGCGGTGACGAAGAGTTCGTAGTCGTTCAATCGCAGGGGAGCGCGGATCGCCTCAAGCAGCAGATTGGCCTTCGCGATGCCTTCATCGCGCGAGGAGATCCCCTCAAAAACCGCGGCGAACTCATCGCCGCCCATGCGCGCCAGGAAGTCGCCCGCATCGAGCGACTCCTGCATGCGCGTGGAGACCTGGTCGAGAACGATGTCGCCGATGAAGTGGCCTAAAGTGTCGTTGATCTGCTTGAACCGGTCGAGGTCGATGAAGACGACGGCGAAGATGGAATCGCTTTCGCGGGCCGACCCGATGGCGGACTCAAGGGTGTCGCTCAAGTAGACGCGATTGGGCAGGCCGGTGAGGGAGTCATGCGTCGCCTGCCAGGCGAGCCGGTCGTTCAACTGCTGGTGCTCGATCGCGATGGCGGCCAGGTGGCAGGCCGATTCGATCAGCTTGCCCGGGGTCTCTCCGGCAAGCTCCGGTCCGCTGCTGTGCAGGGCGAGCGCGCCGACGACGTCGCCCGGGGCCGAAATGATCGGAACGCAGTGGCAGCAGCCCCGGCACGCGGCGCCGCCAAAGGTGCAGGCCGCTTCCACCGTGCAGCGCCGGATGACGGGCGCGCCGGTTGCGGCCGCCAGACCGACGCAGCCGCCCGCTTCCCCGAGCGGCACCGGATCGGCGGCCACGCCCATTTCGTCCTCGTCGGGCTGAGTGGCGCGGTATAGGGCTCCGTCCTCAAGCAGCAGCAGCGAGCAGGAGACGCCCGGACAGTTGCGTTCGACCATGCCGACGAGGCGGGAGAAGATCTCGTAGAGGTCTTCCCGCCGTGCGACCATCTCGAGGATCTGGTTCCGGTCGCGTTCGATCTGCTCGGCCTGTCGCCGCTGCTCGTCCTTGCATTGCTGTTCGATGTGGCGGGTGACGCCCTCGGCGACCAGGCAGGCGAGGTGTTGGAGCGTGCGCTGTTCGGCGGTTGTGAACTCGCGGATGCGAGAGTCCCAGATGCTCAGGACGCCGAGGTGATCGCCCAGCGATGAGCGGACGCAGGCGCCGGCATAGGCGCGGACAGGGTCTGCCCCGGTGTCGGCGATGGCCATGAGACGGCCGCTGGCGCGGACGCGCTCGGGCAGGTCGGTAGCGGCGAGCACCCCGGCGCCTTTACCTGCGTGTAGGTGCAGCGGTTCGGGATCGCCATCGAGAACCAGCTCGGCGCCTTGTGCCTCGAGCGCGGTGAGCGTGAGATTGGCGATATCGCGAAGAAGCCAGTCCGACGTCGGTAACAGGGCACGCTTCGCGACGGGGCGGCCCTGCGGCAGGTAGTCGTTATGCATCCGGAGCTTTCGGCGTGGCCCAGCGGGCGCACAAGCCCAGTTTAGTACAGCCGGACGCCTCTCGGACCGGGCGCGCGATGCAGATGCACGGTGTCGACGAAGCGCACGGTGTTGTTGGCGAAGGTCATGACGATCGAGTGCGTGCGTGCCCCCTCGCCGAAAAATCGGACCCCTTCGAGCAGGTTGCCCGTAGTGACGCCGCAGGCGGCGAAGACGATCTGGCGCCCCGGCGCGAGGTCGCGCGAGGTGTAGATGCGATGGGGGTCGGTGATCCCCATGCGGGCGATGCGCTCCTCGAGCCTTGGCGAGTCGACCACGAGACGCGCGACCATCTCGCCGTGCAGACACCGGAGGGCCGCGGCCGTCAGGACGCCTTCGGGCGCACCCCCGATGCCCATGACCGCATGAACGCCCGCTCCGCGCACCGCGACAGCGATGCCGGCGGCCAGGTCGCCGTCGGCGATCAGACGGATGCGCGCTCCCGCGGCGCGAATCTTACGAATCAGGCTGGCATGGCGCGGACGGTCGAGCACCATAACGACCAGGTCATTGACGCTGCGGTCGAGGCAGCGGGCGATGCTGTGGAGGTTGTGCTCGACCGGCGCATCGAGGTCGAGGGCGCCGCGGCAGGCCGGGCCGGAAATAATCTTCTCCATGTAGCAGTCCGGGGCGTGGAGGAGTCCATCCTTCTCAGAGGCTGCAATGACGGCCATGGCGTTTGAGGCGCCGGTGGCGCAGAGGTTGGTGCCTTCCAGCGGATCGACGGCAATGTCGATTTCGGGGGCGTCCGGACCGGCGGCGGGGTTGCCGACCTTCTCGCCGATGTACAGCATGGGCGCCTTATCGCGCTCCCCTTCGCCGATCACGATGGAGCCGGCGAGCGGGAGGGTCTCGAAGGTTTGTCGCATCGCCTGGACGGCGACGCGGTCGGAGGTTTCCGGGTCGCCCTGTCCCATCGTGCGGGCGGCGGCGATGGCGGCCTGTTCGACTACACGCACGAGCGAGAGGGAGAGGGCTTGTTCGATGTCAGCCGCCTCGAAAGCGGGTTGCGATTCCCGCCTGGGGCTGGTCTCGGATTCAATCATGAGTCAGGACCTCCTGGTGCGGCGGAGTGCGAACTTGCAGGCATCATACCACCGGGCGGCGAAGCGGTCCCCGTCCACAGTGCTCTGTTAAATTGATAGATGAGGATACCTGGCCTGTGCCACCATCGACGCTCTACCTTTTGACCGCGATCTTGGCGATTGCGCTCGTGAGCGCGGCCGCGGGAGTACGGTTGGGAGACAATCCGTTCCTTTCGCGGCGCACCGTTCCCTTCAGCGGCGGAGTCCTGGTCGGGATTTCGGTCTTCTGGCTGTTTCCGGAGCTGGCAGGCCAGTTGGGCTGGGGGGGTGGCGGCCTTCGTGATGATCTTCTCGTTCCTCGGCCTGGCGCTGGTGGACCGCTACATCTATCCGGTCTGCCCGGCCTGCGCGCCTGGCCACGACCACCACGCCTGTCGCACGCGGCTCCACGGCTTCGGCATACCGCTGATCTCGGCGGCGGTGCTGCACAGCTTCCTGGATGGTTGGGGAATCGGGGCGACCGAGCAGCATCAGGCGTTCGGGCTGGCGATCTTCGCGGGTATCGCCTTCCACAAGGTCCCCGAGGCTCTGGCCTTCGGGATCATCCTGCGGGCGGCGCTGCCGCGTCCGGCGACGGCGATGGCGTGGGCCGGCCTGGTGCAGTTCAGCATGGTGGCCGGCGGTTGGGCCGGATTCGGTATGGCTCCGATGCTCGGCGTCTACTGGCTCCATGTGCTGTTGGGCGTGGCCGGGGGGACGTTCCTCTATCTCGGCCTGCATGCGGTCCACGGCGAGTGGCGACGGCGCGGCATGCCCGCCTTCGGGCCCGCGCTTACCGGAGCGGCGGGAGCGGCAGCGCTGCAACATGGCTTGCGGGTTCTGTTTCGGTAGGAAGCCGGGCCGGCCTGGCGGTTCGCGATGCGGGCACCTCCTCTACTCTGGTAAAAAGGTAGTTCCGGGAGGCCATCATCGTCAAGGTTTGCGTGCTCGCCAGCAGCAGTTCGGGAAACTCCACCTATGTGGGCACGGAACGGACGCGCCTTCTTGTCGACGCCGGTTTGAGCCGCAAGGAGATCTTTGCACGACTGGCGGCCATCGGCGAGGACCCCTACACCCTTGACGCGATCCTGGTCACCCACGAGCATAGCGACCATATCTCCGGACTTCCGGCGCTCGCCCGCACGCTCAAGAACGTCCCCATCTTTCTAAGCCGGCTGACGGCTCCGCAGATCGACTGGAGTACCTGCACGCCTGTGATCGAAGAGTTTCAGGCGGGCGCGGGCTTTGCGATCGGCGAGATCGCGGTGGATACGTTCACGATCCCGCATGACGCCGTGGATCCCGTTGGTTTCTGCTTCCACGCGCAGGGAATCAAGGTCGGGGTCGCGACCGACCTGGGCTATATCCCGGATTCGATCCGCGTCCACCTGCGCGGCTGCCAGGTGCTGGTCCTCGAATCGAACCACGATCTCGAGATGCTCAAGGTCGGGCCGTATCCGTGGTCGGTCAAGCAGCGCGTGATGGGGCGGAAAGGGCACTTATCAAACGACAGCGTGAGCGAGTTCATTCGCGACGGCCTGGACTCCTCGACCGAAACGCTCATTCTGGGGCATCTGAGCGAGCACAACAACCACCCCGAAATCGTCCGGCTCATGGGCGCGCAGGCGCTCGAACAGCGCGCGCTTGCCACCCGCCTGATCGTGGCCGAGCCGAGACGGCAGTGCGAAGCCCTGCAGTTTTAAGATTTTGAATTTCTACCCGAGACTGGTTACTGACGAATGATTGCAAGATACACGCGCCCGGAGATGGGGCGCATCTGGAGCGATGAGAACAAGTACCGACAGTGGCTCGAAGTGGAGCTGGCTGCCTCCGAGGCGCTCGCCGAACTGGGTGAGGTTCCGGCCGAGGCGGCACGCCTGCTGCGGCAGCATGCCGACTTCGATGTGCGCCGCATCTTCGAGATCGAAAACGAGGTCAAGCACGACGTCATCGCCTTCACCACGGCCGTAGCCGAAAAAATGGCGAAGGCCGGACATCCGGAAGCCTCGCGCTGGCTGCACTACGGCCTCACCTCGAACGACGTGGTGGATACGGCCCAGGCCCTGCAGGTCAAACAGGCGTGCACGCTGCTGATGGGCGGGCTCGACCGGCTGACCGAGGTGCTGAAGCAGCAGGCCCTGCGTCACCGCTACACCGTACAGATCGGCCGCACCCACGGCGTCCATGCCGAGCCGATCACGTTCGGGCTGAAGATTGCGCTCTGGTACGACGAGGCGCGGCGCAATGGCGAACGGCTGCGCGCCGCGGCCGAACAGATGCGCGTCGGCAAGCTCTCGGGCGCTGTCGGCACCTTTGCGCACATCGGGCCGGAGGCCGAGGAGAAGATCTGCGCCAAGCTGGGGCTGAGTCCGGCGCCGATCGCCTCGCAGGTGATTTCGCGCGACCGACACGCGTTCCTGGTTTCTGTGCTGGCTCTCATCACGGCGCTGCTCGAGAAGATCGCGCTCGAAGTCCGGCACCTGCAGCGGACCGAGGTGCGCGAGGCCGAGGAGCCGTTCGCGGCCGGACAGAAGGGCAGTTCGGCCATGCCGCACAAACGCAATCCGGTCACCTGCGAGCAGATCTGTGGGCTGGCGCGCCTGGTGCGCTCGAATGCGCAGGCGGCGTTTGAGAACATCGCTCTCTGGCACGAGCGCGACATCTCGCACTCCTCGGTCGAGCGGATCATCCTGCCCGACTCGACGGTTCTGACCGACTACCTGCTCGCCAAGACGATCTGGCTGGTCGAAGGGCTGCGCGTCTCGCCCGAGCACATGACGCGCAACGTCGAGTTGACGCGCGGACTGGTCTTCTCCGGCCAATTGCTGCTCGATCTGGCGGCCGCGGGCATGCTCCGAGAGAAGGCCTACCGCCTGGTGCAGGGCCACGCCATGCGCTCCTGGGAGCAGGGTGGCGATTTCCGCGCTGCGATCGAGGCAGACCCGGAGGTGCGGGCCGTCCTGCCGCCGGAGCGGATTGCCGAGGCGTTCTCGCTCGACCGCCAGTTGCGCAACGTCGATGCGATCTTCCGGAGGGTCTTCGATGATTACCAACCCTGAAATCGACCGCTACATCCATGACTTGATTCCGCCGCGCGACGAGGTGCTGGCGGAAATGGAGCGCTCTGCCGCAGAGCGGCGCATCCCGATCGTCGGCCCCGCGGTGGGTGTCTTCCTCGCTCAATTGGTGATGATCTCGGGTGCGAAGCGGATCTTCGAACTCGGGTCGGCGATCGGCTACTCGACGATCTGGCTCGCCCGGGCGGCGGGACCGGGCGCCGAGGTCCACTACTCCGACGGCAGTCCGGCGAACGCCCGCGAGGCTCGCGGATACTTCGAGCGGGCCGGCGTCGCCGACCGGATCACGATCCACACCTCGGACGCTCTCGATGCCCTGGCGGCCACGCCCGGTGAGTTCGACATGATCTTCAACGATGTCGATAAGGAGGGCTACCCGGCCGTGCTGGCAGCGGTGCCCGTGCGGCTCAAGCGCGGCGGTCTGTTTGTCACGGACAACACGCTCTGGCACGGACGGGTGCTCGATCCGCAGGATGAGGAATCGCGGGCGGTGGTCGAATTCGACCGCAAGCTTTTCTCCTCCAAGGAGTTCTGGTCCAGTATCCTGCCCCTTCGGGACGGCCTGACGGTGAGCGTGAAGCGGTAACGGGACGCCCAGGACCGCGTTAACATCCTTAATTGTTTCCGATAACGATTTCACATCTCGGTTTTGGAATTCTTGAGTTACACTGTAAACGACGTGACCGAGAAGGGCCGGATTGTGGAACTGTTGGATGAGGAGATGCCTGGCGTGGCGCGGGTGCTGCTGGCCGATGACGACCCGGCGTCCCGTCTGACACTCCAGACGGTGCTCAAGGCCGGGGGCTACGAGGTGGACGCGGCGGCGTCGGCCGCCGAGGCGGTCGCCAAGCTCGATGCCCGCGAATACGAACTCGTGCTGACCGACCTGGAGATGGAGTCTCCGGAGTCCGGCCTGAAGGTTCTCGCCTATGCGCGCCAGATGGATTATCAGCCGGCCACGGCGCTGGTCACGAGCTACTCCGATGCGGCCGCCGGGGCAGGCGATCCGATTCTGATCGAGCCCGAGGACCTGCCGGAACTGCTGGGGCAGATCGCCGGCCTGATCAGCGTCCGGGCCCAGCGGCGGGTGGCCCGGAAACTGCGGCAGAATTAGCTCCGCCCTGCCTATCCTCAAGCATCTGAAATCCGGCTCTTGCCGGCTTCACCCTCACACGCGTGAGCCCGTTAACGATAAGGAGTACATGGGGCGAAATCGTGCTAGCGTAAAGGTTGGGAGCGCTTGCGAAAGTGGTGGGGGATGAGATCCACATCCGTGCCGAAAATCTGACGAAGACCTATCGTTCGGGTACGTCCGATCTGGTGGTGTTCGCGGGACTGAACCTTGAGGTGGCCCGAGGTGAGATGCTGGCCCTGGTAGGGGAGTCGGGCGCGGGTAAGTCCACTTTATTGCACATTTTAGGCGGTCTGGACAGGCCGACGAGCGGTACGATATACTTCGGACATCAGGACATCTCCACGCTATCGGATTCGCGGCTTGCCGAGTTCCGGAATCGGGAGATCGGTTTTGTCTGGCAGATTCACTACCTCCTTCCGGAGTTTACGGCTCTGGAGAACGTGATGATGCCGCTGCTCATACGGGGTTGGTCGAAGGACAAGGCGGCTCCGGCCGCATTGGCGAGGTTGGAGGAAGTCGGCTTACATGCCAGGGCTTCGCATCGGGCCGGAGAACTCTCCGGCGGAGAACAACAGCGCGTCGTACTTGCCCGGGCGCTCGTGGGCGAGCCAGCGGTGCTGCTGGCCGACGAGCCGACCGGAAACCTCGATCACAGGACCGGCGACATGATCTTCGGTCTGCTCCAGGACCTTCATCGCACTCATCGGCTCACATCTATTTTCGTCACGCACAATCTCCTGTTCGCTCGACGGTGTGATCGGGTACTCAAAATGGAGGGCGGACATCTCGCGGCCGTTGCATGATGATAATAAGAAGGAAGGCCGCGAAGGTCGCCCCGAGTGCAGTTGGTTTTCACCCCTTCGGCCAGTCCGGAGGCGGGGGATGGGGGAGCCGGACCCACCGGCAGCGCTGCCTGGCCGGAATCTTTTTCCGTCTTGCAGCTTCTAATAAGGTAGCACTCTATGTTTGAACGATATACAGAGAAGGCGCGCAGGGTGATCTTCTTCGCTCGATACGAGGCGAGCCAGTTCGGCAGCCCCTACATCGAGACGGAGCACCTGTTGCTCGGTTTGCTGCGGGAAGATAAGGCGCTTGCGAACCGCTTTTTGCGTTCGCAGGCGCAGATCGAATCGATTCGGAAACAGATCGAGGCGCATACGACGATTCGCGAGAAGGTCTCCACCTCCGTGGATCTGCCGTTAAGCCACGAGTGCAAACGGGTCCTCGCTTACGGAGCCGAGGAGGCCGAGCGCCTCAGCCACAAGCACATCGGCACCGAGCACCTCCTGCTGGGACTCCTGCGGGAGGAGAAGTGCTTCGCTGCCGAAATTCTGCATGAGCGCGGGCTGCGCCTGTCCCAGGTTCGCGAGGAGATCTCGCGCTCCTCTTCCGAAAAGATGACGGCGAGCCGGCCCAAGGAGAGTTCGCTGCTGAGCGAATTCAGCCGCGACCTTACCCAGGCGGCGCTCGACGGGCAACTGGACCCGCTGATCGGGCGCGACTTTGAGCTCGAGCGGGCCATCCAGATCCTCTGCCGCCGCACCAAGAACAACCCAGTGCTCATCGGCGAGCCGGGTGTCGGCAAGACGGCCATCGTCGAAGGGCTGGCCCAAAAGATCGCCGACGGCGACGTGCCCTCGTTCCTCTCCGACAAGCGCATCCTGGCGCTCGATCTTTCCCTCATCGTCGCCGGCACGAAGTATCGCGGCCAGTTCGAGGAGCGCCTGAAGACCATCATGAAGGAGCTGATGGAGAACCAGAACGCCATCATCTTCATCGATGAGCTCCATACGCTGGTCGGGGCCGGGTCGGCCGAGGGTTCGCTGGATGCCGCCAATATTCTGAAGCCGGCGCTTTCGCGCGGCGAGATCCAGTGCATTGGCGCCACCACGCCGGGCGAATATCGCAAGTCGATCGAGAAAGACCGCTCCCTCGAACGGCGCTTCCAGGCCGTCAAGGTTCCGCCTCCGGCCGAGTCCGACGCGATCAAGATTCTGTTCGGCATCAAGGAGCGCTACGAGAAGTTCCACGCAGTCGCATACACCGACGAAGCGATCGAGTCTTCGGTTCATGCCTCCACGCGCTTCATCCCGGACCGCTTCCTGCCCGACAAGGCGATCGACCTTATCGATGAGGCAGGCGCGCGGGTGAAGCTTCGCCAGACGACTCTGCCGAGTGAGGTGGCAGACATCCAGAAGCGCATCAAGTTCATCGTGCACCGGATGGAGACCGCCATCGCCAACCACGAGTTCGAGAAGGCACGCTTCTACTCCGACGAGGAGCGCAAGGAGCGCGAGAACCTTCGGGCGCTGCGCGAGAAGTACAACCTCGACGACACCTCGACGGGCGTCGTGACCAAGGACGACATCGAAGAGGTCGTCGCGCGCTGGACCGGTGTGCCGATGACGGCCATCAAGGAAGAGGAGATTACCAAACTCATCCGCATCGAGGAGGAGCTGCACAAGCGGGTGGTCAGCCAGGAGAAGGCGATCTCGGCTCTGGCGCGCGCCATCCGGCGTTCGCGCGCGGGCCTGAAGTCTCCCAAGCGCCCGGCTGGTTCGTTCCTGTTCCTGGGCCCGACGGGCGTCGGTAAGACCGAGGTCGCCCGGGCACTCGCCGAATTCCTGTTCGGCAGCGAAAAGTCGCTGATCCGCTTCGACATGTCCGAGTTCATGGAGAAGCACTCGGTCTCCAAGCTGATTGGCTCGCCTCCGGGCTATGTGGGATACGAAGAGGGAGGCCAGCTCACCGAGCGTGTGAAGCGGGCTCCCTACTCGATCATTCTGCTCGACGAGATCGAGAAGGCGCACCCGGATATTTACAACATCCTGCTCCAGGTCTTTGAGGACGGCCAGTTAACCGACGGGCTCGGCAATCAGGTCGACTTTAAGAACACGATCATCATCATGACGTCGAACCTGGGCGCGCGCTTCCTCGAGAAGAAGGGGCAGATGGGCTTTGCCGCTCCGCAGGCCGAGGGCATCCCGACCAAGGTCGAGGACATGGTGCTCGGCGAGGTGAAGCGGGCCTTCAATCCCGAGTTCCTGAACCGCCTCGACGAGGTGATTCTGTTCACCTCGCTCAATGACGACGACCTGTTGAAGATCATCGAACTGCTCGTCGAACAGGTGAACGAAAACCTGGTCGCCAAGCAGATCAAGATCCGGCTCACGACCGAGGCCGCCAAGTACATCCTGGAGAAGACCTGCTCGGATCGCAGCTACGGCGCGCGTCCGCTCCGCAGGGCTTTGCAGAAGTACATCGAGGATCCGCTGTCGGAGGCCCTCATCCAGGGCACTCTGCCGCGCCCATCCGAGCTCGAGGTCTATCTCGGCGACACGGGCATCTTCTGCCGGCCTATCGGCCAGCCCGAAGAGCAGCCGGTGGGCGCCGGAGGTGACGACAATTCCGGCAGCACGCCGCTGTACATGTTCTAGAAAACCCGCGCTGTAAAGAAAACCTTTGACACCCTGTCGAGGTTGCTGGTAAAACGGGTGGGACTCCCAATTCTGAGTTCCACCCGTTTTTTGTTTGCGAATGCCGCAGCCGAGACCCGCACGCCAACCGCCGCCATCGCTCTTCGGGGACCCGAATCCGGGGATGCCGCCCGCCTTGGAGGTATTGCTCGCGTGTGTGCCGGCCGTGGTCTGGTCGGCCGACCAGGAGCTGCGGATCGTGGCGATCGATGCCTCGCCCGGAATCGGAACCGGCGTCCGCGAGCTTCCTGCGCGGCCGGAGGTCGTTGAAGCGGCGCGAACGGCCATCCAGCAGGGCTCGGCGGAGGTGCGCTGTGACTTCGGGGAAGCTGTCTTTGCCGGGAAAATCGTAGCGCGGCGCTCGGCGGACGGCTCCGTCGAGGGGGTGGATGGCGTATTGGTGCGCCAGTCTCAGGCCGCCGCCGGCGGACTCTTCGAGCAGGCCAACGATCTGGTCTACACGCACAACCTGGGCGGGCAACTGACCTCGGTCAATCCGCTGTTTGAACGGATCTCCGGGTATTCTAAACAGGAACTGTTGGGAATGGAGCTCGCGCAGTTGCTCACGCCGGAATCCGCCGACGTTTTTGAGAGGCAGCTCGAACAGCTTCGAGGCGAGTCCGAGTGGGCCGGCACGGTCGAGTTGACTCTGGCGAGCCGGAGCGGGGAGAAGATTCATCTGGAGTCGAACGCGCGGCTGCTCCATCGGGACGGGGAGCCGAACGAGGTTCTCGGAATCGCCCGGAACGTTACGGAACGGAAGCGACTCGAGGAGCAGTTGCGGCAGTCTCAGAAGATGGAGGCGATGGGCATCCTCGCCGGCGGCGTCGCGCACGACTTCAACAACCTGCTCACCGGCATCCTGGGCTATGCCAGCCTGCTGGCCTCCGAGGGCGAACCCGGCGGGATCGTGCAGGAGGCGGCCGAGGTCATACAGAAAGCCTCCGAACGCGCCGCCGAGCTGACCGAACAGCTCCTGAACTTCGCGCGCCCCGCCGAACAGCAGCGCTCCCCGGTCGATCTGCACGGCTGCATCCAGGAGATTGTAGACCTGTTCGGGCGGACGGTGGGGAAGAACATCACGGTGATTCGGGAGTTTCGCGCCCCGGCCGTTACGGTCATGGGCGACGCCGGCCAGATGCACCAGATGTTCCTCAACCTCGCCCTGAATGCGCGGGATGCGATGCCGGACGGCGGCGTCCTGCGCTTTCGAACCGAGATGGCGGGGGACGCCGCGTCCGGGAGGCAGTTCGTCCGGGTTTCGGTGATCGACACCGGTAGCGGCATCCCTCCCGAGGCGCGGGAGAGGATTTTCGAGCCGTTCTTTACCACCAAGGCAAAGAATCACGGGACGGGGCTCGGCCTGGCGATGGTTTACAGCATCGTGAAGAACCATGGCGGAAGCATCCGGGTGGACAGCGAAGTCGGGCGGGGAACCACTTTTGAGATCGAACTGCCACACACGACCCGCTCGGCGGCGGCAGTTGCGGCGGCCCGGACTGAGCCGGCGCCGGCGGCCGGCAGCGGACGGATTCTGGTGGTCGATGGGGAAGAAGTCGTCCGCCTGGTGGCTGCATCGATGCTGGAACACCTCGGCTACAGCGTCATTTGCGTATCAAGCGCGCGCGAGGCGATCCGCTACTGCCGTAAGCACAGCCGCGACATCGATCTGGTCATTCTGGACCTGATGCTCCCGGACATGCCCGCCAAGGCCTGCCTGCGGGCGCTGCGCCAGATCCACCCGGACATACGCATCCTGCTGTCCAGCGCCGCCGGGCACGACGCCGCGGTTCGGGAGGCGCTCGAGATGGGCGTGGCACAATTCATGCAGAAGCCCTACCATCAGCGCGCGCTCGCCGAGCGCGTCGCCTCGGCGTTGGCCGGGTAACCGGCTACTCCTTCACTTCGTAGCGGAAGCTCTGTTTGGTTGAGGCGCTCCCTTTCCTGGCCCGCACCTCCAGGTTCCATCCCCCGACCATCAGGAACTGCTGGGTTCCCGAATAGATGCCGGGCTTGGATTCCTTGGCCTGCTTCTTCTGCTCGCCGTGGTCCATGTCGATCATCGTGAGGACCAGTTCGACGTCGGCTCCCGCCACGGGCGCTCCCTTCGCATCGGTGAGCCGCACTTCGAAGGGCATATCGTGGCCGGCCTTCAACTTCTCCGGCGCTTTCACCGCAATTTTCCAGTCCGCCGCGCCCTGGGCGAAGAGGCCGCAGGCCAGCAGCGTACAAAGCAGAGTTCTCCAGATCAGCATGAGGAGATTATAGCGACTTGCAAGCGGGCTGGGATTGCACATGCGCGGTCATCCCGAGTAGAATCGGAAGCACGCTGTGCTGCAGTTGTTTGGCATTCCGGTTTGCGTCGCCGTCATCGGCCTGTTCTGCCAGGCGCCTTTACTGCACTTCCATCGCGATGCTGACACCCAACACGCGCGCATTCAACACCAGGGCTGGCTCGCAAAGCACGGCCACTTCGGTGGCAAACCCACGGGCGCCGGGTGGATGCACGACCAGGGTGACGAGGACGCGGTCTTCCTGTCATGGCTCCAGTCGGCCGCGCACGCCGAGTTGGAGAGTACAGCCGAGACGGTGAGCATCCGGGTCGAGCCGCCGCCCGCGCCGCGCGTCGAGTATCACCCGCCCGCGATCCCTTGCGCCCACGATCCGCCTCCGGTGCGGCAGATTCCTCCACGATCCCCACCCGTTTCTCACCCCTTGCAGTAGCGCTCTATCTACAACATTTCAGCCTGTTTCTTGATGAAGGAGAAGTCTATGTCCATGCGGACAACTTTGCCGTGGGTGCTCGCGGTCTGCGCTTTGTCACCGGGGCCCGTGCGGGCGGAAGAGATTACAGCGGATGTTCACCTCTAGCGTTTTGAGGTAACCCATTGACCGGCCGTGGCTTAGCCCGGTTTTTAGGTTGTATTATGT
>JBKBWD010000091.1:0-21550 GCA_046289265.1 Bryobacteraceae bacterium | reverse complement strand
TCGTCTGGAAAACTTCCGCCGACGTCATCCTTGACAAGGTCCGGCGTTGTAAAGAATTACTTGAGACGGGAGACTAGGCAATCATGGCAGAGCGAAATTTGAGCAAACGGATTCTCCTGGTGGTCTCCGCCGTTCTTTTCCTGTCGGCTTGTGCCGACCGTCAGCCGGACGCGGGCGAATGGATCGAACTTTTTGATGGCAAGACATTGGAGGGATGGGAGGCGCGGCCGACCTTCGCGCCCGAATCCACGGGCGACTGGGAAGTGCGCGACGGCGCGCTGGTCTGCGGCGGGACTGTACCGAGCTGGATTCACACGACACAGAGCTTTTCCGACTTTCGGCTCACGCTGGAATTCCGCGGCGCCGCGGACGTGAACAGCGGCGTCTTCCTGCGCTCGCAGAAGGAGGGGCAGCCTCATGTCACCGGCTACGAACTTCAGATCTGGGACTATCAGCCGGCCGGATACAATACCGGCAGCCTGGTGAACTCATTGAAGGCCGAGCCGGTACGCATCCTTGCGAACGATTGGAACCGATATGAAATCACCGCGCGCGGCGATCACTTCACGGTTGTGCTGAACGGTAAAACACTGCTCGATGCGAGTGATGAGAAGCATAGCTCCGGTGTCATCGGCTTTCAGTGCCAGAAAGACAACCCGATCGAGTTTCGGAATATCAGGGTGCAGCCGCTGAACTAGAGGCGGGAGCTTTAGCCCGGCCGCTGCGTTCAGCGGCGAAGCGGCCGGGTGATGAAGAAGGTGTCTATCGAGCGGCTCTTGCGGCTGCTCTGGGCTTATGGGTGGCGGAGGTGTTCTCCGTTGTCTCCGGCTTGCAGGGGAAGTGCTGGCTCAGCCAGTGCTCGATGTTGGCTTTCTGGGAGGCATGCACGACGCGCTGCCACCTGATTTTTCCTGTGCGCTCGTTGTACTCTGCGACGACATACGCGCCTGCCGTCGATACCAGAATCGGGCCGCCCGGGCGGTTGCGGCCGCAGGAATACATCGAGTTAATTACATGATTGTCCAACATTAACTCATTATAACAGCTTAAGATTCGTTTTGCTTGGAGCCCGCGTCGCCGCGCCTGGAGGGGAGAAACGACTTCGCTCTACGAGCGTCTATGTTGTGCCTGCCCCGCCTGAGCTGTACACCTCAACAGGGACAGAGCCTGGCTCCAAGGAGTTGCCTCGTGTTTCTACGCGTTGATCGGCTCCCAGTCGAATTGCCCAAGCCCATGTCGCCCGATCCGAATGCCGCATCGTGCGTGCAGGAGCTGCTCGGCGGCCGCTTCGGCGAGATGAGCACGCTGATGAACTACATGTATCAGTCGTTCAACTTTCGCAGCCGGGAAAAGCTGCGGCCGTTCTACGATCTGATCGCCAATATCGCGACCGAGGAGCTGGGGCATATCGAACTCGTCAGCGCCTCGATCAATCTTCTTCTCACCGGGCCGCGCCGGGAGTACGGAAACGGCTCCGATCCGGCCGATGCACCGCTTGCCAATGCTACCGACCTGCGCGACGCCCAGGCCTTTATCGCAACCGGCTTCGGCGCACGGCCGGTGAACAGCAATGGAGATACGTGGCGCGCTGATTACGTTTACAGCAGCGGTAACCTGATTCTGGATCTCCTCCATAATTTTTTCCTGGAAAACGGTGCGCGGCACAATAAGCTTCGGGTCTATGAGATGACCAAGAATCCGGCGGCGCGCCAGATGCTCGGATACCTGTTCGTGCGGGGCGGTGTGCATGCCCTGGCGTATGCCAAGGCGCTGGAAGTGCTGACCGGAGTGGACATGAAGAAAATGCTTCCGCTGCCCCGAATCCCCAACGCGCATTTCGAAGAGGCGCGGCGGTTCGAAAGCAGCGGAGAGCACACGCGGCTCTACCGCTACAGTCCGGACGATTACCGCACGCTCGGTGCGATCTGGGAAGGCACGCATCCGGATGACGGCAAGCCGCTTGAAGTGGTGGACGGGCCGCCGAGCGGTGGAAACCTTGCCGATCTGGCGGGCATCTCCGAAGCCTTCATCCCGGACTATCAGCCGGAAGAGATTTTCGAAATGGCGCAGAAGCTCTACCAACGAGCGATCTAAACCCGCTCAGCAGGCAGAGCAAAGGAATGTGCGCTCGCCGGTGCCAAACTTCAGCTTCAGGAGCGGCAGCGCCAGACGTCCGGCCTGCGCCTCCGGACTTTCCGGCGCGATGCGGTTCAACTCCTCGTACCACTTGATGGCTTTCCGGCGAGCGCCTTCCGCGGCGCTCTTCCCGACCTTGAATGAGTATCGCGGTTTCGCGACCCCCTAAAAGGCCGGCGCGCTCACGGCCGCCGCGATCAGAAAACACCCGAAGCGAACGGGCACACGCCACTACTCTACTCTCGCTCTGATCTGATACGCTGCTGACGATGCACATACGTCGATTCACCACACTCGCCCTTGCAGCCGCCTCCCTGGCTTTTGCCCAGGGACTGCCGAAGGCAGAGCCCCGGCAGGTCGGGATTTCGCCGGAGCGCCTCCAGCGAATTCAGCGCGCTTTGCAGGAATCCGTTGATCGCAAGGAGTTCGCCGGCATCAACGCGGCCATTGTGCGGCGAGGCAAGCTCGCATGGTTTGAGTCGTTCGGCTATTCGGATCTCGAGTCCAACCGCCCGATGCGCCCTGACACGATCTTCCGCATCTACTCGATGACGAAGCCAATCGCCAGCGCAGCCGTGATGATGTTGTATGAAGAGGGTAGGTTTCTGTTGGACGATCCTGTCTCCCGATTCATCCCGGGTTCCGAGAAGGTGCGGGTGCTTGCGCGCGAGGACGGCGATCCGTCCGAAACGGTCGGGCTCGATCGCGAAGTGAACGTGCGCGACCTGCTCACGCACACCTCGGGCCTCTCCAACAGCCGGGCGTACCGCGAGTCGCGCGTCTTCGATCGCAGCGCAACCCTGAAGGACATGGCGGCGAAGCTGCCTACGGTTCCGCTCGCGCATCAGCCGGGAACGGCCTGGCGGTACGGCGCCTCGATCGATGTTTTGGGTTACCTCGTGGAGGTCTGGTCCGGCCAGACCTTCGATGTCTTCCTCGAAGAGCGCGTTTTCCGGCCGCTCGGGATGACCGATACGGCGTTCTTCGTGCCCAAAGAGAAGCTTGACCGGCTGGCCAAGGTCTACATGCTGAACGACCGGGGTCAGGTTGTGCCCGCGCCGTCACAGGGCGATCCCAGCCGCAAGCCGACCTTCTTTTCCGGCGGCGGCGGTCTCTACTCCACCGCGGCGGACTATCTGCGATTCTGCCAGATGCTGGTGAACGGGGGCGCGCTCGATGGAAAGCGGCTGTTGTCGCCTGCCACGGTCGATTACATGCTGCGGAACCATCTGCCGCCATCGGTCATTCCACCCGATGGACCCAACGGGCGCAAAGGTTACGGCTTCGGGCTGGGCGGAGCGGTGCTGCTCGATTCTGCTTCCGCCGAGACGCTCAGCGTAGAAGGTGAGTTCAATTGGGGCGGCATGGCCGGAACGTTCTTCTGGATCGACCGAAAGAACGAACTCATCGGGCTCTGGCTGGTGCAGCAGCCGCCGTTCGTAGCGCCGCCGAGCAAGCGTTACAAGGTCCTTACGTACCAGGCATTGGAGAACTGAGAGAATCGCTTTCGCACCAGCGCCTGCAACAAACGTGTTATTCTTTTGTTGGTAGTTCAACGTCCCGATTGTTGTCCTTTGCTCAAACCGTAATGCCTGTCTGTCTTACCATTCGCGTCTGCGCGGAATTATGAGTGTGCGGGAGCAAGGCATGGGTTCCATCGCAATCATTGGTGCAGGTCCGGCGGGTCTCAGTGCGGCTTATGAGCTGGCGCGGCATGAGCGCACCAGCGTCGTGATCGAGGCGAGCCGTATGGTTGGCGGTCTCGCCCGAACCGAAGAGTACCGCGGTTATCTCTTCGACATCGGTGGACATCGCTTCTATACCAAGGTTTCGCTGGTGGAGCGACTCTGGAAGGAGATCCTTGGCGAGGATCTGATCACGCGGCCGCGCCTTTCGCGTATCTATTATCGGTCGAAGTTTTTCCGGTATCCCCTCGAGCCAGTCGATGCATTGCGTCAGTTGGGAATGTGGGAAGCCTTTCGCTGCGGGGCCAGTTATGTCCGCGCGAAGATTGCGCCCGAGTCGCCGGAGGACAACTTCGAAACATGGGTCACCAACCGCTTTGGCAAGCGGCTCTTCCGCCTGTTCTTCAAGTCCTACACCGAGAAGGTTTGGGGAATTCCGTGCAAGCAGATTCGGGCCGAGTGGGCCGCGCAGCGGATTCGCGACCTCTCGCTGGTCTCTCTGGTGCTCAATGCGCTCTGGCCCTCGCACTTGAGGTCGAAGGAAAGCACGATCAAAACGCTCATAAATGAGTTCCTTTATCCACGGCGCGGTCCGGGCATGATGTGGGAGCACATGGCTGCGATCCTGGAAAGCCGGAACACGCGGGTGGTCTACAATGCGCCGGTCGAACGCATCTGCTGGCGGCCGGGCCGCGTCGAGTCATTGACAGCCGGCGGGCAGCGCTGGAACACGGATCACGCGATCAGCAGCATGCCGATCCGGCAGTTGATCGAATGCCTCGATCCCGATCCGCCCGCGTGGCTCCAGGAAGCCGCGGCTGACTTCAAGTATCGGGACTTCCTCACCGTCGTGCTGATTCTGAAAGGCGATCAGCTTTTTCCCGACAACTGGATCTACATCCACGATCCCAAGGTTCGCGTCGGACGCATTCAGAATTATAAAAATTGGAGCCCTGAAATGGTTCCTGATCCGGCGACCACGTGCCTGGGGCTCGAGTACTTCTGCTCGGAGGGCGATGACCTCTGGAGCAGGAGCGATGCCGAACTGCTGGAGCTTGGAAAGAAGGAAATCGCGCACCTCGGTCTGGCAAGCCCCGAGACCTATCTCGACGGTGTCGTCCTGCGTGTACACAAAGCCTATCCGGTATACGATGAAACCTACGAGCGTGGTTTGGCGCGAATCCGCGACTTTCTCGGCACCGTCCCCAATCTGCAGCTCATCGGGCGCAACGGCATGCACCGGTACAACAACCAGGATCACTCGATGCTGACCGGCATCCTGGCGGCGCGCAACGTAATGGGCCACCGCTACGACCTCTGGTCGGCCAGCGCGGATGCGGAATATCTCGAAGACGGCGCAGCTTTGACAGACGAAGAACTGGAGGCGCTCAACGCTTCGCAGCCTGCGGTTCCGCGGACAAGAGTGCACGGATCGCAAGGGTAACAGTGCCGCGGCTGCCGCAATGGGTCTGGTTTCTCTGGCTGCCTGTTGTGCTGTGGGCAACCTTCGATCCGATTCGCTGGCACATCGAGTATTTTAAGAGCCCCGGTCCTCAGTTTTACCACGCGATCCTGCTTCTGCTGCCCGCTCTGGTGATCGGCGTTGCGGGATATGTTCTCTGGCTGCGACGCTATCTGTGGCGCTATGAGCTGGCAGCCATCGGCGGCGGCGCGCTGGCGTCCCTCTTGTTGTACGAGCCGCGAGCCTCGCTTGCCGTACTGTGGATTGTAGCGGTCGCTTATGCGGCCGGTGCACACCTTCGCGATCGCTGGTCGCTGAAGCCGCGCGGACCTGTTGAGGATCTCGTCGTATCGACAGGACTCGGGCTGTCGGTTACGATCTGCATCCTCGTCGTCCTGGGCCTCCTCCGGCTCTATTACACCGGAGTCATTCTCGTCGTGCTGGCTGCTCTCACGCTGTTGCTTTGCCGGCGCATGATGCGCCTTGCGGCTGCGGTACGCGACGCACAACGCGCCTGGACGGCAAGCGGTCCCGGAGGCCCGCTGTCCGGCATCGCAATCTGCTTCCTGGCGATCTTCGCCGTCACCGGCCTGATGATGGTGCTTGCTCCGAGCCTCGCCTATGATGTTGTCAAGTTCCACTTGCCCACGGTGCAGCACTACGCGGCGGGCCGCACGCTCACTCCGGCGCCGCTGACCGAGTATTCGTATTTCCCGCAGAGCGGCGAGATCCTGATGCTGCTCGGGTATCTCTTAGCCGGTCAGCCGGCCGCCCAGATGCTGATGGCTCTCTTCTTCGTGCTGACGGCTGCGGTGTTGTACTCAGTCGCCCGCGAATGCGGCGCCGCTCGACATTCATCGCTGTTCGGAGTCGCCCTGGCGGTCACGATTCCATTCCTCCACTGGACCGGCAGTTCCGCCAAGAACGACCTCATGCTGGCGTTCCTGCAGATCGCAGCGCTCTATGGGTATCTGCGCTGGAGGACGACACGGAACTTTCGCTGGATCGAACTCGGTGCATTTTTCCTTGCGATGGGCTTCGGGGTCAAGCACGTGGCGCTTTTCGGCGCCTTCCCGATAGGGCTTCTGTATCTACATGCTCTGTGGCGGCAGCCGCGGCGATGGTTTCCCGCGGCCCGGCTCGCAGCGATCATGCTCTGCGTGGGGTGCTTCTGGCTAGCTCGCGCCTATATGCTCACCGGAAATCCCGTTCATCCCGAGCGTTTGAGCCGAACCGTCGAGACGGGAAATCTTCGGCGGCCCGCCCGCTTTGGCCGCTTGGAGCGCGCTGTCCGCGTGCCCTGGATGGTGCACTTCGATGGCAGCAGGGCGTTCGAATCCGTGCTGCCGAATCCGATGGGTTTCGCGCTGGTGCTCCTGTTGCCTGCCTGGCTGCTGTACCGCCGGTCCGGAGAGCCGCTGCGCGACAATGCCTGCCTCTTTTTTGTGCTGCTGTACCTGCTGTACTGGATGAGCATCTGGCCGATCCTGCGGTACGCGGTAGCGCCGATTGCGCTGCTTGCGGTGTTGACCGGCGTCCGTGCCGCCGCGCTGTTCGACTCCTCCGGGCGCCCGGTCAAAGCGGCTCTGGGGGTAGCCGCCGGATACTCTTTCACAATCGCCCTGCTTGCTGTCATGATCGTGGAAGTCAATGGGCCGCAACTGAGCTACTTCTCGGGAAAAATCGGAAAGCGCGAGTATCTCTGGCACGCCATGCTGGCCTATCGCCCATTGGACTTTCTGCAGGGGCGTGCCCACCCGGACGCCTGGGTGCTGAGCATCGGCAATTGCGCAGATGCCTACGCTCCGGAGCCGTCCCGCTTCGTTTCCCTTTGTTCGCGCTCGAACGTCTTCGCACCGGAGTTCGTCGAAGGCGAGTTGATGTCGCGCGAGTATGAATTCCTCCTGCTTGCGAAGAACGACGGAACCGGTCCGATCGTGGAGCGGCTTGCCGGCCGGCTCACTGGCGCTCCGCTGTACGAAGATGCAATGTATCTGATCTTTGGCGTACAGCCGGAGATCAGTAAACCATAGGAGCGCCAGTGTCTCTGACCCTTTCCGTCGTCATTCCGGTATTCAATGCGGAAAAGGATCTTGCGCTCTGCCTGCAGGCGCTCGCGGCTTCGTCGGCCGGCTTCCATGAGCTCATCGTCGTTGATGACGGTTCAACCGACAATTCTTCGGAGGTAGCCCGAAGCTTCGGAGCGAAACTGTTCCACACGAAAGGCCGCCGCGGCCCGGCCGTCGCGCGCAACCTGGGTGCGCACCTGGCCGAAGCCGACCTGCTCTTCTTTCTCGATGCCGATGTCTGCGTGCATAAGGACACCCTGGCCCGAATCCTCGCGGCGTTCGAGAGTGACCCGGATCTCGATGCCCTGATCGGCTCCTACGACGACGCTCCGGCGTCGAAAGGCTTCTTTGCGCAGTACAAGAATCTGCAACACGCCTACGTCCACCAGAATGCGCAGGAACGCGCCTCCACCTTCTGGACCGGATGCGGAGCGATCCGGCGCGAGCTCTTCCTCGCGCACGGCGGCTTCGACGAGAACTATCGCCGTCCCTGCATCGAAGACATCGAACTCGGCTGCCGTCTGGCCGAGGCAGGCCGGAAGATCCGGCTTGACCGCAGCGTGCAGGTCAAGCATCTGAAGGCGTGGAGCTTCCGAAGCATGATGCTCTCCGATGTCTTCGATCGCGGCATTCCCTGGACGCGCCTGATCTTGAGCCGGGGCTCGATGCCCAATGACCTGAACCTCAAAATGGCGCAGCGGGCGAGTGTCGCTCTGGTCGGCCAATCCCTGCTGGGTGTGGGGATCGCCGCGCTCGGAGGCAACGCCCTCTGGCTGGGAGTTAGCGCAGCATCCCTGCTTTGGGCCGGCTTCCTGAATCGGGACTTCTACCGTTTCCTCGCGCAGCGCCGCGGTGCGCGATTCGCGATGAGCGCGATTCCGGTGCACTTCTTCTACTTCCTCTACAGCGGTTTCGCCTTCGGCTTGGGCTGCATGGCGCACTGGCTACTCCCGCGCCGCTCCCGGCGAGGCTGACGCACTCGGTAACATCCAGTTGCACTTACGTTTCCGGGCAACCTTTGGCTGCCCGCCGATGTCCATATTTGTGAGGGACGTTCGTCGGCTGCTCGGATAGCAGGACGAAAACAGCCGTAGTTGGGAGGACGGAGCCGGTGCGGGACGAAGGGATCCATACGATTGCGCTTGAAGAGATCGTCGATGCGGATTGGGCCGACCGGATTCCCGATCCACAATGGGAGACGTATCGCCGGGTCCTTCACGAGGTCGCCAGGGTAGGGCGGCCCTTCGCGCTTGGCGGCGCATTCGCGCTTGCAACGTATACGAATACCTGGCGTGACACGAAAGACCTCGATCTGTATGTGCTGCCGGGTGATCGAGACCCGATGGTCGAGGCGCTCGAGCGCGCCGGTCTGTCGGATCTCTTTGAGAAACTGCCCTACGATCGCGGCTGGATCTACCGTGCGACTTCGGACGACAGTATCGTCGATATCATCTGGAGCATGGCCAACCGTCGCGCCGAGGTCGATATGCGCTGGCTCGATCACGGCGCCAGGATCCGGGTGCGCGGCGAGGTGCTACGAATCGTTCCCGTCGAGGAGATGATCTGGGCAAAAATGTACGTCTTGCAGCGCGACCGCTGCGACTGGCCCGACGTGATTAATCTCATTCACTCTAGAGGCCCGGAACTCGACTGGCGCCACCTGCTCCATCGCGCTCAGGATGATGCGGCGCTGATTGCTGGTGTGCTTGCGGTCTTTTCCTGGCTCTTTCCCTCCCGAAGCGCCGAACTGCCTTCCTGGCTTTGGAACCGCCTGCGCGTGACGCGTCCCACGGCTTCGCCCGGTATCAACGGCAGCCGGCTGCATCTGCTCGATCCCAGGCCCTGGCATCGCACCAGCGCTGAAACAACCTCCTATCCTCCGTGATCCAACCTCCATGGAGCCGGTGTCGGTATGCTGATCGGCGCGATGAATCACCCGGCGAGGGATCCGGCTGCTGAGATCGACTGGATGGCCCGCCTGGGGCTCGACTTCATCGATCTGACGCTGGAGCCGCCGGGGGCGCCGTCCTGGAGCGTTGACGCGCGCGCGATCCGCCGCGTGCTGGAGAGCTACAACATGCAGGCCGTCGGGCACACCGCCTACTATCTGCCCATCGCCAGCGCCATCCGGGAACTTCGCCTGAGCGCGGTTGAGGAGCTGCGCCGCTGCATGCGTGTTTTCCGGGACGTCGGCGCCCGCTGGATGAACGTGCATCCCGACCGCCATGTGCCCTTTCATGACCGGGAATTCTGCATCCGTATGAACCAGGAGTCGCTCCGGACGCTGCTTGTCGAATCGGAGAAGACCGGCGTTGGCCTCATGATCGAGAACCTGCCCGGAGAGTTCAATAGTGCGTCACAGCTTGGCGAACTGCTCGACCCATTGCCGGAGCTCGCGCTGCACCTGGATATCGGCCACTGCAACCTGATGGTGTCCCACAACACCACCGAAGAGATCCTTGCCCGCTACGGCAGCCGGTTGCGCCACGTGCACCTGCACGACAATCGCGGCGGACACGCGGATTTGCACCTCCCGCTTGGGGCAGGCAACATCGACGTACGTAGCGCGCTCCGGGCGCTCCAACGCACCGGATATGATTCGACGATTACGCTCGAAGTCTTCACGCCGGATCAGGAGCACTTCGTTTACAGCCGCAACCTGCTGCGCCGAATGTGGGATGAGCTGGCGGCTCCGGCCGCTTGAGCATGTATACTGCTTGTTATGGTGCGCCACATCCTGAACCTATCGCTGATTGCGGTGCTTTTGATTGGCGCTGCCTTCGCCCAGCAGGGTATCAAGCAACTCACCACTGAGGAGCTGTCCGCCCTCCTGGAAAAAGAGGAGAACATCTTCTACCTCGATGTACGGGAACCCTCCGAGATCGAGCAGCATGGCAGCGTGAAGGGCTACGTGAATATCCCCGTCAGCCAGGTGGAGAAGCGGCTTTCGGAGATCCCGAAGGACAAAGTCATCGTCACCCTTTGAGAGAAGGGTGGACGAGCCGCGCGTGCCGCGGCTGTACTGGAAAAGAACGGATATAAAGTCCTCGGGGCCTGTGGCCACGCCGACTATCGCGCCAAGGGCAAACCGTCGGTCTATCCCAAGAAGGAAGGCGCGAAGAAGTAGGCGTCAGGCCGGACCGAAGCAGAATAGACGCCCGTCCTGCGTCCCGACGACGACGCGTCCTGCCGCGATCGCGGGTGAGGCAGAGATGCCCGCGCCCGCCTCGAACTCCCATGTCTTCTGCCCGGTCTGCCGGTTGAGCACGTAGAACTTCCCGTCGTTGGAACCGAACAGGATGAGGTCGCCTGCGATGGCGGGCGAGGAGTCGATCCGCGCCCGCGTCGCGAAGGTCCATAGCGACTTTCCTGTCTTTGCATCCAGGGCATGTAGCATCCTGTCGCGGCCCGCCACATAGACGCGATCTCCGACAACGGCGGCGGAGGAGTAGAAGGGAAACTTCCGCTGCGGATGCGCATAGCGCCATGCGACCGCCTTCGCCTTCAGGTCGAGTCCGAGGACCTCGTTGTCAAACGTGCCGAAATAGGCTGCGCCGGGCACAAGCGCCGGAGAGGCGCCCGCATAGGAACCGGTTTTGATCGCGTCGACCTCCTTGCCGTCGGCCACGCGGATCCCGCGGAAGACGCCGTCGCAGCCCGCAATGTACGCGACGCCGTCCAGGATCGCGGCGCTGGCGTGCACCGGCCCATCGGTCTGGATTTTCCACGCCACCGTCCCCTTGGCGGCCGAGAGCGCGTACAACCAGCCGTCGTAGGAACCGATCAGCACCTTGCCGTCGAAGACCACAGGCGAGCTCTTAATCTCCGAGCCGGCTTTAAACTTCCAGGCGAGCGTACCGTCGGCTTCACGCACCGCGTAAACCGTGCCGCCCAGGTCGCCGACGTAGACTAAGCCGCCCGCCACCGCGGGGGAGGACTCGCCGACCGGCTCTTCGGTCTGGAACTTCCACTTCTCCCTGCCGCTATCCAAGTGGACCGCGATCACATGGCCGGACTGCGCCCCGACGTAGACAACACCGTCCACGATCGCAGCCGAGGATTCGATCGCCTCGCCGCCCTCGTAGGTCCACAGCAGCTTCAGTTTCGCCGGGAGCGCCGCGCTGGAGACGCCGGTGAGCGAAGGCGTACCGCGGAAGTGCCGCCACTCATTCGCCGGAGCCTGCGCCGCCGCCGCTCCGGCGATCGCAAGATAGAGCCAGAGTCTCGTCAGTATGCGCATCGATAGATTTCAAGCGCGCCCGCCGCATCGAAGGGGCGGGGATTAAAGCGGCCTGTCCACTGCTCGGCCGCCTCGTCGGCCAGCTCCGGCAGCGCGTTCTCGGGGATGCCGAGATCCCGCAACCGATCGCCGAGTCCGCCGGCAGAGGCCAAGTCGCGCAGCCGCGCGGCGAGTTCCGTGTGGAGCTCGCTATAGCGTCCGTTGACCGCGCCCTGGTTCCAGGTCACCACGTGCGACAGCAGCGACGCGATCGCGACGCCGTGGGGCGTCTCATATCGCGCCGTGAGAGGATTCGCACAGGCGTGCGTGGCCCCCAGCATCGAGTTCTCGATCGCAAGGCCGGCGAGGAACGCGCCGAGCTGCATCCCGCTGACCGCCTCGATGTCCGAGGGCGACGAAACCGCCCGCTCATAATGGGTGCTGAGCAGCCGCCATGCCTCCCGGCTGAAAGCCTCCGAGATCGGGCTGCTCTTGGTCGTTACGAAGGTCTCGACGGCGTGCGAAAGGGCGTCGTAGCCCGCAACGGCCCGCACGCTCACTGGTTGCGTGACGGCCAGTTCGGGATCGAGAATCGCCACGCGGAACGACGCTTTCGGATCGCCGCAAGCCATCTTCACGTGCGTGACCTCGTCGGAGATCAGGGCGTAGCTCTGGGCCTCGCTGCCGGTCCCCGTGGTGGTCGGAATGCCGATCATGGGGAGTAGCGGGCGCGACGCCTTGCCGTAGCCCCAGTAATCCTTCATCGTCCCGCCATTCGTCAGCAGGAAGTTGATCGCCTTGGCGCAGTCCATCGAACTGCCGCCGCCAAGCCCGATGATCGAGTCGATGGCCTGACGGCTCGCGAAGGCCCGGCCCGCCTCGGCCATGCCGCTGTGCGGGTTCTGGCCGAACTCCTGGAAGAGAACCGGCTCGATGCCCGCCTCTGTCAGGATCCGCCCGGCCGTTGAGGCGTGTCCGGCTTCGACGATGCCGGGGTCGGCAACAAGCAGCGTGCGTCGGAAACCCAGCTCGTTCGCCAAGGCGCCCAGCCTTGCGATCGCGCCGGAGCCGTAAATAAGGCGCGTGCGCGGATGAAAGTCAAACGGTGCCAGCGTCATCACCAGCGCTTACTTCTTCTCGGCAATCGCATAGAGCTGGTTGCGGTTGGCGATAAACATCACCCCGCGTGCGATCACCGGCGTGCTGTAGACCGAGCTTCCCATGTTGTTCTCGGCCAGCACCTTCAGGGTTTTGCCCGCCTGCAGCACCACGACGTCGCCGTCCTCATCGCCCAGGTAGACCTTGCCGTCAGCGACCATTGTGGATCCCCACACGGCCGCCAGCATGTCGTGTACCCAGTGGACCTTCCCCGTCTCGGCATCCAGCGCATGTAGAAAGCCGCTGAAGTCGGCGTAGTAGATGATTCCGTCGTGAATCGAGCCGGTGGAAATCGAACGGCGGATCTTGTCGTAATGCCAGATGCGCCCGCTCTCGGTGATGTCTCCGCGCTTGGTCGCGTCGATGCAGTAAAGGTGTCCGACGCCCTCGCCGTGCTCCGGATCCTGGCCGTTGGCGATGTAGACCCGGTCCTTGTAGATCACCGGCGTGCTGATGACCTCGTTCCGCGTCTTGGGCCAGACCGAATCCTTCGGATTGCTGTCGAACTCCCAGAGCTTCTTGCCGGACTCTGCCTCATAGCCGCGCACCCAGCCGTCGCCTTGCGCGCTGACCACCTGCACGACATCGCCAATCTTGCCAACCGCCGGAGTTGACCACTGCCCGTGCAGGATATTTTCGCCGACCGAGTTGTCCTCCCAGACCAGCTCGCCGGTTTTCTTATTCAGCGCGATGATCGCGGGCGCGTTGGGCGAGGGAACGTTCACATGGCTCTCGTCCTGCCCGTTCGATGTGGAGACAAAGATCAGGTCGCCGTAACTCACGGGCGAGGAGTTCGACAAGTTATGCGGGAAAGCGCCGACCTCCTCCATCATGTCGAACTTCCAGACGATGTCGGCGTCGAACTCGCCCGTCAGTTTCTCGTCCTTGTAGGGACCGTCGTTTTCGCCGTCGCGGAAGCCCTTGGTGTCCAGGCAGACGACTTCGCCGCGATTGCTGACGTAGTAGAGCCGGTCACCTTCGACCAGCGGCGACGAGGCCACGCCCTGGTAGGGCCAGTCATTGACGCGCCCGCTCGCCAGTTTCTCCGAGGTGTGCTGCCACATGAACTCGCCGTCGCTCTCGCGGAAGGCCATGAGGACGCCGCGGTCGCCGTCCTGCTTGGGGTCGCGCAGACCCTCGTTGTTGGTTCCAACGAAGACCATGCCATCGGCGACCACCGGGTTGCCGTAGGTCTGGGAGCCGAGCGCCGCGACCCACTTGATGTTCTTCTTGGTGTTGATGTCCCACTCGGTCGGAAGCCCGGTGGCGTTGGAGACCATGTTGCGGTCGGGTGTGCCGCCCCACATCGGCCAGTCGCCCGTGCCGGGATCGGACGCCAGGGCGAGGGTGAGGGAAAGCGCGGCGGCGCCTCCGGCGAAAACGGTAAGAGAACGGCTGGTTCGGATGCTCATTGGTTCGAAATGACCTTTATGTTGTCGAAGAAGATCTCGAATGGGGCATCGGCGTAGATTCCGGGGCTCCCCTGCCGGTTGGGTATCGGATCGACGCGCTCGATGATCCACTCCTGGGGTTCCGGATCGCCAGCCGCCCAGGCCTTGCCGAGCGCTTTCACTTTGCCGTCGGCGGTCGGCTCGACCCGCAGCTTCAGCCGATACCAGGTGTCCGGTTTCCAGGCGAACTTGACCGCGACGGTACGTTCGGTCTCGGGCTGCCAAGGCTGAAGCTCCAGGCGCTGGTGATTGCCGAACAGTGTCAGCTGGTAGCGCTGTGCCACCACCCCGGCGTCGCCCATTTGGCGGCGGCGCTGCGTGGCCCGGACATCGGCCTCCACCGTATAGTTCGACAGATCCGAGGGGCCGAAAAACATGCGGGCGCGCTTGGTGAACGGGTTGTCGGCGTGCTTGACCAGGACCTTGTTCCCTTCGATTTCGCGAACCGAAGACTTGCCGCTGGCGTTGATCCAGTGACCGGGCGCCGAGTTCGGCGCGCGCGACTCGAAATCCTCGCTGAGCGGAAGCGGCGGGATCACCCGGACCCAGGCATAGCTGGTAAGCCCGCCCGAGGTCGCCTTGATGCGCCCGGCCTGCGCCGGAGCACCCGCGTCGACCGCGAACTCGCCGTTTGCCTGAATAGCGCCCTTCAACTGCTCGACTTCCCAGGACGACGAATTGGCCTCACGGATGAAACGACCGCGGTCGTCGTAGAGACGAACGCGGAAGCTGGCCTTGTCGCCCGGCTTGAGCAGGAGTTCGGCCGGCACCACCTGCATGTGGGCCGGCGTGGCATTGGCCGGTGCGGTTTCGACGACGTTCTTCGTCACCGGGCCGGGAGTCTTTGTCTTCCCGATGCTGTAGAGGTTCTGCGTCGAGGCGAAGAAGACGCGGCCGTCGGAGACGGCCGCCGAGGCGTAGATCGCCTCCGGCGCCGCTTCGGTCCCGAGCATGTTTTCGTTGAGAATTTCGCAACGCTCCTGCGTGGCCCGGAGGATGTAGAACTTTCCGTTCTCGGTTCCAACGTATATCTTGCCGTCGGCCAGCACGGGGGAGGCGCGCTGCAGCGTCCCGAGGTTCTGCCGCCAGAGCTGCCGCCCGGTCACCACGTCGAACGCCACCATGTTGGCGCTGTTGTCGATCTGGATGACGCGGTCGCCGTCGACGATCGGCGAGGAGAAGCCACCCATGAAGCCTTTCACGCTCCAGCGGATCTGGTCCTTGCCGAGCGCGCCCTTAGCGCTGGCGTCGATGGCGGCGATGAGGCCCATTTCACTGGTATCGATGTTCTCCTCGCTGTGCGAAACGATGGCCCACTTTCCGTTCATAGCGACGCCGGTGTTGATGCCGCGCTTGCTCATCTCGAATTTCCAGACGGGCTCGCCCGACTGGACCTTGATCGCATGGACGGCCCCGTCTCCGGCGCCGGCGATCAGCAGCCGCGTCCCTTCGACCGTGGCGATGACCGGGGGCGAGTAGGTGGTATCGAACGGCCGGCCGCCGGGCGAGCTGACCCACATGGTTTGGCCAGTCTTTTTGTCAAAGGCGAAGAAGCGATGGGTGGGCCGCGCCAGGTCGCCCCACCCGGTGCTGACACCGCTGACGATGACGAGGCCGCCGTCGATGATGGGGCTCGTCGTTCGGCCGCCGTGCGTGGTGACCAGGCCGAACTCCTCGGCAAGGGAGCGCTCCCAGAGCACCTTGCCGTCGGTCCCCGACAGTCCCGTCAGGAGGCCGCCGACGCCGAAGGCATAGACGTTGCCAGTCTCCGGGTCGCCGGCCGGCGAGGCCCAGGCGGCGCGGTGCGGCGGGACGTCGCTCAGGTAGACGTTGGCGCGGTGCTCCCAGAGCACCTTGCCAGTGTCGGCGTCGAAGGACATGACGCGCTCCTGCAGGGTGGCGCCCGAGCCGACGGTGTTCATCAGGTACACCTTATTATTCAGCACGATGGGCGCGGAGCGGGCCCCGTAAGGCGCCTTCCAGGCGAGGTTATCCCCGCTCGGGGACCACTGCGACGGGAGGTTCTTTTCGACCGAGGTCCCGTTGCGCGCCGGACCGCGATAATCGGGCCAGTCGCACCACGCGATGTTGGGAAGGATGACTCCGGCAAAGAGAAGCGAGAGCGTTTTGCGCGACACCAGTTTCATGAGGGTTCCGCTCGGATGGACTAAAATCGAACCTAGACTAATGCAGTTGTCCGAGTCAAGCGAAGCCAGCCCTTCCGTCCGCCGCGCGCAAGCGGCCCCAATCGGGGCAAGGCGATGAAAAAGCGTACCTTGCTGCTGCGCGGCCTGTGGCATTACCGGCGCGTCCACGGCGCCGTGCTGCTTGGAGTGGCGACCGCGGCTGCGGTTCTGGCCGGCTCGCTGATGGTCGGCGACTCCGTCCGCGCCAGTCTCCGCCAGCTTGCTCTGAATCGGATTGGAAACACAGACCTGGTCCTTTCCGCTGTCTCTTATTTCGGCGTCGATTTCGCCGCGAGGGTTACCTCCGGCTCCGGAGCGCTTGCCAGCGCCCTGATTGCGACCGAGGGGATGGCGTCAGCCCAGGAGAGCGGCCGGCGCGCCTCGAAGGTGCTGGTCTACGGCGTCGATGACAGCTTCTGGCGCTTCCATGGGCGGTCGCGGACCGGTCCGGAGGACCGCGATGCGCTCGTAAGCCCTCAATTGGCGCGTGAACTTGCCGCGTCGCCCGGCGATACGCTCCTCCTGCGGGTCGATCAGCCGGCCGCGATTCCCAAAGAGTCGCTCCACGGGCGGAAGGACCTGCCGGGCAAGGTATTGCGCGTAACGCTTGCGGAGGTTCTGGCGCCGGAGGACTTGGGCGAGTTCTCGCCGGCCCCGACGCAGGGTGGCGTGCGCGCGGTCTTCGTGCCGCTGGAACGTCTGCAACGGGAACTGGGCGTAGCGGGGCGCGCCAACACGCTGCTGGTCGGCGCCGGGGATGCCGCGGCGGTCGAGCGGGCCGTTCGTGATTCGTACCGATTGGACGACCTCGGGCTGCGGCTCAAGCAGTTGGATCAGCGGCGTGGTGTCGCGTTCGAGGCGGCGAGCGGCGTGCTCGACGACCGGTTGGTCGAGGCGGCGGCGAAAGCCGGGCTGAGGCTCGGGGCGCCGCAGTCGCGCCTCCTCACCTACCTGGCGAACACAATCCGGATCGACGCGAGGGAGATCCCGTACTCGTTGGTGACGGCGGTTGAAGACGAGCAGTTGGCTGCACTTGCCGGCCGCGCCGAGCTTGGGGCCGATTCGATCGTGCTCAACGAGTGGGCCGCCCGCGAGTTGCAGGCGCGGTTGGGCGAGCGCGTCACGATCGAATACTATCTGTGGACGCCCGAGGGGCGGCTCGTCACCGAATCGGCTGAGTTCACCCTCGCCGCTGTCACGCCGCTCCGAGGGCCGGCAGACGACCGCGACGTCGCGCCGGAGTATCCCGGCATCACCGAGGCCCGCACCATCCAGGACTGGGACCCGCCGTTCCCGATGGACCTGCGGCGGATCCGGCCCTCCGACGAGGAATACTGGGACCGCCACCGGACGACCCCGAAGGCCTGGATTCCGCTGGCGCGCGGCCAGGAGCTTTGGCGGTCGCGGTTCGGGCAGGTGACCGGAATTCGTTTCGCAATTTCCGGGCTCGATGGGCTGGAGCGGGCACTGCGGGAGGAAATTTACCCGCTTGAGGTAGGATTTGTCTTATATCCGGCGCGGCGCCAGGCGCTTGAGGCGTCGGCCGGGGCGACGGACTTTGGTGAGTATTTTGTTTACTTTAGCTTCTTCCTGGTGGTCTCGGCGCTGCTACTGGCGGGTCTTTTCTTCCGGCTGGGCGTGGAGCAGCGGGTCCGCGAGGTCGGACTGCTGACAGCGGTCGGGCTCTCGCAAGCCGAGGTGCGGCGGCTGTTCCTGGGCGAGGGCCTGGTCATCGCGGGGCTGGGGAGCCTGGCGGGCATCGCGGGGGCGGTGGGGTATAGCTGGCTGATCCTATACGGGCTGCGGACCTGGTGGGTCGGGGCGGTCGGGACCACCCTGCTTGAACTGCACGTGACGCCGGCGTCGCTCGCGGCCGGGGCCGTGGGCGGAGTCCTGGCGGCTATGGCGTTTATCGCCTGGACTCTGCGGGGGCTGCATCGCGTCCCGGCGCGCGCTCTGCTGGCCGGTATTGCTGCTTTGCCGGATACCGGGCGAAAGGTGCGGAAGCGCCGCGAGCGATTCTGGGCGCCGGTGCTCGGAATGTCTGGGCTGGCGAGTGTGGGAGCTGCGGCGGCCGGCTGGTTCGGCGAAGCCAGCGGATTCTTCGCGGGCGGCACACTGCTGCTGATTGCGCTGCTACGGGTGCAGGCGGACTGGCTCCGGCGCGAGAGGGCGGATGCGCCGCCACCGGTCGGAACGCGGGGCCTGCTCATGCTGAGTGCTCGAAATGCCGGATGGCGGCCCGGTCGGAGCGTGCTGTGTATCACGCTTATTGCGCTGGCGACGTTTTTACTTGTTTCCCTCGAGGCCTTCCGGCGGGACGGAGCCGATGAGGCGGGCTCGGGCGGCTACCCGCTGATTGCGGAGTCGCTGCTGCCGATCGTTCACGACCTGAATGACCCCGAGGGCCGGGAGGCGCTGCTGCTCGATCGCGACGAATTGGACGGCGTGAACTTCGTTCCGTTCCGCTATCGCCCGGGCGACGACGTGAGCTGCCTGAACCTCTACCAGCCACGGAATCCGCGGATTATCGCGCCGACCTCGGCGTTTCTGCGCGAGGGGCGGTTCGACTTTTCCGGCTCGCTGGCCGAGGGGCCGGAGGAGCGTGCGAATCCCTGGCTGCTGCTCGATACGCCGCAGCCGGACGGAGCGGTGGCCGCGATCGCCGACGCCAATTCGCTGGCCTACGTACTGCACCGGAAAGTCGGTGGCCTCATCGAAATCCCACGTGAGGGGGCCGCGCCCATCCGGCTCCGTATTGTGGCGGCACTGCGCGGCAGCCTCTTCCAGAGCGAAATTCTAATCGGGAGCGGCGATTTCGTGCGGCTGTTTCCGCGCGAGGAGGGATACCGGCTATTCCTGATCGAGGCACCGGGCGAACGGGTCGCGGAGGTGACGACGGCGATCGAGCACGCGCTCTCGGATTTTGGCTTCGACGTGGCGGAGACGCGCGAGCGGCTGGCGGCCTACCACCAGGTGGAGAACACCTATTTATCGACCTTCCAGGCGCTCGGGGCTTTCGGGCTGCTGCTCGGAACCGTGGGACTTGGGGCGGTGCTGCTGCGCAATGTGCTGGAGCGGAGGCGGGAACTGGCGCTGCTCCGGGCCGTTGGCCTCCCGGCCGGAAGCCTGGGGACGCTAGTCCTGGCGGAGAACGGGCTGTTGCTGTCGTTGGGGCTGGCGACTGGCGCGGGGTGCGCGGTCATAGCGATTCTGCCGGCCTGGCTGGCGCGGGGCGGGGAGGCGCGGGTGCTCACGATGGGGCTGCTGGTGCTCGCGGTGTTCGCGGCGGGAATGGCGGCGTCGGCCTTTGCGGTCCGGACGGCGGTGCGGCTGCCTTTGCTGGAATCCTTGAAAAACGAGTGAGGGGTGGGGCAGGCGTGTCGCCCGCCCCGACAGATCTGGACGGTTACTCCATATCCTTGCTGCGCTTCTTGCGGTTGCGCTTGCGGGCGAGGGCCTGCTTAGTGCGCTTCTTTTCGCCGGGCTTCAGGTAGAAGGAGTGCTTCTTGATCTCCTTGATGATGTCTTCCTGCTGCACCTTGCGTTTGAAGCGCCGAAGCGCGCTCTCTAGCGTTTCACCATCCTGCAGATGGACTTCTGCCAAGCTCTGTTCACCCCCTTCGATCCAGTTGGAATTTTCAAAATTTCGTTAACCTCCCCATATTCTACGGGTTCGGCCGCGCCGGCACAACCGGAATGGGCTGGGGGGGCCGGTTTGGGGACGCGGAGGCGCGATTTTCTGCTATAACTCGGAACAGTCATGGAGAACGTGCTCGCCATACTGCTTGCGGGCGGAGCCGGCGAACGGCTTCATCCGCTCACCAAGAACACAGCGAAGCCCGCTGTGCGCTTCGGAGGCGTTTATCGGATCATCGACTTCACGCTTTCCAATTGCATTAACTCGAACATTCGCCGCGTTTTCATCCTGACTCAGTACAAGTCCTTGGAGCTTGCCCGGCATCTTCGCGAGGGTTGGGATATATTTTCTGGAGAACTCGGGGAATTTATTGAAGTGATCCCGCCGATGAAGCGAATCCACGATGATTGGTATCTCGGGACTGCTGATGCGGTTTATCAGAATATCGAAAGCATCACGGACGAGGGTCCCGATTTAACACTCATCCTCTCGGCTGACCATATCTACAAAATGAACTACCAGGAGATGGTCGACTGGCACCATCGGCAGAACGCGGACATTACGCTGGCGACCATCCAGATCGAGCCGGAGGAGGCAACCCGGTTCGGTGTCGTGCAGATGGATCCCGACTATCGGGTCCGAGGATTCGAGGAGAAGCCGAAGCACGGCAACCCGTTCCGCTCGGTCTTCAATCCGTCGAAGATCAGCGCGTCGATGGGGATTTACATTTTCAACACCGATGTCCTGCTGCGGTGTCTGTGCGAGGACGCCGACGATTCTTCTTCGGCTCATGACTTCGGGCGGAACATATTGCCGAAGGCCGTAGACAAGCTTCGGGTGGTGGCTTACGACTTTCACGATCTGAACGATAAGTCGGCGCATTACTGGAGAGATGTCGGCACGCTCGATGCGTATTATGAGGCCAACATGGACCTGGTCAGCGTGCTGCCGGAGTTCAACCTCTATGACCAGAGGTGGCCGATTCGCACGCGCTTGATCCAGCAGCCGCCAGCGAAGTTCGTCTTCGCGCAGGAGGGCCGCCGCATGGGGGTCGCGGTGGACTCGATTGTGTCTGGCGGATGCATTATCTCGGGCGGACGCGTAGTGCGAAGCATTCTTTCGCCCGGTGTGCGGGTAAACAGCTACTGCGAAATTGAGAGCTCAATTTTGCTTTCGAATGCCCGGATCGGCAGATACAGCCGCGTCCGGCGCGCGATTATCGACGCCAATGTCGAGCTTCCCGAGTCGAGCGTGGTCGGCTACGACCTGGAGCAGGATCGCGCAAAGGGCTACACGGTGACCGAATCGGGCATCGTAGTGGTTCCCTCCCAACCGGCCTACGTCGCGGCTGGAATGGCGAACTGATTTCGGCAAATTGGGCGGACCCTGTGGGTCCGCCTTTTTCGCAAACGGCCATGGTATCCTGCTTGGGTCGATGCGAATCAGATCCGGTATTTCCGCTTTCCTTCACTACTGTCCAAATTAGCTGCATTCAACGCGTTTTCCACAGTCTAACTTATTGATGCCATGAAGGCGTGTGAGTC
>JBKBWD010000090.1:0-21597 GCA_046289265.1 Bryobacteraceae bacterium | reverse complement strand
ACTGGTTCGATCGGCTCTTCGCGCCCTGGGCTCGCAAGCCCTTGCCGCGCGGCCCGCGGGACTTCTGCCACGGGCTGTTAAACATGGGCTGTCGACTTGGCATTGGAAGCGCGGTGGGCTTCTACGACGTCCTTGACCGTTCCGATCGAGACGAGTTCACCGTGGTCGAGCCAGACGGCTCTATCGCAGAGCTCGTAGAGCACAGTGGGCGAATGAGAAGCAATAAGCAGAGTTTTGCCTTCCTTACGGAAACGGCGGATGCGGTCGAAACATTTTTCCTGGAACTGTTGATCGCCGACTGCGATCACCTCGTCGATGATTAAGATTTCGGGATCGACGCATACAGCTACAGCGAAGGCGACGCGCATGACCATGCCGCTCGAATAGGTACGGAGAGGCTCTCGGATGAAATCCCCGATGTCTGCAAATGCGATGATGTCCTCCAGCGCCGCCTCCGTCTGGCGCCTGGAGAGTCCCAGGAGCGCTGCATTCATGTAGATGTTCTCGACACCTGTGAGGTCCGGATGAAAGCCCGAGCCCAGCTCGAACAACGCAGCGACTCGACCCCGCACGGATACGGTACCCGAGTCAGGCGTCGAGAGCCCGGCAACCAGACTCAGGAGCGTGCTCTTGCCCGCTCCGTTGTGGCCGATCAGCGCGACGCCTTCGCCTTCCTTTACTTCCAGAGAAACATTGCGCAGTGCCTGAAAGGAATCCGCGCCGCGGCTTCGGAAGAGGTTTACGATGTAATGGCGAAGTAGCTTCTGTCCGCTTCCGCGAAGATAAGACTTCGATACGTTTCTGAACTCAATGACTGCCCTCATCGCATTGCCTCACAGATAGTCGTAGAAGCGCCGCTTCAGGAGCTGAAAACTCGCCATACCGATCGCCGCTGTGCCAAGCGACACCGCAAACATCTTCAAAAGCGTTGATGCGGCCGGCGCTTGGGCTTCCAGAATAATCGTGCGCATCATGAGCACGATTGCCGCAACCGGATTGTATTGGTAAATATCCTTGTATTCCGGGGGAATCAGCGCGAACGAGTAGATCACCGGGACAAGCCAGAAGAGTACTGTGTTGGCCGACTCAACAACATAGCGCATGTCCCGGATATGGACGTTCAATGAAGAAGTCAACAGCGCGAGACCGCATACGAAGATAACCTCGAGTGTCCAGATGGCCGGGAGCCAGAACCAGTTGATGTTGACGCCGAGGCCGTAGTACCAGATGAGCGCGCCAAGAAGCGCGATTTGGATCAGCAGGTGGAGCACGTTAGAGAGCACCGCCGCCACCGGGATGATCTCCTTCGGAATGGCCACTCGCTTCACCAGATTGGAATTGTCAACCAGAGAAGTGGTGCCGCTCAGCCAAGCCGCGGTGAAAAAATTGAAGGGGACGAATCCGCACAGTAAAAAAAGAGGGAAATGTTTCTCTGTAGCAGGAAAGATTCGTGAAAAGACGAATGTCAGGACGAACATCATCACGAGAGGATTCAAAAGCGACCACAGAACCCCCAGAGACATGTTGCGATAGCGAATCTTGAAATCTTTGACGATCAGGCTCCAAAGTAGAAACCCATAGTCGCCTTTCCACATACCAGGAATGTCTCGCCCCCTCGTTTACGTTCTCAGCAGCACGATTATAACGCACTTCGCGCTGGCTGCTCAGCGGGGTCGAGCATAGCCGGAACAACGGCAGGGGCAACAGCCTGACAGATGGACCAATCCTCGCCAGTATTGATATCCAGCGATTCGGTCCTGGACATTTCCAACATGACGAGCGGTTCGAACGCGAACCCGCCACGCTCGATGAAGTCACGACCGACAGCGACATGAATGCCGCCCGCTACCCGCCAGATGGGCTCCAAATCCTGACTTCGAGGCTGATTCAGCGGATTGTAGTTCAAAGGACGTCGATTCGCTCCCCAGAAGAAGTCCTGCAGACGTTCGACCCCGAGGACGCAGTGCCGGTCCCGCTCTTGCACGATCCGGAAGGCTTCCTCGATCGTGCGTGGAGACACGAACGGCGAGGTGGGATGCGCCCAGTAGACGATCGCATCTTCGTAGCCCGCAAGCACCTCCGCGAACAGGTCGGGGAATTTCATGTCGTCCTGGCAAAGCTTCGCGGATCTCCAGTGTTGTATAGCCCCAAAAGAGTTCGCCATTTGATGAGCGCGGTCATCGTCCGAGGTGACTATAACGCGGCGAATCGAGGGGCAATGGCCTAAGACGCTTAATTTCAGTTCAATCAGCGAAAGGTCATTCCAAAAAGGTTTAACATTTTTGTCCGGCAGTCGACGACTGATCCGTTTAGCGGGCACGACCGCAATGCAGTCTCGTGTGCTAGGCATCTGCTTAGGCGCCATTGTAATCTAGCAAGAGAATCCCGATCAACTCCTGAGGATGCTTTCCGATGCGCCTGTTATTTTATGTGGAGCCGCTTTTCGAACTCGATCGGCCATCACTCAAACTCAATTGGGCTAGCGAGATTGCGCTCTTGATCGCCGAAGTGCTGCGGGCCGTTGAAGAAACGCTGGAAGTGCATCTGGTGGTCAACGATGCGATTGCCAGACAGTTGAGACCACCTGAAAACGTACGAGTTTGCACGATTCCGCACGGTGTACTTCGAGACGCCTTCGGAGTGAACGATTCGGTCGAGATTCTGAAAGCCTGGCTACTCGGCCGATACTCGCAGCAACAGCGGCTTGCCTATGGCGAAACGATTCGGGCACGAATCGGCAGCTTCGAACCAGAAGTCATCGTTAGCTGGACACCGGTTCCCTTCCTCCAAGCTCTCTATCCGCGCGCCAAAGTGCTGCACACCGAGTTCGCGTTGTTCTCGCACGTGCCGTTTCCGAAGAGCTACTTCTTCGATCCGATCGGGCCCGGCGGTACGGCGTTTTTGAATCGCTTCTGGAGGGAGATCGATGGCTCGCTTTCGGTCAACAACGCCGATCTCGCTGAAATTCGGGAGTTCAAAGCATACTGCCGAAGGTCGCTCGGCGACACATCGCCCTTTCGCTCGGAGATTGAAGTCGCCCGAAAGCGGTTTCGCAAGCTCCTTCTGTGCCCTCTTCAGTTCCAGGGTCATTTCCTAATTGAAACCTACTCTCGATTCCGCTCTCAGTTTGAGCTGCTGCTGTACGTTCTTGACCATGTTCCCAAGGACGTGGGGGTCATCGTGACGGGTCACCCGTTGGGGACGGTGCTTCCTTCCGAAGCCATCGAGTACGTACAACAGAGCTGCCCCAATGCTCTGTTTTTGTCCGGAGGCGAAGGACTGCGCACGCCGTCGCAGTACATCCTACCCGATGTGGATGGAGTGGTCACCGCAACATCGAAGATCGGGTTTCATACGCTGCTGTTCGACAAGAAGCTCATTGACGGCGGGTTGGGGTTTTTTCGATTCATGGCCGATGGTGAGTCGGTCCGCGATATTGCGGTCACACTTGAGACGGCATGTAGGAACAAAGACAAGCTGCTGTGGTGGCTAGCAACGCACTTCGCGGTACCACGCACGCAGCTGACCAATGGGGAATGGCTGGCACGCTTTCTCCACCGATGCCAGAGGCACGAGCCGGGGCCGACGTTCTACGAGGCGTTCGGCTCCTCAAAGCAGGTCATCGGATCGCTCCGGCTGGCCTTGGACAGAGAGATTCGCTGGGAATGGAGCCGCCAGGCGTTGGACAAATTTATTGCACTCGCGAATCGGGGAGAGTACACTGGCGCTCTCAATAGCCCTGGCCACGGTATCGCAGACCTATTCGCAAAGCGAGTCCTCGCAGGTAAAGCAACGCTCAGCGAATTTGTGACCGACTATCCTGAGAACCTATACTCAGCACTGTACTGCCGCGGCATCGTCATGCTGAACCACGAAGCCCGGTTTTCGGAAGCCCGGTTGTATTTCAGGAACCTGTTCCGGCTATTGATGGCCGCGACGGAGGAACACTCTTCGCAATCTGAGGCATTTCGTATAACGGCATGGTATTCGAAGCTCTGCGAGGGATTGGCGTGCCGGTACGCCGGCTTGAACGATGAGGCTGGCGCCATCCGAGAGGCCATCTTGCAGGCTGGTGACGCGCCGGCTGCATTGCGCCCTCCGGCTGACGTGACAAAGCGGGGAACAACGGAATTGGCAATCGAGGAAGGTTGAGATGCGTGAATCGTATGCAACGAGCATTCATTACGGGGATTAACGGGCAGGATGGGTCGTACCTGGCGGAGTTTCTGCTGGAGAAAGGGTATGAGGTCCATGGGATCAAGCGGCGGGCGTCGTCGTTCAATACCGAGCGGATCGATCACATCTACCAGGACCGGCATGAGTCCGATGCGCGGCTGTTCCTGCATTATGCCGATCTGAGCGACGGGTCTTCGCTCGCGAAGCTGCTGCACGCCATCCGGCCGGATGAAATCTATAACCTCGCCGCCCAAAGCCACGTCAAGGTCAGCTTCGAGATCCCGGAGTACACGGCCGATGTCGTGGCCTGCGGGACGCTGCGGCTGCTCGAGGCGATCCGGCAGGCCGGGCTCAAGTGTCGGTTCTACCAGGCTTCGTCGAGCGAGATGTATGGAAGCGCGCCGGCGCCGCAGAACGAGTCCACGGCGTTCCGCCCGCGCAGTCCCTACGCCTGCGCCAAGGTCTTCGCGCACCAGATCACGGTGAACTATCGCGAAAGCTATGGGATGCACGCCTCCTCGGGCATCCTGTTCAACCACGAGTCGCCCCGGCGCGGCGAGACCTTCGTGACGCGCAAGATTACGCGGGGCGTGGCGCAGATCAAGCTGGGGCTCCAGGAGAAGCTCTACCTCGGAAACCTGAAGGCCCGGCGGGACTGGGGGTACGCTCCCGATTACGTCCGGGCGATGTGGCTCATGCTGCAACAGGAGCAGCCAGACGATTACGTGATCGGCACGGGCGAGGTCCATAGCGTCCAGGAGTTCTGCGAGGCGGCGTTCGCCCATGCCGGGCTCGACTGGAGCAAGCATGTCGAGATCGATCCGCGCTACTTCCGGCCAGCCGAGGTCGATGAACTGCAGGCCGACTGCTCCAAGGCCCGGCGCGTGCTCGGGTGGGAACCGAGCGTCACCTTCGACGAACTTGTCAGGCTCATGGTGGACGCCGATATTGCCCAGCTTGAGCGGCGGCGCGACGGCGGCATGGAAGCATTGCGGGCCCACATGGCAGCGGGGAGGCGGGATGATTGACCTAGCCCGGAGGCGGGTTCTGGTCACCGGCGGGGGCGGGTTTCTCGGACGCCACCTGGTGGAGAGGCTGCGGGAGACGGGGTGCGAGAACGTCTTTGCGCCGCGGCGCCGGGAGTTCGACCTGACGCGCGCCGAGGCCGTCGAGGACCTGATGCGGCAGACGCGGCCCGAGGTGCTGATCCATGCGGCGGCCGTGGTCGGCGGGATCGGGGCGAACCGGGCGAATCCGGGGCTGTTCTTTTACGAGAACGCGATCATGGGGATTCAGCTCATCGAGGCCGCCCGGCGCACCGGCGTTGAAAAAACCATCGTGCTCGGGACGATTTGCGCCTATCCGAAGTTCACTCCCGTACCGTTCCGCGAGGACGATCTCTGGAACGGCTACCCGGAGGAGACCAACGCTCCGTACGGAGTGGCCAAGAAGGCTCTGCTGGTGCAGTGCCAGGCGTACCGCGAACAGTACGGCATGAATGCGATCTACCTGCTGCCGGTGAACCTGTACGGTCCGGGGGACAATTTCGACCTGGAGACGTCGCACGTGATCCCGGCGCTGATCCGGAAGTGCGTCGAGGCCGTTGCGCGCGGCGAGCGGGAGGTTCTCCTTTGGGGCGACGGTTCGCCGACGCGCGAGTTCCTGTACGTGAAGGACGCGGTAGAGGGCATCCTTGCGGCCGCCCGGTGCTATGATAAGCCCGATCCGGTGAATCTGGGTAGCGGCGTCGAGATCTCGATCCGGGCGCTTGCGGAAAAAATAGCTTCGCTCACCGGGTTCGGCGGGAGTATCATTTGGGATGCAACCAAGCCGAACGGCCAGCCGCGGCGCTGCCTGGATGTGACGCGCGCCGAGCGTGAATTCGGATTCCGGGCCGCGACACCGCTTGATGTAGGGCTGCGCGAGACCGTGGCGTGGTACCGGGCAACGAGGCCCGATTCGGCGCGATAGCATTATTCGAATCGAGGGATTGTCCATGTGGAAACGAATCGTTCTGTACACGCTGCTGGGCGTTGTGCTGCTGGCTGCGGCCGGCTTCAGCTATCTGTATTTCCGGAAGCCCGCGATGGCGGCGCCGCTCGACATCCAGGTCGAGCTGACGCCGGAGCGGATTGCGCGGGGGAAGTACCTTTTCGAGGTAGTCGCCAATTGCGACGTCTGCCATTCCGAGCACGATTTTACCCGATTCGGAGCGCCTATCGTGGTTTCCGGGCGGGGCAAAGGCGGTCCGTTTCCCGAGGATGATCTTCCCGGAAAGGTCTACGCTCCGAACATCACTCCGGATCCGGAGACGGGCATCGGCAACTGGACCGACGGGGAAAAGATCCGGGCGATTCGCGAGGGTGTGAGCCGCGACGGGCGGGCGCTGTTTCCGCTGATGCCGTACCCGGCGTTCCGACACATGAGCGACGAGGACGTTTATGCGATCGTGGCCTATCTGAACACTCTGCCGCCGGTTCGGAATCCGGTGCCGACGACAGAACTTGATTTTCCGGTGTGGATGCTGATCAAAGGCGAGCCCCGTCCGGTGGGGCGGGCGGTACCGCCGCCGGATCGCTCGAAAAAGCAACTTTACGGCGAGTATCTGGTCACATTAGCCGAGTGCGAGGTCTGCCATACGCCAGGGGAAGGCCCTTCCATGGACCTGTCCAAGCGGTTCGCGGGCGGGCGGCGTTTCGGATTCCAGGGCATGGAAGTATACAGCGCCAACATCTCTCCGGATCCGGAGACAGGCATCGGCAAGTGGAGCAAGCAGCGTTTCATGGACCGGATCAAGTGGTACCGGACGTACGTAGAGACCGGCTCGCCGGATGCGGGTCCCGAAAAGTTCACGGTAATGCCGTGGCTGCACTTCTCGCAGATGGAGGACGAGGACCTGGAGGCGATTTACACGTACTTGCAGTCCCGGACGCCGGTGCACAACCGGGTGGAGCCGCACCCGAGCCAGAAGGACGACCCTGGGAACGTCAGCGAGTAAGGGTGCGCTGGGGCGCGCGGCGCTCCAGGGCGTTGCGAGGGATGGCGTAGAGGCCCCAGGGGTCTCGCGGCTGGAGGCGCAGGCGCGCCAGGTTCACGACGAATTCGAAGCAGGTGCCGATCCGCACCTTGGAGCATCCGGCGGCGCGCGGCAGGAAGTTGAGGTCAAGCGCCGTGATGCGGGCGCCGAGGCGGTGGGCTTTGGCCATCAGTTCGGCGTCGAGGAAATGGTCTTCGCTGCATAGGCGCAAGGCGGTGTAGAGGTCGCGGGTCATGAGCTTGGGGTGGCCGTTGAGGTCTCCGCCGGGCAGGCCGAGCAGGGCGCTCGCCAGCAGGTTATAAACCTTCGAGATGAACCAGCGCAGCGGACCGTCGCCGCGCCGGATGCGGCGGCCCTGTGCGAGGTCGGCGGAGGCTTCGATCATCCGGCTGTAGAGGCGCGGAAGGACTTCGGGATCGATCTGGCCGTCGCCGGGCATGTAGCCGATCACCTCGCCGCTGCAGGCCTTCAACCCTTGTAAGACTCCATAGCCAAAGCCGCGATTGACTGGAACCTCGACGATGCGGAGTTCGGCGAGGCGTTCGGCGAGGCGCGCAAGAATTTCGGGGGTGCGGTCGCGGGAGCCGTTCTGCACGGTGACGATTTCGAAGGGAATGCGTGCGGCAAGCAGGATTCCGTGGACCGCCTTGATAACCGGCTCGGCGGCGCCTTCTTCGTTGTAGAGCGGCAGGACGATGGAGAGGTTCGGCATTCGGGGGCTCTGACTATTTCAGGGATCGGAAGGCGGCGCAGATCGCCTCGACCGAAAGACCCTGGCCGTCAGCGAGGTAGCGCTGCGATCCGGCGATGGTGATGGGCTCGCGCGGGAGGCGGACCGGGCGGAAGCGGGTGCCCGGCGCGTGTTCGGCGACGATCTCGGCGACGGCAGAGGCGAGTCCGCCGAGGCCGTGCTCTTCGATGGTGAGGACTTTGCCAGTGCGGCGGGATTCGCTGGCGATCGCGGCGGCGTCGAGGGGGGCGAGCGAGGGCACGCTCCAGACGGCGACGGCGGCGCCAGTGGAGGCGAGCGCATCCGCCGCTTCGAGGGCGAGGCGGAGGGCGGCGCCGGTGGCGAAGAGAGCGCCGTCGGGGCCTTCGCGGAGCGGGATCAGGCGTCCGGGGGACCAGTCCGGGCGGTGGCGATGGATCACGGGTTCGCCGGCTTTTCCGATGCGGATGTAGACGGGGCCGGCATGTTCGACGGCGGCGCGGGTGCAGAGTTCGGCTTCGACGGGATCGGCCGGAGAAAAAACGGTCAGGTTGGGAAGCACTCGGGTTACGGCCAGATCCTCCACTCCATGATGAGTATATCCCTGTGGGCCGTATGAGTAGCCGGCGCCGACCGCGACGATTTTGACGTTGAGGTTGTGGTAGCAGACGTCGTTGCGGATCTGCTCGTAGCAGCGGAGGGTGGGGAAATTGGCGATGGAGTAGGTGAAGACGATTTTGCCGGAGTGGGCGAGTCCGGCGGCGACGCCGGTCATGTTCTGCTCGGCGACGCCTGCGTTGAGGAAGCGATCGGGGAAGCGGCAGGCGAAGCGCTCGAGGACTGAGAAGCCGAGGTCGCCGCAGAGGAGCCAGATGCGGTCGTCGCGTGAGGCGAGATCGACGAGGGTTTCGATGAAGGCCGTCCTCATGCGGGGAACCCCAGTTCGGCGAGGGCGCGGGCGAGGAGTTCGGCGTTGGGAGAGCGGTAGTGCCATTCGAGGCGGTTCTCCATGAAGCTGACGCCTTTGCCTTTGACGGTGTGGGCGATGAGGGCGGCGGGGCGGCCGGTTTCGAGGGGGAGGTTTGTGAGGGCCGCTTCGATTTGGGGCAGATCGTGGCCGTCGATCTCGCGGACGGCCCAGCGACAGGCCTGCCATTTGGCCGCGAAGGGTTCGAGCGAGAGGACCTGGTCGACGCTGCCGAAGCTCTGGATGCGGTTATAGTCGACGATGACGGTGAGGTTGTCGAGGCGGTGCTGGGGGGCGAAGAGCATCGCCTCCCAGTTGGAGCCTTCGTCGAGTTCGCCGTCGCTCAGGAGGACGAAGACCCGGAAGGGAGTTGCGGCGTTGCGGCCGGCGAGCGCCATGCCACAGGCGATGGGGAGGGCGTGGCCGAGCGAACCGGTGGAGACTTCAACGCCAGGGACCTTGTGGCTGGAATGGCCGGTGAGGTCGGAGCCGTCAAGGCAGTATTCGTCCAGGTGAGGCACGGGGAAGAAGCCGCGTTCGGCGAGGACGGCGTAGAGGATGGCGGCGGCGTGGCCTTTGCTGAGGAGGAAGCGGTCGCGGGCGGGCCAGTCCGGGCGGGCAGGGTCGATGCGCAGAATCGTTTTATAGAGAACCGCGAGGATGTCGGCGGCCGAGAGGCAGGAGCCGATGTGGGAGGCATCGACGCGGTGTACCATGCGGAGCGCATGGGCGCGGATTCTGGCGGCGAGATCCTTCATGCGGGGGTCTGATTCTCACGATACCACTCGATGGTCCGGCGGACGCCTTCGGGGAGGCTGACGCGGGGTTCCCATCCAGTGGCGCGGCGGAGGCGGCGGATGTCGGCTTCCAGGTGCATGACCTGGTCGTTGCGGTAGGGGAGTTCACCGAAGCCGAGGGGGAGGGCCGGGTCGATGGCGTCGCGGACCATTTCGGCGATGGAGCGTATGGTTCGGGGCTGCCCGGAGCCGAGATTGAAGACGCCGGCGGCATCGGGCGCGAGGGCGACACGGCAGATGGCCTCGGCGGCGTCGGTGACGTAGATGTAGTCCCAGAGCTGTTCACCGAGGGTGAGGGCGGGGCGTTGGCCGGCCAGCAGGGTGCGGATGAGCGTTGGCAGGAGCCAGGAGGGATCGTCCTGAGGCCCGTAGCAGGAGAAGAGGCGGAGCCAGGCGAAGCGCATGGCGTACCGGCGGCAGTAGTCGGCGGCGAGGAGGGAGGCGCAGAGCTTGGCGGCTCCGTAGACGGAGGTAGGACGCGGGGCGGCGTTTTCATCGAGCGGGCCGTTGTGGGGGCCGTATTCGGCCTGGGAGCCGAGGCCAATCCAGGTTCGGGCGCCGCCGCGGGCCGCCATTTCGAGCAGTGAGGCCGTTGCGCCGATGTTGGTGACCTGGTCCGAGTCGTTGCGATAGCGATTGCCGACCCCGAGCCAGGCGAGATGGAGGACGGTTTCGGGGGCGAAGGTGGCGAGGGGACCGGCGGCGGAGTCGGGCTGTGTGAGGTCGGCTTCGATGACCGTTACGCGATCCAGCAGGCCGCGGATGCGCCAGGCGGGGCTCGTTGGGCGCAGGATTATGGCGATATCGTGCCCGCCGCCGTCGAGGAGTCGGCGCAGGACCCAGGAGCCGAGGAAGCCGCTGGCGCCGGTGATCAGAATGCGCATGAAGCCTCCGGCCGGGTGAGGCGGTTCAGGCTGACCTGGATGCGGCGCGCGGCGGGCTGGCGGCCGGGGAGGTCGCGGTAGCCGAAGCGGTGGCGGTGGACGGTTTTGGCGAGGGCCAAGCGGAGAAAGTAGAGCCAGAAACGGCGCTCGAAGCCAGGGCCGGGGTCGTGGACGCGGCGGTAGCCCTGGAGGAGGGCACTCCAGCGGCGCTCGGGGTGAAACGTGGCGCAGGAGGCGAGGTCGAAGACGGGGTCGCCGGCGAGGGCGTCTTCCCAATCGAGGAAGGCGGTGATGCGGCGGCCGTCGGTGAAGATGTTGTGGCTGCCGGGATCGCCGTGAAGGAGGTGCACGGGCAGGTTCTCGAACAGGGGCCGGCTGTCGAGGAAGAGGCGGGCGATGCGGTCGCTTTCGGTAGAGTCGATGGCGGCGATGTCGCGGCAGGCGGCGATGTGTTCTTCGAGGCGGGTGTAGAGGTAGTCCGGCCAGGAAGCGGCGCAGCCGCGCGCGGGGTCGGCGGGGTCGAGGAGGCCGTAGCCATTTGCGGGGATGGCGTGGAGTTCGGCGAGGGCGGCTCCGACGGCCTCGAGGAGCGCCTGGATGGCGGGTTCGTTGTCGTCGTAGCGGCTGAGAGGGCTGCCGGGGGCCCGGGCGGCGAGTTGAAAGTCGAATGGCGCGGCGGATCGCGAGAGGTCGGTGGCGTGGATCTCGACGGCGGGGAGGCCGCGGCGCTGCATTTCCCTGGAGGCCCAGGCATCGAGCAGGAGGGTGTAATCGGTCTCGGGATCACCGGGGATCGAGGTGCGTAGGATGGCGGACTTGCCTGCGGCGCCGTCGATTTCCCAGAGGGCATGGAAAGTTCCCTGGCGCGGGTGGACGCGCGCGGGACCGGCGATGACTTGGACGGCGGGGCGGTGGGGTTCGAGCAGGGCGCGTTTCTGTTCGAGAGGCGCGAGGGCGAAGGGCGTGGGAGCGCGGAGATCCGCCTTGGGAAAGAAGGCAGCGCGGCGGCGCTCCCGTTCGCTGGCGAGGCCGGTCATGCTAGAGCTTGTCGTAGCCAAGGAGGCGGTTCATCACGGCGGCGAGCGAGCGGATCTGATCCTTCTCGGCGCCGGATAGCTCGTTCATGGTGGCGAGGTTGGCCTCGGGGGTCGGCGTGACTATGGTGCCCCAAGGGAAGACGCTTTCGAGACGGGCGCCGTTCCAGGAGGGGTAGAGCAGCGTTTCGGAGAAGTCGATGCCGAGGCGGCCGCAGAGGCGGCCGAGGGCTGTGGAGGGGTCCTCCACGAGGTCCTCATAGCGGAGGAGATGGAAGCGGTCCGGGAAACGCTCGGCGTAGGTGAGGGCGAGGTGCTGGCAGTGGTTCCAGGTCCACACATAGCGCTCGAGGCTCAGGGGGAAGGGTCGCTTCTTTGTGTCGGCGTAGCCGGAGTAGGGGTTCCGGACGGTGTGGATCATGTGGGCGTCCGGGAGGTCTGCAAAGATGCGGGCCGTGTCAAGGACGGCGACGGGGCTATAGCCGACCCAGGCGCGCTCGCGGCCGGAGCGGGCACAGTTGGTCCAGCTCTCGAAGGTTGCTTCGAAGAATGCGCGGACGATATTGCCGCGCGTGCGCGGGGAGATCTGGAGAAGTTGCGCGAAGATGTGCTTCCGGTCGGCTTCCCGCATGACGAGGCCGGCGTCGCGGAACTTGCTGCGGGAGGGGACGCGAAGGAGGGTTTTCAGTTCTTCGTCGTAGAAGAGTTCGTAGTCCTGGGCGGGGCTGCCGTCGAGGGGAAACTCGGGCCAGCGGTACTTGTAGGGGACGAAGGAGGTGAGGAAGTCGGAGACCAGGCTGGTGCCGAGCTGGGATTCGAACGGGTAGACCAGGAGTTCCGGGTGGCCATCGAGGAGCCTGTGGGTGGTGTTTCCTCCGTTTTCGTACATGGCGGAGATCATGATCAGGAAGCGGTCTGTTTGCATGCGTTTGGTTCGGAGTGTCTTTCGAAATAGCCGCGATACCAGGCGATGGTACGGTCGAGGCCGTCATCGAGGGTGTAGAGCGGCGTCCAGCCGAGTTCGCGGCGGGCGCGGGCGGCGCTGAGGTGCTGGCGGACGATCTCGTGCGAGGCCTCGTTGCGGACGTCGGGTTGGAGTTCAGGGCGGCCCATGCGGTCGAGGATGCGGTGGACGAGGTCGAGGACCGGGAGCTGGAGTTCGTTCGAGAAGTTGTAGGCGCGGCCGCGGAGCTCCGGGCAGGAGGCGAGGCGTTCGGCCAGAAGCATGTAGGCGGCGGCGGCATCCTCGACATAGATATAGTCGCGGATGTAGCGGCCGTCGGAGCGGATGACGGGGCGTTCGTTGCGCAGGATGGAGCGGATGGTCCCTGGGACGAGGCGGTTCCAGTTGAGGTCGCCTCCACCGTAGAAGTTGCCGCAGCGGGTGATGGCGACGGGCAGGCCGTAGGTGGCGGCGTAAGATTGCGCGATGAGATCGGCGCAGGACTTGCTGACATCGTAGGGGTGGCGGCCCGCCAGCGGCATCTCCTCGGCATAGGGAAGTACGGGCTGCTCGCCGTAGGCCTTGTCCGAGGAGGCAACGACGACCTGGCGGACGGCGGGCGAGCGTCGGCAGGATTCGAGCACGGACCAAGCGCCCCGGATGTTGGACTCGAAGGTCGAGACGGGGTTGCGGTTGGCGATCCCGACGATGGTCTGGGCGGCAAGGTGGAAGACGGTGTCAATCTCATACTCGCCGAGGGCACGCTCTACGATGTCGCGGTCACAGACGTCGCCGCGGACCAGGCGGGTCCGATCGAGGAGCCCGGCGGCGAGTGCTTCGGCATCGGGGACCCAGTCGCGGACGAGGCAGACGACCTCGGCGCCGGCGTCGAGGAGACGGCGAAGGAGCCAGCCGCCGAGCAGGCCGGTCGCGCCGGTGACGAGAACCGGGCGTCCGCTCCAGAAACCTGTCAGTCCTGCCATATCTTCCAGGGGGCCTCGCCGTCGCGCCAGAGTTCGTTCAGGTGCTTGTATTCCCGGTAGGTGTCCATCGGGAGGAAGCTGCCGTGGTGGCGATAGCCCATGAGCTGGCCTTCGGCGGCGAGGCGTTCGAGGGGCTGCTGTTCGAGGACGCATCCGTCGCCGTCGAGGTAGTCGAAGATGGCGCGCTCGAAAACGAAGAAGCCGGCGCTCGCCCAACCTTCGAGCTGCGGCTTTTCGGCAAAGCTGCGGACGGCGCCCGAGGATTCGAGGTCCATGAGGGCGAAGCGGGAGAAGGGGCGGACGGTGGTAACGGTGGCGATGCGGCCATGGGAGCGGTGGAAGGCGAGCAGCGCGGCGATGTCGATATCGGCGAGGCCGTCGCCGTAGGTGACCATCAGGGGGGAGCTGTCGATGTAGCGCGCAATGCGGCGGAGGCGCCCGCCTGTAGCGGTGTCGATGCCAGTTTCGGCGAGGGTGACGCGGAAGCTGCCCTCGCCGTGGCTGCCGTGATAGTGGAGCGGCTGGCGATTGCCAAGGCAGATGGTGAAGTCGTTGTTCATCGCCTCGTAGTTGAGGAAATATTCCTTGATCATGTGGCCGCGATAGCCGAGGCAGAGGACGAAGTCCTGGAAGCCGTGATGGGCGTAGAGCTTCATGATGTGCCAGAGGATGGGGCGTCCGCCAATTTCGACCATCGGCTTGGGGCGGAACTCCGTCTCCTCGCGCAGGCGGGTTCCGAGTCCGCCGCACAGAATCACGATCTTCATGTGTTTGACAGAATCGAAGGATACCACGCGGGGCTCCGCGGTGGGCCAGGTGTGCGGTTATACTGGGAACTGGCAAATGCTCGGATTCCTCAAGCGCCCCGCTGCCCGCATCCTGACGGTGGTTCTTCTCCTGCAGGCTGCCCTCTTCTACAATCTGTCGCACGGCGAAGATGTGCCGCTGGCCCTGCCGCTCGCGGAATTTCCGCGAGAGTTCGGCGGATGGAGGTCGACGTTCGAGGGCGTCGTGACCGACGAGGTGCAGGCGGTTCTGCGGGCCGACGATACGCTGACGCGCAACTACGCCGATGCACATACGGTCTTGAATCTCTTTATCGCCTATTTCAAGTCGCAGCGGACCGGACAGGCGCCGCATTCTCCCAAGCACTGTCTGCCCGGCGCCGGTTGGGTGCCCACGCAGTCCGAGGTGATGGCGATCGAGGTTCCCGGCTATGAGCAGCCGGTGGAAGTGAACCGGTACGTTCTGGCCAAGGGGCCGGACAAGAGCGTGGTGTTTTACTGGTACAAGGCGAATCAGCGGATCATCGCGAGCGAGTACACGGCCAAGCTGTACCTGGTGGCCGATGCGATCCGGTACCGGCGAACCGATACGGCGCTGGTGCGAGTGGTGGTGCCGGTCCAGGGCGAGAATGGCGAAGAGGCCGCCACGCGTGCCGGGATCGAGTTTATCCGGGCGGTATTCCCTGCCCTCAACGAGCGCCTGCCTTCCTGAGAGAGCGCCCCGTTCAAGAAATCCCACAGAGTGCCGATGAGGCGATTGTGGCTTGTCTCATGCCGATTGGGATGAGGCGGGCCGCAGGGAGGGATTCGAGTGAGCCTCACGCCACTATCCTTTGTCGGACTCAGCCAGTACTCCGAGGATTTCCAGATGATCATGCAGCGGACGGTGTCGATCGCCTCGCTGCCGATCAAGGCGCTGCAGAACGAGCAGAAGGACCTGCTGCAGCAGAAACTGCTGGTTTCGAATTTGATGTCGACAGTGGACGCGCTGGCCTCGAAAGTGGCGGCGCTTGGCGAGGTCGGGGCGCGGAAGGCGCTGGCAGCCAGCACAACGAGTCCGTCGAAGGTGCGGGGGACGAATGTCTCGGCGACCTCTGCGGCGACCTATACGATCACCGAGATCACGTCGGTGGCGCGGGTGGCTTCGGAGACTTCGGTGAGCGGCTATACGGATTCGGGCTCGAGTCCCGTATCGGCTTCCGGAACGGTGCGGCTGGTGGTCGGGTCAGACACGTATGACATAGACGTTTCGGCGAACAACAGCCTGATTGGGCTGCGGGATGCGATCAATCAGCTTGGCGCCGGCGTGACGGCTACGATCTTCACGACAGGCACGGGCGAGGAGCCGAACTATCTTTCCATCACGGCCAACGCGACCGGCGCGAAGACGCTTCAACTGATTGACGATCCGGAGGGAGCGGCGACCCATCTGATCACCAGCAACAACCAGGGCGCGAATACCGAGTTCAAGCTCAACGGCGTACCGGTAAGCAAGACCAGCACGCTGATCAACGACGTCGTCCCCGGCTTGACGTTTGAGATCTTCGAGAAGACCGCGCCGGGCGAGGAGATTATCGTCGCGCTCGGCACGGATCGCAACCAGGTCTCCTCGGCGCTGTCGTCGCTGGTCGGCGCCTATAACGAGCTGGTTGACCAGGTGAGCGGTCAGATCGGAGAACAGGCGGGGCTGCTGTCTGGAAACTTCCTGGTGCGGGAAATTCAGGAGGTGATGCGGCGGTTTACCGGGTATAACGGCACCGGCGCGATCAAGAGCCTGGCAGAGGTCGGTATCGAACTGGATCGTGACGGAAAGATGTCGTTCAACAGCTCGACGTTCGCGGCGCTGTCGGACTCGCAGGTGCTTGGAGCGATTGACCTGCTCGGGACCTCGACGACCGGACTCGGTGGCTTCGCCAAGCAGTTCCAGGCGATCAGCGATCCGGTGACCGGACTGGCGAAACTGCAGTTGGACCGCTACGAGGCCGCCGATCTGCGGCTGAACCGGCAGATTGGCGAGATTGCCGATCGCGTGAACGTGATGCAGGCCGGGCTTCTGGCGAAGCTGCAGGCGGCCGATACGATTCTGGCGCAGTTGGAGTCGCAGCGGTCCATGGTGGAGACAACCGTCCAGAGCCTGCAGTACGTGCTCTACGGAAGGAAGGACAGCTAGGTGGAAGCGATTCTCGAGGAGCTCGACCGGACCGACCAGGAGTGGGCGGCGAGCGGCGATGAAGATCTGGAGACGCTGGAGCGATTGGTGCGCCGCCGGTTCGAGCTGATCCGCGACCTGGCGGCGGAGGCGGCCGAACCCGGCCCGATCCGCCAGGAGTGGCTCGAACGCCTCTGGAAGGTCTACGACGCGACGACGCGAATGCAGCACCGGCTGCTCACGCTGCGGTCGATCATTCTTCACCAGTTGGGTGAGTTAAACCAGCACCGCCACTTACTTCACGCTCATGCCGCGGGCTCGCAGGGCTCGGGCGATCACTTTGTCGATTACTCGGGGTAAGGTTCGGAAGCCGTCGCTCAGGATTCGAGCAGAGCGGACCGCACCGCATCGAGCACGCTTTCCCAGTCACCGCGCGCGGGCTGCCGGAACAGGCGCATCGAGGGATACCAGGGGGAGTCCGGGCGGTCGAGCATCCAGCGCCAGTCGGGCGCGAATGGCAGGAGCGTCCAGGCGGGTTTGCCCATCGCGCCGGTCAGGTGGGCGACCGAGGTGTCGACGGCAATCACGAGATCGAGCTGGGCGATGACGGCGGCGGTGTCGGCGAAGTCGGCCAGGTGGGGCCCGAGGTCGAGGAAGTCGAGGCCAGGCGGGAGCGGCTGGTCTTTCTGGAGGCTCACGAGTGCGGCGCCGGGGAGTCCGGCGAGTGCGCGGAGAGATTCGACGGGCAGCGAGCGATTGCGGTCGTTTTTGTGTCGCGGGTTGCCGGCCCAGACGAGGCCGATTCGGCGGCGCGCGGTGGGCAGTTCGCGTTCCCAGCGTTCGAGGCGATCCGGCGGGGGCGCCAGATAGGGGACGGAGGCGGGAATTGTCGCGAGGGTGCTGCCGAAGATGCGGGGCAGGCTCAGGAGCGGTGCGTGGCAGTCGAAGTCCGGGAGCGGCTCGCCGCGCGGGACAATGCGGTCCAGTCCTTCGACGCTTGCGAGGAGTCCGGCGAGGGCCGGCTGGCATTCGAGGATGACGCGGCCGCCGACGGCCTTGACGAGCGGCGCATAGCGGATGAACTGGATGGTGTCGCCGAGGCCCTGTTCGGCGTGGATCAGGATGCGGAGGCCTTGGAGCGGAGCGCCGTCCCAAAGCGGCTGCTCGAAGGCGCGGACCTGGGAGTCGCGCTGGCGGAAGCGCCATTCGTAGCCTTTCCATCCGGCTTCGTAGTCGCCCAGTAGAAGCTGCGCGAGCGCGATGTTCCAGTGCGCCTCGGCGTGATCGGGATCGGCGGTTGCGGCGGCCTGGTAGGAGGCCAGCGCGTCGTGCGGCCGGCCGAGGGCGAGCAGAACGTTGCCGCGATTGTTGCCTGCCTGGGCGTGGCCGGGGGCAAGCCGGAGAGCGGTCTCGTAGGCGGGGAGCGCCTCTTCAAGCCGGTCCTCGTCCTGGAAGGCGAGGCCGAGATTGTAGTGCGGCTCGGCGTAGGCGGGGTCGGCTTCGATCGCGCGGGCGTAGGAGTCCATGGCGTCGGAGCGGCGTCCGGTGCTTTGCAGAAGCGTTCCAAGGTTGTTGTGTGCGCGGGCGTGATTGGGACGGTAGCGCAGGGCGTGGCGGTAGGCGGCCTCGGCCTGATCCGGTTCATTGAGGAGGAGGCATGTGACACCGAGGTGGAAGGCGGCTTCGGCGTGATCGGGCGCCACGAGCAGCGCCTGGCGGTAGCCGAGCGCGGCATCGGCGTAGCGGCCGTGAAGGTGATGGATGTTGGCGAGGCGGAAATGCGCTTCGGCGAGTTTGGGAGCGTGTTGAAGGGCGCGGATGTAGGAGTCCGCGGCATCCTTCCAGCGGTGGAGACGCTCGTAAGCGTGTCCGAGGTCGAGGTGCGCGGCGGCGGCGCGCGGGTCCAGGCGAACGGCCTGTTCGAGGGCGTCGCGCGCCTCGACGGTGTGTCCTGCGGCGAGCAGGGCGCGACCCATGCGAGCCCAACTGAGCGGGTCCGAGGGCGCGGATTCGAGCGCCTGTGCGTAGCAGGCGATGGCCTGCGGAATGCGGCCTGTTTCAAGAAAAATCTGGCCGAGGTTACGGCAGTAAGAGGGGTGCGGACCGTGGAGCCGGATCGCCTGTCCGATAAGAGCGCAGGCGACATCGGGCTGGCCGGCTTCGGCGGCGATAAGGCCGAGCAGGTGCAGCGCATCGGGATGCTCGGGGTCATCGGCGAGGACCTCGCGATAGATGCGTTCGGCGCGGGCGAGCTCGCCGGCGTTGTGGAAGCCGGCGGCGCGGCGCAGGCGTTCCCGGCTCTTGTGGCTGCTGGTCTTCGGCATGTGCGTTTTCTGTGGTTCGGAACGAAAAAGGCCGCGGCGAACGGTTCATGCCGCCGCCGCGGCCGGAGTGTCAGTCAGGGGTTATCCTCGGAGGAGCGAGAGGACGGCCTGGGGCGCGGAGTTGGCCTGTCCGAGCGCGGCGATGCCGGCCTGGATGGAGACCTGCGCCTTGGTCAGGTTGGCGGCCTCGGCCGCCAGGTCGGCATCGCGGATCCGTGATTCGGCAGCCGCCAGATTGCTCAACTGCGACTGCGCGAGGTTCACGGCGAAGCTGAACTGGTTCTGGCCTCGGCCGATCACGGCTTGCGCGTTGCCGAGCGAGTTGACAGCTTCGGCCAACGCCGTGACGGCCGCTTCGGCGGCGCTCAGCGTGCTGATGTCGGCGGTGCTGCCGGTACCGACAGTCTGGGCCGAGACGACCGTGCCCTGGCTGCCGAGTCCCGAGCCCGAGCCGTTGGTGCCGATTGCCACGTTAAACGAGCTCAGCGTGCTGATGAAGCGGATGCCGTCGGGATCGGCGGCGTTCTCCTTGTCCTTGACCGCGACGATCTTCTGAAGAGTCGGGTTGTTGGACTGCTGGAGCGCCGTGTTGATGGCGTCGATTGCCTCGTCGATGGTCCGGGCGTTGCGCGCGGTGGCGTCATTGCGCAGTACCACCGAGAGCGAATGCGCGGTGCCGTTGGTGTCGTTGGCCGAGATATTGATGGTCTGGGCGTCGGAACCGTAGCGAATCGCCGAGAACGAGATCAGACTCGTTGCCTGCGCGCCGCCGGAATTGAAGGAGGCGACGGTGGTGCCCGCGCTCTGGGTCTCGGCGACGTCGGCGGTGCCGGTGGCGCCTGCGGCATTGAAGCCGAAGACGTTGGTGTTACCGACGGTGGCGATCCGGAAGGCCGTATCGTTGGTGGAGGTGATTTCGATGTTGCCGCCGTTGTTGGATGCGACCAGGCCGGCCGCAGACAGGGTGGCGTTGGCCGCAAAGGCGGCGTTCAGAGCATCGATGGCCGCAGCCTGCGTGGCTGCCCCAGGGGTGAGGGTGAGCGAAACGGTCGATCCGCCGCCGATGTTGAACTCCAGCGTTTCGGCCGAAGCGGCGTATGAACCGCCCGAACCCGTAACGGTGGTGTAGTCGAAAGTGCCGCCGGCGCCGGTACTTCCGCGGAAGGAGCCAAGCCCCAGACGGTTGTTCAGATCGCCGGAGGACAGCACTTCGAAGCGCTCGCCGCGCGTGTTGGTGAAGACAAGCTGCGTGCCGTCGGTGTGGTTGGCCATCGAGATACCGGCAGCCTGAAGCTGCGCGTTGTTGGCCACCTGCGAGCTCAGATCGGCGATGGCCTGCCCGACCGTCGTGCCGGCCGCGACCGTGAGAGCGATGTCGACCGGATCGGCGAGGCCGGCGCCCTGGAAACGAACCTGGATCGTGCCCGCGCCGGAGGCGCCGAAGGTGGTGGCGTTGGCGGCTGCGTTGGAGCCGGCGGTCACGGTGTTCAGCAGCGTGGCGCCATCATTGGTACCCGTAATGTTGCCGAGCAGCGCGTTGGCCATGCGGTCGCCCGCGGCCACCTGGAACGCCGTGTTGCTCGAGCTGAACGCCAGGCTCTTCTTCCCGTCCGCGCTTGTCTGGACCGAGGCTTTGATCCCGGCGTTCTTGAACGCCGTCGCCGCCGGAGAGCCCGCATTCCCCGCCGCCTCAATGGCGCTGTTGACGGCCGTCACCAACGTGTCGACATCGGTCACGCCCGCCAGGTTCACCGCCACCTTTACGCGATTATCGTCGCCGAAGCCGGGACCGCGGAAGTAGAAGTCGGTAAAGCCGGAAACCGCCAGCGAGGACAGGTTGGTCGAGTTCGCCAGGATCTGGGCCACGCTGGTGTTGGGCGAGCCCGTTCCGATATCCACAGTGGAGATGCCGCTCGCCTGCACGCCCTTCAGGCCCAGGCTCTTGGCGTCCACCGTCGAATTGCTCAGGTTCACCGAGACAGATCCGTTAGCGGTTTCCGAGATCCCCGCGCTCGCCTTGCCGCCGCCGATGAACACCGAAAGCGACTTGGCGAAGACGCCGCCCGTGTTCAGGCCGATCGCCTGCGCCTGCCGGTCGATCTCTCCGATGACGTTCTGGAACTCACTGTTCAGAACGGATCGGGATCCGGTGAAGGTGCCCGAGGCCGACTGGGTGGCCAGGGTCCGGGCGCGGTCCAGCAGCTTGGAGATGTTGTTGAGACCGCCGTCGACGATCTGCAACTGGCTGAGACCGTCATTGGCGTTGCGGATACCTTGCGTCAGGACGGCGATGTCGGAGCGGTAGCCGTTGGCAATGGCCAGGCCAGCGGCGTCGTCGCCGCTCGAAACGATGCGCAGACCCGAGGTCACGCGGTTGATGGTTTTCGCTTGCAGGTTGGCGCTCATCCGCAGGTTTTCCTGCGCCTGCATCGACATGATGTTGGTGTTGATGCTGAAAGACATGTTTCTCTCCTAGAAACGGGGTTCCGGGAGTCCTTCCCGGCCAGGACCCCGAGGGGCCTGGGTGCCACGTGACCCTTATCGACCCCGCCGCGTTTGGCTTGAGGAGATTTGTTGTCGCGGCCTTCTATTCCGGTTTGGGATCGGGGCGCAGGCGGGAAGCGAGCGCGCCGATGGATTCGGCGGTAAGGCCGGCGGCAGCCTCGATGTTCTGCTGGCGCGCCAGTCGGGCCTCTTTGCGGATGACGGCGATGTGGGTCGGCAAACGGATTCCTAGTCTCCCGTCTCAAGTAATTCTTTACAACGCCGGACCTTGTCAAGGATGACGTCGGCGGAAGTTTTCCAGACG
>JBKBWD010000008.1:0-124873 GCA_046289265.1 Bryobacteraceae bacterium | reverse complement strand
CGGATCAGCAGCGGCGGCGAGATCCTCAGATGCTGTCCCAGCCGTTTGGTGCGGAAACTAATTTGGACAAGAGTGGTATTTGACAGGACGTATACAACTTCCACATACTTTCACCGGGACGAGAGTTCCATATTTCAGATCAAAGGAGAATCCAAGTTGCGCAGGATATTCCTGACGATTGTGCTATTTCTCGGGGCCCTTACACCACTGACCGCCGCGCCGGGCACATGGGCTCCGTTCTATTGGGAGGGCCTCGGCCCGATCGATATCCCCGGAGAAGGTTTCCACTTCACAACCGACGTACCCGTACTGCTCCGAGTCGTCGACTGCTGCGTGATCGGCGACCAGTTTGAAGTGTTCTCTTAAATTCAAGACTCTCTCGGGCTCACCTCCGCGATCGGAGCGGGGGACGGCACCGATAGCGGAGCGTTCGACGGAGACAGTGCGTGGGCACACCCGCTGTTGAGCAAAGGCGCCTGGATCCTGCCCGGCGGGAACACCTATGACATCGACATCAGCGTGGTCCGGCTGGCAGACGGATTCAGCACCGGATTCGGATTCGTTCGAATCGATCCTTATCTGGAAAGTGAAGTTCCGGAGCCCGGCACCATCACGCTCCTCAGCATTGGAGCAGTTCTCCTGCTCATAGGCCACAAGCGTATCCGCGCCTGCTAACGATCCCTTTTCAGTCGCCGACCGCTTTCCGGTTGGCGACTGCCCGCCGAAATTTCCTAGCCATTCCCCTTGGCAATCGACAGTAATTCATCTCTCATAACCACTTCTTTTTATTGTTACATACGGTAAGTTACCGTTATAGCGTGAATCGATTACACAACGATGTGAACTATGGCCGGTTACACAGTTCCGGCCGCGTTTATCGCCTGTTGTTACCGGATTTTACCTAGATAGAGCACACAAAGCACATTGTATGTATTACTTGTGAAATAATAAGTTAAAACTCCTAACACTTGATTGTTTGACAATACCTATACGGATCTAACATACTCTGACCGGAACACTGGTTCCACACACCTTAAGTCGAAGGAGAATTACCTCTATGCTCAGGCTAGTCCTGGCTATCACTCTCTTCACCATGGCCCTTGCGCCAGCATCGGCCGCGCCAATTGCCCTCGGGGTTTGGGAAACCTTTACCTGGGACGGACTTGGACCGATCGACGATCCCGGCGAGGGCTTTCAAATACTACTCACAGAGACGGCACTGCTCAGGGTCGTCGATTGTTGCGTGATCGGCGATCAGTTCGAAGTATTCACGCAGGTGGACGGCTCTCTCGGGGTCACCTCCGCCATCGGAGCGGGCGACGGAGTACAGAGCGGCGCTTTTGACGGAGATTCCGCGTGGGCGCATCCGCTTCTGAGCAAAGGCGCCTGGATTCTGGCGCCCGGCTGGTACGACATCGATATCAACGTCGTCAGGCTGACGCCCGGCTTCAACGAAGGCGCCGGCTTCATCCGCCTGGATCCGTATGTCGTGCCGGAACCCGGGACCATCACACTTTTCGGCCTAGGCGCACTGCTACTGCTCGTTGGCCGTAAACGGATTCGTGCAAACTGAAACACGCTGACGCAACAGTCGCCGACCGCTTCCCGGTTGGCGACTTAGTTGATGTGTACTCCAGGAATCATTTCCCCGATGCCACACAGTAATACACATTACCCTTGTTCTCCTAAAGGAGATCCGAATGACCAGTGAAAGGAGTGACCTGCTGCAGGGCACTCTAGACATGCTTGTACTTAAGGCGGTGCAGATCGAACCGATGCACGGCTGGGGCATCGCCGAGCGCATCGGGCAATGGTCGGAGAGTGTATTGCAGTTAGGCCAGGGCACTCTGTATCCGGCTTTGTATCGTCTGGAACGCCAAGGTCTGATCCGATCCGCATGGCAGGTTACGGAAAACAGGCGCCGGGCCCGTTATTACTCGCTGACACCCGAAGGAGCGCAGCGGCTCGATGACGAGCTTGCACAATGGCAGCGCGTTTGCCGCGCAATCAATCTCATACTCGGCGCAGGTTTCCCTGTGGGACAGCGTCCGTAAGCAGCGTTACGGAATCTGGAGCAGGTCAGAGCGGCGGTACAGACTCCGGGAAGGGCCAGGGTGCGCCCCAAGTTCGAGATCTGGCCGATTTCCCCGGCCGGCGCAGGCTTCATGATACATTCGGGAGAGAAGTCCTACCGGCCAGGGGCCCTTAGCTCAGCGGTTAGAGCAGCGGACTCATAATCCGTTGGTCGTAGGTTCGAATCCTACAGGGCCCACCAAACTTCGACTTTTGTGATCGATCCTGCTTCGATTCCGCGCATGAACTGGGTGAAGTCAATTCACCGAGGAGAGAACAACGATGGATCGCAATACGACAACACCCAATCTGAGAGTCCGGTCATCCGTGAAGGCAGGCAAGCGTCCGGCGGACGATAACCCGATGGGGCATACCGGGACCAACCACAATGAGACGGTTCTGACACGCTGGCGGACCGCCACGACGGCGTAGTCCGACAACGCGACGCCACAGCGCTCCACCGGGCTGCCGGTATACTGGAATGGGTGAGAGCTGTGGCGTTGCGGTTGTTCCTGGGACTGGTGATTGCAGGCATCCTGGCCGGCGCGGAGGGCACACAGGACTCCGTCGGCCGCCGGACGATTACGGTTGCCGATATCGACGGGGTACGGCGGACTCCCTTCGCGCTCGATGCCGGCCAGTTTGCCCTGCTCTTTTATGTCCTCGACGATTGCCCGGTCTCCAACCAATACTCGCTCGAGATCCAGCGGATCTGCGGCGAGTATTCCCCGCGCGGGGTCCGATGCTTCCTGGTCTATGTCGATCCGACGCTCTCGGCCGAACGCATCCGCAAGCATCTTCGCGAGTACGGTCACACTGGATATCCTGCAATTCAGGATTCGCGGCACGAACTGGTGAAGGCCACAGGAGCGAGCGTGACGCCCGAGGCGGCGCTGGTCGATGCGGCCGGGAGGATCGTCTACCGGGGCCGGATCGACGACTCCTACCAGACCTGGGGGCAGGCCCGGCGGCATGTCACCGAACGGGACCTTCGCACCGCGCTCGATGCAGCCATCACGGGCCGCCCGATACCGAACCCACGCACGAAGGCGGTTGGATGTTATATCGCACCGCTCGATGTCTACTTGAAGGAGTAATGCTCGACTTTTATGCGCAAACTGGCAGTGCTGACCGTTGCGATCGCGCCCTTGCTCGGGGCCGAAGCAGTTCCGAACTTCGCCGAGCACATCGCGCCGATTCTGTTTGAAAACTGCGCCTCCTGTCACCGTCAGGGCGAGGCCGGTCCGTTTCCGCTCACCAGCTACGCGGAGGCGGCCAAGCGCGGGAAACTGATCGCCGCCATCACCCGCGCGCGCATCATGCCGCCATGGCATGCCGAGAAGACGCACTACGAGTTCGCCAACGAGCGCCGGTTGAGCGAAGAGCAGATCGTGACGATCGAGCGTTGGGTGAAGGCGGGGATGCCAGAGGGCGACCGCTCCAAGCAACCGCCGTTGCCTGCCTTTACCGAGGGCTGGGAGCTCGGGAAGCCTGACCTCGAGTTGAAGATGGACCGGGCGTTCCGTGTTCCGGCCGAAGGACCGGATATCTATCGGTATTTCGCTCTGCCGGTGAATCTGGACGAGGACAGGTGGGTCCGGGCGATCGAGTTCCGGCCGGGGCGGCGCTCGGTGGTGCATCATGCCCTGATTTTCATCGATGATCAACCGAGGCCGGTGAGAGCGAAGGAAAGCGAGGGCCAGCCCGGATTCGACCAGTTCCCTTCCCGCGGCGGCATGAGGAATCGCGTGGCGACGTGGGCGGTGGGAACGAATCCTCGCCTGCTGCCGGATGGCCTGGCCGTGAAACTGCCGAAGGGGTCACAGATCGTGGTCCAAACGCACTTCCATCCGAGCGGCAAGGAGGAAGATGAGATCTCGTCGGTGGGCCTGCACTTTGCGGATGCGCCTCCGGCGCGATCGATCGCCGAAATTCACCTGCCGCCGTTTTTTGGAATCAGCGCCGCGATCGACATTCCGGCCGGCGATCCAGCTTATTCGCTGACGGAGTCTTTCGTGACTCCGGTGGATGTGGAGGCCTTCGCGGTCTTCGCGCACGCGCACTACATCGGCAAGGAGTTCCGTCTGACGGCCGAATTGCCGGACGGTGACAGTCGCGACCTGCTCTGGATCAAGCGCTGGGACTTCGCCTGGCAGACACTCTACCACTTCAAAGAGCCACTCGTGCTGCCCAAGGGCACGAAGATCACCTCGCGGATCGTCTGGGACAACAGCGATTCGAACCCGAAGAATCCCTTCCGTCCCGCGCGCCGCATCCAGTGGGGCGAAAATAGCGAGGACGAGATGGGGAGCCTGGTTCTCGACGTGGCGCCGATAAGGGAAGAAGACATGTTGGAGCTCCGAAACGCGCTCGCGCGCCATTCGATGCTCTCGCAGGCACGCGCGCTGCTGGCGCGGGAGGGCGTGCTCGCTGACGGCATCGCCGGACTGAAGCCTCCGGAGCAGAAGCTGGCGCAATTTATTCTGTCGCAGTACGACGCCGACGGCGACGGCAAGCTGGGTCCGGCAGAGTTGGAGGCGGCACGTGCGTTTCTGCGGGAGGCGGGATTCGACGTAGGGCGGCGGCGGTCTTCGCTGGGGGACTAAGTGGCAGTGTCATAACATTGTCGCGACATTGTACCCTGGTCTAGTCGTGCCTGTTGACATGGACTATACATACCTCGACGTCGCCAAGATGATCGACCACTCCCTGTTGAACCCGACGCTGACCGAGGAGGATCTCGAGAAGGGCATTCAGCTCGCGCTGGCTTACGATACGGCCAGCGTCTGCATTCTGCCCTATTTCCTGAAGCGCTGCGCCGAACTGCTTCAGGGCAGTACTGTCAAGGCCAGCACGACAATCGGGTTCCCGCACGGAGGCCAGACGACGGCCGTCAAGCTGGCCGAGACGCATCAGGCGCTGGCCGACGGCGGCGAGGAACTCGATATGGTGGTCAACGTCAGCAAGGTTCTAAGCGGGGACTGGAAGTATGTCCGCGAGGAGATCCGCGCGGTCGTCGATGCGACGCACGAGGCCGGCCAAAAGATCAAGGTGATCTTCGAGAACTGCTATCTCAACGACGATCAGAAGATCGCGCTGTGCGAGATCTGCAGCGAAGCCGGAGCCGACTGGGTAAAGACGTCGACGGGCTACGGCACCGGCGGCGCCACAATCGAGGATCTGCAACTGATGCTCCGACACGTCCCCAGGACTGTTCAGGTGAAGGCCGCCGGCGGCGTGCGGGATTTCGATGCGCTGTTGAGGGTGCGGGAACTCGGCGTCACCCGGTGCGGCGCAACGCGCACGGCAAGCATGCTCGATGAGGCCCGCAAGCGCCTCGGAATGGAACTGATCGGCATGGCGGCAACGCCGGCCGGATACTAGGGAGCAGACACATGAAACTTGGATTCGTTACCGCAATTCTTCCCGACCTTTCACTCGCGGAGGTCGCCGATTTCGCCGCATCCGCCGGCTACCAGTGCATCGAGGTCATGTGCTGGCCCAAGGGCAAGGCCGAACGCCGCTATGCCGGAGTCACGCACATCGATGTTGTCGGGTTTACGGCCGACGACGCCGCGCGCGTGCAGGAGACGATGGCCAAGACGGGCGTCGAGATCAGCGGGCTGGGCTATTATCCCAACCCGCTCACGCCGGACCGCGCGGAGTCCGAAGTCTACACGGCGCACCTGCGCAGCGTGATCTGTGCGGCGAAGCTGTTGGGATTGAACGTCGTCAACACGTTCGTCGGCCGCGATCCGGCGCTCTCGGTGGAGGAGAACTGGCCGCGGTTCCTCGAGGTCTGGCGCCCGCTGATCGCCTTTGCCGAGGACAACGGCGTGAAGATCGGGATTGAGAACTGCCCGATGTCGTTCACCAGGGACGAGTGGCCCGGCGGAAAGAACCTGGCGACGTCGCCAGCGATCTGGCGCCGGATGTACGCCGACATCCCGAGCCCCAACTTCGGCCTCAACTTCGACCCGTCGCATTTCATCTGGCAGCGGATGGACTACCTGAAGGCGATCCGCGAGTTCGCGCCGCGCATCTTCCATGCGCACGCCAAGGATGTCCGGATCGATCCGCAGGGCATGGACGACTACGGGATTCTCGGCTACCCGCTGCAGTACCACACGCCGAAGCTGCCGGGCCTGGGCGACGTAAACTGGGGCCAGTTCTTTTCGGTGCTCTCCGATACGGGCTACCAGGGAGCGGTCTGCGTCGAGGTGGAGGACCGCGCCTACGAGGGCTCGATCGAGCGCCGGAAGGCTTCGCTGACCCAGAGCGCGATCTACCTGCGCCAGTTCATGGCGTAGTTGGTCAGGGGTTCCGGTCGAGTTCCGGGTTCTGCTTCGCCCAGGCGAGGTACTCGTCCACCGAGTAGAATGTCTGGCGCTTGTACAGCCGGCCCTGGTCTTCGACCGGATGCGACCAGTTGTGGTCCCACCGATCGCCGGTTGTCTCCATCCAGGCGGACAGCCGGCGATCCATCTCCTCCCGCACGGCCCGTGCAGAGCGCTCCCCGGCAAGATTGCGCAACTGGTGCGGATCGCGCTGCAGATCGTAGAGCACCCAGGGGCGCTCCCTGAATCGCGCATACATGTAGCGGCGCGTGCGGATGCCGCGCCAGCCATCGGGGGTGCCGTCGCCGGCGAAGGGCCCGAAGATCTGGAGAAAGGCCGAGTCCGGGCCGCCCTTGCCTTCGAGAATCGCGGGCGCGAGGCTCTGTCCCTGCATCTCCTTCGGGACGGCAAGTCCTGCCATGGCGAGCAGCGTCGGGGCGAAGTCGACGTGGGTGAAGAACGCGCCGGTGCGGGAGCCGGGCTTGACGCGGCCCGGCCAGCGTAGGACGCCGGGGACGCGGATCGACTCCTCCCAGGGCTTGCGCTTGAGCCGCTCGCCGTGCGAGCCGAGCATATCGCCGTGGTCGGAGGCATAGAGCACGATGGTGTTGTCGCGCAGGCCGAGTTCGTCCAGGCGGCGCAGAATGCGGCCGACCGCGTCGTCGATGGCCGTGACCATCGCGTAGTAGTGGGCGATCTGTTCGGGTCCGGGCACGCGGTCGCCGTCGCGCCAGTTGGGCCGGAGCTTCAGCTTTTCGGGATCGTAATGAAGCGCGTACTCCTCCGGGGCCTTGTAGGGATCGTGCGGCGGGCCCCATTGGACGGTCAGGTAGAAGGGACGCTTGTCGGTGCGTGTGGCGCCAAGGAACTCTTCGGCGTAGTCGGCGTAGCCGTCGGTCTCGAACTTGTCGAGGACGATAGGGTCGGGCGTGTCGCGGAAAATCGTATTGCGGAAGTGCATGTGGCTGCATTGGTTCGCAGCCCAGTACTCGAAGCCCTGCCGGCGCTCTCCGGGTGGGACGAAGCCGGGGAGGCGCTTGCCGCCGTCCAGATGCCACTTGCCGACGAAGCCCGTCCGGTAGCCGGCCGATTGCAGCACCTTCGCGAAGGAGACGGAAGACTCGCGCAGCCGCAAATCGTTGGCGACCATGCCGTTCCGGTGGCAGTATTGACCGGTGAGCAAAACGGCGCGCGCGGGACAGCAGACGGGCGTGTTGGCGAACGTGTTTTCGATCACCACGCCGTCGCTCGCCAGGCGGTCAATGTGCGGGGTGCGAACCTGCTCGTCGCCGAGGCAGCCGACGGTCTGGGCGCGGTGCTGGTCCGGCATCAGAAAGACGATGTTGGGGCGGTTTCCGGCAGCGGCCAGCGGTGCGGCAGCGGTGGAGGCGAGGAATTCGCGTCGAGTCTGCATGGCTGTCTATCCGGGGCGGCGGAGGCTTTCGGGCGTGACGGTCCGCTTGGTGTAGGGGTGCTTCTTCGCGAGAAGGTCGAAGTCCATTTGAAGTCCGAGTCCGGGGCCTTGCGGCAGCGTGACATAGCCGTCCTTTTGGACCGGGTAGGTCCCCTTCGTCAGTTCGAGGAAGGTCTCGTCGTTGGCGCCGTCCCACTCCTGCATGAGGAAGTTGCGGCAGACGCAGATGGACTGGATCGAGGCGATGTGGGCGACGGGTCCGTACCATTGGTGCGGCGCGACCTCGACGCCGTAGGTTTCGGCGAGATTGGCTATCTTTCGCATCTCGGTGATGCCGCCGCAGTGGATGACGTCGGGCTGGATGATGGCCGCGCCCTTGGCGTCGAGCAGCGGTCGGAACTCCCAGCGTGAGAGGAGCCCTTCGCCGGTTGCGACCGGGACCGGGCTGTTGGCCGCGACCTCGGCGAGTCCCTGCGGATCTTCGCGAAGCGTCGGCTCCTCGATGAACATCGGATGATACTTGGCAATGGCGCGGCCGAACTCGATCGCGGAGCGCACGGAGAAGCGCTCGACCAGTTCGAGGCCGACGTCGAGTGAGCGTCCCACGGCCTTGCGGACGGCGGCAAGCTGCATCTCGGTCTTCTCGATGCGCTCGGCGTCAGTGCGGGCCTGCGCGACGATCCACTTGACGGCGGTCCAGCCCTGCTCGCGGGTCCGAACGGCGAGGCGCTCATAGTCCTCGACGTTGCGGGAGTTCATGTAGCTGTCCCAGTGGCTGTAGTAGACCCGGAGCTTCGAGTGGATCGGGCCTCCGAGCAGCCTCCAGACGGGCACACCGAGGCGTTTGCCTTCGATGTCCCAGAGGGCGATATCCACGGCGGATAGCGCCGTCATCAGAACCGAGCCGGCGCGCCAGCGCGACATCCGGTAGTACATGCTGTCCCAGTGCTCTTCGATGCCCGCGGGATCGATGCCGGTCATTCGATCGCCGAGCCAGTGAACGGCCTGTTCGACGATATCGACGCGGTCCGGGAGCGAGGCTTCGCCGAGGCCGGTGATCCCTTTGTCGGTGTGGATTTCGAGGAACAGGAAGGCGCGGCGGCCGATGGTCGCTTTGTGAGTTACGAACTTCGTGATCTTCAGGCCGCCCGTAGCGGCACGCGCCGGACGCGGAGGAACGGCGGCGAGGATGCCGGCGCCTGCGAGAAAGTGCCTGCGGGAGAGATGCGAATCCATAAATCCGCAAGGTTATCGGGGCGCAAGTCGCGAGTCAAGTCCGGCGGGAACCAGGCGTTTCTCGAAGAAGAGACTGAGCGGGTCCGGAGCGTAGGGGGCGAAGGCGGCGATCTCAGTGTAGCCGGCTCGCCGGTAGAGGGCGACGGCTTCGGGCTGGGAAACGCCGGTCTCCAGGCGCAGCAGGGCGAGTCCCTTCTCAAGGGCGATCACTTCAAGCTCCTTAAGGATCCGATTGCCGATGCCGCGCCCCCGCAGTTCCGGGGGAACGAAGAAGCGCTTCAGTTCGCCGAACGGTCCGCAGTCAACGAGCGCGCCGCAGCCGACGGCGGCCGGGCCGCTGCGCGCGACCAGAAACGTGACCTCGGGCGCGAGGAGTCCGTCGATGGAGAGCAGGTGGTTGCTCTCGGACGGGTAGAGCGAGGTCAGGTATTCGTCAAGTTGTGCGATGAGGCGCATCGCATCGGGTGAGTCCGGGCGCTCGTGGGCGATCTGGATCAAGTCCATCACTCAATCCTGTTCCCGTCGGCGCCTCGCGCCGAGATGATCTGTAGGGGTCGTGGCGCGATGGCGACAGCGGCGTCGGGGAGGTCGAAATCTTTGAGGACTCCGGGGACAACCAGGTCGATCGCGCGCGTGTGAATCTTCGTGCGGACGAGGTTCATGTAGGACGGCAGTGAGCGTTCGATGCGGGCGCCGGCGATTCGGGGCTCAAGGGCCGCGGCGAGTAGCGCCACGAGACCCGCGTTGCCGATGCCGTGAATCGTCACGGGCCTGGCCGCGATCTCCGGTTGCGCGGCGAGATAGTCGAAGGCCCGCAGCGCGTCGTAGATCTGCATTCCGAGCAGGGGCTTGCCGAGCAGCATGGCGCGCTGTGCAAGCTGGTACATCGCGGTATAGCTCCCCGAACCCCCTTGCGGAGCGCTTTCGCCGTGGCCGCGGACGTCCACCGCAAGGATACACTCGCCATTGCGGGCCGCGTCGTCGAGCTGCGCGAACTCAGCGGCCTTGCCATCCTCATGGAGGTAGAGACGGGCGGCCGTGCAGCCGCGCTCGGGCAGGAGAAACAGCGCGGGGACGCGGATGCCGGGCTCGGTTGCGAGGGTCAGCTTCCGCAGTGTGTAACCGGAACGGCTTTCGTTGGACACGCCGGCAGCGGCCGGAGGCGGACCGCTGCGCGGGGATACACGGAGCCGCTCGGCGATGAGGGTACGGAGTGCGGCCCGGTCCTTTAAGCCGGCGGCGCGTCGGTTCGGGTAGATCTTCTCGGCGAGCGCACGATTGATGGTGTAGACGGTTTCTCCGCCGAACGACGTGGCGAGTTGGCCGGTCGGGGTGGCGTTCAGCAAGGATTCGGGCTCGGGCTCGATCGGAGGTTCGGCGCCGTCGTCATCGGCGCTTTGCAGCCACCGGGTCAGCCAGCGATAGGTCGCCTCGCGGCGGGGCTTGGACCAGCCGTGCTCGTCGTCGTACTCGAAGTAGCCGACCCGGCCAGCGGCGTCAGCAGCTTCGAAAAGCCGTCGCGTTTCTTCATAGGTGGCACGGGCGCCGTCGATGGGGAAGAAATCGCGGATCGCGGTGAGCATCGTGATAGGGCGTGGCGCGAAGGCGAGGAGGAAGTCGCCGAAGTTCAGGCCGGCCTGTGTGAAGCCAGGGAAGTTTTGTTCGGCGTCCTGCGGGCCGGGCTTGGTCCAGAGCGTCTCCCAGGAGGTGATGTAGCAGGAGACGACGGCCGAGGCCAGGCGCGGCTCGAAGACGGCCAGATAGGCCGACTGCGTTCCGCCGCCCGAATTGCCGGCCACGGCGATGCGGCGGGGATCGACTTCCTTGCGCGTCAAGAGATAGTCGAACGCGCGGATGCCGTCCCACACCATGTAATGCGCGTAGGGGAAACCGGTTAGAAGCGTCTGGGTGCCGGCCATCGTGTGTTCACGCGTTCCGAAGCCCGTGATCGATTCGCCCTTGGCGGGATCGTAATATTCGAGGCGCTCGCCCTGGCCAATGGGGTCGAAGGCGAGGACGACAAAGCCGCGCTTGGCGAGCGCAATCCAGGCGTGCTGGTACACCGGCGCTGCTTTGCCCGCGATGCTGTGTCCGGCGGTGCCGAGTAAGGCCGGGTAGGGTGCTCGGCCCGAGGCCGGGATGTAGAGATTGGCCGTGATGTAAAAATTCGGACGGCTCTCGAACACTACGCTTTCGACCCGATAGCCGTCGCGCTGGAAGCGCGCTGTCACCCGCGCATTGAGTGGCGTTCTGGCGGGGAAGGGGCCGATGGCCTCATTCAGCCGGTCGCGGATGTAGCGCTGGCGCTGGCGGATCTGCGCGGGGGTAGTGAGGTGATCGAGTTCGTCTGTACGCTTGCGCCAGTGCTGTTCGGCGAGCGAGGTCAGGTAGCGGTGAAGCTCCTCGCGAAAGGGTCCACCGATTTCGATTTCGGGTCGCTCCTGCGCCGAAGCGAAGGTGAGACACAGCACTGCGGCCAGCAACAGACGTCTCATGATCCTCCTAGCGGCCAACGGCGATCAGGTGGCCGGCCGTTCGAAAATACCACGTTCCGTCGACGAGCGCGGGGCTGGCGAGCATCTGTTCGCCGATACGGTTAATCTGGAGCAGCTTGAACTCGGGTCCGGCGGCAAGGACGAACGTTTCGCCGTCGTCGTTGGTGAAATAAATTTTGCCCTCGACAGCGACCGGGGACGCGGAGAAGCTCTCCTTGCGCACCTCGCCCAGCCGGCCCTGCCACACGCTTTTGCCCGTTTTGGCTTCGAGGCAGGTCGCAATCGAGGTCATGTCGTTGACCAAGTAAAGATACTCGCCTAGCACGAGCGGCGAAGGGATAAAAGGCGAACCACGCGGCGACTGCCAGGCGATGTGCGTTGCGGTTACGTCGCCCGAGCCGCCAGGCCGAATGGCAAGCGTTGGGCCAGCGCGGCCGGAGGGGCAGTAAAGGAGTCCGTGGGCGACCGCGGGCGTGGGGATCACCTCCATGGTGCTGCCTCGCGCGACCCAGAGTTCGCGTCCGGTGTCGGGGTCGTAGGCGCGGACGGCATACTGGCCGCTGACGATGATTTCGTCCCGATTGCCGGCGCGGATCGCGATGGGCGTCCCCCAGCCGACGTTCTCGCTGCGCGGAGTGCGCCAGAGGAGTTTGCCGGTACGAGCGTCGACGGCAGCGATAAAGGAATTGGCGCGCTGATCCTGGTAGAAGATGACGCGGTCTTTGTAGAGCAGCGGCGAGCCACCGGGCCCGTGGTAGTTTGACGTGTTGCCGAAGCTGTAGTGCCAGAGCTGTTTGCCGTTGAAATCGAGCGCGAGGAGTCCGGAGTTGCCGAATAGCGCGTAGACGCGTTCGCCATCGGTAGCAGCCGTGGCGGTGGCGTAGGAGTTCTTGCGGTAGAGGCGCTCGACGCTGTTAGGCGGCGGCGCGGGCGTCTCCCAGAGCAGCTTGCCGTCGGCGCGATTGAAGCAAAGGACGACGCGCTTTTCGCCGTCGTAGGCTGAGGTCAGAAAGATGCGGTCTTTCCAGACGATCGGCGAGGAGTGGCCGGTCCCCGGAACCTTCACTTTCCACCAGACATTCTGCGTGGCCGACCAGGTATCGACATAGCCGGAGCCCTGGACGATGCCCTGCCCGGAGGGTCCGCGCCAGTAGGGCCAGTACTTGCGCGCCTCGCCTTCGGCTTCGAGAATGCGGACATTCTGGGCGTGGAGGCCGACTGTAGCGACGACGAAAAGGATAAGAAGCTGCGGGAGGACGATGGACTGCATAGCCGCAGCTTATCGGGATTCGGTGTGTGGGGTCAACGCACGGAACCTCTATCGCTCCATCCAGCGCCGGGCTTTCGCCTCACAGTGAGGGAGGGTTCCCGGTTCTGCACAGGTGACCGAGACGCGGAGAGCGAAGGCATTGCGCAGCGTCTCGATGCGGTAGATCGGCGCAGGAGCGGAGGATCGCCTCCACGGCGCTCGGGTAGACGCTCACGCCGCGGGCCACCAGCATGTAAAGCGATTCGTTCCAAATGCTCCACCAGTAAGCACCATAGGCTCGCCAAAAGTCGCAGACTCCAAAACTTCGCGGTGAGCTTTGGTGGTTTTGGAATTCAAGCGCCTTCGCGTCACTGGGTCGGCCTGATCTGCACTAACCGTCCTCCGCCCCACCGCCTGCCGCGCGTTGGTTCCTTCCGGAAGCGGTCCACGAAGCTGCCGATGGCGATCGATCCCCTTACGAGGTGGCCCGCCCGGAGCGGACCGAGGAGGCGGAAATCGGCCAGGTGCTCGGCGCCGGCCGTCATCGCGCAGCCGCATTCGGCGCAGTTGGGCGCTCCTCCATACACACAGGGCTCCACGCGCGTCCGGAAGTCGGCCGAGTAGTTCACCGACATTTTCGCGAACAGGCACGCGGCCGGATCGGCCGGCGGCTTCGTGAACGCCCGCGCGATGCCGTCAGTCAGCAGCACTTTCGGATAGCGCCGCCGCAGCTCGACCAGTTCCGCCGCAAGCCGTGGGCGGGCCTCGGGCAGAATCCGCTCCGGACTTTCCTCGCCCACCTGCGGCGTGTACCAGCTCACCCAGATCCGCAGCACCTCGGGCCGCGCCGACCAGAACCGGAAGAACTCGTCGAGGTACCCCGCGCGCTCGGTCATTGGACGCGTGATCGTCAGGTGAATGTTGACCTGCCTCCCGGAGATGTTCTCCAGGATTCGTTCGTAGGTTGCAGGCTTCCGGCGGACGTCGTGCTCGGGAGGCAGGCCGTCCACCGAGACCGCCACGCGCACCTGCGGCAGCTTCATCCACTCCATCGGGATCGGAATCACCGCGCTCGTCACCACCAGGCTGAAGACCCCCATCCGGCTCAGCTCCGGCAGAATGCGCGAGAGCTCCCGGTGGCGCACCAGCGGCTCGCCGCCCACCAGCGATACGTGCAGCGGAGCATGCCGCCGCACCAGGCCCAGCACCCCGTCGACCAGCGCGTCGCCCCGGCGGTCCGCCAACTCGCGCAGCTTCACCCCGCCGCCCAGGTGATCGTCGTTGTACGCGTAGCAGCCCGGACAGTGCAGAGGACACTCTCGCGTGATCTCAATCGAGAGCATCGGGACCCGCCCGGAGAGAATCTTACCCCATGTCGCAAGAACTTCTACAGGTCGCATGATCGGGAGCAAGCGCCAGCAGCGACTCTGCTGACGTTCTGTTAGCTTAGACTGACCGCGACGTATTCGGTTTCAGGAATTTGAGTCGGATCCGCTCCGATCACCTCCGTGGAACCCGCCCAACTTGATAGAATGATGGGCAATGTCCTACGATCTCATCATCATTGGTAGCGGTCCCGGCGGCTACTCCGCCGCGGTGCGCGCCGGCCAGTACGGCCTCAAGACAGCGCTTGTCGAGAAGGATCCCAAGCTGGGCGGAACGTGCCTCCACGTCGGCTGCGTCCCGACCAAAGCCCTGCTCCACACGGCCGGCGTCTGGGACCACTTCGTGCATGCCGAGGCCGAGGGCATCTCCTGCGAAAACCCGAAGATCAACTATCCGGCCGTCATTGAGCGGAAGACCAAAATCGTCAACAAGCACGCCAAGGGCGTCGAAGGTCTGATGCGGAAGAACAAGGTCGAATGGATCAAGGGTTTCGGCACCCTGAAGGGCAAGGGCAAGGTCGAGGTACGGACCGACGAGGGCGTTAAAACCCTCGAAGCGAAAAACGTCATCATCGCGACTGGCTCGGAGGCCCGCATGCTCCCCGGCCTCAAGCCCGACGCCGAGCGCATCCTTACCAATGTCGAGATCCTAAACCTCACCTCCATCCCGAAAAGCCTTGGCATCATCGGGGCCGGCGCCGTGGGCGTCGAATTCGGCTCCATCTTTCACCGCTTCGGCACGAAGGTGACGATCTTTGAGATGCTGCCCCGCTTGGTGCCCGTCGAGGATGAAGAGGTCTCCAAGGAACTGCTCCGCTCCTTTAAAAAGCAGGGCATTCGATGCGAGACCGGCGCCAAGGTCGAAGAGATCAAGAAGACTTCGAAAAGCGTCAAGTTCTGCGCCACGCTCTCTAACGGGAACAAGGAAGAGTTCGAGACCGAGGCGCTGCTGGTGGCCGTCGGACGCAAGCCAAACACAGACAGCATCGGCCTGGAGAATGCGAAGGTCGAAACCGACCGCGGCTTCATCAAGGTGAACCAGTGGCAGCAGACCGCCGAACCGGGCGTCTACGCGATCGGCGACGTCGTCGCGGGCACGCCGCAGTTGGCGCACGTCGCCACGGCCGAGGGTCTGGTCGCGGTGGCTCACATCGCCGGCAAGCCGACCACCCCGATCAACCGGAACCGCATCCCCGGCGCGACCTACACCGAGCCGGGCATCGGCAGCGTCGGTCTCACGGAGGCGCAGGCGCGCGCCGAGGGCTACAAGGTGAAGGTCGGCAAATTTCCCTTTGCCGCGAACAGCAAGGCGAGCATTGTCGGGATGCACGACGGCTTCGTCAAAGTGGTCGCCGACGAGACCTATGGAGAAATTCTCGGAGTCCACATCATCGGGCACGAGGGGTACGAACTGATCGCCGAAGCGGTCGCCGCGATGGAGGCGGAAGCGACGGTTGACACGCTGATGCACACCATACACGCGCATCCGACGCTGTATGAAGCCGTCGGCGAGGCATTCAACTCGGTCTACGGACTCGCGATTAATGCGTAAATGCGAAGTACGCGAACTGGGCCGCATGGGCTACCGGGAGGCGTTTGCGCTCCAGCGTGAGCTGGTCGATCAGCGCAAGCGCGGCCTTGTACCGGACCAGTTCCTCCTGCTCGATCATCCGCACGTCGTCACGATGGGCCGTAACGCCCAGGAGTCGAACGTGCTGGCGAGCCCGGAGGTTCTGGAGCGCGCCGGAATCGCCTATGAGCAGACCGATCGCGGCGGCGACGTCACCTACCACGGTCCCGGCCAGATCGTCGGCTACCCCATCCTCGACCTGCGCGATTGGAAGCGGGATGTTGTAGCCTATGTCCGGGCAGTCGAACAAGTAATCATCAACGCGCTCGGTGAGTTCGGCATCGAGGCCGGACGCGAGCCCGGCGCGACCGGCGTCTGGGTGAATGGAGCCAAGGTGGCGGCCATCGGCGTTCATATCAGCCGCTGGGTAACCTCGCATGGGTTCGCCCTGAACGTCACCACCGACCTCAGCTATTTTCGTTATATCGTCCCTTGCGGCCTCACCAAGCCGGTCACTTCCATGGCGGCGCTGGGATGCAAGGTCCGGCCGGCGGATGTCATCCCCGCGCTGGTGCGGCAGTTTGTCCAGGTGTTTGACTACGAGATTGCGCAAGCAGAATTGACTACGGAGAAGGTGCTATGACCGATGTCGTGATGCCCCAGATGGGCGAAAGCATTGTAGAAGGTACGCTGACCAGGTGGTTGAAGAAGGTCGGCGACCGCGTCGAGCGGGACGAGCCGCTCTTTGAGATCTCCACCGACAAGGTGGACACCGAAATCCCCGCTCCCGCCGCCGGGACACTGGCAGAGATCATGGTCGAGGAAGGCAAGACCGTATCGATCAACAGCGTGGTGGGACGCATCGACGAGGGCGGCGGCGCGGCAGCCGCTCCGGCGGAAGAAAAGAAGGCCGAGCCCGCTCCTCCGAAAGAGGAAAAGAAAGAGGAAAAGAAAGAAGCGCGCCCCGCTCCGGCTCCGGAGCCTGCGGCAGCTCCTGCTGCAGCGGCTGCGGCTCCGGCCGCCGCCGAAGCCGAGGACCTTGGCCCGCTGTCTCCTCTCGTGCGCCGCATGGCTCGCGAGCACGACATTGATCTGCGCGAGGTGCGCGGCACCGGCGCCGGCGGCCGCATCACCAAGCAGGACGTGGAGAACTATCTCTCTGCCCGCCAAGCCCCTGCGGCCGCCGCTCCCGCCGCCGCCGCTCCCGCACCTGCTCCGGTCGAGGCGCCCGCCCCGCTGCCCCGTCCGGAGGGCGCCCGTACCCGTGTTGAGCCAATGAGCATCATGCGGCAGAAAATCGCCGAGCACATGATCCTCAGCAAGCGCACCTCGGCGCACGTGACCACGGTCCACAAGGTCGATATGACCGCTATCGCCAAAATTCGCCAGCGGCAGAAGGCGGAGTTCCAGGCGCGCCACGGCTTCGGCCTGACCTTCCTGCCCTTTATCGCGCGGGCCACCTGCGCGGCGCTGCGGGCCTTCCCGATCGTCAACGCCTCGATCGAGGGGAACAACATCATCTACCACAACGACATCAATCTCGGCATCGCCGTGGCCCTGGACAATGGCCTTATCGTCCCGGTCATCCGCAACGCCGATGAGAAGAACGTCGTCGGACTCCAGCGCTCGATCGTCGACCTGGCGGCGCGCGCGCGCTCCAAGCAGCTCAAGCCCGAAGAGGTGACCGGCGGCACCTTCTCGATCACCAACTTCGGCAGTTTCGGCAGCATCTTCGCCACGCCGGTGATTAACCAGCCGCAGGTTGGCATCCTCGGGGTCGGCGCAGTCGAGAAGGTCCCGGTCGTCGTCGATGACGCGATTGCGATCCGCTCGGTCTGCTACCTGGCCCTGACCTTTGACCACCGTCTGATCGACGGCGCCCTGGCCGACCAGTTCTGCCAGAAGGCGAAGTCGGTCCTGGAGAACTGGTCTGAAGAGATTCTTTAGACCGGAACCGAAGTCAGACGAACGAGGCGAGCCCGAGCGGCTCGCCTTTCGTCATTTTGGAAAGGGAGGCGTCAATGAGCACGAACGATCAGATCTTTCTCGAATTCTCCACAAACAAGCTCGAGCAGTTGGCCTCGCGGATCGAGGACTGCCTCGGCCGCTTGAGCGACGAGCAGGTCTGGACGCGGCATTCGGAAAACGAGAACTCGGCCGGCAATCTGGTGCTGCACCTTTGCGGCAATCTGCGGCAGTGGATCGGAACCGGTGTCGCCGGCATGCCCAACGTCCGCGACCGGGACGCCGAATTCGCCGCGCGCGGCGGTCTCTCGCGGGAGCAGTTGCGCGCCCGCCTGTCCGATACGGTCCGCGAGGCCGGCAAGGCAATTCGGGCGACTCCCGCCGAGCGTCTCTCGGAAACCATCAACGTCCAAGGCTACGAGGTCACCGTGCTCGAGGCGATTTACCACGTGGTCGAGCACTTCGCCCAGCACACCGGCCAGATCATTTTCCTGACGAAGCTGCTGACAGGCCGCGACCTCGGCTACTACGGGCACCTCAGCCAGCAGCACACTGAAACCACACCCTAGTTCCGGGACGCTTCCCGGTGATAGGATGATGTTGCGAACTGGATGAAACAGATGCGATGGGGGTATTGGATTCTTTCACTTCTGATCCCGTCCTCCCTCAACGCCGCCGAGCCGTCGCGAAAGGTGGACTTCCTGCGCGAGGTCCGGCCGATCCTTTCCGATAACTGCTTCACCTGCCACGGTCCGGATGAGGGAACACGCATGGCGGGAGTGCGCCTGGACACGCGCGAAGGAGCCTTCGCGGCCGGCCCGTCCGGCCCCCTGATCGTTCCCGGCAACCCGGACGCCAGCCGGATTGTCGCCCGTGTCGCACACGAGAAAGAGCCCCTCCGAATGCCGCCGCCCGCGGCCGGCCCGAGGCTCAATGAGAAGCAGGTCGAGCTGATCCGCCGCTGGATCGAGCAAGGCGCCGAGTGGTCCACGCACTGGGCCTACGTCCCGCCGGCCCGCCCCGAACCTCCTTCCGTCCGGCAGCCAGGCTGGCCGCGCAACCCGATCGATAATTTCATCCTCGCCCGCCTCGAAAAGGAGGGCCTGAAGCCGTCGCCCGAGGCCGACCGCCGGACCCTCATCCGCCGTCTCACACTCGACCTCACCGGGCTGCCGCCGACGCCCGCCGAGGTCGAAGCCTTCGTCCGGGACCGTTCGCCCGACGCCTACGAAAAGCTCGTTGACCGGCTGCTCGCCTCCCCGCACTACGGCGAGCGCATGGCGATGCAGTGGCTCGACCTGGCGCGCTACGCCGACTCGCACGGCTTCCACATCGACAGCCACCGCGACATGTGGCGCTGGCGCGATTGGGTCATCGACGCGTTCAACCGCAATATGCCCTACGACCGCTTCGCCGTCGAGCAGCTTGCGGGCGACCTGCTGCCGTCGCCCACCGTCGAGCAGCGCCTGGCGACGGGGTTCAATCGCAACCACATGATTAACTTCGAGGGCGGCGCCATCCCGGAAGAGTACCACGTAGAGTATGTTGTAGACCGCGTCGAGACCACCGCGACGGCCTTCCTTGCCATGACGATGGGTTGCGCCCGCTGCCACGATCACAAGTACGACCCGATCAAGCAGAAAGAGTTCTACCAATTCGCAGCCTTCTTCAACAACATCGACGAGAAAGGGCTCGATGGCCAGCGCGGCAACGCCGCGCCCCTGCTCGCCCTGCCCACACCTGAGCAGGCCGAGCGCAAAGCCGAGACCGAACGCCTGATCCCGGAGCTTGAAAAGCAGATCGAGTCCCCGGAGATCCAGGCTGCCTACGAGGCCTGGCAGCAGACCGCGGCGGACTCTCTTCCGCAGCCGACCCGGCAGGGACTGGTTGCGCACTATGAGTTCGACGGTTCTTTGGCCGACACGAGCGGGCGCTACCAGCACGGGCGGTCGCTGCGGGACGATCCCGCCTTCCCCGCCTCACCCTCCGGCGGGCAAGCCGTCGACATGAGCGGACGCTCGGAGGTGGAACTCGCGGCCCTGCCCCTCCCCAAAACCGTCACCTTTTGGTTCCGGACCGGCGCCCGGACCGGCAAGACCGGCATCCTCGCCCGCATGGACTCCGAAGGGCGCGGCTGGGAAATCTTCCTCGACGAGCCGTTCGCCATCCCGCGCCTCAGGCAGCGAGCCGCCTTTGTTATCCGCAAGGTCGAACGCTGGCCCGATCGCGTCTGGGAGGCCCGCACGAAGCATCCGCCCGTTGTGCGCGGCTATCGCGGGGCCGATCTTGGCTGGTTCCACGTCGCAATCGCCGGCGAGACCTTCTACCTGAACGGCCGTCCGGTCGAACTGGAGATCACGCGCAACACCCTTAGCCAGCCGTTTGAGGAGGTCGACGGTCCGGTCACGATCGGGGGCCGGCGCGAGGCCGACCGGCTCCGGGGACGCCTTGACGACCTGCGCTTCTATGATCGGGTCCTCACGGCCGGGGAGATCGAGACGATTCGTACTTCCGCACCGCTGCTCGCTCACCTGACACTCCCGGCCGCCAAGCGCGCCAAAGAGCACGAGGCGGCATTGCGCCAGTGGTATCTGCGCCACGCTGCCCCTGAGGAGACACGCGCTCTGTATGCCAGGCTCGAACAACTGAAGAACGAAGCCGAAGACCTCGAGTGGGAAATTCCCACCGTCATGGTTATGCAGGAGTTGGAGACCCCTCGCGACGCCTTCGTTTTGGCGCGCGGCGACTATCGGAATCCCACCGAGAAAGTTTCCCCGGCCGTTCCCGCGTTTCTCCCGCCGCTGCCCGATGAGGCGCCCCGGAACCGCCTCGGGCTGGCGCAGTGGCTCGTCAGCCCGGACCACCCGCTCACAAGCCGCGTCGCGGTCAATCGATTCTGGCAGATTTACTTCCACACCGGCCTGGTCAAGACCGCCGAGGACTTCGGCTCGCAGGGCGAGCCTCCCTCGCACCCCGAACTGCTCGACTGGCTTGCGGCCGAGTTCGTCCGGACCGGCTGGGACGTAAAGGCGATGCAGCGTCTGATCGTCACCTCCGCCACCTATCGCCAGGTTTCACGCTCCACCCCGGCCCTGAACGAACGCGACCCGGAAAACCGTCTCCTGGCGCGCGGTCCCCGCTTCCGCCTGCCGGCCGAGATCGTGCGTGACACGGCCCTGGCCGTCGGCGGCCTGCTCGTGCCCGAGGTTGGCGGTCCTCCGGTGCTCCCCTACCAGCCGCCCGGGATTTGGGAAGAACTGGCTTTCGGCGCGGAGTTCTCGGCCCAGGTCTACCAGCAGTCGCACGGAAAAGACCTGTACCGCCGTTCGATGTACACCTTCTGGAAACGCACGGCGCCGCCCGCGGCGCTCGCCACCTTCGATGCGCCGGACCGCGAGAAGTGTATCGCGCGACGTCCCCTCACGAACACACCGCTCCAGGCGCTGGTCCTGCTGAATGACCCCACTTACGTCGAAGCGGCGCGCGCCTTGGCGGCCCGCATACTTCGCGAAGCCAAGGGCTCGCGACGCGTTGAGCACGGCTTCCTTCTCGCCACCGGCCGGCGGCCCAACCGGCAGGAGTCGTCGCTGCTCAGCGGACTGGCGCGCCAGCAGCTTGCAGCTTATCGGAGCAATCCGAAGATGGCGAAGCTGCTGCTATCGGTAGGAGAGTCCGAACCCGCGCCGGGTTTCGATCCCGTCGAACTGGCCGCATGGACGATGGTAGCAAGCACCATCCTGAATCTGGACGAGACGATTACAAAGGAATAGACCATGGAAGAGATGCTACGCCTCGCCTGCACGCGCCGCCAGTTCTTCAGCCGTACCGCCCTGGGCATCGGCGTTCCCGCGCTGGGGTCGCTGCTCGGAACGGAACTGAAGGCCGCCGAAACCGGCCTGCCGCACTTCGCGCCGAAGGCTAAGCGCGTGATCTTCCTCCACCAGTCCGGCGGCCCTTCGCAGATCGACCTGTTCGACTACAAACCGGAGATGAAGAAGTTCGGCGGCAAGGAACTGCCCGACTCGGTGCGGATGGGCCAGCGGATCACGGGCATGACTTCCGGGCAGAGCTCCTTTCCCGTGACTCCGACAATCTTTAAGTTCTCCCAGCACGGCGCGAACGGGACCTGGGTGAGCGAACTGCTGCCAAACACGGCCCGCGAAATCGACCAGATCTGCCTTATCAAGTCGGTCCACACCGAGGCGATCAACCACGATCCGGCGATCACATTTATCCAGTCCGGGAGCCAGCAGCCGGGCCGGCCCTCGATAGGGGCCTGGGTCAGCTACGGCCTTGGAACCGAAAACGAGAACCTGCCGGCCTTCGTCGTCCTGATTTCGCAGGCGCAAGCGATCAACAATGACCAGCCGCTGTTCTCCCGCCTCTGGGGTAACGGATTTCTCCCCTCGCGCTACCAGGGCGTCAAGTTCCGCTCGGCCGGCGACCCTGTGCTATTTCTCTCCGATCCTCCCGGAGTGGACCGCGAGACCCGACGACACATGCTGGACGTAGCGGCAAAGATCAACCGCATCCGTCACGAGTCGTTCGCCGATCCTGAAATCGAAACCCGGATCGCCGCCTACGAGATGGCCTACCGGATGCAGACCTCAGTCCCTGAGTTGATGGACCTTTCCAAGGAGCCCGAGCCGGTCTTCGAAATGTACGGCCCGGACGCGCGCAAACCGGGAACCTACGCTGCTAACTGCCTGCTGGCGCGCCGGCTTGCCGAGCGAGGCGTCCGGTTCATTCAGCTCTACCATCGCGGCTGGGACCAGCACAATGACCTGCCTCGCGACCTCGCCCTGCAATGCAAGGGAACCGACCAGCCGACCGCAGCGCTCCTACGGGACCTCCGGCAGCGCGGCCTGCTCGACGACACCCTGGTAGTCTGGGGCGGCGAATTCGGACGCACCGTCTACTGCCAGGGCCGGCTGACCGAGACGAACTACGGCCGGGACCATCACCCGCGCAACTTTGCCATGTGGCTCGCCGGCGGAGGAATCAAAGCGGGCCTGGTCGTAGGCGAGACCGACGACTTCAGCTATAACATCGTTTCGGATCCGATCCACGTACACGATCTGCAGGCGACGATTCTGCACTGCCTTGGCGTGGACCACAAGCGCCTTACTTACAAGTACCAGGGGAGACACTTTCGCCTGACCGATGTCCATGGAGTCGTAGTGAAGAAGATTCTCTCCTGACCGATTGGAATCAGGCGTAGAATAGAAATCAGAGGCGGATATCCGATTACCGGAATGGCTGTGGGGAGCAAAAATATCAAGCGTCCCAGCCGGCAGTCGTCCTACCCGAAAGGGATCCAGCGAGCATCGAGAACGGCGGCCGACTGCGCCATTGTTCTGACCGATTTCGAGGATCGCATTCTCGATTGGACCGCCGCCGCAGTGCGGATGTTTGGATACGATGGTCCGGAGATTGTAGGGCGTCCCGCGTCCAGCCTGCTCGCCAAAGCCCACACGGCGAACTCCCAGCGCCGCGGCGCGATTCATCGCGGCGCCGACGAGACTGAAGAGTGGGTGCTGCCAAAATCGGGGGAGAAGTTCCGGGCTGCCATCGTGACTACGCCGCGCTGGGACGACGCACATCGGATTGCCGGCTTCGCGAGAGTCATCCGGCGCCGATCCTTCCAGTCTCGAGATATGGCGCCGGTGATCGAACTGCTTCCCGATCCGGTCTTCGTTTTCGACCCGGACCAGCGCTGCTCTTACGTGAACCGGGCCGCGGAAAGGCTTCTCAGGACCCCCAGCGATGCGATCCAGGGCAAGCATCCGGAAGAGCTTCTGGCCGACCAAGCCGGAGCGTTGCGGCCCGCAATCGAGCAGGCCATGACCGGCCGCGTATCCACCTCGGCCGAACTCCAGAATTGGGGCGCGGGCGCCCGCTGCTTCGAGGCCAGGATCTACCCCATGCCGGACGGCGGCGTCGCGGCCGTTCTGTGGGATGTCACCGCACACAGGCTCACTCGCCAGGCGCTCGATGAGAAAACGGACCAGTTGGCGCAATTCAACTCCGAATTGCGTGAACTCGCCTATGTCGCCTCACACGACCTCCAGGAGCCGCTCCGGACCATCACCAGCTTCCTCCAACTCATGTTGAAACGCCGCAAGGCCGGCCGGACGGACGTGGACGAGTGCGTCCCCTACATCGTCGGCTCGGTCCAGAAACTGAGCAACCTGATTCGCGACCTCTCGGCCTTTTCAACACTGATCAGCACACCTCCTGGGCCGAAGCGGGCCGTCGACATGAACCGCGTCCTTGACTCCGTCCGTCAGGATCTGGACCGGGCGATTGAGGAGTCCCGTGCTGTGCTTGCCGTTCAGCGTTTGCCTATCGTGCGCGGGAAGTCCGGTCAATTGGAACTGCTGTTTCGCAACCTCCTCAGCAACGCCATGAAGTTCCAGCCGCCGGGCCGCCAGCCGAGGATTGAGGTTTCAGCCGAGCCGGCCGGCGATGGCTGGCTCCTGCGCGTCCAGGACAACGGCATCGGAATCGCCCCCCGAGTATCAAGGCCGCATCTTCAGTATGTTCAAACGGCTGGAAGGCGAGAGATACCCAGGGACCGGCATGGGATTGGCGATGTGCAAGCGCATCGTTGAACGCCACGGAGGCCGGATCTGGGTAGAGTCCGAACCGGGCAAAGGATCAAGCTTCTTCTTCAATCTTCCGGGCTGAATTTAAGTCGAGCGGCGCGAGATTCCATATCTCGCGGGCGTACTCGGACACGGCGCGATCACTCGAGAAGCGGCCGGATCGCGTGACATTCAGGATCGAGCGGCGGGTCCACTCCTCCGGCTGCCGGAAGCACTCGGCGGCCTGCCCGTGCGCTTCAAGGTACGACGGCAGGTCGGCAACGTGCAGATAGGGATCGGCGGGACTCATCACGGCGCTCCAGATCCAGTCGAACAGTCCCGGCTCCCGCGGGGAGAGCCGTCCCGAACGGAAGGCTTCGATAACACGCGCCAGGCGGGGATCCCGGCTGCAGATCGTGCGCGGATCGCGATCCGGCTGATAGCGCGCCGCCTCGGCCTCCCCCGCCATCAGGCCGAACGGGAAGGCGTTCTCCTGCCCGACCTCCTCCATGAGCTCGATATTGGCTCCGTCCGGCGTACAGATCGTCAGGGCGCCGTTCATGGCGAACTTCATGTTGCCGGTTCCGGAGGCCTCGGTTCCCACTGTCGAGACCTGCTCGCTCAGGTCCGATGCCGGAATGATGACTTCTGCCAGCGAGACTCGGTAGTCGGGCAGGAAGACGACCTTCATGCTGTCATTCAGCCGGCGGTCGCGATTGACCAGGCCGCCCACGTGATGAATCAGCCGGATGATCTGTTTGGCCGCCCAGTAGCCGGGAGCGGCCTTGCCTCCGAAGATCCACGTGCGCGGCACGCGCGGAAGGTCGCCGTCTTCCACTGCGGCGAAGTAAACATACAGCACGTGCATCACGTTCAGGAGCTGCCGCTTGTACTGGTGGATTCGCTTGACGTGAACGTCGAACAGCGAGTCGGGATCGACGGAGACGCGGGTCAAGTCTTTGATGTAGCGCGCCAGGCGAAGCTTGTTTGAGCGCTTCATTTTGCGAAACGAATTCCGGAAGCCCGGGTCGGCGGCTAGCGAGTCGAGCGCTCGAAGCCGTTCCATGTGCGTGAGCCAGCCCTCTCCGGCCGCCTCGCAGAGCAGCTCAGCCAGCCCTGGGTTCGCTTTCAGAATCCACCGGCGCGGCGTGACGCCGTTGGTCTTGTTGTTGAACCTTCGCGGCCACAGCTCGACGAAGTCATAGGCGAGCCGCTCTTTAAGGAGTTCCGTGTGCATACGGGAGACACCGTTCACCGAATGGCTTGCCACGATCGCCAAATGCGCCATACGGACCTGCTTCTCCGGCGTCTCCTCGATCTGCGACATCCGCGTTAACCGGCCGACGTCCCCCGGAAACACGGCCGCAACCTTCTCCAAAAATTGCCTGTTGACCTCGTAGATGATCTGCAGGTGCCTCGGCAGGACACGTTCGAACAGCGTCACCGGCCACTTCTCGAGCGCCTCCGGCATGAGCGTGTGGTTCGTGTAGCCGAAGGTGGCCTGCGCGATGTCCCAGGAATCCTCCCAGCCGAGATCGTTCTCGTCCACGAGGATGCGCATCAGTTCCGCCACCGCCAGCGCGGGGTGCGTATCATTGAGCTGAATCGCCACCTTCGAGGCAAAGTCGGTGAGCGCGCCGTGGAACCTACGATACCGCCGGACGATGTCGCGCACCGCGCAGGCCACCAGGAAGTACTCCTGGACGAGGCGCAGTTCCTGTCCGGCCTCCATCGTGTCGGAGGGATACAGGACCTTCGAGACGGTCTCCGACGCGATCTTCTGCTCGACGGCCCGGAAGTAGTCGCCTTCGTTGAAGATCTGCATATCGAACTCGCGCGAGGAGCGCGCCGAGAACAACCGTAGGAAGGTGACCGTCCGGCCTCCGTACCCCGGCACCAGGATATCGTGCGGCACTCCGATCAAGTGCTGCCAGCCGAGCCACATCGGGTTGTAGTGGCCGTAGCGGTCCACGCCGTGTTCCACATGACCGTAGAGCGGAATCAGGCAGGTCTCCTCGGGTCTTTCGACCTCCCAGGGGGTCCCGTAGGCCAGCCAGTTATCGGGCCTCTCGCGCTGGGCGCCGCCTTCGATCTCCTGGCGGAACAGGCCGTATTCGTAATTGATGCCGTACCCATAGCCCGGCATCCCGAGCGTCGCCATGGAATCGAGAAAGCAGGCCGCCAGCCGGCCGAGGCCGCCGTTGCCGAGCGCCGGCTCGAACTCCGCCTCCTCGATCTCGTGCAGGTTCACGCCCAGCTCGCGCAGTGCCTGCCGGCAGTCCTCATAAAGGTGAAGATTCAACAGGTTATTGCCGAGCTGGTCGCCCAGCAGGAACTCCACGGACAGATAGTAGAGCCGCTTGGCCCCTGAGCGATCGACGCTTGCCTCAGTCGCGAGCATCCTTTCGACGAGCCGGTCGCGAACCGCCAGGGCGACCGCCTGGAAGATTTCGCCGCTTGAGATGCCGGCCCACTCGCGCGCCAGCGAGTAGCGCACGTGGCGAAGAATCGAGTTCTTGAGGGAGGCGACGGAATCTTCCTCCGGGTGTGGTCTGCAACCCATTAAGTTACCGACGTGCAGGTCAGCGCCGGAAGGCCTCGATTGCCTCTTCCGGCGTATCGTGGATATCGAAGACCCGGTGCATCCGAACCAGCTCGAAGATCGATCGGACAGCTTCCGAGAGCCCGCAAAGCTTCAACTCGCCGCCCTTGGCCGCAAGCTGCCTCATGCAGGAGAGGATCGCACCCAACCCGGAGCTGTCGACAAAGCGGAGCCGGCGCATATCGAGCACGACGCGGGTGCTCGACTCCAGCACCGGCGCCATCCCGATCTTGAAGTCCGGCGCGTTACCCGCATCCAGCTCCTCGCCCGGCGCCTCGACGACCGCGACTTCCCCGATTTTCTCTACATGCATACTCATGTGCCCGGTGCTCCCGGCGTCCCCTTCCTGGACTTGACGAGCGAAATATAGTTCAGCCCGGCCTCCCCTTGGTAGAAACGAAGACGGTCGACACTATGGCGCATTATGTAGACGCCGAAACCGCTCTCCCTCGATCCATCAAATGCCGGCTCCCGGACCGACTCCGGATCAAACAGCGTACCGGAGTGCGAAAGCAGGACGGCGATCCGATCCCCATACTCGAACGCTTCGATTCGTATGGAGCGGCCCGGCTGCCCGCGGTAGGCGTGAATGATGACGTTGCTGGTTGCCTCAGTCACGGCGAGTTCCAACTGCCCGGCGTCCTGGTCATCCAGTGCTCCGGCGCAGAATTCGCGGACGAACTGCCGCGCACGGACCAGTTCCTTTAAGTTGCTCTTGATCTCGATCGTGGCGTGTGTCATCGGCGCCTCCGTCGGCTCCAACCGAACGGCGATACAGGTGAGATCGTCGCTGAGCTCATGCGATCCCGTAAATTCCACGACTCGTCTTCGGGTCGCATCAATCAGCTCATCGGGCGTCAGGCCGCGCCCTTCCCGGACCAGATCGATCACGCGCTGGACGCCGAACAGCTCGCCCTGGCGGTTGCGCGCCTCGGTCAACCCGTCGGAGTAAAAGAAAACCAGGTCGCCCGCCTCATAAGAGACGCTGATCTCCTGGTAATCCTCATCCGCGCGGACGCCGAGAGGAAGATTGCCGCTGCGCAGCAGAGTCGCCTCATCGGTTCGGACCCGATAGTGAATCGTCGCCGTGTGCCCGCAGTCCAGGAAACTCATCCGACTGGTTTCGGTGTCGAAGCGCGCATAGACCAGGGTGACGAAGCTCTCCAGGGCGATAAGCTCGCCCGCCATCTCCCGGTGCACCGCGATGACGATGTCCCGCGGACTCGGAATCCGGCTGACCGGCAGGTCCGACATCAAACGGCTGATCGCCTCGAGGACGTGCGTCTTGGTCGCGGCGCCCAGAAGGGCGGCCGGAACGCCCTTTCCCATGACATCTCCGATCGCGACGTCGAGAAAACAGTTCTGGTAGCCGAAGAAGACGATAAAGTCTCCATCGATCCGCTGCGATGGCTGCGAGAAGGCTGCGATGCGCACGCCGGGAAATTCGCGCGGCGGCTGATCGAGCAGTAGCGCCTGCTGGATGCGGAACCCGATCGCAATCTCGCGCTCGCGCGCCTGCGCCAGTTGCTCCTCGGCTCTGCGGCGCTCGGTGATGTCTTCGGAGATCCCCAACAGGTACCGCGGGCGGCCGTCGGGACCGAGGATCGGGACCTTGCGTGTGTGGATCAGCCGCGTCCCTTTGTGCACGGTCTGGATCGACTCTTCCGGAATGTCGACCGGCTGTGCCGTGGAGAGGACCAGCCGGTCCTGCGTCACGAAGAAGCGGGCCTGCTCCTCCGGAAAGAAATCGAAATCGTTCTTTCCCATGACCACTTCCCGATCGAGCCCGGTCAGTTCCTCCGACACCCGGTTCCATCCGACAAAGCGAAGCTGGTCGGCTTCCTTAACGAACAGCATGACGGGGAGATTTTCGATCACCGAGTCCAGGAACAGGCGCGTCTGTTCGAGTTCGCTCTTTTGCAGCGCCAAAGCCTCAGCAGCGCGCCGGCTCTCCTCGGCCTCGCGCTCGACCTCCTGATTCGCCTGCGCCAACTCCAGCGTGCGGGACTGCAGCTCGGCAGTGCGGCGGTCAACCTGCTCCTCCAGTTCGACGGCCGTTCGGCGTAGTCTCGCGACTACCAGTCCAAGCGCGAGCGTGCCAGCCCCGGACATGATGACCAGCAGCGCAAAGGTGTGTCGGAGGCCGGACTGCACCTCCGCCATCACGTCTTCCATCGGAAGCATCACCTCGAGAACGCCGCGGACATCTCCCTGCCGCCAGTCCCTCCGCGGGCTCTCCGGATGCGTGTTGTGACACGTGACGCAATTCGGCCGCATTCTGTCCGCGGTAGCGTAACGGAAGACCTCCCTCCCGTCATAGCGCTCGAAGCGGAAGTAGCGTCCATCGGGCCGTCGTTGGAGATAGTTCCACGCCTCTCTTTCGAATGCGTCGCGCAGCCCGCTGTCTACGCGCTGCGGGAACGGATACGGGCTGTAGAGCCGAATCGTCACCTCCTCGAGGTGTCTGCCCAACTCGAGTGTGAAACTGATCGGAAGCGGGATCGCACCCGGACGGGTGTGATACTCGTGCGTGACTTCCAGCCCGGCAGCCTCGGCGACGACCGCGACTTCCGCCGTGTACAAGGAGCGCATCTCCGAGACAATCTCGCCATAACGGCTTGCCTCGCTCAGCGCAAGGGTCCGCGCAAAACTCGAAGAAAGCGTGAGCAGGTGAACCAGAATGACGATGATCCCGACGACGAAGGCGATGGCGAGAACCAGGACCGTCCTGGCGTATAGCAGCCGCTCCGCGCTGCGCCAAGCTCCGTAAAACTGGTCTCGTATCCCGTGCCAAAATCCCATGGCCGCAAGGTGAAACCGGGTGGGGACCCGCCCCCTCCGGAGCGGTCTTACGCCGAAACAGAGCCACCTCGATTATGGGTATGTTGGAAGTGGAGGGTCAAGTTTGCTCCCGAAACCTCGATTGATTCTTCGGCGCCGCGCAACATAGAATCGTGCCTGATCACCGCTCTTTTGCAAGGAGGCGTTCATGATATCCGAATCGCCGGTCTCTCGCCGGAACTGGCTTCGCAGCGGCCTCGCCCTCGGCGGCGCGGCATTCCTCGGACTGCCGCCGCTCCAGGCAGACGAAACACCAATCCCGTTTCTAGATCCGCAACCGGTGCGCCCTGAGCGGCCGATGATCCAGTGGGAGCAACTGACCTCCTGGATCACCCCGAACGACCAGTTCTTCTTCGTAGCTCACTATGGCTATCCCGACACCAGGGCAGAGGGCTGGAGCCTGTCCATCGAAGGCCTCGTCGAGAAGCCTCGCTCGATTTCCATCGAGGAACTGAAGCGTATGCCGAAGCGCGAGTTCACCGCAACACTGGAGTGTGCAGGCAACGGATCCTCCCCCGGCTTCATGGGCGGAATCGGAAACGCGCGCTGGACCGGGACGCCGCTCGCCCCGATCCTCAAGCAATGCGGGATCAGGAAGGAAGGGATCGAGGTGGTCTTCTACGGCGCCGATCAGGGCACGGAAAAGATCCGCGGCCGCGAATATCCGCAGAATTTTGCCCGCAGCCTCGCGGTCGATGATACGCTCAATGACAAGATCCTCGTCTGCTGGGAGATGAACGGCCAGCCGCTCGACAACAAACACGGCGGCCCGCTGCGACTGGTCGTGCCCGGTTGGTACGGCGTCGCCTGGGTCAAGTGGATGAACCGCATCGAGGTGCAGGACCGCCGCTACATGGGCCGTTTCATGGGCCGCGATTACGTGACGATCCGGGGCGAGCAGCGCGGCGACCAGGTGATCTGGCGCGAGATGTCGGTCGGGCGGATGAACCTGAAATCGATCGTCGCCCGCGTCACGCGCCTGGCGGACGGCACGATTCGGATCGCCGGGGCGGTCTGGAACGACGGTACGCCCCTGCGCTCGGTCGAACTGAAGATCGATTCGGAAGACTGGACGAAGGTTCGAATCACCGAGGGCGCCAATGAGCCGCACTGCTGGAAGTTCTGGACCTACGACTGGAAGAACGCCCCGGCCGGCGAGCACACGCTTGTCTCCCGCGCCAGCGACGCACGCGGGGTCACACAACCGGCGGCTGACGATCCGGAGATCGCCATGAAGCGCACGTATTGGGAGGCCTATCAGCAGACGCCGCGCCGCATCCGGCTCTGATTCCTGCGGCGGGCTAAGATGGGTACTTGATGGTCCGGAGCCAGCCGGTCGCGCTTTTCGGAGGATGCTGCACCGTTCTCCTGCTCGGGGCGGCGCTCGCTTTGCAGCCGGATCCGGCGGCGCTTGCCGACCTCTACCGTCAGGCGTTGGTTAAACGCGAACAGCAACTGGGGCCGGATCATCCCCGCGTCGCCCGCATGGCCTCCGACCTCGGCCTGTTCCTGCACAAACAGGGCGATAACGCCGGGGCTGAGCCGTACCTCCGGCGCGCTCTCGCGATCGACGAGAAGGCGCTGGGCCCGGACGATCCGCTGGTGGGGGAAGACCTGGAGAACCTCGCCGCGGTCCTCGACCCCCGCGAGGCGATTCCGCTCTACATCCGGGCCGCACAGCACAAAGATTCCGCCATTGCCGCCCGCAACCTCGCGCGGCTGGCCGCCTATGCCGAGCGCGGCGGGAATCGCGAAGCGGCGCTCCACCTCTACAAGCAGGCGCTGGAAAGGGAGGTGGCCGCGTCGGGCAAGGACCATCCGCGCGTGGCCATCCTGCTGAACGATGTTGCTCTCCTTCTGGAGCCTTCCGGCGCCGAGCCTCTGCTTCGCCGCGCGCTACAGATTCAGGAGAAGGATCCCGGCCCGCAGCATCCCGAGACCGCGACCACGCTCAACAATCTTTCGAGCATGCTGTTCGCTTCCGGCAAGCTCGCCGAAGCCGAACCGTTGCAACGGCGCGCGCTCACCATCTTCGAATCGACGCTCGGCCCCAACCATCCACGCGTCGCCGCTGCCTCCAGCAATCTGGCCGACATCCTCCGGGCGATGGAAAAGTACACGGAGGCCCGGCGTTACTACGAGAGGGCGCTTGCCATCGACGAGCAGGCCTACGGATTCGATCACCCCGAAGTCGCTACGGATACCGAGAACCTTGCCGCGTTGCTCGAACAAATGGGAGAGGGCAAGGCGGCGCAGCAACTCCGTGAGCGTGCGGCGAAGATCAGGGCCGGCGCGCCTTAGGGCGCAGCGTCTCGCCCTTTTCGTAGACTCCGATCCAGTGATTGGCGAATCGGAGGTTCGGCTGCGGCGCCGCGTCCGGCATGTGGCAGCCTACGCATGTGGAGCCGGCCGGAATGGGCGAGGCATGGGCGGGCTTGGCGTGGCAGCCGGCGCAGACTTGCCCGTACTCGGACGCCGTCTGCGTCATGGGCGCATGAGCGGGATGGCAGCTTGTGCAGGAGAGCCTTCCCTCGCTCTTCAGGAAACAGGCGCTCTGAGCCAGGTACAACGGCTGGTGGCGGGTGTTCCAGGGGTTCGTCCAATCGGTGTTCTCGCCGGCCGCAGCCGACTTGCGATGGCAGGCGCCACAGAGATCGTTCATCTCAACGGCGCTCGTCTTGCCCGGATTGCGAATCGGCTTCTGCGCCTTCGCGTGATCCGCGCCGGGACCGTGGCAGCTTTCGCAATGGACTCCGGGCTCGGACGGCTCGATTCGGAAATTCGGACCCAGGCGCAGCCGTCCGGTCGAGTGACACTGAAAGCAGCGCAGGATCGCGGAGCCGGGATCGAAGGTGCGGTAGCGCTCGCCCTTCTCGGAGCGATGTCCCGGCGTGAGTGCGAATCCCTTCGGGGCTGCGTACCAGCTCAACCCGTGCTCGACATAGTAGTCCTCGTCGAGTTGGCTCACGAAGGTAACGGCCTGCGTGCCGGCGCCGAAAGCCCACTGTCCGGCATCGGGAGGAAACTTGGAAGCGAGCGGATGAAGCGGCGCGGGAGAGAGCGACCGGGCATGGCCGGTCTTCGCATGACCCGCGAACTGCTGCGGGTGGCACGTGCGGCAGGTTTCGCTGCCTGCATACTGGCCTGCGGCGAGGCGGGCCAGCAGCAGGAGCAGGGTTACTACAACTACCAGATCAACCTTCCACTGAACTGAATCTGCCTTCCGAAAACTCCAGGACGCTGCCCCAGGCTGCGGCTGAAGTTCGGGTTGGCGACGTTCATCTCGGGATTACCCGGTGTGAACGCGTTCAGCATATTATACGCTTCGGCGCGCAACTCGAACTTCACGCGCTCGACGATTGGGAACTCTTTCGCGAGCGTGGAGTCGAAGTTGACGAACCGTGGGCCGTTGACGCCGTCGAATTGTAGCGGGTTCTGCCGGCGCGTAAACGGCGGCAGGACGCTGAAGGCTTGCGGGTTGAACCAGCCATCCCGGCTCGGGTTGGAGACTCTGGGATCGCCGTTCTGCACCATGGGCCCGAAACGCAGGAAGAGTCCGCTGTTATAGGTGAACAGCGTGCTCACCGACCAGCCTCCCAGCATGGCATCGAGAACCGGATGCACATTCGTCATATACTTCCGGTTCCGCCCGAAGGGCAGCTCGTATATCGATGCGCCGGTCAGCCGGTGCCGCGCGTTCGGGGCCGGCTGCCAGGTCAGGTTTTCGGTGAAGTTATCCACGTTGTCGTAGAACTCCAGGTTCCGTTCGCGGTTGTAGTTGTAACCGATCACGAAATTGAAGCCGTTAACGAAGGGCCGCTGGAACTGCATCTGAAGCGCATGATAGCGGTTCCGGCTGCCGGCCCGCAGGTGCTCGACCAGGTCGCCGTAATGTGGATACTGCCGCAGCAGTTGCTGCACGGCGATGTTGCGCTGGGTCCGGAGCTGGCCGGGCATAATGTTTTCCGGCAGAAGATTGAAGAAAGGATTCGGCACAGATGCGTTGATCGCATTCCCATGCTGGAATCCGATTCTCGGATCGATCTGGTTCATGTTGTATGGGTACGGCAGGTCGCGCCCGAGATTCGTGAAGAAGGTCACGTCCGCCAGAACGCGTCCGGGCAATTGCCGCTGCACACTGACGTTGATGCGGTCATTAACGCCGGGGACGAAGTCCTGGCGATACCAGTTGTTCGGCGCCCCAACATTCGTGTACCGGCCCAACCCTTTGCCTGTGACAGGAACCAGGCCGCCGGGGAACGGATTCGAGAGCCGCTGCTGCGGGATGCCCTGGAGGTGGGGAATCGTCTGGCTGGATGCGTCGAAGCCAGGGTAGAACACGCTCCCGAGAATGCTCAGGCCGTCGGTCAACGACGAGGGAATAATGTAGCGCGCGAAGCCAACGCGAAGCGCGGTTTCATTGTTGATGCGCCATGCGATGCCAAACCGCGGCATGAACAGGCCCTTCGGCGCGTTCCAGGAGTTGCGGTTGTTGCTGTCGGTGAACTGCCATGCTCCGTTGTAGATCGGAGCGGACGTCCGCAGCGCCGTCACCTGCTGCGGCAGCACCGGAGCGTTCGAGCCCTGCAGCTCCGGAATGGGATTAGTGAGATCGAGCCCGCGAGAGAGCCGATCCGTCGGATCGGTCATGGCACTGTGGAATTCGTACCGCAAGCCGACGTTCAACGTGAGATTCGGAGTCAGCTTGAAGTCGTCGTGGACGAAGATTCCAAAGTAGTTTACGATCGGCCGCTGAATCGGAATCGACTGAATCGACGAGTTGTGATCCAGAGCGCCGAGCAACATAGTCGCCCAAGCGTCTCCGCGGAGCGCGGTATTCGGGTTGTTGAAGGTGTCCGCCGTGAGATCGGGCCGGAAATCGAAACTCATCGGCCTCGGGCGCGACGCCACCACGTTGTCCTTGCGGTACTCGCCGCCCACCTTCACGTAGTGCCGCCCGATGTTCTTCGACATCTTCGACTCCAGGTTCCACGCCGTTGGCTCCTGGAACCAGTAGCCGCTTCGTCCGAGGCTCGTATTGGATGCCGCCCGCACGATCACTCCCGGATAGTAAATGGCGGGGAGGTCGTTCATGTAGGGCCTGTACCAGGAGTTCCCCGGCCAGAACCTGTCGAGGTCGGACTCCTTCAGCATCGCCTCCGGCACTCCGAAGGAATCGACGATGCGATTGGCGGCGAAGCGGAAATTCAACACCGTTGTCGCATTCATCGTGTAGACCGCGTCACCCGAAAAGCTCAGCGAGTGGCGGATGGATCCGTCGACGGGCTGCGCGATCGAACCGCCCGTGTAGTCGTCGATGCGCGTGAAGGTGTTGAATTGATTGTACCGGCCGAAGACCTTCCACTTGTCGCTGATGTTCGCATCCGTGCGGTTGGAGAAGTTCCAGTAGCGGAAGCGGTTCGCGAAGCCGGCCTGGAAGTTGTTCGCGCCAACGGGGCCGACGCCGGGATTGTTCGGCGTCCACAGATCGTTGATGAATCGCTGGGAGGTCGGGTCGATGCGGCTCGCCGGGATCCGGTTGCCCGCGAAGGGCTGCCGCGTCACAACGTTGCCGTTCACCTGCGTTGTGTAGGGATCGAAGATGGCCCGCAGGTTGCCGTCGCGGTTCAGCGACTGCGAGAAGTCGCCCGCCCGCTCGAGCGCGGTAGGCAGCGTGTTCTGTGCGAAGCGCGGCTCAATCGTCCTCCATCCCTCGTAGGAGAAGAAGTTGAACAGCTTGTTCCTTACGATCGGATTGCCCTGCGTGACGCCCCAGACGTTCTGGCGCGTCAGGTTCTCGCCGCGGGTAATCCGGTTGGCGAGCGCGTTCAGCGCGGGATTCCGGCCCAGGTAGTAGGCCGTTCCGTGGAACTCGTTCGTGCCCGACTTCATCTGCACGCTGATGATGCCGCCGGCGCTGTGTCCGAATTCGGCGTCCACCGCGTTCTGCTGGAGGTTGACCTCCTGCACGGCGTCCATCGGCGGCGTGTAGCTGGACTTCTGCGCCGTCATTGAGGGCGCGCCGTCCAGAATGATGTCGTTCTTGTTGTTCGTCGATCCCCCGACGTCGAATTGGTTCGCCGCCCAGTGGTGATAGGGGCTCTGCTCGGTGGTCGACCGCACAACAGTCGCCGGATTCAGAGCCACCAGCAGGAAGGGATTCCGGTGAATGATCGGCAGCGTGTTGGCCATTTTGGTATCGATCGTCAACGCCATCGTCGTGGTGTTGAACTGCACCGCAACCGGCGAGGCTTCGACCGTGACGGTCTCACGCGTGCTTCCGATCTCCAGCACCGCGTTGACCGTGACGTCGCCGCGCGCCTGCACCAGAATGTTGCGCTGTACGAACTGCTTGAAGCCATCGAGTTCGACCGTGACCGAATAATTTCCGGGAATCACGAAGTCGAACAGATACTGTCCCACCTGGCTTGTCCGGAGGACGGTTTGCACGCCCGTGTTTTCGTTCCGAAGCGTGACTGTCGCTCCGACCACCGCGGCGTTGGTTGAGTCAGTTACTAGCCCTTGCACCTTTGCCCGGGTATCCTGCGCCATCGCAGCGACGGCAAACAGCATCGCCAGGCAACAAAGGATCGAGAGAAGGCAGATGCCCTTCTGCATGGAATAAACTCCCCCATTCCTGAAGTCTTGATAGTAGTCGAGGCAGCCATCACCTCGTGGCTGGGAAGTATATCAGCGGGCCATTGGTCTGTCAATTGAAAATCACGTAAACGATTGAGAAAACATAGGGAAGAGACCCACAGGGAGGCTCGCCCGCAGGGTCGGGCCGTAGCGTACAGCCGGAATAATGGATGCATGATGAGCAGCCCAGTGGCGCCACGCTATCGGAACACGTTAGTAGCGCGCAGAATTGGTACGGCCACCGGCGCACGCATGGCTGCGATCGTCCCGGCCATGCTCAGGGCGGCCACAAAGCGTGAGAACGGATCGAGAACCGGAACGCCGACGCACCCGATCCATGACTTCTCCGGCTTCGAACGCGGCAATGATCCTGCCCGTTGCGGTGCAGTGGAGATCCATTCGCCTCCCGGCGAAGGAGCCAAGCGGCACCCGTGACTCCGGATCCACCTGCCGATGACCACACCCTGGTTCGCATCGAGAACGGCGAAATGCGTTGTCAATCAACCCCAGCTCCTCTGACAACAGGAGCATTTTCGCGTTCGCGCATTCGGCCGCGCTCGACGAGCGCGCCATCCGATGCCCGAGGGCATCGGCCCGCAAGCTCAGCGAAAAGCCGCGGTGGCTGGCCAAGCGCCGGACACACACCAGACGCTCTAGCGTTGGCACCAACACGTGTGCCGAACTCTCGGCCGGCGCACAGGCTGGACTCGGCCGCTGGCGTGGGCGCCAACCATGTTGATCCGGAGTAGGGCGGGTTGCGCCAGGTATTCCGCACTTTCCTGCGAGATGGGAAATGCGTTAGCTTTGATACTGGTTATGATCTCTCCACAAGAACTCAAGACCCGCGTGCGCGGTTTGCTCTCTTTTCCGGTAACGCCCTTTACGGCGGACAACGAAATCAACGTCCCGGCCTTCCGCGACCATGTCCAGTTCATGATCGACGCGAAACCCGAGGCGCTTTTCGTCTGCGGCGGCACGGGCGAGTACTTCTCGATTAACCTTGACGAGTACCGGACTCTGGTCCGCGCCTCCGTGGAACAGGCCGCCGGCAAACTTCCGATCATCGCCGGCGCCGGCTACGGGACCAGGCTCGCGATCGACTTCGCCAGGGCCGCCGAGGAAGCGGGCGCTGACGGGATCATGGTCATGCCGCCCTACCTCATGCACTCCGAGCAGGAAGGGCTGTACCGCCACTATCGCGCCATTGCCGAGGCCGTCAAAATCGGTGTCATCGTCTACCAACGTGACAACGCCATCTTTGCACCCGCCACTGTCGCCCGGCTCGCCGAGGTGCCGAATATCATCGGATTTAAGGACGGGTACGGAGAGATGGAGCGCCTCATCCGCATCCAGCTCGCCGTCGGTGACCGCCTGATCTTCCTCAACGGGATGCCCACGGCCGAGCTTTCGGCCCAGGCGTACTTCGGGGTCGGATGCACCACCTACTCCTCCGCCGTCTTCAACTTCGTCCCGGAGATCTCGCACGCCTTCTTCGCCGCCGTCAGCTCGGGCAATCATGCCGAATGCGCCCGGCTGCTCGACGGATTCTTCCGGCCCTTCGGTGAACTCCGGGACCGCGTCAAAGGCTACGCCGTTTCTCTGATTAAGACGGGACTGTCCGTGACGGGAAGGGCCGTGGGCGGCGTCCGTGCCCCGCTTGTCGATCCGCCAGCCGAGCACATCGAGCAGATGCGCGTCATCGTGCAGCGCGGCCTCGAACTCGTTAAGAAGCCCGCCGCGGCCGCCAACAGCTGACAACCGCGGCGGCCGGATCCAATCAAAATGGGCCACCCCGCGATTGGAGCGGAGTGGCCCATTTTGCGTTCTGGAAGCTGCCTCGGCTAGATTCCCTCGCCGCCGGCGAAGTGGTCTTCGTGGGGAAGCACGCCCCGGCGCTGCAGCAGCCGGATGATTTGTTCGGCCGCCTCCTCGTCCTTAGGCGACAACTGCTCCGGCTCCAACTCGATGAAGTTCGCGGCGCCGACGAGTTCCACCGCGCGGTCGCGTTCGCCGCGTTCGGCCGAGGCAATCGAGCAGACCGTGATCAGGCCGGCCGCGTTGGAGATCCCCGCCAACTCAGGCAGCATGTGGGACTCACGGTCATCGGCGAGCACATGCACCAGGCAGCCGCGGTCGAACAACTTCCGTTCCACCAGGTAGGCAAGGTCCTTACGCGCGGTGAGCCAGACCGTCGCCGGATGGTGTCCCGAGCGCGCCACGCGTTCGGCCGGCGTCACGCGGCTGGTCTCGAAGTCGACCCCGTGCAGTGCAGCCTGCCGCGAACGGTCCGACTCCTGCCGCGAGCGCTCCAGGATCATGCCCGCCGCGACCGTCGCGTTCGTCGCCGGGTCGATCAGGATGAAGCTGCCGGTGCGCCGGTTCTTCCGGTAGGGATCGAAGTAGAGAGGCTTGCGCGTCTCCACCATAATGACGCCGATCTCGTTCAGGTGCAGTTCGGAGGCCTGGTCTCTTTCGAGCGTGTTCACGTTAACCCGGCACTCGATCGAGGCGATATTGGCGGTCACCTGCTGAGTCGTGTGCTTTAACAGGTAGGGGCGGTCTGTCCGGAGCGGGTCCGCGTGCATCCAGACGACCGTCGCCTCGGCCCGGCGCGAGACATGCGGCATCTTGCGCGGATCGACCAGCATGTCGCCGCGGCTGATGTCGATTTCATCGTCGAGCATGAGAATCACCGACATCGGCGGCCATGCTTCCTCCAGGTCTCCCTCCCAGGTCGTTATCGATTTGACCTTGCTCGTCCGCCCGGACGGCAGCACCATGACCGGATCGCCCGGCCGGATGACACCGGAGGAGATCTGACCTGCATAGCCTCGGAAATCGAGCGATGGGCGGATCACGTACTGCACCGGAAAGCGGAACTCCTCGAAGTTCAGGTCGCGCGAAACCGGAACGGTCTCCAGATGGTCAAGGAGGCTTGGCCCTTCATACCATGGGGTCCGCGCGCTCCGGCTCACCACATTGTCACCCTCGAGGGCGCTGATCGGAATGAACTTCAGTTCACGGATCTCAAGTTGCCGCGAGAACTCGGTGAAGTCCCGCCGGATCTGCTCGAACACCTCCTGGCTGTAGTCGACCAGGTCCATTTTGTTGACCGCGACGACAACGTGCGGGATTCCCAGCAGAGAGGCGATGAAGGCATGGCGCCGGCTCTGCGGAAGCACACCCTTTCGGGCATCCACCAGGACGATGGCGAGATCGGCGGTCGAGGCGCCGGTGGCCATGTTCCGCGTGTACTGCTCGTGACCCGGCGTGTCCGCGATGATGAACTTGCGTTTCGGCGTCGAGAAGTACCGGTAGGCGACGTCGATCGTGATGCCCTGCTCCCGTTCGGCTCGAAGGCCATCGGTGAGCAGCGAGAAGTCGATCGGACCCGCGTTGCGGTTGACCGATGCCTTTTTGACCGAAGCCAATTGGTCCTCGTAGACTCCCTTGGAGTCATATAGGAGCCGTCCGATCAACGTGCTCTTGCCGTCGTCCACGCTCCCCGCGGTCGTGAACCGCAGCAACTTTTTCTCTTCGTTTTGCTTGAGGAAAGTCTCGATGTCCATCGGCGGATTCGAGGCGGCAACCGGTGTGGACATCAGAAATACCCCTCCCGTTTCTTGATTTCCATCGAACCCTCTTCATCGTGGTCAATCACGCGGTTCTCGCGCTCCGAACGGCGGAACATCAGAAGTTCTTCGATGATCTTCGGCAGCGTGTCGGCCTCCGAGCGAATGGCGCCCGTGCACGGCGTACAACCAAGCGACCGCATCCGGCACATCACCGTTTGAGGCGCTTCTCCGGGCAGGAACTTCGGACTGTACTCGATCGGGATCAGAGTTTCTCCACGCACGAGCATTTTCCGTGGCTTGGCGAAGTAGAGTGGAACGATCGGGATGTTCTCAAGATAGATGTATTGCCAGACGTCCAATTCCGTCCAACTCGACAGCGGGAAGACCCGTATGCTCTCGCCTTTGTCCACTCGGGAGTTGTAGAGGTTCCATAACTCGGGCCGCTGGTTCTTCGGATCCCATTGCCCAAAGCGATCACGGAACGAGTAGACCCGTTCCTTGGCCCGGGACTTCTCTTCATCACGCCGGGCACCACCGAACGCCGCATCAAACTCGTATTTGGCCAGGCCGTCCAGCAGAGCGCGGGTTCGCAGAAGGCCACAGCACTTCTTCGTGCCGATCGTATCAGGGTTCGCCCCGTTCGCAACCGCCTCTTCATTCGTATAGACGAGTAGATTCAAACCGAGCTCGGCAATATAGCGGTCGCGGAACTCGATCATCTCGCGAAACTCGTATGTCGTGTCGATGTGCAGGAGCGGAAAGGGAATCTTTCCGGGATGGAAGGCCTTCTGGGCCAGCCGGAGCATCACCGACGAGTCCTTCCCGATCGAATAAAGCATCACCGGGCGCGCAAACTCCGCCACCACTTCGCGGATGATGTGGATGCTTTCGGCCTCGAGCGCGCGCAGGTGCGTGAGGGTACGTCTGTCCATGCGAGAGAAACCTGACCGCTTCAGAATACCACAGCAATCCCCCTATTGTCCATCGAGATTGGTCCATTCGACTTAGCTTAATGATTCCATTGACGATGCCGATACGAGTCAAGACACGTCATGTTCGCAATCCTGGGGATCCTGATTGTTATCGGAGCCATCATCGGCGGTTATCTTATGGAGCACGGCCACCTGGAGGTGCTGTTCCAGCCGGCCGAGCTGGTGATCATCGGAGGCGCGGCGTTCGGGACGGTCCTGATCGCCAATCCGCTCCCGATCCTGAAGGGAATTCTGACGGGCATTGCGGGCGTCTTCCGGGGCTCCAAGTACACCAAGGAGTTTTACCTTGAGCAGCTCACGATCCTAAACGATCTGTTCAGCTACACCCGGAAGAACGGCATGGCGAAGCTGGAAGGCGAAGTCGAGGATCCCGAGAACGGTCAGTTCTTCTCCAAGTATCCCAAGCTCCTTGAGGACAAGCATGCGCTCCATTTCCTGTGTGACACGCTTCGGATGTCGATCACCGGCGGTGTGGGTCACTTCGAGATCGACCAGATGATGGAGTTGGACATGGAGGTCCACCACCACGAGGCGGAGCAGCCGGTAAAGGCGCTGGCGACCATGGCGGACTCGCTGCCCGGCCTGGGGATCGTGGCCGCGGTCCTGGGCGTGGTGATCACGATGGGGTCGCTCGGCGGGCCTCCCGAGGAGATCGGCCATAAGGTGGCGGCCGCGCTGGTGGGAACGTTTCTGGGGATCCTGCTCTGCTACGGATTCTTCGGCCCGCTGGCCGCTAGCATGACCAAGAACAACGAGGCCGAGCACCAATACTACAATTTCCTTCGCGTCGGCCTGATCGCCTTCATCCGCGGATCGGCCCCGCTGCTGGCGGCCGAGTTCGCCCGCCGGTCGATCCCAAGCCATATCCGACCGAGCTTCCAGGAGATGGAGGCGGCGTTCAAGGGCGTCCCGGCAGCGGCGCCGGTCGCGGAGACCGTGAATGCCTGAGTCGCCGGCGCCCGCTCCGATTATCATCAAGAAATTCCACAAGCATGACGGCCACCATGGCGGCGCCTGGAAGGTCGCCTATGCTGACTTCGTCACCGCCATGATGGCGCTGTTCATCGTCCTGTGGTTGATGAACACCAAGGAGGAGATCCAGCAGGCCGTCGGCGGCTACTTCCGCGACCCCACCGGCAGCGGCAAGATGGCCGCCACGAAGATGGCCGGCGCAGGCTCCGGGATCGAGGTCGCTAAGGACGACATGGAGAAGCTCAAGGAACTCCTCGAAGAAACGATGAAAGAGATGCCCGACTTCCAGCAGTTCAAGGATCAGGTCGAGCTCATCATCACGGGCGAAGGGCTGCGGATCGAGTTGCTCGAAACCGAACGGGGCATGTTCTTCGAGAGCGGGCGGGCCGAACCAACCGGCAGCGGCAGCGAGCTACTGGCGCGGCTCGCGCAGGAGCTGGGTAAGCTGCCCAACAATCTGCTCATCGAGGGCCATACAGACGCGCGGCCATATACCTCTCCTACCGGTTACTCCAACTGGGAGCTCTCCTCGGACCGCGCCAACGCCGCCCGTCGGCTGATGCAGTCGGCCGGCATCCGCCCTGCCCAGGTCTCCCAGGTGCGTGGCTATGCCGATCAACAGCTTCGTCACCCTGAAGATCCCGACGCCGCCTCCAATCGGCGCGTCTCCGTCATCGTCCAGTACCTTTCCAAAACTCAGGAAGCCGAGAAGCCGGAAGCCGTACACTAGAGGGCATGAAGCGAGCAGTCGCGCTTTTCGCCCTCAGCGGCCTCCTTTCCCTCTCGGCCCAGCAGATCTCGGCGTCCGGTATCCGGGCCCATGTGAAGTTTCTCGCGCATGACCTCCTCGAAGGACGCGGCGTCGGCACGCGCGGCGGCGAGTTGGCTGCCGAGTATCTGGCAGCGCAGTTCGCCCTGATCGGCGCCAAGCCCGCCGGAGACAATGGCACGTACTTCCAGCGCGTCCCGCTGGTCGGGGTCGAGACACAGGCCACCGCGAGTCTCATGGTGACGGGCAAGGGGGCGCCGTTCTCGCTACGCTGGCTTGACCAGTTCGTCGGGGTCAGCCACCTGCAGCAGCCCGATGCCCGCTTCGACGCCGAGGCCGTTTTCGTGGGGCACGGAATCGTCGCACCCGAATACGGCTGGGATGATTACAAGGGCGCCGACGTCCGGGGCAAGGTCGTCGTGATGTTCACCAACGAACCGCCCTCCGACGACGCGAAGTTTTTCGGAGGCCGCGCCCTCACCTACTACGGCCGCTGGACGTATAAATATGAGCAGGCCGCCCGGATGGGCGCCGCGGCCGCCATCCTGATCCACACGACCCCGACGGCCGGCTACGGCTGGGACGTCGTGCGCAACTCCTGGGGCGGCGAGGACACGCAGGTCAAGCGCAAGCCGGACGCCGCGGCTTTGGCCTTTGCCGGATGGGTAAGTTCCGAAGCCGGAGACCTGGTGGCCGCCCGCGCCGGCAGGACGGTTGAACAGCTCCTCCAGGCCGCCGACACCCGCGGATTCCGGCCGTTCCCGCTCGGCTTTCGTATCAAGGGCGAGTTTCCGAGCAAAGTCCGGGAGATCGAGTCGGCCAACGTCGCGGCCGTCATTCCGGGGAGCGACCCGGCGCTGGCCTCCGAGGTCGTGCTCTTTAGTGCCCACTGGGACCATCTCGGGATCGGGACGCCGGTCGACGGCGACGCCATCTATAACGGCGCCGTCGATAACGCGACAGGCTGCGCCATGCTGCTCGAAATCGCGCGGGCCTGGGCCGCGCTTGAGCAGAAGCCGAGGCGCTCAGCGCTCTTCCTTGCAGTGACGGCCGAGGAGGGCGGGCTGCGGGGCTCCGAGCATTACGCGCAGAATCCGAAAATTCCGGCCGGCAAGACCGCACTCGCCCTGAATTTTGACGCCTTCTATCCGTTCGGCCGCGTGCGCGATGTCGTGGTCACGGGGGCAGAGCGGACCACCGCCTGGCCGCTGGTCCAGGAGGCCGCCAGGCGCATGGGGCTTCAGATCAAGCCCGATCCTCGGCCCGAGCAGGGACTTTTCTACCGCTCCGACCACTTCTCCTTCGCCCGCGCTGGCATCCCGGCCTTCTCGATCAAAATGGGAAACGCGTTCGAGGGCAAACCCGGCGATTTCGGCGAGACGGTCTTCCGCGAGTACAACGCGCGGCACTACCATCAGCCATCGGATGAGTATCGGGAGGATTGGGATCTGGCAGGAATGGAGCAGATGAGCCGCTTCGGCCTGCTCATCGGCCTCGACGCGGCCAACGCGGACAGGCTCTTCACCTGGCGCCCGGGCGACGAGTTCCTCCCGGCCCGGCAGAATAGCGGCGTCCGTTAACCGTTGCCTTGATCGACGCCCAGCAACCGGAGCATCAGGCCGCGCTTGGCCGCCGCCCCGATCTCGGCCACCGATCGGCCGTTCACCTTGATCTCCAGGCTCAGGCCCGCTGCCGAAAGCGCCCGGTGCATGCCCTCGGCCAGTTCGGCCCGTTTGGCCTGCCCCGACCACGGCTGCAGCAACTGAAAGGCTGCCTGGAGATCGGGACACTCCAGTACGATCCGGTTCTTGTCGGCGTGAATTTCCAAAGCCTGCGCCATCGCCGATCCCTCCACACGAAATCCTCTGCTGTCATCAGATCGGCAGGGAGGCGGATTTTGATCAGTTTTTTTTCAGGATTCCCGGAACAAGAGTGTGACGATCGCCTGCGCCTCGGCTGAGCGCCCCTCGCCGACGGGCCCCACCTTTTCCGAAGTCTTGAACTTGACCGAGACCTGATCGAGCGCAAGCCCCATCGTCCCGGCCAGCTTCTCGCGGATCGGCAGGCGAAAATCCTTGAGCTTCGGCCGCTCCAGGATCACGGTACTGTCGACGTTGGCGATTTCATAGCCCTTCCCGGCCGCCAGTTGGACGGCATGGCGGAGGAACTGGAGGCTGTCGGCACCCTTCCAGCGCGGGTCGCTGTCCGGAAAGTGCATCCCGATATCGCCGAGCGCTGCCGCCCCGAGGATCGCATCGGTGATGGCGTGCGAAAGGACGTCAGCGTCGGAATGTCCTTCCAGGCCGAACTCGGAGGGAACCGTGACGCCGCCCAGGATGAGAGGGCGCCCGGCGGCGATGCGGTGATTGTCCCAGCCCAGGCCGCAGCGGTAGCGGCTCACGATGCTTTACGCCCCTTGGCCTCTTCGGCCAGAAACAGGCGGGCCAGCTCCATGTCGGACGGCTTGGTGATCTTGATGTTGCGGTCGCTGCCGAGCACCACGCTCACCTCCACCTGCTCCAGGCGCTCGACCAGACTCGACTCGTCGGTGCCGACGAATCCGTCCTGCCGGGCCTTCTCGAAGGCCCGGCAGAGCAGATCGTGGCGGAAGACCTGCGGGGTCTGGGCCAGCACCAGCCGGTCCCGGTTGAGCGTCGCCCGGATCTTGTTGCGATGAACCTGCTTGACCGTGTCGACCGGAACGATCCCGACGATGGCCGCGCCGGTCTCGACGGCTTCGGCAATGACCTTTTCTATTGTGGCCTCGTCGATAAACGGCCGCACGGCGTCATGAACCGCGACGATCTCGACATCGGGATCCAGCGCGGCCAGCGCATTCTCGACCGAGTGTTGCCGCGAATCGCCTCCCTCGACCAGCCGGACCTTCTTGGCCGGGCGCTCCTGTTCGAGCATCTCCTCGACCCAGGGGATATCCCCGGCGCGGAGCGCGACCGTGATGTCGGTAACGGCGCGGCAGGAGGCGAACTTCCGGATGGTGTGAAGCAGAATCGGCGAGCCTTCGAGCAGCATGAACTGCTTCCGGCTCACGCCCGCCTTTTCCGGCGTGCGCGCCATCCGTGTGCCGAGCCCGGCGGCGGGCAGAATGACAGAGACTTTCATCGAATTTGGCCTTGGTGCGCTGGCGTTTCCTCTTCAAACGATTGTATCGCCGAGCGTTGATTCATCGGAAGCAGAATCGGCTCAGGAGCCGGGCGGCGTGGCAGCGGCGTGCGTCGCAGGCGCATTCGAGCCGCCATGGTGATGATCGCGGCCGCCCCGCTCGGCCTTCTCTCCGTGCGATTTATCGTGCACCACGTGCGCCCGCTCGTCGAAGCGGCCGAAGATCATCTTCCCGGCTGTGGTCTGGAGCACGCTGGTAACCGCGATATCGATGGTCTTTGAGATCAGCTTCTTGGCGTTGTCGACCACGACCATCGTGCCGTCGTCCAGGTAGGCGACGCCCTGGTTGTACTCCTTACCTTCCTTCAGGATGAACACGCGCATTGTCTCGCCCGGAAGCACGATGGGCTTGAGGGCGTTGGCAAGCTCGTTGATATTCAGCACCTCGACGCCGTGCAGTTGGGCTACTTTATTCAGGTTGAAATCGTTGGTGACGATTTTGCAGTCGTAAACCTTGGCCAGCTCGATGAGCTTCATATCGACGTCCCGGATATTCGGGAAGTCGTCTTCGAGGATCTGGACGTTGAGGTGCGCCATTTTCTGAATGCGCTGCAGGATGTCCAGACCGCGCCGGCCCCGATTGCGCTTCATCGAATCCGCCGAATCGGCAACAAGCTGCAACTCGCGCAGGACGAACTGCGGGACCACCAGGGTGCCGTCGAGGAAGCCCGTGTCGGCGATATCAGCGATGCGGCCGTCGATGACGACGCTGGTATCAAGAATCTTGAACGAATGCTTCGTCGTCTTCTCTCCACCGAAAAGCCCTCCGAGCGCTGCCAGATTCAGCATGTCACCCTTGCTGGCGCCGACGAGCAAACCGACGTAGGTCATCAGCAGCAGGATCGTCAACTGCAGGAAGGGAACGGTGTTGGTATTGTGCGGCATCGCCTTCCCGAGAACCAGCGACATCAGATAGGCGCCCAGGATTCCCAGGACCGAGCCGACGGCCGCGCCTATGAGACGCTTCAGGCTGATCTGCTTGATCCGGATCTCAAACAGAACGACGCCGAGCCCAATCACCGCACCGATCAGGGCGGCAAAGTGCTGCGGCAATCCAAGCGGCTGAAGGTAAAAGGCCGACCAGGCGAGAAGGACAACGAAGAGGATTCGAATCAGTAGGAGGTCGTTCACGATAACACCTCATTTTTCAATCGCCCTGCATAAAACCGTAAAAGTCCCGGCATAGAGTATAGCACCGCAACTCATTGGATGCTCAATTGGGGCAGTCAGGCGCAGAACGCCCATCGCAACTTTCGGATGGACGATTGCCCGAGCCTGGAAGAAAAAATGCGGTATGAGGAACGACTGCGCGGGAGGAAGCCCGCGCCCCTTTTCGAGAGCGGCTCCGGACTACAGAGCCTTGGCCAACTCTTCCGCGAAGGCGCTCTGCGGAGTTTGCTGGCGCTTGCCATGCGGCGGTTTCTTGCCTGCGGAGCGGCGGCGCGGATCGCTGCTGCCAGGGGCGCCGGCGGCCGGCTTGGCCTGTCCCTTGCTCCGGGGCGGCTGCGCCGGATTGGCCCGAAGCAGGCGGTCTTCGAGCGGCGCTCGGTCGAAACGGCGGATGATGGAATTCATCTCTTCCGCGTTGGGAGCTTCGATGAAGGCGAAGCCCTTGGATTCCTGGGTTTCCGGATTACGGATGACCTTGACGGCATCCGCAACCAGTCCTTCTGCGGTGAGCCACGACATGATGTCGTCAGCGGTCACCCAGACGGGGAGATTGCCGAGAAATACGGTGGAACTCATTCGGTGAGGTTATTCACTCCGTTGGGGGATTTTGGGACCAGTGTGTTCGCGATGGCCCATGAAGCAATTTCATCCTAACACATCCAGGACACAGCCGCAAACAGTTGAACCGATTTTTTCGAGGAAACAGGCGCTTCCCGGGAGGGCACGGAACGCGCCGGACCACCTTCAACTCGCGGTCCGGCGCGGAGTAGAACTACAGGTCGACCGAGCGGGCCAGCTTGACCGCAGAATTTTCCAAAAGCTGTGACAGCACGCTCTCGGGAACGCTGCCGTCGGTCTCGACGACCGCGATCGCCTGGAGCGGCTCACCCGGCGCCGACGGCGCCTCCTGGCGGCCCAGCGAGAAGTTCGCGATGTTGACCTTGTTGCGGCCCATCACCGTTCCCACATACCCGATCACACCGGGCACGTCCACGTTCTTCATGAAGGTGAGGTGACCTTCGAGGGGGGTTTCGCAGTAGATCCCGTCCACCTGGATCAGCCGCGGCCGGTCGAGCACCAAGGCTCCTTCGACGGCGGTCACGCCGAGGTCGGTCTCGAGCTCCACCCGGACCGAGTCCGTGCGGGCCATCCGCTTCTCGTGGCTTTCACTCACGTTCAGCGCCCGCTCGGCCGCGATCTGCATCGCGTTGACGATATTGGCGCGCCGCGACAGCCAGCGGTTCAGTACGCCGGCCAGACCGGCATTCCGGATCAGGTGCGTGTTGGTATCGGCGATCTGGCCTGAGTAGACCAGCCGGACGGCCTTGGGATTCCCGTTGGCGATGTGCGAGGCAAAGCGCCCCAGCCGCTCAGCCAGTTCGATGAACGGTCCGACGGTCTTGTACTGCTCGGGCGTGAGCGCTGGCATGTTGACGGCGTTGATCGCCACACCGTGTTGCAGGTACTCGATCAACTGCTCGACGATCCGGACGCCGACAATCTCCTGCGCCTCTTCGGTCGACCCGGCGATATGCGGGGTCGCCAGCAGCGTCTCTACCGAGTAGAGCGGAAACTCGGCCGGCGGCGGCTCGGGATCAAAGACGTCCAATCCCGCTCCGGCGACCTTGCCCGACTCGATCGCCTCCTTCAGTGCGGCCGGATCGATCAGTTCGCCGCGGGCGCAGTTAATGATCCGGACGCCTTTCTTCATCTGCTCGAAGGCGGGGCCGGAGAGAATATGCCGGGTCTCGGGCGTGAGCGCCATGTGGAGGCTGATGTAGTCGCTCTGGGCGAGCAGGGTCTTGAAGTCGACCAGTTCAACGCCCAGGTCCTCGGCGATCTTCGGCGTCACGTATGGATCGCTGGCGATGATCCGCATTTCGAAAGCAACGGCACGCCGAACGACCTCGCGGCCGATGCTGCCCAGGCCGGCGATGCCGAGCGTCTTGCCGCGCAGTTCGTTTCCGAGAAACTTCTTCTTCTCCCACTTGCCGCTCTTGGTCGAAGCGCTGGCCTGAGGGATCGCCCGCGCCAGCGCGAGCATAAGAGCGAGGGTGTGTTCGGCCACCGAGACGGCGTTGCCGCCCGGCGTGTTCATGACCAGAACACCCGCGGCGGTCGCGGCGTTCAGATCGACGTTATCGACCCCAACGCCAGCGCGCCCGATCACCCGCAGCCTGGGTGCCTTTTCGAGCACGTCCCTGGTCACTTTCACGGCGCTGCGCACCAGGAGAGCTTCGGTGTCGGCCAGGTGCTGCGCGTATTCCTTGGGATTGGAGACAACCACGTCCCAGCCGGGCTGGGCTTTGAGCATGTCCACGGCCACGGGGGCCATTGGTTCGGCAACTAGAATTTTCATTGGGGAACTCGCAAATGAGGGAAGCGGGGTCCTTAGACCCGCGCGGCTTCCTGAATCGACGCAGCTTCCGCGTAGGCACGCTGGACGGCGGCCACACCCGAACCGAACCGCACCGGATGGCCGTTGGCCGAGAGGATCAGCTCCAGGGCGGCGATCACGGCGAACAGGTCGGCAAAATCAAAGTAACCGAGGTGCGCGATGCGGAAGATCTGCCCCTTCATCGAGCCCTGGCCGTTGGCGATGATGGCGCCGAAGCGGTTCCGGAACTCCTTCACAATTACGCCCGAATCCATGCCTTTGGGAGCCCGCACCGCCGTTACCGAGGAGCCGGGCGAGTTCGGCGCGAACAGCTCAAGGCCGAGCTCCTTCACGGCCATGCGCGTCGCCTCGGCGAGCATCCGGGCGTTCTCGATGAGCTTCGGCATGCCGCCGATCTCTTCGATGTACTTGAGAGCCTCGGCAAGCGAGAGCAGCAGCGAGGTGGACGGGGTCCAGCTCGACTCGCCCTTGTCGGCGTTCTTCTTCTCCTTTTTCAGGTCGAAGTAGTAGCGCGGCAGCTTCGCCGTGGCGTTGTGATTCCAGGCCTTCTGGCTTACGGTCAGGAATGCCAGTCCGGGCGGAATCATAAAGGACTTCTGCGAACCTCCGATGCAGATGTCAATGCCCCAGCCGTCGATATCGAGCGGCATGGTGCCCAGTCCCGTAATGGCGTCGACAACGAAGATGGCGTCGGTGTTGGCGATCGCCTCTGCCATGCCGCGGACGTCGTGGGCGGCGCCGGTCGAGGTCTCCGAAGCCTGGACGAAGACGCCGCGGGTTGCCGGCTCGGAAGCCAGCGCTTCCCTGACGCGCTCCACCGAAACGACGTCGCCGTATTCGGCCTGCAGGACGGTGGCCTCAAGCCCGTACGCCTTCGCGATTTCAACCCAGCGCTCGCCGAACTTGCCGGCCGAACAGACGATCACCTTGTCGCCCGGCGAGAACATGTTCGACACGGAGGCCTCCATCGCGCCCGTGCCCGACGAGACTAGCACGAGCACGTCGTTGGACGTGCCGAGCACTTCTTTCAGGTCGCTCAGCGCCGAGCGGTGCAGGTTCCGAAAATCCTCGGTGCGATGATGGATATCCGATGCCATCATCGCGTGGAGCGCGCGCGGCAGGAGAGGCGTCGGCCCCGGAGTTAACAATCGCTGCTTTCTTATGTGCATGGGAGTGTTTAATTCTTTAGAATAGCAAACGCATGGCCCTTCTTGAACAAGTGCAGAAAGACATGGTGACGGCTCTGAAGGCCAGAGACGAACAGCGCTTGAGCGCCCTCCGGATGCTCAAATCGGCCCTCCAGAAACATCAGGTGGACACAATGAAACCGCTCGACGCCGCCAGCGAGCTGCAGGTGCTGAACACACTGGTGAAGCAGCGCCGGGAATCGGCCGAAGCCTTTCGCTCGGGCGGCCGCGCCGAGATGGCGGATAAGGAGGAAGCCGAACTGAAGGTGCTCGAATCCTACATGCCAGCCGCCCCGACCGAGGAGGAGATCGAGGCCGCGATTGCCGCAGCGATGGCCGAAACCGGCGTCACCTCGGCCAAGCAGATGGGCTTAGTGATGAAAGCAACCCAGGCCAGGCTGGCGGGCAAGCGCGTCGATGGCAAGGCGCTCAGCGACCGGGTCCGGGCGAAGCTCTCCTGAGCCGCCCGGGGCTCGCCCGAACTCTTCGATGTACCGGGGGAGCCTCCCCGTGCGTCCATCTATCCGTTACAGAAGTAACGGGGACAAATCCGCCGAATTCGTTTCGCAATTTTTTGTACGCACTCCACGACCGTATCCCGCCCGAATCACCCTGGTATGATATTGCGACAACAAGGACTTACTGAATGAGCGAACCATACAAGCACAAGCCGTTCGTGCCCGAGACAGTCGAGATGAAGGAGTTCACCTTCCGGGCGGTCATGCTGGGTCTGGTCATGACCGTCGTGCTCGGCGCGGCCAATGCCTACCTGGGGCTGCGGGCCGGAATGACAATTGCCGCGACCTACCCGGCCGCCGTTATCGCCATGGCCGTGCTGCGGATCCGCAAAGGATCGATCCTTGAAGAGAACCTCGCCCGGACAGCCGGCTCCATCGGCGAATCGATCGCGGCGGGGGCGATCTTCACGATCCCAGCCTTCTACATCTCGAAAGCCTGGCCCTCGTTCTCACCTGGGGACGCCTACTGGAAATCCACCGCCCTGATGCTGATCGGCGGTGTACTCGGCGTCCTGTTCGTCTCGCTCGTCCGGCGGGTGATGGTGGAGGACCGGGAGCTTCCCTTCCCTGAATCGGTGGCGGCGGCCGAGATCCACAAGGCCGGACAGAGGGGCAGCGAGGCGGCCAAGTTCCTGTTCAATAACATGCTAGTCGGCGCGGGGATTTATCTGGCCGGGGCGATGCGGCTGTTCGCTGAAAGCCGGGAGTTCTTCGTCCACATCGGGCAGTTGGGCCAGTCGAGTGTGCGGCTGGGTCCGTCGGGCAGCACGCAGGCGGTTGGGACCGGGGGCGTTACCACGTTTGCCTCCCCGAGCGTCAGCCCGGCTTACCTCGGCGTGGGCTATATTATCGGCCCGAGGCTGGCGGCCCTGAACTTCGCAGGCAGCGTCCTGGCATGGGGCCTGCTGGTGCCGCTGCTGATCTTCTTCCTCGGCCCTCAGCTTCGGGAGTTTCTGCCGGCCGGCGCGGCCGGGGCGGCGAACGAAGAGGCCTGGGGCGGGCTTGCCGGTTCGGTTTGGCGCTTCATCGTCCGGCCGATTGCAGTCGGGGGCATGCTGGTCGGAGCGGCTTACACGCTCTTCCGGATGCGCAGGAACCTGGCGCTCGGGCTCGGACGGGCCTTCTCCGAAGCGCGCGGGAAAACGAAGATCGCCGCCGAAGCCGGGCGCACGGAGCGCTACATGAGCTCAAAGTCGATATTCCTGCTGATCGGCGTGGTCTTCTTCCTGATGCTGATGCTCTACGTCTACATGGCCGGCACGCTGCTGAGCGGCGTGGTGGCGGCGGTGGTGATGCTGATCGCGGGCTTCTTTTTCGCGACGGTGTCGGGCAGCCTGGTCGGCATGATCGGCTCGTCGAACAATCCGATTTCCGGCCTGACGCTTTCGACCGTGATCATCGCGGCGCTCCTGATGGTCTCGCTCGGGATGTCCGGGGCGGGCGGCGTGGCGGCGGTGCTGGGAGTGGCGGCGGTAGTCTGCGTCTCCTCGGCGGTGGCGGGCGAACTCCTGCAGGACTTCAAGGTCGGGCACATACTCGGCGGCACGCCGCGGACGATTCAGATCGTCGAGTTGATCGCCGTCATCGTCGCCAGCCTGGTGATGTATTTCCCGCTGTTGGTGCTACACGAGGGGAATATCCGGGCCGGCGGGATCGGCTTCGGCGATCGCGAGCTTTCGGCGCCGCAGGCGGGCCTGATGGCCTCGCTCGCCGACGGCATCGTGGGCGGACAGATGGCGTGGCCGCTCGTCATCGTCGGGATCCTGATGGGCTTCACGATGATCCTGCTCCAGGTGCGCAGCCCCATGCTGGTAGCCGTGGGGATGTACCTGCCGATCGAGACGACGTTCGCCATCTTCATCGGCGGCATCTTCCGATGGGTGACCGACTCGCTCGCGCAGCGCCGCGGCTACAACACCGCCCAACTGGCGCGCGTCGAAAACACTGGCATCCTGACAGCCTCCGGACTGATCGCGGGCGAAGCGCTGATGGGGCTGTTCATCGCCACGTTCCGTTTCTTCGAGTGGCCTGTTCCAGAGCTTTCGGCCTCGCCCTCTTTTGTCCTGGGACTGGTGATCATGGCGGGGCTTGGATTCCTGATGGTGAAGCTCCCGCTCGGCAACGCCGGCCGGCCCGAGGAGCCTGCGCCTCCGGCAGCGATGGTGTAGGGCTATTGTGGCGCGAGCGGGCGGAAGCGCCCGTCTATAAGGCGGCCGAGCCGGATCGGGCGGGCAAGCCCGTTCTCCGGGATGACCGCCTCGACCCAGAGCTCCTCGCCTCGCTCGCGCAGCGGGAGATCCACAGGCCCCGGGAGGAAGAAGACGATCGCCGGGAGCAGCGCCGCCTGCCAACGAGCGTCCGCCCATTCGATGCGCGCGAACACGCCCCCGGAGGAGACCGGCGCGGCAACAGCCCGCTCCCCCTCGACCCGCAGGATCACCCGTTCGTGCGAGAGACCTGCCTCGGGAGCGGGGCCGGCGTAGAGCGCCCGCAGATGAAGCCGGATATAGCGGCCCTGCGCCGGGCCGGCGGTTTCCGCCAGCACCCACGCGCGCGGCAGTGTGGCCCGGTCGATCAGAAGTTTCGCCCCGAGGCCGGCGACCAGGAGCACGTGCAGACCGGCGACGGCCAGGCTTCTTCGCATCCGGTTCATCGGTGCTCCTGGCGTAGCTGCGCGATGAGGCCGCGGCGCATTCGCTCGAGCGCCCACCCACCGGCCAGGAAGAGCAGACCGAGTCCGATGAGGCTCGCCGAGCGCTCCAGCCGGTCCATGATGTTCGAGAAGTAGAAAAACAGGACGGTCAAGGCGAAGCCGGCGATTCCGAGATTGATCCGTTCGGCGCGGCCCTCCTTCACGCCCCAGAACGCGATGCCGGTCGCGGTCACCAGACACCAGAAGTAGACGAAGAGACTGACGCCCGTTCCGGCGAGCAGGATCAGAAAGGCGACCCAAACGGTCGCGGCGAAATTCGGCCACGCCTCCCGGCCGCGAAGCGCGCAGGCCGCAAGGAACGGAGCCGCCAGCGCAACCGCCCAACCGGCAATACGCCACCCCACGGGCAGCATCTCCTCCGGCGCGCCGACCTGAGTGGCGCCGAGCACCAGCAGCAGCGCAGCCGGGATGAGCGTGATCCCACCGACGGCAGCCAGCGCCATACGAAGAGGCGTGCTCCGCTTGGGAAGCAAAGCCGCCAGGTAGGTGAGCGAGGTGAGGAACAGGCCGACGCCGATCACCGGATCGATGCTGCGGCGCATGTGATCGCTGAGCAGCAGCCACTCGCCGGCAAGCCAAGTTGGCGTCAGGACCGCCGCAAAGGCAAGCTGCGGCCAGTCCCGGAGGAGCCAGAATCCGATCCAACCTCCGGCGGCCCAGAGCATCAGTCCCCCGGGCCACTGTTCGACGACATGAAACGTCTGGTTGGCCAGGAAGATGCCTGCACCCAGGGCAAAGGTCCCGACCGCGTGGAAGGCCGAAGCGAGCCGGGGCAACTGCCTGGTCGTGAGGGCGCCGCCGAGGTGGAAGGCAGCAACCAACGAAAGCACCAGTGCCAGGCGCCGGGCCGGTGAGAGAAAGTCCCAATGGGCCGAAACGAACAGGAGCACGCCGGCGCCGAGTAGCAGCGCTCCGAGCGAGAGCGCAATCAGGGCCGGCCAGTTCAGCCGCCGGGCCGGCGCCTGGCGCAGTTCGTGCGCACGGATGCGAGCCACCGTTGCGCCATCGAGCAGGCCCACGGCGGTCCACCGCTCCAGGTGCTTCTCCCAGTCGCCGGGCATTGGGTGACGGGTTCAGAATAACAGGCGGCGGCCTGGGGACGGGAACCCGTCCCCCGAAGCCGCGCGCGTGCGCGGGTTAATGGCTGGAAGTCACGCTGACGGGAGCGCGGAGCGTGAAGCTGAGAACGCTCTCGCTCGGAATGACCGCCGGGTCTCCGCGCGTCGCCAGGACCGTGGCGGTCCCTGCGCCGGCGCCTGCTCCGGCTCCGATCGCCGCACCCTTGCCTCCGCCGGCGATAGCCCCGATGGCCGCGCCGACGCCTGCGCCGATTCCGACCTTGGCGGCGTCCTTCTTCTTCGATGTCGGCGCTTCTCTCTCAACGACGGAGGTGGCGATCTCGACGGTCCGGCCGCCGACCTCGATCCCAGTCAGCTCAACGGCGATTGAGGCAACGCCCTTAACGCGGCCGCCGGGGTCGGACGAGGCGACGCGGCCGGTGACAGTGGCGCCCCGCGGAGCGATCACCCGGCCATCGGCGATGAGCGGTTCGGCCAAGCTCGCGACGAAGGAGTCGCCGCTATTGTGATTTTTGGTGGAGAGCGTCGTGGTGGTCCGGACGCTGATCGGTGTGCCGGAGGCGAGAGTGAGAGTGCTGACCCTCGGGGCGGGCGGAGCCGCGGGGGCGGCCGGCGCAGGGCTCGTGCGGGGTGCGGCCGGCCGTGCGGGCGCCGGCGTCAGGTTAGCGGAAGTTGGGGCCTGTTCCGTCGGCGTGCTGGCGGCCTCCTCCTCGGCAACGGCTGCGGTCTCCTGAACTGCCGGCGCGGTATCGGATCTCTGGCAGCCTCCGGTGATCAGTGATCCTCCGATGGCGAAGCAGAGCGCGAGATGTGCTGTCGTCGCTTTCATATGTTTCCTCCGGTACTTGAGATACATTCCTTCAACTCTATGTATGCCAGAAACAAGGGCATGGAGAGAAGGGCGCAGCGGCGAAATTAACCAGTGTCACCCGGTGTGTCAGCCTACAATTTCGGCTTCGGCGGCGGCAGCTCCCGCGCCTGACAAAGCGACTCGAAGCCTTTAACCCCGTGCTTTCCGTCGCAGAACGGTTTGTTCTCCGAGAAGCCACACCGGCACAGCGAAATCGCGGTGCGGCCCCCGAGGCCGTAGACGTTGCCCTGCGCGTCCTGAATCGTGAAATCCCCTTCAATACGGATCGGTCCGTTATTGAGCAGCGTTATCCTGGCTGGCATAAAACGTTATGGTACCAGAATCGCCGGGCTGCACTGGCTATAATAAGCCAGATGAACAGGTTGGGGGTTGCGGTCTTGCTCGCGGTTTCGCTTACGGCGAGCCATGCGGCTCAGCAGGCGCCCTCCGATCCGGATTCCATTCTTCTGGGACGCATCAAGGCGAGAATTTCCGGCAGCCTTCGCCAGTTGCCGAATTACACCTGCGTGCAGACGATTGAACGGTCGCGGCGGCTGGCGCAGTCGCGTCGGTTCCAGCTCGTGGACACGCTTCGGCTGGAGGTGGCGCTGGTGAACGGCAAAGAGCTGTTCTCCTGGCCAGGCGCCGGGAAGTTTGAAGAGAGGGAGCTGTCGGATATCGTCGGAGGCGGAGCGGCGATCGGGAACGGAAACTTCGCGCTGCATGCGCGGAACATCTTCATGACCAACGCACCGGAATTCACGCCCATGGGAGAGCACGAACTCGAAGGCGTGCGCACGATCCGCTTCGACTACCGCGTTCCGATGTCGCGCAGCTCCTACCGCGTGCGGTCCGGCGATGCTTCGGGGATCGCCGGGTACCGGGGATCGTTCTGGGTGAATGCATCGACACTCGACCTGATTCGACTCGACGTGCACGTGAACGAGATTCCGTCGCAAGTTCCGCTGTCGAGGGTCAGCGACACGATGGAGTACGCCCGGGTGCCAATCGGCGAGAGCACGTTCGTGCTGCCCCGTCAATCGCAGCTCCACATGGTCGATCTGAAAGGGAACGAGAGTCTGAACATGACCCGGTTCAGCGGGTGCCGGCAGTACACGGGAGAATCGACGCTCGTCTTCGATGATCCACCGGATCTCCCGGAGGACGAAGAAGAGACTGCAGCACTCCCGGAGCACATTCCGCCAAGGCTGACGGTGTACGGCAGACTAGGGGTCGCGCTCGATACCAAGACGGTGGCCCGCGGCGACCTGGTGACCGTCACGATCGAGCGGCCAGTGCGGAAGGACCGGGCGGTACTCATTCCCAGAGGCGCAATGCTGCGCGGGCGCGTCATGGCGGTCCTGCGAATCGGGACCAGCATTCAGAGCCGGACGGGGGTTCATATCGACTTCTATGAACTCGAAGTCGCCGGCCAAACCATGCCGTTCCGCGCCCGAATCCAGGCGGCGCCGCCTCACCACACAGCACCCGACGGCACGATCTACTCCCGCAGTTCGAATTTCGAGCTTCGGCCCGGCCTCCGCATGGCCTTACTCACTCTAGAGACACCACCTGAGGAACCACAGTGATCCATTTTGAACTTGAGACCGATCGGCCTCTCTTCGAAGAGGCCTTTCGATTCGCGCAGAAGCAGGTCCGGAATCTGATCGAGAAGCACCCGGATTTCTATCCGATGTACACCATGCAGGGACGTTGGAAGCATGAAGGGCCCGCCTGGACCCACTGGTGCGACGGCTTTCTCCCCGGCATGATGTGGATCTTCCGCAAACGGCTGGGCGACACCCCGGAAGGCAAATACTGGCAGGAGCAGGCAATTCGCTACTCCAAACCGCTTGAGCCGCGCCAGCACGACCGCGACGTCCACGACCTGGGCTTCATCTTCTTTTCGACCTACCATCGCTGGTACCGGCTGTCGAAGGACCCGGAACTGAACAGAGTCCTGGTCCAGGCCGGCCAGACGATGGCTCAGCGCTTCAAGGAGAAAGGCCAGTATCTGCGATCGTTTGTCGCCGAGAACTCGCTGTTCATCGACATCATGATGAACGTCGGAATCATCTTCTACGCCGCGCGCGAGACCGGCGACCGCAAGCTGCGGGACATCGCGATCCGCCATTGCCTCACGACGCGCCGCACGCTGGTGCGCGGCGACGGATCGACGGCCCACGAGGGGATTTTTGAACTTGAGACAGGCGAATTTCTGCGGCAGACGACGCACCAGGGATACCGAGGCGACTCCTGCTGGTCGCGTGGTCTGGCCTGGTCGCTTTATGGCTTCAGCACCTGCTATGAGTACAGCCGGGATCCGCGTTTCCTGCAGACCGCCGAGGCCTGCGCCGACTACTACATCACCCAGACACCGAGCGACGGAGTTCCGCCATGGGACTACAACGCGCCGCTTGAAAGCCGCAAGCTGCTCGACACATCCGCCGCGGCGATTGCAGCCTCTGGGCTGCTGCGCCTGTGCCGACTGCTGCCCGATCCGATCAAGGGCCACTTCTACTGGACCACGGCGATCCGGATCCTGCGCACGCTGTGCGAGGAGCACACAGCCGTGGACGACGATTCGTGGGAGGGGATTCTGAAGGGTGGCGTCTATCACATCCACAAGAAGCTCGGGGTGAATGAATCGGTGATGTGGGGCGAGTACTTTTTCGTCGAAGCGCTCGACGAGGCGCTCCGTCAGATCTGAGCGCGCCGGCCCGAAATTCGGACGATCAGGAGGGCCGCGATGTACATCGATCCGCCGGCGAGCAGCGTGTTCGTCAGGCCGGCGTAGATCGCCAGGAACATCGCGGCCGCAGACCCCAGTACGCTGGCGGCCGCATTTAACGACCAGGCCCAGCGGACCGATGCCTTGTGCCGGCGCTCGAGCCGGGCGAGGCCGGCCGGAAACGGCATCCCCATCGCGAAGGCCGGAGGAGCGATCAGGAGCGCGGCGACCAGGAACTTGACGCCAATGGGCCAGGTGATTCCCGCGTTCGCTACCGGTCCGGCCGCGAACGCCAGTCCCAGCACCAGAACCGCGACCACGCCGAGCAGGGCCATGAGCCGGAGGTCGCAGCCCCGCAGCAGCCGTTCGCTGAAGTAGCTTCCCAGACCGCTCGCCAGCAGCATCGAGAAGATGATGACCGTGAGGGCATAGGTCGGGTGTCCCAGAAAGAGCACGAACTTCTGAATGAGCGCGACCTGAATCAGGATGTAGCCCATTCCGATGCAGACGAAGAAGAGCAGGAAGCGGAGCACGCCGCCCTCCTTGGGAAGGCGGATGCGCAGCAGCAGCGGCGGGAGCGCCAGGATTACGACGGTTGCGAGCAGGCTCACGGCAAGCAAGCCGAACAGCAGAGGAACCGCGCGATTGATCTTGTAGTCGGCGCTCAGGCGGGAGGCATTGGTGAGGAACTCCCAGAGGTCGCGCGGCTGGACGGTGTAGAAGAAGAAGGGCTGATCGTCGCTGACCGGTGAGATGTCGAAGGGATAGGCGCGCATGTAGGCGGCAGGATCGGGGCTGCGCAGTAGCTGGGTGAACTGGTTGGACAGATCGCGGCCGGGGAGGTAGACGGCCTCTAAGTTACCGATGCCGATCGCCTCCTCGGCCCGCGCCAGGTCCTCTTCGGTGAAGGGCTTGCGCGAGATCAGGACCGTATCGGTGGCGCCCCAGCCTTCAATCCGGTGGGCGCCTTCGCGGATGGCGATGACGTGACGCCAGGGCTCGCGCTCGCCGAGGCGATCAAGCGCCGCCATGCCGAGCGAGACCAGGCGCAATGATTCGCGCGGAGGATCGAAGCCCCAGCGCGTAAAGGCGAGGAGGCCGTCGTCGGTGAGGTGCGAAAGGTAATCGTGGAAGGCCTCGGTGGTGTAGAGATTGTTTTCCGACAGGGCGAAGGCGCCGGCGGCGGTCGAAGCCCAGGTGTCAACCAGCGTCGCCTGCACGACCTGGTACTTCTCCGTGCTCCGGCGGATGAAGCTGCGGCCATCCTCGACTTCGATCCGGACCTCGGGGCGGAAGTAAAGGCGCTTGCTGTAGTGCGGGAAGCGCTCCCGCATGATCGTGTTCGCGATGATCGGGTTGATTTCGACGCCGGTGACGTCGCTGCTGCCCGAGGCGAGGGCGCGCGCGACGTCCCAGCCTCCGCCCGCCCCGATAATGAGGGCCTTGGCGCCGGGCCGTAGAACGTAAGGGAAACCGGGCCCTTGATATTGCAGATCGTGGCGCTCACGGTCGCTCAGCCGGTCGAAATCGAAGTTGGCGATCCCGGTGGCGGCGTCGGCGTCGATCACGATACTCTTCATGTCGTAATCCTTCTCCTGCCGCAGGGCGATGCGGGAGAAGCTGTTCCACTGGACGAACTCCTCCTTGCCGAGTTCCTGTCCCTTCGCGTGGCGGACGTCGAGGAGCGTGCCCTTGGCATTGAAGATCACGAGGGCGACCAGGATGAGCGAGAGGCTGACGCCAATGGCGCGGCCCGCCAGCATTCCGGCGAGGTTGAACCAGATCGCCGAGGCGGCGGCAAACAGCGCGGCGGCCGCGATCACGGTGTTCGGTCCACCGACGACATTGAGCAGCGGGATCAGCAGGAGGCAGCCTCCGGCCGCTCCGAGCAGGTCGAAGAAGTAGACCCTGGAGACGCGCTCGATGGTCTCCGAGATCGCCAGCGAGACTACGGCGCCGGCGAAGAAGAACGGCAGCGAAGTGGCGAAGTAGACGGCCGCCAGCTTGTAGTTGTCCATCTCACCGTGCAGCGACAGGATCAGGAGCAGCGCCGCCACCACCGACAGGCTGTTCAGCACCGACAGCGCGCCCAGCTTGCGGAAGAGATTGCCGGGCCTCGACGCGACAACGTAGGAGAAGACGCCGCCGGCGCCGAGTCCGAACAGCGCGATCGAGATCGCCAGAAAGGCGAAGTGGTAGTAGAAGACGACCGAGAAGATTCGGGTGAGCGACAGTTCAAGAACCAGCGTCGCCAGGGTCGTCAGGGCGACGCCCAGGTAGACGTGAGGCCAACTCAATCCATGCTGATTTAGAGATGACGAGATGCGGGACAAACTTATATGTTAAGACAGATGCTTCTGAAGCGTCTCCACGCCCTTTTACTGCACTGGTTCAGCTCGCGATACGAGAAGATGACGGCCGAGCGTAAACAGGAACTGCTCGGCGGACTGCGCGGCGTCGTGGTTGAGATCGGGCCGGGAACGGGGCCGAATCTTAAGTTTTATTCGCCCGAGGTCTGCTGGATCGGCATCGAGCCGAATCCCTACATGCGCCCGTACCTCCGCGAGGAGGCGAGGCGTCTCGGGATGGAGATCGACCTGCGCACCGAGGTCGCCGAAGGCCTGCCTGTCCCCGACGCAAGCGCGGATGCGGTGGTGAGCACGCTGGTGATGTGTTCGGTCACGGATCCAGAGCGGGTAATCCACGAGGTCCATCGCGTGCTGAAGCCGGGCGGGCGCTTCCTTTTTCTGGAGCATGTGGCGGACGATCCGGGGACCAGGACGAGGCGGCGGCAGGAGTGGATCACGCCGTTCTGGAGGCGAATGGCGGACGGGTGCCATCCCAACCGGGAAACATGGCGCCTCATTGAGAACGCCGGCTTTGCGGAGACCCGCTACGATCGGTTCAGACTGCCGCTGCCGATCGCGGGGCCGCACATCGCCGGCGTTGCGGTGAAGTGAGTAGTCGGGCTAGCGCGAGGGTTGCGGCAGCTTGAGTTCCGAACGGAGCCTCTCGAAAACCGGACGCCCATCCAACTCGCGGGAGTAGCGCTGCGCTATAAAGTGGGCCAGTTCGCCGGGATTCTCCCTGGCGGCGATCCGAAGATAGCGATACACGGTCGCCTCATCGCCCAGGCCAAGGGCGACCAGGGCAGGCCTGGTCGCGGGCGCCTTCGGATGGCGTTCGAGAGCCGTGAACAGCTCCCGCGCTTCTGCGGCGCGGCCCATCCGGCCGAGTATATATCCGCGCGTTGCGCCCCAGTCCAGCAGCCCTCCGCCGAGTTCGCGCTCGGCCTCCGCAAGGACCGCCAGACCGCCAGGAAGATCTTCGGTGGCTGCCAGGATCAGCGCCTTATGCCGCCGCAGTGCAAAATTCGACGGGCTGACCTTGATCCCTTCCTGCGCCTGGAGGAACGCCTCGTCCTGCCGGTTGGCCCGATATAACGCGTTCGTATAGCCCTCGCGCAAGTTCTCCGCGAGCGGATCGAGCATGATGGCGCGGCGGTACGCTTCAAGCGCCCGGTCGTACGCGCCGACAATCGAATCAACACTCGCACAGGTGGCGATGAGGCTGGGAGCGTTCGCAACCTCAGCCGGCGGCCCGGCGCAGACACGGCGCGCGGCGCTCCAGTTTTGATCCAGGTCGCGATAGATCCGAACCAGGGCGTTATATCCCTCCGCCAGGCCGTCGTCCAAATCGATGGCGCGGCGAGCCTCGGCCTCGGCCCGATCCCGGAGGCCAGGGTCGGAGAAGGCTTTCACGCTGATCCCCGTGATGTAGATCTGGGCAAGTCCGGCGCGAGCCGCCGCATAGTTCGGATCGATCCGCACAGCTTGTTCGTACAGCTCCCTCGACCTCTGGATGCCCTCGGCCGACATCCCGAAGTGAAGGTGACGGGCCCGGATGAAAAGCTCATGCGCCTTGGAACGCTCCGGAGATGAACGTAGCGCCGCGTCCTGACGGTTCTGGGCAAGCCGCAGTTCAAGTTTCTCAGCCAGCGACCGGGCGATCTGATCCTGTAGTGCGAAGATTCCGGAGCGTTCACCGTCGAAGGTTCCGGACCAGATGACAAACCCGGTCGCCACCTCCGAGAGCCGCGCGGTGACGCGGATTCGGCCGGCCTCGGTTTGGACGCTGCCGGTGAGAACGGCTTTCACTCCAAGCTGCCGGCCGATCTCCGGGTGATCCGTCTCCGGGTTTTGAAAACGCCTGGCGGAGGTGTGGCCGGCAACATGAAGACTCGGGATGCGGGAGAGTTCGTCCGTAATCTGCTCGGTGAGGCCGCTGCAAACGTACTCGAGGTCGTGGGATTCAGAGAGATCGGCGAACGGGAGGACCGCGACGGAATCCAATGCGACGACCACGTGCGCGGCCTGCCCGCCCTTGTACCAGCCCGTGGCAAAGATTGCGAGGATGAGGAGGACGTTCGCGGCGGCTATCCAAAGCACACGGCTCCAACGTGCATCGGCGCGGGACGAGCCGGTTGGGGCTTCCGTCTCGGGCCGAGGCTCCGCGATGCGGCGGATCGTCACGCCGTAACTCCCCTTGGGAAGCTCGAACCGGATCGGGTCATTCAGGCCCTCCGATTCGTAGTATTCCCGGAGGCGGGCCCGGAGCCGGGAAGCCTCGACGCGAACGATGGGGTCTGCGCGGGGGTCGTAGTCGGCAGGCCGCCCATAGACGGCGACACCGATGACGGACTCCTTTAGGGATGCCTCGTCGTTGGCGACTGTATGCTCAACTACATGCCGTAGAAATCGGCTCTGGCGATCAGCCCGCTGGAACAGCGGACTGGCCAGCACCTTGAGAAGCGACTCCTCTACCGCAGGATCGATTGCTGGCACAAACTTTCATTCTAGCAGCCGGTCTCTCTACCCGTAAGCAATTGAGAAAGCTGAAGTATCTCAAGGTAACTTACTGCAAACCCCTGCGCAACTTGCTGCCCGGAGGTGGCCGTGTAGCCGTATAAAGGATTTTGCGCCGCTCGGATGCGGGCGGCGAAATCTACAGTGGAGTCAACAAATGACAATCGTTCGAACTTTCAGCTTGCTTGCAATGATCACCATGGCCGCCGCGACCGCGTCGGCACAGTTCTCACAGCCGGTCCGCGACGTCGAGAACCCCGCGCGAACACCGTTTGTCCTAAGAGGGTCCTGTTCTGCACAGGCCGACGACTGGCCCACCTCGTGTCAGCCGACCGCGACGATTGCGGCCGGCTATCGCATGGTCATCGAGACGGTCAGCTACGGAGGAACCTTCGCAAATGCCGCATACAGGACCGTCGCCGTAGTCACCACCGTCGACGGCATCGGCCCTAACGAGTTCTATCTGCCGGTCCGGGATGCCGGGCAGATCCCGAGCACGAACTACGTTGTGTACACCGGCACACTGAGCGCCCGGATCTACACCGACGTCACGCCGAAGCTGCACCTCGCCGGATCCTACGGCGCCCAGATGAGCGCCAACTTCTACATCTCCGGCTACCTGATCAAGAAGTGAGGCAGAGAGCACCCCAACATGCGCCTATTCTTTCTGCTCAGCCTGCTGGCCGGGGGCGGCCTGCAAGCCTCACCGATTCTATACACGCTTCAGGCGGACGACTGGGGAACGCCGCGGCAGTTGGTGAGCATCGATGCCTCCGGCGGCGGTCCGCTGTCGGTCGCGACGCTCGGCGACGGAAGCCTCGCCTTCAACGGCGGCCTGGTTTACCGGTCGGATACCGGGCGCTTTTACGCCGTGGCCAATGACGGAACCTTCACCTCCTCGACGCTCTACAGCTTCGGGCTGGACGGCAATTTGACGGTCGAGAAGATTCTCGGGGACAACTTCTTCGGCGGACTCGCCTGGGACGGTTCCGTTTTCTATGTATTTGGCGGCGACGTGTCAGACCAAACGCTCTACGCCTACGACCCCGGCGCCGATACCGTCGCGCCGATCGGTTCGACCGGGGCAGGCTTTGTCGGCGGTCTGGCGTGGGACGGCATTGGTGGCGTTCTGTATGGCATTTCGCTCGCTCCTTTCGGCGACTCCTACCTTAACCAGATCGACCCGTCCACGGGCCAGGCGACGCCGCTGTTCCTTCTGGGCAGCGGATTCCTGGGTGGGATCGCAGTCCACGGTTCCGATCTTTACTCAATCGCCGATCCGGGAAGCTCGCATCTGTACCGCTTCGGACCCGGCGGCCCGGCCGTACAGCTCCAGAATCTCGGAGAGGGCTTCTACTCTGCGGGACTGGCCATCGGAGCATCCGGCCCGAGTGCCGTGCCGGAACCCTCGGCCTCGCTACTGATCGGGAGCGGCCTCATCGGCCTCGCCTTCGTTGGGAGACGACGCACCCGGTAGCAGATTTCGGAGGAGGCCCTGGCTAACATCAGTAGCCGGGCCTCCCCGATACCTCAGATCTCCTGTTGTCTGGTGGTGGATCTCCACGCACGGCGCGGCGCCAGAGCTAACGCGGCCATCGGGAGGGACACTACGCCCCGCCAGTCCGCCAAAAGCCGCGGAGGCGCTCACTCGCGCGGCAGAAAGTCCTTAGCTTCCGCGGTTCGCGTGGCGCCCGGGGGCGAGCCGATGTACCGCTTGAAGGTTCTGCTGAAAACGGCCTCGGATTCATATCCGAGCCGGCGGGAGATTTCGCCGACAGGTTTGTGGCTCTCACGCAGCCACGTCAACGCCGTGAACATCCGCCAGCGATGCGAGGGTCCAGGCTCGTTCCGGTTCCCGGTGAATGCGGGCGATCACTCGCCGCGATCTGCGGATCGCGGAGCGCGGCATACCATCCGGTCCGCGCCGCAGGGCTGCTGGCGATCCACGAGCGAAGGACCTGAATTATACGAGCAGCGACGCCTCCGTGCCATTTTTTTTCAAGCAATGGGGCGGGGTCCTGAAATCGCGAACCGGTCGAATACTCGACGGGCGGGTCTGGGACGAGATGCCCGGAACGGAATTGAGTTCAGGCAGCATCGACTTGATTTCGATATCGGTGTGAATCCTGAGCACACGTGGTATGGTGCGGATGAGAGGACTTGAACCTCCACGGAGTTGCCCCCACTAGAACCTGAATCTAGCGCGTCTGCCAATTCCGCCACATCCGCACAGCTGGCCGGGTTACATCCCTATTTTCCTAACGTTTCGCCGAACTGTCAAATTGCTTGGTCCAGTTCTCGCGGAGGCTGCGCAACTCCAGCACCAACGCCATCACCAGGTTCTCAATCTGATCGCGGACCTGCCGGTGGACCGCCTCGGACTCACCGATCGGGTCCCGCATCTTCCACTCCCTCAGCGACTTCCAGTCGCGCCCCGGCAGTCGGTGCCCGCTCAGGTTTACCACCAGATCGAAAGTCGACGGCCGAACCAGGTCGAAAGCCTTCGGGAACTGGTCGGCGAGGTCGATATTCTTCTCAGCCATCACCTTGCGGGTCTCCGGAGGAATGGCCATCGCGGGCAGCAGGCCCGCGCTGTGAGCCTCCATCACGTCCGAGCCGTAGGTCCGCGCGAATGCCTCCGCCATTTGGCTGCGGCATGCGTTTCCAACACAGACGAAGAGCACTTGAGCAAGACGCACAATTAGATTTTAGACACAAAAATCCGGTGGACGCGAGGATCCTCTGTTAATTCCGGGTGAAATGTGGCGACCAGGTGTCGTCCGAAATCCACCAGCACAGGGTCTCCCTGGTAGCGCAGCAGCACCTTCCCGCACGCCCCAAGACTCCGGATAATCGGCGCCCGGATGAAGACCGCCTCCAGTTCGCCGCCGTCGCCCGCCGCCTCCCCGAATGCCGGTTCCGGCGCCAGGCGCACCACGCGGCTGTCGACCTGCCGGCCGTAGGCGTTCCGCGCGACCGCCATCTCGACCAGCCCGAGCGACTCCTGGCTCGGACGAGAAACCTCGGAGGCGAGCAGGATCGCCCCCGCACAGGTCCCGAACACCGGCTTGCGCGCGCCGAACTCCCGGAGCGGCTCGAACATCCCCTCCCCCTGCAGAAGGTTCAGTATCGTCGTGCTCTCGCCTCCGGGGATGACCAGGCCGGCCACCCGATCCAACTCGGCCGCCTTGCGCACCGGGACACTTTCGGCCCCCGCGCGCGCCAGCGCCTTCCGATGCGCCTCATAGTCACCCTGAAGCGCCAATACGCCGATCAGCCTGTTTTCGGACAACCCCACTCCTTACCAGCCGCGGGTCTGCATCAGTTCGGACTCCTGGAGCTTCGCCGTGTCCAGGCCCGCCATCCCGATGCCAAGCTCTTCGCTCGCTTCGAGGATCTTCGCCGGGTCGTTGTAGTAAGTGGTTGCCTTGACGATGGCGCGGGCGCGCGCCTCCGGATCGGAAGACTTGAAGATGCCCGATCCGACAAAGACCGCCTCGGCGCCAAGCTGCATCACCAGGGCCGCGTCGGCGGGCGTGGCAATTCCGCCGGCCGAGAAGTTCGGCACCGGCAGCTTGCCGTTCTGCGCCACCCACTCGACCAGCTCGAGCGGCGCCTGCAGCCGTTTGGATTCGGCCACCAATTCATCCTTGCCCATCACGGTGAGCTGCCGCATTTCCTTGACGATCGTCCGGATGTGCCGCACCGCCTCGACGATGTTGCCCGAACCGGCCTCGCCCTTGGTCCGAATCATCGCGGCGCCCTCGGCGATGCGGCGCAGCGCCTCTCCCAGGTTGCGCGCGCCGCAGACGAACGGCACGCTGAAGGCGCGCTTGTCGATGTGATGCTCGTCATCGGCCGGCGTCAGGACCTCGCTCTCGTCGATGTAGTCCACCTTGAGCGACTCAAGAACGCGAGCCTCCAGGAAGTGGCCGATCCGCGCCTTGGCCATCACCGGGATGCTGACGGCCTCCATGATCTCGCGGATCTTGCTGATCGGCGCCATCCGCGCCACGCCGCCCTCTTTACGGATGTCGGCGGGTACGCGCTCGAGCGCCATGACCGCCGCCGCGCCCGACTTCTCGGCGATGCACGCCTGCTCGGCATTGGTCACATCCATGATCACGCCGCCTTTCAACATCTCGGCGAGACCGACCTTCACACGAAACGACTCGTCCAAATACATACCTTGCTGTTCCTTTCTCTCCTAAACCATCGCCGGGGCAGGCTCGAAGCGGCGTGCCGTGCGGACGCGATCGAGCTCCCGATGAAAAATTTCTCCCAGCTGCGCCAGACCCTGGCCGATCTGCTCGGGGGTCAGTCCCGCGAAGCTCAGGCGCAGGCTGCCGGGCTCGTAGCGGGAGATTGAAAAGTACCGCCCCGGCAGATAGGCCACGCCCTCGCGCTGCGCACGCGGCAGCAGTTCTCCGGCATCGAGCGGCTCGGGCAGCCGCACCCACAGATTCATTCCACCCTGCGGCCGCGTAAAGGTCGAGCCCACCGGCAGGTAGCGCTCGCAGGCCGCCAGCACCGCCCTGAGACGCTCGGCGCCCGCTTCAACGATCCGGTCGCGATGCGCGCGCAGCCGGCCGGACTCGGCAAAGCGCAGCAGCACCGCCTGCGAGAGCTGATCCGAGTGCAGGTCGCAAGCCTGCTTGGCTTCGGCCAGGCGTGCCGCCAGCGGACGCGGCGCAATCGCCCAGCCCACGCGAAGGCCGGGAAACGCGATCTTCGAAAAGCTTCGCAGCAGCACCGTGCAGCCGGTCTCGTCCAACTGCTTCAGCGTCGGGATCTCCTCGCCTTCGTAGCGAAGCGGCCCGTAAATGTCGTTCTCGATCAGCACGGCGCCGGCCTCGCGCGCCATCCGCAGAATTGCCTGGCGGGCGGCGAGCGGCAGCGTCGCGCCGGTGGGATTCTGGAAGGTCGAGGTGATCACCAGCACCCGAGGCCGCTCCTGCGCCAGGGAGCGCTCCAGGATCTGGAGATCCAGTCCCTGGGTGGTCATGGGGATGCCGGTCAGGCGCGCACCCGCCTGCTCGAAGACGTTCTTCAGGCCGGGATAGACCGGGTCTTCGAGCAGCACCGAATCGCCCCCGCGCACCAGCACCCGCGCCAGAAGGTCGATCGCCTGCTGGCAGCCATTGGTGATGATCACATCGTCGTGCGCGCCGGCCGTTCCCTCCGCCGCGGCCTGCTCAAGCAGATACCGGCGCAGGGGCGTGAAGCCACCCGGCGAACCAAGCTGAAGAATCGCGCCGATTTCGCCGCTTCCCACCACTTCGGCGCAGATCGCGCGGAACTCGTCGATCGGGAAAAGCTCCTCGCTTGGCCGCGAGGTGGAAAAACTGATCAGGCCCGGCGCTTCGCCCGGCCCGGGGACCGCAGCCGGGAGCCCGCGCGAGCCCGGCAGAATCTGCTCCCAGTCCAATCCGCCGGCGAAGCCTGCGCCAGCCGGCCCGTCCACGAAACTTCCCCGCCCCACGTGCCCGCGGATCAGCCCTTCGGATTCCAGCAGTTCGTAAGCGGCGGAAATAGTGGTCCGGTTCAGTCTAAGCAAACCAGCCAATTCCCGCGTGGCAGGCAGACGCTCGCCGCGCTCCAGCCGCCCGGCGAGGATCAGATCCTTCACATATGCGGCCAGCTGCCTGTACAGAGGCAGATCGGACTGCGAATCGAGCTCGGGAAGGGGGAACATGCCAAAGACTCCATCACCATACCATATTGGACTGCCCATGGTAAACCAATTTCCGCAGCAGTCACTCTGATAGAATCAAAGGCCACGGATGCGTGCACCCCGGCTGACAGCTCTTTTCCTCGCGACCATCGTGCTGGCTACTTCGACGCTTTGCTTCGGCCAGCGCCGGAAGAAGACGGAAGAGGAGATGACCCAAACGCTGGACATCCCCAGGGATCCGCCCAGCGCCGTCGTGGCCGATACGCACCGCCTCACCTTTCACGTCGCGCCGCTGTCGGCCAAGGGCCTCCTTTCTCAACAGGTGCGGGACGGACTGCGCGCGCTGATACGGCAGGCACGCGGCAGCCAGATCGTGAAGATCCGAGCCTTTGTGGCGGGCACAGGTGACATGCGGCGGGTCCAGGCCATTGTCAGCGAGGTATTCACGGAACGCCACCAGCCAATCCCGGCCGTAACGGTGGCGCAAGTCGGGGCGATCCCGATGGAGGGCGCGCAAGTGGTCCTCGAAGCGATCGCTTCGGCGAGGAAGCCAACCAATCCCAACGGATTGGCCTGGATTTCGGGCCAGCTGGCCACGGCGGATGAACCAATCCTTCAGGTAGCGCCTCTGGTCGAGCGGTCGCTTCAGCAAATGGAGACGGCCCTGGCCGGCATCGGACTCGCGGTGGCGGATGTTTTGCGCGTCACATGCTACCTGAGCGCCTTCGGCGATGTGCAGCAGGTGCAGCAGAATGTGGCGGCGCGCTTTCCGCAGGCCGGACGGACGATCGTGCAACTGCACCGGGCGCCCTCCAACGGCCTGGCCGAGTGCGAAGGGGTGGCGCGGCTGCGCCAGTCTCCGGGCCAGCCCGTCAAGCTGGTGAACCCTTCCGGCCTTCCCACCCCGGAGGCCTATTCGCAGGTCGCGCTGATCGATGCATCCAAGATCGTCATTTCAGGCAGCCAGCTTGCCTTCGGCGCCCAGGAGGACGATGTCCGGCTCGCCTTCCAGCGGCTGGACCGAACGCTCGAGGCCCTGGGCGCCGGACTGCGCGACACCGCCGTCTCCCGGCTCTATCCGCTACACAGCCGCACAGCCGAGCTGATCCGCAAGGTCCGGTTCGAGTTTTTCGATCAGCCGAATCCTCCGGCCAGCACGCTGGTCTATTTCGAGGGTCTGCCGTCGCTCGACGCCTCTTTCGCCATCGACGTGATCGCGGTTCCTGCAGGCCGCTGATTCAGAGCGTCTGATACAATCGACTTTCGAAATCCTATGTCCTCCAAACCTGTGGTCACCTTCGGTGAGATCATGCTGCGCCTGGCGCCTCCGGGCTTCGAGCGGTTCCTGCAATCGCCGCAATTCGTCGCGACCTTCGGCGGCGGCGAGGCCAACGTCGCGGTGGCGCTTGGGAACTTCGGCCAGCCGGCCCGCTACGTGACGGTGCTGCCCCCGAACAACCCGATCGCCGATGCGTTTATCGGGGAGCTGCGGCGCTTTGGAGTCGATCCCTCGCACATCGTGCGCGCCAAGGGGCGCTTCGGGATTTACTTCGTCGAGCCAGGCGCCAACCAGCGGCCCTCGAAGGTGGTCTACGACCGCGACCACAGCGCGATCGCGCTCGCCAGGCCGGGCGACATCGACTGGAACAAGACCTTCGATGGCGCCGGCTGGTTCCACATCACCGGCATCACACCGGCTCTCAGCCAGTCCGCGGCGGACCTGGCGATCGAAAGCGTTCGCATCGCGCGCGACAAGGGCCTTACCGTCTCCTGCGATCTCAACTACCGCAAAAACCTCTGGAAGTACGGCAAGGCGGCCAGGGAGGTGATGTCGGAGCTGTTCAAATACGTCGAGATCGGGATCGCCAACGAAGAGGACTGCCAGATGGCGCTCGGCATCCAGATGGACGTGGACGTCCACTCGGGCAAGCTCGAGAGCGAGCAGTATAAGAAGCTGACCGACACGGTCCTGTGCGCCTATCCGAACCTGAAGGCCCTGGCCGTCACGCTGCGCGAATCGCGCAGCGCCTCGCACAACGGCTGGTCGGCGTGCCTGAACAACGGCAAAGAGTTTTTGCTGAGCAAGCACTACGAGATCACTCACATCGTGGACCGGGTGGGCGGCGGCGACTCCTTCGCCGGTGGCCTGATCTACGGCCTGTTGAATCTGCCCTCGCACCAGGACGCCCTGGAGTTTGCGGTGGCGGCCTCCTGCCTGAAGCACTCGATTCCGGGCGACTTCAACCGCTTTACCGTGGATGAGGTCAACGGCCTGATCAAGGGCGGCGGCTCGGGCCGGGTGCAGCGATAGGGATCGAAAACGTGGTTCGTAGTTTATAATCGGAGCAGGTGTAAGCCATGGCTTGGCGACTTTCCTTTCCGGCGTTACTTATCGGCACGCTCCTGACGTGCGGCGGCGCATGGGCGCAGCCGGACCAGGCTGCCGAACCCGAAACTCAGCCCTCCGACATCACCGTCTCGGTCAATGAGGTAATCGTCCCGGTCACCGTGACCGACGACCGGGGACGCTTCGTCTCGGATCTCGATGCGAAGGACTTCCGCATCTTCGACGAGAACCGCCAACAGAAGATCCTCTACTTCAACAAAGAGCGCAACCAGCCGGTGGTCGTCGGCTTTCTGGTCGACCTCAGCAATACGAGCCGGCTGCACTGGAAGATCTACCAGGAGGCGCTCCAGGAGCTGATCCTGACGCTGATTCCCGGCGAACCCAAGTACAGCGGCTATCTGATCGGGTACTCGACCGAAGCCGAACTGCACGCCAACACGACCAGCGATCCGGAGAAGCTGCTTGCAAAGGTCCGCCGGCTGAAGCCCGGCGGCGGCGCGGCACTCTATGACGCCATCTACATGGCCTGCACCAGCCGCAACCTGGTCAAGGGCGAGCCGATCGAGCCCCGGCGCATTATCGTCGTGATCGGTGACGGCCACGACAATGCCAGTTCCAAGACACTGAACGAGGTTCTCGAACTGGCGCAGCGGAACCTGGTCACCATCTATGGCGTGAGCACCGTTGCCTTCGGCTTCAACTCGGAGGGTGAGAAGGTGCTGACGCGGCTGGCCGAAGAGACCGGCGGGCGTGTCGAGTATCCGCTGCAGGGTGTGTACAAGGACGTTTCAGGCTACCTCTCGACCCCCTCGGACGAAGGCAACTACGCTTATAAGGTCGGGACGGGCGGCTATGCCTCTGCGATCGCGAGCGGGATGTTCCGCGCCATCGCCAACGTCTCGGGCGAGGTGACAACGCAATATATCCTGCGCTATATCCCCGAGGACACCGACATCGGCAAGAGCTTCCGCAACATCAAGGTGGAAGTGGGTCTTCCGAACGTCAAAATCCGGGTGCGCAAGGGCTACTACCCGGTCGCACCATAGAAATCCCGCTTCATCACCGCGAGCGTCAGGACTCGTGAAGAAATCGAATTCAGCCACAGATGGACACAGATTCACACGAATATAGGGGATTTCCTCTAGTCGCGCGCGTTTCTTCGGCGATAAGATAGGGGACGAGCGCCATGACCCTTTCCGTCGCGCAGAAGACCAGGCCCGCCGAATACTCGATTGTACTCGCGAAGCTGCCGGGCCGCGGCGCCGAGGCCATTGGCGTCCTGCTGCTCGATCCGGAGAGCGGCGAACTCCACCTCCGCTTCCGCCGCGACTGGGAGACCTTCGCCGAGGAAGAAGACCGTGAGGTTCTGGCCGAACTCGCATCGGACCTGGCCCAGAAGGCCCGCGATTTCGGGGGCGCGACTCTGCTCGAATTCCTCGAGGCGACGCTCTCCAACGTTCTGCGAATCAGCGATCGGGAGCAGGTCGAGATCGAAGATGCCGGTCGCGCGCTCGCCCGCCTCTACCGTGAGCACGTTCCCGCCAACGTCCTGCCTTTCCGGACCCACCTCCCGCAATACTCCCTAAAGGCCGCGGCCGGACGGTTCGGCAGCCACGAGGAGGTCAAAGAAGAGGGCTGGATCGAGGCGCCCGAGGATCTCCGCCTCACCGAGGACATGTTCGTCGCGCACGTCGAGGGCGACTCGATGGAGCCGAAGATCCCGGCCGGCAGTCTCTGCGTCTTCCGGCATCACGTGACCGGCTCGCGGCAGGGCCGCATCGTTCTGGTGGAGCTTGCCGGCCTGGTTGAGCACGGCGGCGAGGTGACGATTAAGCGCTACCGCAGCCGCAAGCGCGTCACCGAAGAGGGGTGGGAGCACGAGGCCATCCTCATGGAGCCCCTCAATCCCAAATACGAAGCCTGGGAACTTCGGCCCGATCAGTTGAAGGTGATCGGCGAGTTCGTCCGGGTCCTTGAACCGTAAAGCAGAGACAGGACAAGGGCGGGCCGTTGGGCCCACCCCCTCGAATGTGTATGACTACCACGACTATGCCGGAGTCGGAGTGGCGGCAAGCTGCCGAAGCACATACGGCAGGATGCCTCCATTGCGATAGTATTCGGCTTCCTGCGGCGTGTCAATCCGGACAATCGCGTCGAATTTTTTGATGTGCCCGTCGCTCGAAACGGCGCTCACCCGCACGCGGTTCGTCCCCGTCCGGACGGCCTCATCCAGGCCCTCGACCGAGTAGCTCTCGGTGCCGGTCAGCCCGAGCGACTCCCGGCTCTCGCCGTTCACGAATTGCAGCGGCAGCACGCCCATGCCGACAAGGTTCGAGCGATGAATCCGCTCGAAGCTCTCGGCAATCACGGCCTTCACTCCGAGCAGCAGGACGCCCTTGGCCGCCCAGTCGCGCGAGGAGCCCGAGCCGTACTCCTTGCCCGCGATAATCATGAGCGGCACGCCCTCCTGCTGGTAACGGACCGACGCGTCATAGATGAACATCCGCTCGTTGGACGGAATGTGCGTCGTCCAGCCGCCCTCGGTTCCCGGCGCCAACTGGTTCCGCAGCCGGATATTCGCCAGCGTTCCGCGGACCATCACCTCGTGGTTGCCGCGTCGCGAGCCGTAGGAATTGAAGTCGGCCGGCTTCACGCCGTGCTCGATCAGGTAGCGCCCGGCCGGGCTGTCGACCGGAATCGAGCCGGCCGGCGAAATGTGGTCGGTGGTGACCGAATCGCCCAGCATCGCCAGCACCCTCATGCCGCGAATGTCGGACAGGCTCGTCGCGGGCTCGGCCATGGCATCGAAGTAGGGCGGCCGCTTGATGTAGGTGGAGTGCTCATCCCAGCCGAAGCTGTCGCCGGTCGGCGTCTTCATCGACTTCCACATCGCGTCGCCCTCGAAGACCTCCGAGTACTGCTTTTGGAACATGTCACGGCGGACCGACTGGTTCACGGCCGCCTGGACCTCCTCCGAGCTCGGCCAGATCTCGCGCAGATAGACCGGCTTGCCGTGCTTGTCCTCGCCGATCGGCTCGTTGTCGAGGTCAATATCGACGCGCCCGGCCAGCGCGTAAGCGACCACCAGGGGCGGCGAGGCCAGGTAGTTGGCCCGCACCAGCGGATTGATCCGCCCTTCGAAGTTCCGGTTGCCACTCAGCACCGCCGCGACCACGAGCTTTTCCGATTGCACCGCCGTCGCCACAGGCTCCGGCAGCGGACCGCTGTTGCCAATGCAGGTGGTGCAGCCGTAGCCGACCAGGTGAAACCGCAGCGCCTCCAGATATGGCATCAGGCCGGCGTCGGCCAGGTAGTCGGAAACCACCTTGGAGCCGGGCGCCAGGCTCGTCTTAACCCACGGTTTGACGGCAAGGCCGCGCTCGACGGCCTTCTTGGCGAGCAGACCCGCCCCGATCATCACCGAAGGGTTCGAAGTGTTTGTGCAGCTCGTAATGGCGGCGATCACAACCGAGCCGTCCTGCACCGCCGCGCGCGTGCCGTTGAAGCGGACCTCGGCCTTGCGGGGCGCCCCGCCCAGACTGTTGAGGAAGTTGGCCTTCACGTCGGGCAGATTGATGCGGTCCTGCGGGCGCTTTGGCCCGGCGAGCGACGGCACAACCGTCCCGAGATCCAGCTCCAGCTCATCGGAGAAGACCGGCTCAGGCGAATCCGGCGTCAGGAACATGCCCTGCTCCTTGGCATAGGCCTCAACGAGCTCGATCAACTCCTTTGGCCGGTTTGTCGCGCGCATGTATTCGATTGTCTGGGCGTCGATCGGGAAGATGCCGATCGTCGCGCCGTATTCGGGAGCCATGTTGGCGATGGTGGCGCGGTCGGCCAGCGGCAGCGCGCTGACGCCCGGACCGTAAAACTCGACAAACTTGCCGACCACGCCGCGCTTGCGCAGCATCTGGGTCACGGTGAGGACCAGGTCGGTCGCGGTCGCGCCCTCGCGGAGCTTGCCGTAGAGCTTGAACCCGATCACCTCAGGCAGCAGCATCGAGATTGGCTGGCCGAGCATGCACGCCTCGGCCTCGATGCCGCCCACGCCCCAACCGACCACTCCCAGGCCGTTGACCATCGTGGTGTGCGAATCGGTGCCCATGACGGTGTCAGGATAGGCGACGGTCTCGCCGTTCTTCTGTCCGGTGAAGATGACCGGTGCTAGGTATTCGAGATTCACCTGGTGGACGATGCCGGTACCGGGCGGCACGACGCGGAAGTTCTGGAACGCGGTCTGGCCCCAGCGCAGCAGCGCGTAGCGTTCGTGGTTGCGTTGGAACTCGATTAGGGTGTTGTTGTGCAGGGCCTCCCTGGTGCCGAACTCGTCGACCTGCACGGAGTGGTCGATGACCAGGTCGGCCGGAATCAGCGGGTTGGCTCGCCGGGAGTCGGCGCCCATCTTCTTGAGGGCGTCGCGCATCGCCGCCACGTCGACGACGCACGGCACGCCCGTGAAGTCCTGCATCAGGACACGGGCCGGACGGAAGTTGATCTCCTGCGCCGGGGCCTTCGCATCCCAGGTTGCGACATACTCGATGTCGGACCGCTTCACGGTCTTGCCGTCTTCATTGCGCAGCAGATTCTCGAGCAGAACCTTGATCGAATACGGGATGCGCGCCGTGCTGATCCCGGCCCGGTCGAGGGCATCGAGCCGGTAGATCCGGTATTTCCGGTCACCTACTTGTAGCGTAGCTGCGGAGCCAAAACTGTTCATGATGTCGATTCGCCTTTCTCACTGATCTGGTGCCCATGGGAGCGCGTGGCGCAGCTCCAATACTTCGCGATTACATGTACTCGGGCAACTCGATGCCGAGGATGTTGAGCGTGCGTTCGAGTTGCGCGCGGAAATAGTCTGTCATCCACAGCAGGAAGACCTTGCGTTCACGGTTCTCCTCATGGATGACGGGATACTCGTGATAGAAATTATTGAATGCCTGGGCAAGCTGGAACGCGTACTTGGCCACGTGGGCCGGCTCGCCCGAATTTACGGCACGCTCGACGGCGCTTCCGGCGCGCGAGGCGGCCAGCAGAAGCTGCCAGAAGTCCTCGGAGGCAAGCTGGCGTCCCAGCGCCTCCCGGTTGAGTTCGCTGGCGAAGTCGGGCAGCGTCTCGCCGCGCTCGGCCAGCTTCCGGAGGATGTTCCGCGCCCGGACGGCCGCATACTGCACATACGGGCCGGTCTCGCCCTCGAAACTGAGGGCCTCCTGGAAGTCGAAGGCGATCACCGAGTTCCGCGTGTACTTCAGCATAAAATACCGCAGCGCGCCGGTGGCGATCTGGGAGGCCACCTCGCGCCGCTCGGCCTCGGGCGCTTCGGAATGGCGCGAGTTCACCTCTTCAAGCGCGTTCTCGATCAGCTTGTCGATCAGGTCGTCGGCCTTGACGCCGAGTCCTTTCCGGCCGGAAACCTCTACGTATGGACGCTTTTTATCCTCTTCGGAAAGCTCAATTCCCAGTTCGACGCAGGTGCGCGGCGAAAGCGCCACCATTTCGTAGGAGAAGTGCACGGAGCGGTCCGCCTGCGCCGTGTAGCCCAGGGCGCGCAGCCCGGCCTCGACGACGTCCTGGAGGTAAGACTGCCGCGAGTCGATTACGTTATACACCCAGCTTCCCCGGCCGAACGAGGGCGCCGGGCCCGGCTGCGGCTGGCCGGTCGAGACCCACAGATCGTGGCCGTTCGGGTAGGTAAGCAGCTTGCGGTAGAAGAAGTCCTTGCCCAGCAGGCCGAATTTCCAGAGCTGGTAGGCGATGTCCTTGCCGACGTAAGTGACCGTGCCGTTGGAGCGGACGATCACTTTGCTGTCTTCTTCCCCGGCGTCGTCGGAGAAGGCGCTGCCCGGCATGACCCAGCAGCCCTTGTTCTTGCCTTGGGTTTCGAAGTAGATCGCCTCACGCTCTTTGAGCTTCTCGAACGCCGTCGCCCAGAATTGCAGATGCAGGATTTCGCTCTCCCTGGGCAGCACGTCATATTCGACGCCCAGCCGCAGCATCGTCTTCAGGTGCGCCTGTACGATGGCGTCGGCGACGATGTGGCCCAGCTCGGACTGCACGCCCTCGCCCGCCTCGATTGCGTGGAGCGTCTCGTGGCGCCAGGCGGCCGACTCGGGGTGGTCCTTATAGTACGACGAGATCTTCGCGTAGAGATCCCAGCAGAGATAGTCGAAGCGCTCCCTGGCCGCAAGCTCCCGCACCTCGGCCGGCGATTTCCGCTCCAGGTAGTGAAACCCGACGACAACGTCCGCCACCTGCACGCCGGTGTTGTCGATATAGTTCTGGACTTCGACGTTGCGACCGGAGGCCCGCAGCATCCGGACGAAGGTGTCCCCGAGGATGGCGTTCCGCAGGTGACCGATGTGCGCGGCCTTGTTCGGGTTGATATTCGTGTGCTCGACAATGATCTTTTCGTGGCTGTCCGTGCGCGGGAACGCGGTCTCTTCCGGCGCGCGCAGCAGGCGGTCTCCGTAGTAAGCACGGTCTAAACGGATATTGATGTAGCCGTTTCCCGCAACTTCGAACGACTCGACGCCTTCGATATGGCCCAGCTCGGAGGCCAGTTGCCCGGCGATGGCTTTGGGAGCCTGCTTCAGGTGCCGCGCGAGCTGAAAGGCGACCGGGAGCGCCAATTCGCCGAACTCCGGCTGCTTCGGCTGCTCGACCGCGATCGGCGTTTCGACGCTAAACCGCGCGCGCACATAGGAGGTGACCGCCTCCTGAACCCACTTTTCGATAATATGGAGCACTAAAACGCAGTATAGCAACAGGTTGGAGAAGGGACAGCGAATTGGCCGCGGGCGCCGCGGAAAATGGGCCTCCGCGTGCTAGAGTGGATTATTAGGGCTCTCTCCCTCTCGCGCAAGAATGACCCCGGATTCCGGTTCATCCGCAGGCAGTAAGTTCGAACGGCTGGTTCAGATCATGGCGCGCCTCCGCTCGCCGGAGGGATGTCCCTGGGACCGCGAACAGACCTTCGACACGATCAAGCCGTACCTGCTCGAAGAGGCTTACGAGGTTATGGACGCCATCGACGCCCGCAACTGGGCGGAACTGGCCGACGAATTGGGCGACCTGCTTCTTCAGGTGGTCTTCTTCGCCCGTATGGCCGAGGAAGCGGGGCACTTCCGGGTCGGAGACTCGCTCGACGCCATCAACGAGAAGCTGGTCCGCCGCCATCCGCACGTCTTCGGGAAGGGCGAAGCCGAAACCGCCGAGGAGGTCAAGCGCCGCTGGGATGAGATCAAGGCCGAGGAGAAGCAGCGGAAGGGCCGGGAACCGGAGACGCTGCTCGAGGGCGTCCCGCGCTCGCTGCCGGCCCTGGTCGAGGCGCAGAAGATCGCAGTGCGCGCGGCCCGGGTCGGCTTCGACTGGCCCAATATCGACGGCGTGATCGAGAAGCTCCACGAGGAGCTGTCCGAGATTGAACGAGCCCGCGCCGGCGCCTCCCAGGAGGAGATCGAGGGCGAAATCGGCGACCTGCTGTTCGTCGTGGTCAACCTGGCGCGCTTCCTGAAGGTAGACCCCGAGCAGGCGCTCCGCAAAACGAACGCCAAGTTCCGCGAACGCTTCGGCCATGTCGAAAGCGAGCTCGGCAAACGCGGGTCGTCGCTGGAAGCGGCGTCCCTCGACGAAATGGAAGAGTTATGGAGGGATGCGAAGAACAGGCCATGACCGAGCTGAAAACTGACATTACGGTTCAGCCGCTCGAATCGCAGGAGCAGTTCGAGGAGGCCGTCCGCCTCCAGAAGCAGATCTGGGGCTTTCAGGAGGAAGAGCTGATCCCGGTGCGCCTGTTTGTGGTGGCAAAGAAGATCGGCGGGCAGGCGCTCGGGGCGTTCGACGCCGGCCGCATGGTCGCCTTTTGCCTGGCGATCCCCGGGATTAAGCCCGGCGGCAAGACCTACCTGCACAGCCACATGCTGGGGGTACTGCCCGAGTACCGCGACCTGGGGCTCGGCCGGATGCTCAAGCTGCGGCAGCGCGAAGACGCCCTGGCGCGCGGCATCGACCTGGTCGAATGGACCTTCGATCCGCTGGAGATCAAGAATGCCTGGTTCAACATCGAGCGTCTCGGCGCCGTCGTCCGGCGTTACGTGCTCAACCAGTACGGCATGACCACCAGCCCGCTTCACGGCGGCCTCCCGACCGACCGCTGCGTCGCCGAATGGTACATATCGAGTCCGCGCGTCGAGCGCATCCTCGCCGGCCAGCCTAACGTCCGGTCGCTCTTCGACGCCCGCATCGAGGTGCCCGCCGAGATCGCGCGCCTGCGCAAAGAGGATCCCAGGCGCGCCCGGGAGATCCAGGAGCGCGTCAGCGACCAGTTTCTCGACTACTTCGAGCGCGGCCTCGCCGTCATCGGCTTTGAAAAAACGTCCGAGGCCGGGATCTACCTTCTGGGGCCCTGGGAACTATGAGGATCGAGCGCATCCATCTCCGCCAGATCCGCATGCCGCTGGTGCACTTCTTCACCACCAGTTTCGGCCGGACCGACGAGCGCCAGATCCTCCTGGTCGAGGCCGTCGCCGACGGCGTCAGCGGCTGGGGCGAGGTGACCTGCGGCGAGCACCCCTTCTACAACGAGGAGTGGACCGAAAGCGCCTGGCTGCTGCTGCGCCACTACATCGCCCCCGCCGTGGCCGGTAAAGAACTGCGGAGCGCCGCCGACGTCGCGCCCCTGACCTCGCGAATCCGCGGGCACTTGATGGCGCGCGGCGGTATGGAAGCAGCGGCGTGGGACCTGGAGGCACGGCTTTGCGGCAAGCCGCTGTGGGAACAGATCGGCGGTGGTGCGCGCCGCGAAATCGCCTGCGGCGTCTCGATCGGCATTCAGGACTCGATTCCCGACCTGCTGCGTAAGATTGAAACCGAACTCGACGCCGGCTATCAGCGGATCAAGATCAAGATCGCGCCCGGCTGGGATGTCGACGTGGTGCGAGAGGTGCGCAAGCGGTTCCCGTCGATCAAGCTGATGGCCGACGCCAACTCGGCCTACACGCTCGCCGACATCGAGCACCTGCGCAAGCTGGATGAGTTCTACCTCATGATGATCGAGCAGCCTCTGGCGCACGACGAGATCATCGACCACGCGCAACTCCAGGCCAAGCTCGATACGCCGATCTGCCTGGACGAGTGCATCCGCTCGGCCCATCACGCCGAGCAGGCAATCCGGCTGAACGCCTGCCGCATCATCAACATCAAGCTCGGACGCGTAGGCGGGCACGCCGAGGCCCGGCGCGTCCATGACGTCTGCGCCGCCGCCGGCGTGCCGGTCTGGTGCGGCGGCATGCTCGAAGCCGGCATCGGCCGCGCTCATAACATCGCGCTCTCGACACTTCCGAACTTCGTGCTTCCGGGCGACGTCTCGGCCAGCAAACGCTACTGGTCCCGCGACATCATCCAGCCGCCCGTCGAGGTGAGCGAGCGTGGAACCATTGCCGTCTCCCCGGAGCCGGGCTTCGGCTACGCGCTCGACATGGAGTTCCTCGACAGCATCACCGTGCGCCGGGAGACGATCGCTTGACCGGTCAAGCTCCAGGCCGGCCCTCCGCCATTAAGCTCTACGGACTGATCAGTCTCATGATTCTGGTCTGGGCCCTGAACTTCATCGTCGGCAAGTTCGCCCTGCAAGACTTCGAGCCGGTGTTGCTAGGCTGCCTGCGCATGAGCATCGCCGGCCTCCTCATGATCCCGATCTACTCCTGGAACGCCTGGCATCCGAAAGCGACGAGGGAGCCGGCCTGGACGCGTCGCGACTTTCTACCGCTGGCGCTCCTGGGCATCCTGGGAGTGGCACTCAATCAGCTCTTCTTTATCCTCGGGTTGAACCATACAAGCGTCGGCCACTCGGCGATTTTCATCGGTCTCACCCCGATTCTGGTCCTGTGCTTCGCCGCGCTCCGCCGCCTGGAAGCGTTTACGGCGCGCAAGCTGCTGGGCATGTTGATCGCCCTTGGCGGCATTGCGGTACTGAACCTCGGGCCGTCGAAGAGTTCCGGAGCGACCCTGCTCGGCGACTTCCTGACGCTGCTGGCGGGCGCAACCTTCGCGATGTTCACGGTCTTCGGCAAGGAAGCCACCCGCCGCCACGGCGGCATCACGGTCAACACCTTCGCCTATCTCGGGAGCGCCGTGCTCCTGCTGCCCGTGACCGCCTGGCGGGCGCTTGGCTTCGACTTCGGCGCCGTCACCCTGTCCGGATGGCTCGCCCTGATCTACATGGCTGTTTTCCCTTCGGTCCTCGCCTACCTGATCTATTACTACGCGCTTACCTATATCCCGGCTTCGCGGGTTTCGGCCTTCACCTACGCGCAGCCTCCCATCGCCACGCTGCTCGCCGTACCGCTGCTTGGGGAATCAATCACACACTCCCTGGTCTTCGGCGGAACCCTGGTCCTGGCCGGCGTCTATGTGACTGAGCGCTCCGCAGGCAGTGAGGTGGCGGCGGCAGCCGCGCACGCCCAGGCGATCCCGGTGGGGAGCGAGGAGCAGGCCTGATGTCCGTCTTCTGGAACCTGCTCAAGACGAACCGCAATTACCGCTACACCTGGATGGGACAGGTCGTCAGTGAAGTCGGAGATCACTTCAACACGATCGCGGTCTTCAGCCTCGCGCTAAACATGACGGGTTCGGGACTGGCCGTCAGTGGCGTGATGCTGGCGCGCGCCGTGCCAGCGATTCTGGCCGCGCCGGTGGCCGGCATCTGCCTGGACAACACGGACCGCAAGCGCGTCATGATCGCCAGCGACATGGTTCGCTTCCTGGTGGCCGTGGCCTTCGTCTTTACGGTCGAGCACATCCGCGCCCCCTGGATCCTTTACGTGCTGAGCGCGCTCCTGATGTTCGCCTCGCCCTTCTTCACGAGTGGGCGCATCTCGATCCTGCCCAAGGTAGCCAGCCCGGAGGAACTGCACACGGCGAACTCGCTCACCCAGACCACCAACTGGATGGCCCTGACGGTCGGCACGGCGCTGGGCGGCATCACGGTTAGCAAGCTCGGCTATGAGTGGGCCTTCGTCTTCAACGCCGTCTCATTTCTGTTTTCGGCTTGGTGCATCTCCCGGCTGAAATCCAAGGACGGCCACTTCCGCGCGGTCAAGACAGCGACCGGCCCGCGGGTGGTACGCCCCTGGCATGACTACGTTTCCGGTCTCCGCTACATGAAGGCGTCGCCCCTGATCCTGGGGATCGGCCTGATTCACGTCGGATGGGCGACCGGCGGCGGAGCGGCCCAAATCCTGTTCACGCTGTTCGGCGAAACCGTCTTCCATCGCGGACCCGCCGGCATCGGCATCATCTGGAGCTTCGCGGGAGTCGGGCTGCTGATCGGCGGCGTGATCGGCCACCGCATCGGCCGGCTAGCCAGCTTCAACGGCTACAAGCGCACCATCGCGATCTGCTACGCCATCCACGGACTGGCCTACGTCATCTTCAGCCAGGCGCCGGAGTTCTGGCAGGCCCTGGTCTTCATCACGATCTCGCGGGCCGGCGTGGCCGTCAGCTCGGTGATGAACTTCTCGCAACTGCTTCGGCACGTAGCCGACGAGTACCGCGGGCGTGTCTTCTCGACCATCGAGTCGATGCAATGGTCTACCATGATGCTGTCGATGATGGCGGCCGGCATCGCATCCCAGAGCTACAGTCCCAGGACGATCGGCGCGGTCGCCGGGATTCTGAGTTCGACAACCGCGATCTTCTGGACCTGGGCCCACCTCACCGGCCGGTTGCCCGAGCCCAAAGTAATTGTGCCAGAGGTCGTCGAACCGGAGGTGGCGCTGCACGGAGAGGGCGATGCCTGAGCTTCTGGGGAAAGTGGTTCTGGTGACCGGCGCCGCCAAGCGCGTCGGCCGGGGAATCGCACTGCGGCTGGCCAAGGAGGGCGCGCGCGTGGCGATCCACTACAACACGTCCGAGGCCGATGCGCGCCGCACGGCCGCCGACTGCGGCGGGGCGCCCATCTTCCAGGCGGACCTCGAAAGCGTCATCGAGATCGTCCGGCTCTTCGACGCCGTAGGCGAGCACTTCGGGCGCCTCGATGGTCTGGTCAACAACGCCGCCCGCTTCACACTCTTCGACCCGCTTGATATCACCGAGGCCGACTGGGACTACATCCATAGCGTGAACCTCAAGGCCGTCTTCTTCTGCTGCCAGCAGGGCGCAAAGTGGATGCGGAGGAATGAGGGAGGCGAGGGCCGCATCGTGAACATCAGCTCGCTCGGAGGCCTCCGTCCCTGGGCCGAACACGCCCACTACTGCGCTTCCAAAGCCGGAGTGATTCACATGACCCGGGCGCTCGCCAAGGCCTTCGCCCCCGGCATTACCGTGAACTCAGTCGCCCCCGGCGTCATTCCCTTCGACGACCTGAACGAACGCAGTAACGCAATGGTGAAGGCAACTCCGGCCCGCCGCCCCGGCACGGCAGAGGAGATCGCCGATGCCGTGTCTTACTTCCTGACCGCGACGAACTTCGTCACCGGCCAGACGCTCGCGGTGGATGGCGGGTTGAGCTTGCGGTAGCTCCGGGATTCAGCGGGCGAATGAGAGGATTGCGCCGGCCACGATGACCAGGGTGACGAAGGCGATTTCGAACAGCCGGTGCACGCGGAACGGAGAGATACGCGGGGCGAGCACGGCTGCCCAAAGCACGGCGAACGGCCCCAGCACAAACCCTGCCATAAGCCATGCCGACGGCCTCAGCCCTCGCCAATAGGCGATGGCCGCCGCGGCCAAGCCGCACAAAGACCAGAGAATCAGGAATTTCACGGGAACTCTTCTTGCTGTCATCCTATCGCGGCGCTCAGTGGGCAAAGGAAAGAATTGCCGCGATTGAGACCACCAGCGCGACGAAGGCGATGCTGCACACCAGGAAGACCCGTGCGGGAGGCATCGCCGGCGCGAGGACAATTGCGAGCAGCAATCCCAGCGGACCGAGCAGCAGCCCCGCAAGAAACCAGGCCGGCACGTTCATCTTTCGCTTGTATGCAATCGCCGCGGTGGCGAAACCCCACAAGGCCCAGAGCAGAATCAAATCCACGTAAACAGGCTCCCTGTCACAATCCTAACAGCCCGGCGCAGCCCGGAAACATCCGGAAACTCGGGGCGTCGAACAGACGGGATGGCCTTGCGTATCGTACTCTACCTGATTGCGTTGTTTCCGGTCGTCGTAACGCTGTTGCCGCTCAGCCGAACGAGCCACGGCTGGATTCGCTTCTGGGAGCTCCCACGCCTGCAGATCGTCGCCCTTTCCGTGGCGGCCTTCGCGGCGGTTGTTCACTTTGGCCAGGGCAGCCCGATCGACCTCGCCTTCCTAGCGCTCCTCTCCGGCTGCTTCATCTACCAGACTTTTAAGCTCCTGCCTTATACCTTCCTCTATCCCCGCGAGACCCTCGACATCGACTTTCACGATCCGCGCCGCAGCATCCGCCTCTACATCGCCAACGTGGAAATCTCCAACCGGCGCGCCGACCGCGTCCTCCGTTCGATCGCCCGCTGCGATCCGGACCTGATCTGCCTCCTCGAACCGGACGCCTGGTGGGAGTCCCAACTTCGACCGCTCGATGAGAAATATCGGCACTCGGTGAAACACCCGCTCGACAACTCCTTCGGGATTCTGCTCTACTCACGCCTGCCGCTGATCGATCCGCGGCTTCGGTATCGCGTTGAGCAGGGGATCCCATCGATCGATTGCGGAGTGCGCCTCTGGTCCGGCGACCGCATCCGGCTCTACTGCCTGCATCCGCGGCCCCCCAGGCCGTGGATCGACACCTTCGAGCGCGACACCGAACTGCTTCTTACGGGCAAGGAGGTCCGCAGCTCGGACCGGCCCACCATCGTACTGGGAGACCTGAACGACGTCGCCTGGTCGTACACGACCCGCCTGTTCCAAAAGGTGAGCGGGATGCTCGATCCGCGCGTGGGCCGCGGCATGTACAACACCTATCATGCGCGCATCCCGTTTCTGCGATTCTCTCTCGATCACATCTTCCATACACCGCACTTCGAGTTCGTCACGATGAAGCGGCTCGCCGGCATCGGCTCCGATCACTTTCCGATCTTTGCCGAACTATCTTACCGGGAACGGCGGCGAAGACGTCTCGATCCGCTCTGGCTGGCAGTCGAAGAGGAGTCCGAAGAAGACTCAAGAATCGCCGGCCAGCCTCGATAAGTAAAAGCATGAACCGGTTTCTGGATCAAGCCGCCAGCATCCTCGATGTCGCCGAGTCGGCTGCCGAGGCCGGACACACTCCATCGGAGATCACCGTCCTGATCGGCCCCGACGGCCGAATCAACCTGGTGGCGGATTCTGACTGGGACCTGGGGGCTCTACTGTACGAGAGGGGATCGGCGATGGCCTACCGGGTCAGCAGCAGCCGGGAAGGAGCCGTACGAGTGGAGGGCAGAAGCGGCTCCCAGAGCTGTCGAATCGAAGCCGAGCCTGCCGGTCAGGTCGCTCGCCGCCTTCTGAGCAAACCGCTGGCGTACCCGCTGCTCACCGCCGGATCAGAATTCACGCCGACGCCATCCGCCGGGACGGCTTGCTAACGCGAGTAAGGCCGCCGCGAAGCGCCCGTCGTGCGCAAAGGCGAAACCCGCCGCAACCGGAAGCAAGGCGGAATCAGCGTCTACGCTGATTGATTCGAGAGCAAGGGATCTTCGGCGGCTTCGAAACCTGTGCTCCTCGCAGGCGGCAACGCTCAGATCGCGAAAGCCTACGGCGACGCTCCCGTCCAGGCCTACATCGCGGCCATGCCGGGCTGGAAACGCGACCTCGGGCGCCGCCTCGACGCGCTCATCGTGCGCACCGTACCCGGCGTGCGCAAGGCGGTCAAATGGAACTCGCCCTTCTATGGCGTCGAGGGCCAAGGCTGGTTCCTCAACTTCCATTGCTTCACGAAGTACGTCAAGGTGGCTTTCTTCCGCGGCGCTTCGCTGCGCCCTCTCCCGCCCGGCATATCCAAGCACAAGGAAGTGCGCTACCTTGACATCCATGAGGACGACCAGCTCGACGAAGCTCAATTCGCAGCGTGGGTGAAGCAAGCCAGCCAATTGCCGGGTGAAGTCATGTGAGGCAGTCGATGGAACCCTGAAACATCCCGCCCGCAACTCCTGTCCAGTAAAAGGGAGGGAGTAATGCGACCTGCCTTGCCGGGATTCTGCGTCGCGCCGTTGCTGCTGGTCGTACTCCTGGCACTCTCCCAGTGCCGGCCGGCGGCGCAGGATCCCGCGCCGGCGCTGCGCGACGCCGACGAGACCGAACCGGTCGCCACCAACCTCGTCACTATGAGGGACACCGCCTTCGACCCACCCGCCATTCAGGTTGAGATCGGCGCCAGGGTGCGCTGGAGGAACCAGTCCAACCTGACCCACACGGTAACCACTTCGAAGATGCGGGTCGCCGACCCGGCGAACGTACAGTCACCACCCGCAGCGCCCACCTTCCACTCCGGCGGGATTGCGCCGGGGCAGGAATATACGCGCGTTTTCCTGGTCCCCGGCTTTTACCGCTACGTCTGCACCGAACATGAAGGCGCCGGCATGGCCGGCACCATTCTGGTTCAGCGACGATAGATCAACTACGCCGTCCGCATCGCTTCCGACTTATCGGAGCCGGCGATCGCCGCCTGCGCGGCCGCCAGACGGGCGATCGGCACACGATACGGCGAGCAGGAGACGTAATCCATGCCGACCCGGTAGCAGAACTCCACCGAACTCGGCTCTCCGCCGTGCTCCCCGCAGATGCCGACTTCGAGGTCCGGACGAGCGCCGCGGCCCAGCTTGACGGCGTGCTCGATCAGGCGGCCGACGCCATCTTGGTCCAGCACAGCGAACGGATCGGCCTTGAAGATCTTCTTCTCTTCGTAGTCGCGCGAGAACTTCGTGTAGTCGTCTCGTGAGAGGCCAAGCGCCGTCTGCGTCAGGTCGTTGGTGCCGAAACTGAAGAACTCGGCCTCGGTGGCGATCTGCTCCGCCGTCAGAGCGGCACGTGGGATCTCGATCATGGTGCCGACCATGTACTTCAGATCCTTCATCCCGGCCTTGCCGAGCACCTCTTCGGCCACCCGGACCACAATCGCCTTCTGGTTCTGAAGCTCCTTCACGTCGCCCACCAGCGGGATCATGACCTCGGGGATGACCTTGACGCCCTTCTTGGCGACCTGCACGGCCGCCTCGAAGATGGCGCGCGCCTGCATCTCGGTGATCTCCGGGAAGGTGATGCCGAGGCGGCAGCCGCGGTGGCCGAGCATCGGGTTGAACTCATGGAGCTGCTCGACGCGGTGCAGCAGTTCCGGCAGCCGCTTCTTCAGCTCGCCCACGGTCATGCCGTAGCGGGCGGCCATCTCGCGCTTGGCCTTGATGTCGGCGTGCGGCAGAGTGGCGATATCGACCATGAGCTGCTCGCGCTTGGGCACGAACTCGTGCAGCGGCGGGTCGAGCGTGCGGATGACGACCGGGAATCCGTTCATGGCTGTGAACAGTCCGGCGAAGTCCTTGCGCTGCATCGGCAGCAGCTTCTGGAGCGCCTGCTTCCGCGTCTTGGGATCATCGGCCAGAATCATCGCCTGCACGTGCGGCAGACGGTCCTCACCGAAGAACATGTGCTCGGTGCGGCAGAGGCCGATGCCCTCGGCGCCGAAGGCGCGTGCCGCCTTGGCGTCGCGCGGGATGTCGGCGTTGGCGCGCACGCCGAAGTGACCCCGGAACTCATCCGCCCAGCCCATGAACTTGGCAAAGACCGGGGACTTGGGATCGGGTTCGAGCGTCTTGGCCTGGCCGAGGTAGATGTCGCCGGTGGTGCCGTCGAAGGAGACCCAGTCGCCTTCCTTCACCACGACGTTCTTCTCGCCGACCTTGACGGTCATCTGCTTCTTACGCTCTTCGATGTGCAGAACGCTTGCGCCGACGATGCAGGGGCGTCCCATGCCGCGCGCGACCACTGCCGCGTGGCTCGACTTCCCGCCGATCGCCGTGAGGATGCCCTTGGCGGCGTCCATCCCGTGAATGTCGTCCGGCGTCGTCTCCTTGCGGACCAGGAGGACGGGCGCGTGCGCGGCGGCCGTCACGGCATCCTCGGCCGTGAACGCTACCTTACCAACCGCCGCTCCCGGCGATGCCGCGATGCCCGAACCGAGCTTCACAAGCTCACCGAGCGACTTGCGGTCGAAGACCGGGTGCAGAAGCTGATCGAGCTGGTCGGGAGCGACGCGCAGCACCGCTTCCTTCTTGTTGATGAGGCCCTCTTCGCACATCTCCACGGCCAGGCGCACCGCAGCCGGACCCGTCCGCTTGCCGTTGCGGGTCTGGAGCATATACAGCTTGCCTTCCTGGACGGTGAACTCAAAGTCCTGCATGTCGCGGTAGTGCCGCTCCAGCATCGAGGTGATCTCGCGGAGCTGCGCGTAGACTTCCGGCATCTCCTTTTCGAGATCGGCGATCGGATGCGGCGTCCGGATGCCGGCCACCACATCCTCGCCCTGGGCGTTGATCAGATACTCGCCGTAGAAGACCTTCTCGCCGCTGCCGGGGTCGCGCGTGAAGCCCACCCCCGTGCCCGAGGTTTCGCCCATGTTGCCGAAGACCATCACCTGGATGTTTGCCGCGGTGCCGATGTCATCCGGGATCTTCTCCATCTTCCGGTAGTAGACGGCCTTCGGGTTGTTCCAGGAGCGGAAAACAGCGTCGCGGGCCATGGCAAGCTGCTGGCGGGAATCCTGAGGAAAGGGCTTGCCGGTCTCCTTCTGGACGATCTTCTTGTACTCGCCGATGATCCACTCCAGGTCCTCGGCCGTGAGATCGGTATCGAGCTTCGCCTTCACCTTGGCCTTGCGGCTATCGAAGACGTGGTCGAACTTCTCCATCTCAATGCCGAGCGCCACTTCGCCGAACATCTGGATGAAGCGGCGATAGCAGTCATAAGCGAAGCGCTGGTTACCCGTCTTGGCGGCGAGCCCCTCCACGGACTTATCATTCAGACCGAGGTTGAGAATTGTGTTCATCATGCCCGGCATCGAGAACTTCGCGCCGGAGCGGACGCTGAGGAGAAGGGGATCGCCCGGATCGCCCAGCCTCTTGCCCATCTCCTCTTCAAGCTTCACCAGGGCGGCTTCCATCTGCCGCTCCACGTCGCCGGGGACCTGGTTGTTGTTCTGGAAATAAAGATTGCAGACTTCGGTGCTGATGGTGAATCCCGGGGGAACAGGCACTCCGGCGCGGCACATTTCGGCCAGGCCGGCGCCCTTGCCGCCCAGGATCTCCTTCATCGTGCCGTCGCCTTCGGCGGTGCCGCCTCCAAAGGAGTAAACGTATTTCTTCATTGTGCTTCCTTCTCCTTAACGTCTCCGTATAGTCCTATTTGCAAATTGCAATCACGCTGTGACGATCTCGGAGAAATCCGCGATCGCCGAAAACTCCGTCAACAGGCTGTGCAGCAGCGTCAGCCGGTTCCGCCGCACGCGCTCGTCGGGTGCATTCACCAGCACCTTATCGAAGAACAGGTCGACCTTGGGCCGCATCGAAGCGATCGCCTCGAGCGCCGGCCGGTATTCGCGGCGCGCGCGGTGCGCTTCCACCGCTCCACGCACGCGATCGAACTCAGCATAGAGCTCGGCTTCGGGACCGGCTTCGAGCAGCGAAGATTCGATGCCGTCGCCGCCGGTGAACTGCGCCTGCTTGAGGATGTTCTGAATCCGCTTGAAGCTGGCCGCAAGCGGCTCAAAGTTCTCGGTCGGCCGGACGGCCTTCACCGCCTCCAGCCGGCTTTCGAGATCCACGAGGTCGTCGGAGCCCGCCGCCAGCGCGGCATTCACCTCGTCGTAGCGGAAGCCGCGGATCTCGCGGAAGTAGTACCGGATGCGATCGAGGAAGAACTCGCGCAGCGCGGCGTCCTCGCCGGTCAGCGTGGAAAGCGGCAGCGCGAGTCCGCCCTCGACCAGAATTTTCACCACGCCCTGGGCGGCGCGCCGAAGCGCGAACGGGTCCTTCGAACCGCTCGGGATCAGGCCGATGCGGAAGCAGCCTCGCAGCGTGTCGAGCTTGTCCGCCAGCGCAACGATCCGTCCGGCCTGGGTCCGCGGGATCGAATCTTCCATGCTAAGCGGCTTGTAATGATCGTAGATTGCGACGGCGACCTCCTCGGGCTCGCCCTGCGCCCTGGCGTACAGACCGCCGACAACGCCCTGCAGCTCAGTGAACTCCTTGACCATTTCGGTCGTAAGGTCGCACTTGGCCAGCAGCGCGGCGCGCTCGGCCTCCGCCGAGCCGTTCAACTCCTTCACCAGCGCGACGACCCGTTCGGTCTTCTCGAGGTAGGAGCCGAGTTTGGCCTGGAAAGTTACGTACGCCAGATCGGCCACGCGGCCGGCCAGAGGCTTCTGCTGATCGACGTTCCAGAAGAAGCGCGCGTCGTTGAAGCGGGCGCGCAGCACGCGTTCGTTCCCCTGCCGCACGAGTCCCTCCGGATCGGCGTTCGTGTTCATGACGGCGATGAACCTGGGCGCCAGTTTGCCCTCGCCGGTCTCGAGCGAGAAGTACTTCTGGTGATGCCGCATCACCGTGACCAGCACCTCTTGCGGCAGTTCAAGGTACTGCTCGTCGAAGCCGCCCAGGATCGGCGTCGGGTACTCGGTGAGGAAGACCAGCGTCTCCAGGTGATCGGCGTCGGCGCGGACCCGCAGGTTCGACCCGGCGATCAGAGCCTCGATCTCGGATTCGATCTTGCGCCGACGCTCCCAGGCCGAGACAATCACGTAGTTGCGCCGCAGCACCTCTTCGTAGCTGTCGATCGTGACCGGGACCTGCGCCGCGCCCAACCGCCGGTGGCCCGAGGTCGCGCACCCCGATTTCACGCCTGCCAGTTCGAACGGCACAACTTCCTCGGCGAGCAGCGCGACCAGCCAGCGGATCGGCCGAATGAAGCGCGGTCCGCCCTTGCCGGTCCAGTACATGGTTTTCGGGAAGTAGATGCGCGTGATCAGATCTGGAAGCGCCTTGGCCATTATCTCGCGCGCGGGCCGGCCGGCCACCTTCTTGCGATGTGCGATGTACTGGCCCTTGGGCGTGGACTCGACGATCAGATCCTCGACCGTCACGCCCATCTTCTTCGCGAAGCCCGTCGCCGCCCCGGTGGGCTTGCCGTCTTTGAAGGCAGCCGCGACCGGCGGGCCGGTCACGAGTTCCTCTACGTCCGCCTGCCGTTCCAGGATCCCTTCAGCCCAGAGCACCAGGCGCCGGGGCGTCGCGTCCACGCGAGTCACTTTGCCTCCGAGCCGGTTCTGTCCCAGAACGCCCGAGAACAGCTCCTTTAGGTTCTTCAGGGCAGGCCGGATCATCCAATCCGGGATCTCTTCGGCACCGATTTCGAGCAGGAAAGGGAGGCTCACTGGACCACCTCCTGCGCGGCGGCCTCGGGCTCGCCCGCTCCGATCTGATCGACCCAGGCGCCTGCGATCCCTACCGCCAGCTTACGGACGCGTCCGATGACCCCGACGCGCTCGGTCACGCTGATGGCGCCGCGGGAGTCGAGCAGATTGAACAGGTTGGAGCATTTCAGGACGTGGTCGTATGCCGCCAGCAGGGGGAAGCGTTTCTTCTCGGGGTACTTAGGGTAAAGGTCGATCAGGCGCTGGCACTCGGCCTCGTGCAGGTCGAAGAGCTTCCAGAGCGTCCCGACATCGGCCATCTCGAAGTTGTAGACCGAAAACTGCAGCTCGTCGGCCAGCCTCACGTCGGCGTAGCTGGTTCCGCGCACCCATTCGATGTCGTAGACGCTCTCGCGTCCCTGCAGGAAGGCGACCAGCCGCTCGATGCCGTAGGTAAGCTCGGCCGGGACCAGTTCGAGGTCAATGCCGCCGCACTGCTGGAAGTAGGTGAACTGCGTGATCTCCAAACCGTCGAGCATCACCTGCCACCCGATCCCCCAGGCGCCGAGCGTCGGCGACTCCCAGTTGTCCTCTTCGAACTTGAGATCGTGCTTGCGGAGGTCGATCCCGATCGCCTCCAGGCTGCCGAGGTACTGCTCGATCACGTCGTCCGGACTCGGCTTGAGGATGACCTGTAACTGTTGATGCTTGTATAGACGGTTGGGGTTCTCCCCGTACCGCCCGTCGGCGGGCCGGCGGCTCGGCTGGACGTAAGCGACGCGGTAGGGCCGGGGGCCGAGAACGCGAAGGAAGGTTTCCGGCGCCATCGTTCCGGCCCCGACCTCGACGTCGTAGGGCTCCTGGATGACGCATCCGCGTTCGGCCCAGTACTGCTTCAGCTTAAAAACGGTTTCCTGAAATGAGTCCATGGGTTACAAAGATTCGAGCAGCGGCGCGCTCAGCAGGCGGCGCTCGATGTGGAGTTCCATGAGCCGGACGAGGGAGCGGCGCAGGTCCGCTGCCGTCTCCTTGGTCCAGCCGCGCTCGGCGAGCTGTCCGATGTGTGTTTCCAGCATCTCTTCCGCAATCAACCGGGACTCCCCGCTCACCCGAAGTTCCGGGAGCACTCCCGACAGCCGCACCGCCCAGAGGCTGAAGTAGGTCACGGCCGGCCACAACCCCGCCCCGCCGCGTGCCCGAAGATAGTCGAGCACCGCCGCCAGCAGCCGGAAGAACCGCTCGTTCGGTTCCGCCGGAGGAAGTAGCTGTTCGGAGACCTCCGCCAGGTAATCCAGCGCGACACCGGCTTCGTAGTTCTCCTGAAGCCGGAAAACTGAACGGACCAGTTCGCAGGAGTACAGATTCACCAACTCCCGGTTCTCCCGCTGAATATAGGACAGCTTGACCTGCGAGAGCCGCTCCAGACCGGACCCAAAACCGCCCTTCGGCCGCCGCGCCCGCTTCGCCACCCCCCGGAGCTTCCCCTGTTCCCTGGTAAAGAAACTGACGATCAGGTCCGCTTCCCGAAGAGGGTACGTCCGGAGGACGAAGGAATCGCTCACACGAGCGGGCATACTGGCGATCGGCGCAACACTCAGGGTATCACATCATCTGAGTCGGTGACGCCTCAGGCGCGGTAGGATGGGAGAACCCGTACAAGCCATGGCCACACCGAAGTATGCCGAAGCGAGGCGACCCGTCCCCGAAGCGATTCTGATCGCCACGCTCAGCGATGGGACTAAGGTGAAACAGCGGGTTCCGCGCATGCGCGCCTGCAATGAAAAGGATGAGAAGGGGAAACTCTGCGCCGGGCATCTGAAGCGGTGGGATGCTTTCGGAGATGAGGTGAAGCAGAAGTTCGGGGCCGATGCCGAAATCTATCGCTGCGAGCGCTGCCGGACCCTCTATCTCCCGAATCCGGATGAGGAGCCCCGCACGAGGATCCTAAGCTGGTAAACTGGGTTCTCCGAAGAGAAGACCGCAAGGGACTGGGGTGATGAGGCCACGTAACGAGATTCCAGTTCCCTTTGCGGTCCCGCCCGGTATGGGCTAGGATCCCGGCGTCAGCTCGTCTGGACCGCGAACCCGCTTGCGTTTCATCCCCTGGCGAGGCCCGCGTCCATTTGTTCCTTCGCCAAGAAATGCCAGACAGGAACCGAAACCTGGGATCCCGGTAAGCTTGCAAAAACGTCATTAAAAACTTCTAAAATTCCGTGCGCTTCAGAACGCTACCTGAAAAAACCCCTCTGTTGCAACCCGCAAACGGGGGAAGGAGCAGCCAGTAAGAAATCCAAACACCGGCTCCCGCAAGCACGCTGTCATCAGCTACTCGCATTCCCGCCTGCCTGTTGCAAGCAGAGGGCAGGTTTCAAGGTAACTTCATCAATTCGCTTTTCAGAATAGCAATCCGAGTGCCAGGATCAAAGCTTCGGACGCAATTGATTTAAAAGGCCCCCGGAAGCCGGAAAATTTCCATGCCCAGTGTGGCCTGCTGCACCGGGTGTGTCATTGTGACACAATCAATGCGGATGCGGGTCTCTGTCTTGATCTGGACGCTCCTGTCCAGTTTGCTCCTGGCGCAACAGCCGGCCGAGGAGTATCGGGTCTACACCGAGTCGCCTCGGCTATTCCTGAACGCCAGGCGGGCACGGTTGCTTAAGCGGGAGAGCGAGCGCCAGTCGCTCCGCTGGCAGCAGTTTGACGCCCTGATGGCCGGCAAGGCCGAAATGCCCGAGCCGGGCTTCGCCAACGCCCTCTATTATTTCGTCACCGGGCGGGAGGAGTATGGGCGAAAGGCCGTCTCCTTTGCGCTCTCCAATACGACCGATCTGCGGCAGCAGGCCCTCGTCTTTGACTGGTGCCGTCCCCTCCTGAGCCGATCCGACACAGAGGCGTTTACCGCGAGGCTGGTTCGGGGCATCGAGCAGTCCCGGCAGGCCTCCGATGTGCCGGCCGTCCGCTCCCGCGTGCTCGCCGCCGTCGCGCTGGCCGATGAGCGGCCCGACCTGACCGAGGAGCTGATGCGGTGGACGGTCCAGGAGTGGTGGCGGAAGGGCGCCGTGCCGCGGCTCAAGGCCGGCGACCCGCCCTGGCGCCGCGAGGACCTCTACGCCCTGCTCGAGCTGATGCACGCGATCCAGGACAACATTCTGATCGACCTCCGGGAGTCGTACCCCCACTACTTCCGCGACCTGCCGATGTACCACCTGCTCAGCTATTACCCGAGTCCATTTCCGGCGGCCGAAAACGAGTACCGCATCCCGTACTTCGTCGAAGACGGCGACCCGGACCTCCGAGTTGCGGCTCTCTCCCGAGCTATGGAGCTCTCGCTGGTCGCCTACGACAACAACGCCCAGGAGCACCAGTTCGTTCAGGGCTGGGTCATCCAGGACCGCTTTCTGCTGCGGAGCGCCTTCGGCATCCCCTACGAGTTTCTCTGGGCGAACCCCTATCAACCGGGCCTGACACCCGCCCATCTGCCACTCTCACACCACAACCCGACGCAGAAGCACGGCCTGCTGCTGCTGCGATCGAGCTGGGAGGAGGATGCGTCCTGGTTCGGCCTGATCGAAAAGGAGATGCAGTATTTCCGGGACGGGCGCAGGCAGCGCGTCGATCCGAAGAAGGTAACCGAGCCGGTGCAGATCGGCCCTTCGACCGTCTACTTCGGCAAAGCCGGCCTGCGGTTCGAGCTCGACGGCGAAACCGAGCGCGCCTACCTGGTGGGCCTCCGGCCGAACCACGCCTATGACGTCGAGGTGGACGACGAGGAACTGGCCGAGCACCGCACCGACGCTGCGGGCGTCCTGGCCCTGGAATTCGCTCCCGACCGCCGCGCCGGCGTCCGGGTTCGCGAGCGCTGAAGCTTACTTCACGAAGACGATCTCGCCAAAGCGCGCGGGGTTGTGCGGGCTGGGCCGTGGTAGTCCGGTATCGGACCAGACGCTCAGACGGCGATTGGGCTCGACGCCGTCCCAACGGTTCAGGTTGGCCGTCCAGACCGCGCCCGGTTCCGGCGGCATTTTCCCGCCGACCTCTTCGAAGTTCCGCCATGGGATCGCGAGTTCAAGGGACCAGCCTTCGTCGGTGTCGCTCGTGACGTTCAAGGTGCCGCGCAGGTGTGTGGCAAGCTGGACGCCGGTGAAATCGTATCGCTTGATGAGCAGTTTGGGGAATGCGTAGAGGTAGTCGTAAAGGACAGCCTTCGCGTTCATCTCCAGGCCGTAGTAGAAGTCCTGCTGGCTGGGCTTGGGGTTGAGGAAGATTTCGACGGCGTCGTCCCGATAGGTCGGGTCGTCGCGCTGATCGAAGACCGCGACGATGTCGGCGTCGGTGCAATCGAAGCCGGCGTAGAGATTGTCATCGTCCCAAAGCAGGCGCACGACGGTCTTCTGCTTCGCGCCGGTCTGCTGCTCCCAGGGGAAGCTCAGCTCGACCGGGACGGCCGCTTTCCAGACCGCATCGTCCAGCTTGCCATCGACGACGATGCGTGAGACAGCACGCTTCACCTCGACGCGCGGTGTGGGAGGCAAATTCTCACGAAGCTGCTGCGAGAAGGCCAGGGCCGTTGCGAAGAAGATGACCGCGTAGCGCATGGGACCTTAGCAGGCCAGCGACTTGGCTGCCGACAGCGCGGCCTCGTAGTTGGGATGATCTGCCACTTCCTTGACATACTCGGCGTGGCGGACGACATTATCCTTGTCGAGCACGAAGATTGCGCGGCTTTCGATGCGAAGTTCCTTGATGAGCGTGCCGTAGCTCTGGCCGAACGAGCCGGTCCGGTGATCGGAGAGCATCACCAGGTTGTCAACGCCGAAGGCCCCGCACCAACGCTTCTGCGCGAACGGCAGGTCCATGCTGATCGTGAAAATTTTGACGTTGGGCAGGCTGGCGGCAGCCTCATTGAAGCGCTTGGTCTGGGCATCGCAAACCGGCGTGTCGAGCGACGGAACGACGCTGAAGATGCGGACGCCGTTGCCGGTCTTCTCAAGAGTGAACGCCTGGAGCGCTCCGTCAACGACCTCGAAATCGGGCGCTGCGTCGCCGGCCTTGAGTTCCGGCCCGACCAGCGTGAGAGGATTGCCTTTGAGCGTAGTGGCTCCCGGTCTTTCCATGTATGTTCTCCTGTAAGTTGAAGTGCTGAACTATTGTAGCAACTCGTCCAATCCGTCCAAGCCGACGGGAAGCTTGCAGCCGTAGTCCTCGCAAACGTAGGCGGTGGCGCGGCCCCCGATCTGCGTCATGGTTTCAATGACCGGCAGCCAGCCGGCGAGCATCCTGCGCTCCTCGTCGGTACCGGCCAGTAGAACGATCGATTGCGGCAGGAAGCGGCGGCGAAGGACCGCGAACATGCGGTGCATCTCTTCAGTTTCACGGTCCCCGACCAGGATGATCTGCTTGATTTTGACGGTGGAGAACATATAGGCGACCAACATCTGGGGAACGGCGACGGGCGAATCGTTCATGCGCGGCGCCAGGGCCCGGATGGCCCGCTCGGCAGACTCGCGGTACGCGGCATTGCCGGTGATTTGCGACAGGCGCAGGAGATTGAGCGTCGCGATCGAGTTGCCCGAAGGCTCGGCGCCGTCGTAGTCATCTTTCACGCGCAAGACCAGGTTGCTGTCCTCATGGCCGGTGCTGTAGAAGCCGCCGGCCTCGCGATCCTCGAAAAGGTCGCGCAGGGTGTCGGTCAGTTCGATGGCAGTTTTGAGATAGCGCAAGTCGAAGGTGGTCTCGTAAAGATCGATCAGCGCCTGGGTGAAGAAGGCGTAGTCATCGAGGAATCCGGGGATGGCGGCCTCGCCGTCGCGGAAGCGCCGAAGCAGCACGCCGGCGGCGGCAGGGTCGTACATGCGGTTGAGGATGAACTCGGCCGCGCGGACCGCGGCGTCGTAATAACGGCTTTCGCCGAGCACCTGCGCGCCCTTGGCGAAGGCCGAGATCATGAGCGCGTTCCAGGAGGTGAGGACCTTGTCGTCCAGGTGCGGGCGGATGCGCCGGGAGCGTGCTTCCACCAGGGTGTTGCGTGCGGCCTCAAGGGCCTGGGCCACCTCCTCGGGCGTGACTTCAAAGCGGCGCGCGGTCTCCTCGATCGTGTGGGCCTGGTAGAGGATGTTTTTTCCGGTGAACTCGGCGTGCGGGTCCTGCCGGACGTTGCCGTCCTCCTCGACCCCGTAGCGGTAGCACAACCAATCGGCGGCTGGCTGGCCCAGGAGCGAGACGATCTCGTCGTGGGCCCAGATGTAGAAGGCGCCTTCGCCTTTCTCCTCGGGCTTGGCCGGATCGATCACGCTGTCGGCATCCTCGGCCGAGTAGAAGCCGCCCTCCGGATGCGTCATGTCGCGGAGGACATATTCGAAGATCGCTTCGGCGACGTCGGCATAGTGGCGATCGCCGGTGATCTGGTGCGCTTCGAGGTAGGAGGCGGCAATCTGCGCCTGGTCGTAGAGCATCTTCTCGAAATGCGGCACGAACCAGCGCTCATCGACCGAATACCGATGGAAGCCGCCGCCGAGCTGATCGTTCATCCCGCCTTTGGCCATCTCGCGGAGCGTGAGGAGGACCATGTCGAGCGCCTCCTGGTTCTTCGCAACGTGGTGGTAGCGGAGGAGAAAGTTGTGCGTGGAGATGCGCGGGAACTTGGGAGCGCCGCCAAAGCCGCCGAGCCGCGGATCAAAGCTGCGGCGGAAGGCGTTGGAGGCGGACTCGAGCGCGCCTTCCGTCACCTGGCCGGCGCCGGCGAGTTCGGAATAGCCGCGGAGCCGTTCGACGATATCGCGGCTGGCTTCGCGAATACGGTCGCGGTCGCGCTCCCAGGCCGAGGCAAGCTGATCGAGCAGATAGGCGAATCCGGGGCGGCCGTATCGGTTGTCCGGAGGAAAGTAGGTGCCTCCGTAGAAGGGCCGCAGGTCCGGGGTGAGCCAGACCGACATGGGCCATCCGCCGCTGCCGGTGGTGGCCTGCACGAACATCATGTAGATGCGGTCGACGTCAGGGCGCTCCTCGCGATCGACTTTGATCGACACGAAGTGGCGGTTGAGAATTTCGGCAATCTGTTCGTTTTCGAACGATTCCCGCTCCATGACGTGGCACCAGTGGCAGGTGGAGTAGCCGATCGAGAGAAAGATCGGTTTGTTCTCCCGTTCTGCCTTGGCGAAGGCTTCCGGGCCCCACGGATACCAGTCCACCGGATTGTGAGCGTGCTGGAGCAGGTAGGGGCTTTTCTCATCGATCAGTCGGTTGGTGGCCATGAATTAGTCTCGCTTGAATTGTAGCAGCGGGGTCCGCGAAGTACGTCTGTTACCCTGAAAAGAAGGACGTCGAACGCGCATGGACCCAATCCCTCCGTTCATCTTCTACACCGAGCGGCGTCTGGTGGCGCTGACGGGCCGCAAGGCCTGCAACCTCCCCGAACTGGTGACTCACTTACGCGAGGTCACCGGGGCATCGATTTTCTACCACACTCACCAGCATTACCTGGCACGCCATTTCGAGAAGCCGGTGGTTTACAACGACTTCGCCGAGTGGACGCGCCACGGGCTCCAGGAGCCGCGCCTGGCCGAACAGCTCGCCGCCATCGACCTGCTCAGTTTCACGAGCCTCCGGGAGCTCCGGGAGGCGATCATCGCCGCCATCGAGCGCTTCCTCGCCGAGACCGGCGGACGTGTTCGCGCGTGTCCGCCCGGCGATGAGTTTCACTTCTCCAACTCGAAGAGCTTTGTCATGCGGACCGGCATCATCGCCGAGAACGCCGGCGACCTGATCGCCAAGCTGCCGCATGTCACTAACGTGTCGCTCTTTTACCATTTCTTCGAGGCGCGCCTGCGCCTGGAGCGTCCCACCAATGACTTTTCGGCCTGGCTCGGCGACGCCGGCGAGCCGGAGCTGGCAGCCGAGATCGACCGGCTGAATCCGTATCTATCGACTCTTGACGAATTGAAAGAGCAGATCGCGGCGCTGTGCGCTCGCCATGCCGCACGACGACAGGAGGGGCGATGACGGTTACGGTCGACAACTATTCCGAAATCATCGGCGCCGACGTGATCGAAGAGCTGCGGGTGCTGGCGGACCGCGTCCGCGACATCAAAGTGCAGCACATCAATTCGACGCCGGTCGGCGGCGGCGTCGCCGAGATCCTCACGCGGCTGATCCCTCTGATGCGCAGTCTCGGGCTTGAGACGGCCTGGGACGTGATCAAGGGCGACTCCGCGTTCTTCGGAGTCTCCAAGACCTTTCACAACGCGCTGCACGGCCATCCTGTCGAGATCACCCCGGAGATGTTCGATGTCTTCCGCGAGACCACCGAGATGAACGCGGCCGAGATGGAGTTCAGTGGTGACGTGATCTTCGTCCACGATCCGCAGCCGGTGGGACTGGTGGAATCGCGGGCCGCGGTTGGCAGGAACTGGATCTGGCGGTGCCATATCGACCTGTCGGCTCCGAACGAGGAGGTGTGGCGCTTTCTTTGCCCGTTCGTCGAGCAATACGACGCGGCGATCGTCTCGATGCCAGAGTTCGCACAGGCGATGAGTATTCCGCAGTATCTGATTACACCTTCGATCGATCCTCTGAGCGAGAAGAATAAGGAACTGGAGGCCGGATATATCGAGTCGGTTTTGTCGAAGTACGGTATCGATCCGGGGCGGCCGATTCTGACCCAGATTTCGCGATTCGACCGGCTGAAGGACCCGCTCGGCGTGATTGCGGCGTACCGGATGGTCAAGCGCCGCTTCAACTGTCAGCTGGTGCTGGCCGGCGGCGGCGCGGCCGATGACCCGGAGGGCATGGAAGTCTTCAACGAAGTCCGGGAGTTCGCCGGCGACGATCCGGACGTTCACATCCTTCTGCTGCCGCCCTTCAGCGACCTGGAGATCAACGCGCTCATCCGGGGCTCGACGCTGGTCTTTCAGAAATCCGTGAAAGAGGGGTTCGGATTGACCGTGAGCGAGGCGCTCTGGAAGCGCAAGCCGGTGGTGGGCGGGGCCGTGGGCGGCATCAAGCTGCAGGTGATCGACGGCGTTACGGGGTACCTGGTCCATTCGCCCGAGGGAGCGGCGAGCCGCGCGTCCGAACTGCTGGCGAATCCGGAGCTGTGCAAGAAGATGGGGGATTACGGCTACGAGCACGTCAAGCAAAACTTCCTCATGACACGGCAGTTGCAAGACTATATGCTGATGCTGTTGGCCGTCCGGCATCCGGACGAGGACATCGTGAACCTGGAGTGAGATCGAGAGCCGATGAGCTATTACGAACAGCACCGCGAGCAGTTTCTCGAGGGATTGAAAGGATTCCTGCGCATCCCGAGCGTCAGTACCCTGCCCGAGCATAAAAGCGACGTGCGGCGCGCGGCCGAGTTCGTTGCGCGCGAGCTTCGCGAGGCCGGCATGCCAACGGTCGAACTGATCGAGGGCGAGGGCAATCCGCTGGTCTTCGCCGAGTGGCGCGGCGCGCCGGGCAAACCGACGCTGCTGTGCTACGGGCACTATGACGTGCAGCCGCCGGAGCCGCTGGAGGAGTGGAAATCGCCTCCGTTCGAACCTGAGGTGCGCAACGGCAACATCTATGCGCGCGGAGCCTGCGACGACAAGGGGCAGACGTACATCCTCATCAAGGCAATCGAGGGTTTTCTGAAGACCGAAGGTCGGCTGCCGGTGAATGTGCAGTTCCTGATCGAAGGCGAAGAGGAGGTCGGGGGCGAACACATCGAGCGGTACGTGGCGAGCCGGCCCGCGCGGCTGGCGGCCGACGCGGCGCTGATCTGCGACACCGAGATGTTCGCTCCGGGGCTGCCGACGTTGTGTGTCGGGTTGCGCGGCATCGTCTACGGGGAGATGCACGTCGAGGGGGCCAGCCACGATCTGCACTCGGGCATGTATGGCGGCGTCGCGCCGAACGCGCTTCAGGCGACGGCGGAGATCCTGTGCGCGCTGAAGGACCGCGAGGGGCGCATCCGGATTCCGGGCTTTTACGACCGCGTGCAGCCGCCCACGGAGAAGGAGAAGCGGGCTTGGGAGAGCCTTCCGTTCAATGAGGACGAGTACCGGACCAGGGAGGTCGGGGCGCGCGAGCTGGTAGGCGAACCAGGCTACAGCATCTTCGAGCGCACGTGGGCACGGCCGACACTCGAGGTGCACGGCATCCGGGGCGGCTTCATCGGCGAAGGGGCGAAGACGGTGATCCCGGCGCGCGCGGTGACGAAGCTGAGCGCACGGCTGGTGGCCGATCAGCGGCCCGAGGAGGCAGTGGAGCAGATCCGGGAGGCAATCGAGGCAGCGTGCCCGCGCGGCGCAAAGGCGGAATATCGCTATATACACGGGGCGCCGCCGTCACTGGTCGATCCGGAGAACCGGTTCGTGAAGGCCGCGGCCGGGGCTTTGACCGAGGTTTTCGGCCGGGATACGGTGTACATCCGCAGCGGCGGCTCGATTCCCATTGTAGGATTGTTCGAGCAGTACCTCGGAATCCCGAGCGTGCTTATGGGCTTCGGCCTGCCGGACGACAATCTGCATGCTCCGAACGAGAAGTTCCATCTGCCCAACTTCTACCAGGGGATTGAGGCTGTAGCGCATTATCTGCGGCTGCTCGGCGGCGCCTGAGGGCGCGGCGGCGGCCGATCCAAGGAGAAAACGTTGATCGCACTTGACGAAGACATGGTGGGTTCCGACAATTACACGGTCATTGCGCAAGGCCTGAAGGTCTGCCTGGGACTGTTCTGCAAGCTCAACAATGGCGTGCTGCTGGGCGCGCACTTCACTCCCGCGACGTCGCTCGGCGGGATGAACCTGATTATGGGGCACATCCGCAATAACAGCGGGGGCAATATCGCGTGGTTGGGCATGGTCGCGAAGTTCGACCGCTGGGCCTACGCCGTGAGCGGATTGAACAGCAAGGAGAAGCTGGCGGCCTACTTCAGGACGCAGCTCCGGTACCCCGGCACGATGCACTATGCGGATCTGCAAATGGCTCCGAGTTCCTACGATGTCCGGTGCACGACTGGGATCACACCGCAACTGAGCTGGCGCGCCACCCCGAATCCGAACAACTTCGTGAATACGCCGCTTGCAACGGTGCTCCAACTCACGCACCGCGACTCGCAGTTGAGCCCGACGAACGGCGCGCACCCCGGCGCGATTCACAATGTCCCGGCGAACACCGCGGGCTTCTGCATGATACACGACGTCATCCGCACGATCACGTAGCGGCGGGACGGAGCGGACGGAGCGGCGTGCTAAAATTTGATTTACACCTGACATGGAACGTGCCGGACGATTGATCGCACAGAGCAAGCTCTCCGGCTGCGCCTCCGCGGAAGAGTTTGCGCGGGCCGCCTGGCCGGCCGCAGTGGGCAAACGGATCGCATCGCGGACGCGGGCCGTTTCGCTTGTACGCGCACGTTTGGTGGTCGAGGTGGAGGATGCAGTCTGGCAGAGGCAGCTCTTCACTCTGCGCCACCAGATTCTGAAACGGATCGACGAGGTGTTCGGCGCGGGCGTTGTGACCGCGCTCGAGTTCCGGGTGGCGGTTCCGCGGCGCAGCCCGCAGCGGGAGACGCAGCGGGTCCCTGGAGACGCACCGGCCGGGATTTTCGACGAGGCCGACCAGATTCAGAACCCGGCGCTTCGAATTCTCTATAAGGCTGCACGGAAAAAGGCATCAGCGTGAAGATTACGGAAAAAGAGGTGCGGTATATCGCCGACCTCGCCAATCTGAGACTGTCCGAAGAAGAGGTCCATCGTTTCGCGGCGGATCTCGATGAGATTCTGACGCACGTCGATAAACTGAACGAACTCGATGTGAGCGGCGTCGAGCCAATGGCGCAGGTGCTATACGATGCCGGCGAGACGGCGACGCTGCGCGAAGACGTAGAAGGGCCGACGCTGCCGAACGAGGAGGCGCTCGCCAATTCGCCGCAGGCCGGCGCCGGATACTTCAAAGTGCCGAAGGTGATCGAGCGATGATCGCAAACCTGACGATCCGGCAGGTCCGGGAGGGGCTGGACAAGCGCGAGTTCAGCGCGGTGGAGCTGGCGAAGGAGGCCCTGCGATTCGCGGCGGAGGAGAATCCGAAGACGAACGCTTACCTCCACCTGAGCGAGGAGCGTGCGCTTGAGGCGGCCCAGGCCGTCGATGAGAGGCTCGCGCGCGGCGAGGATCCGGGTCCGCTGGCCGGCGTGCCGGTCGCAGTGAAGGACGTGATCCTGACCAAGGGTCTGCGAACGACGGCGGGGTCGAAGCTGCTTGAGAATTACATTCCGCCTTACGACGCCACGGCCGTGATCCGGCTGGAGCAGGCGGGCGGCGTGATGATCGGGAAGGCCAACTGCGACGAGTTCGCGATGGGCTCGTCGAATGAGAACTCGGCGTTCGGCCCGGTGCGGAATCCGGTCGATCTGGAGCGGGTGCCCGGCGGATCGAGCGGGGGCTCGGCGGCGGTGGTGGCGCAGGGGACGGCCGTGGTGTCGCTGGGTTCGGATACGGGCGGATCGATCCGGCAGCCGGCGTCGTTCTGCGGCGTGGTGGGAGTGACGCCGACGTATGGGCGGGTCTCCCGGTACGGGCTGATCGCGTTTGCGAGTTCGCTGGATCATATCGGGCCGTTCAGCCGGAATGTTTACGATTCGGCGCTGCTGCTGCGCGAGATTGCCGGGCGCGATCCGATGGATTCGACGTCTGCGTTTGCTCCGGTTCCGGATTACACGGGTGAGCTTGACAAGGACGTCCGGGGATTGCGGATCGGTCTGCCGAAGGAGTATTTCAAGGGACTGGCCAGCGAGACGGGCGACCGGATCGCGGCAGGCATCGAGGTTTTGAAAAAACTCGGCTGCGAGGTGAAGGAGATCAGCCTTCCGGCTACGGATTATGCGATCGCCTGCTACTACATTATCTGCACGGCGGAGGCGAGCTCGAACCTGGCGCGCTATGATGGCGTGCGGTATACGACGCGGTCGGCCGAATCCGGCACGCTGAGCGAGATGTATCGCAATACGCGCGGCGAGGGCTTCGGGACCGAATGCAAGCGCCGCATGATGCTGGGAACCTATGTACTGAGCGCGGGTTATTACGATGCATACTATCTGAAGGCCCAGCGCGTCCGGAACCTGATTTCGCGGGACTTTCAGAACGCCTTCCAGAAGGTGGACGCGTTGGTGACGCCGGTCTCGCCGTTCCCGGCGTTCAAACTGGGCGAAAAGCTCGCGGACCCGATGGATATGTATCTCTCCGACATCTACACGATCACGGGCTCCCTGGCCGGGATTCCGTGCATGAGCGTACCGTGCGGCAAGACGGCCGCCGGGCTGCCGGTGGGGATGCAGATCCTGACAAACCATTTCGACGAAGCCCGGATGTTCCGCCTGGCCGGGGCGTTTGAGAAGGCCGGCGGATTCTCCGCCTGAGTTCAGCAGCTCAAATTCAAGAGGAGGCTCAAAAAGAATGCCATTTACACTTCCCGCTCTGCCCTATGCGCCCGATGCTTTGGAGCCGCATATTGACAAGATGACAATGGAGATTCATCACGGCAAGCACCACAACGCCTACGTGACGAACCTGAATAAGGCGCTGGAGTCGGCTCCTGACCTGGCCAACCTCAGCGTTGAGGAACTTCTGGCGAACCAGTGCGCAAAGGTTCCCGAGAACATCCGGACGGCCGTGCGGAACAACGGCGGCGGCCACGTGAACCACTCGATGTTCTGGCAGATCATGGCCCCGAACGCCGGGGGCGCGCCGACGGGCGACATCGCCGACGTGATCAACAACAACTTCGGCGGCTTCGATAAGTTCAAGGAGCAGTTCGGCGCCGCGGCCGTGGGGCGGTTCGGCTCCGGATGGGCGTGGCTGGTGTCGGGCAACGGCAAGTTCGAGATCATCTCGACGGCCAATCAGGACAGCCCGATCATGGACGGCAAGTTCCCGGTGATGGGCCTGGACGTCTGGGAGCACGCCTATTACCTCAAGTATCAGAACCGCCGGCCGGACTACATCGGCGCCTGGTGGAACGTAGTGAACTGGGCGGAGATCAACAACCGCCTGAAGTCAGCGAAGTAGCCCTCGCGGGGCTGGTTTCAGTATGAAACCGGCCCCTTTTGTCCGGACTGAAACAATTCGTTCGTCAGGCTGTAACAGGCTGCCCGGTAGTCTGTTCCTTGGCGAACATTATGTGTAGATTCTTTCTTTCCCTCCTTTTTCTCTCCGGAATTGCTTTCGCTCAGACGGACGCATCGTCTCTATCCGGCGCGATTCAAGACCCGAGCGGCGCAACCATCGAAGGCGTACGAGTGACGCTCCGGAACCGCGCGACTGGCGCGCAGCGCGAAGCCGTGACAAGCGCCGATGGACGGTACCAATTCAACCTGGCGGCACCGGGCCTCTATGAAGTGACCGCGCAGCTTAATGGATTCAAGAGCTACCGAGACTCACAGGTGCGGTTGCAGGTGGCGCAGGCGGCGCAGCTCGATATTCGCATGGAGCTGGGCAGCACGGCGGAGTCGATTGACGTCGAAGGTACGGTGTCGATGCTGAACACCGAGAGCGCTTCGGCCGGGACGGTGATCAGCGAAGAGAAGATTCTGGCGCTGCCCCTGAATGGACGGCAGTTCGTCCAGCTTGCGCTGCTGGTCCCCGGCGCCAACGGCGGCGGCCGGACGGTGCAGCAGAACCAGGTCCGACTGGGCCAGATAGGAAGCTTCAGCGCCTCGGGCGGCCGGACGAACAACAACGCGTTTCTGCTCGACGGGGCGGCCAACACCGATCCGGATTACAACGGCCTGACCTATAGCCCGATCGTCGATTCGATTTCCGAGTTCCAGGTGCAGACCTCGCAGTTCAGCGCGCAGTACGGTCGCGCTTCGGGGGCGCAGGTAAATGCCGTAACCAAGTCCGGGACGAACGAGTGGCACGGTTCGGCGTGGGAGTTTCTGCGCAACCGGGTGATGGACTCGCGGCCGTTCAACCTCACCGAGAGCCGGCTTCCGAAGTACCAGCGCAACCAGTTCGGCGGGACGCTGGGCGGTCCGGTGGTGAAGAACCGTCTGTTTGCGTTCGGCGCGTATGAGGGTCTTCGAATCCGGCAGGCTGGCGCGGGACTGACGACCGTGGCGGTGCCGACGGCGGCGCAGCGGCAGGGCGACTTCTCCGGCACCCCCGGCGGAATCTATGACCCCAAAACGCTTGCCAACGGAGTGCGCCAGCGCTTTCCGGGCGACCGCATTCCGGCGAGCCGCCTGAATCCGCTGACGCTGGCGGCGTTGAACGCGCTGCCACCGGCGAACGTGCCGGGGGTGTCATCGTTCGTGAACGCCTCGGGCGTGCTGGTGCAGAACCAGAACAACTACTCCCTGCGGCTGGATTATGTTCCGAGCAACTCGGTAACGGTGTTCGGCCGTTACTCGGCGACGGACGAGAACAATATCATTCCCGACGTGGTGCCGGATCGGGAGCGACGGGGGTTCGTGCGGCCGCAGAATGCGGTGGTCGGGAGCACGCAGGTGTTCGGCGCGAACAAGGTGAACGAGATCCGGGCCGGATTCACGCGGCTGAGATTCCAGGACGGCCTGCCGGAGCCGATGTTCAACGTCGGGGGCCAACAGCAAGCGCTGCCACGCTTCGTGGTGGCCGGCTATCCGACGATGGGCGGAGCGGGCGGCTTCACGGGTACAACGGGCGGCGGCTTGGTTCTGGCGCGAAACAACGGCTTCCAGATCTACGACAATTTCTCCTGGCAACGGGGCGCGCACTCGATCAAGTTCGGAGGCGACCTGATGCGGCAGCAGTATAACCGGATCGAGTCGGCGAACCTGCTGGGGCAGTACCAGTTTTCGGCCGGCTTCACGACGCGCACGGCGAGCAACGACGGCACGGGGCACATCCTGGCGAGCTACCTACTGGGGCTTCCGCAGCAGGGAAACCGGTCGGTGGGTCCGAGCCGCATCGATGCCCGCCAGCCGTCGATGGGACTGTACTTTCAGGACGACATCCGGGTACGTTCGAATCTGACGCTGAACCTGGGCCTGCGGTATGAACTGGCGCCACCGTTCTACGATCATCGCGAGCAGATGGGCAGCATCGATTACCGAAACGTGCCGGCGCCCCAAGACATCTTCGCGGAGGGCCGGCTGGCATTCTACAAGCCGACCTTCTTCATCTGCGGGCAGAGCGGCACGCCCCGCGGCTGCGCCTACACGGACCGCAACAACTTTTCGCCGCGCGTGGGCATCGTCTGGTCGCCGCAGCAGAAGACGGTGGTGCGGCTGGGATCGGGCATTTTCTATGCGGCCTGGGACGCGAATCCACTGTTCCGGTTGGCGGCGGGTCTGCCGAACAACATCATCCAGACACTGGCGAGTAACAACTTCATCCCACAGTTCTCGAACTTCGACATCTTCGGGCCCGCCGTGGTCGGGCCGAGGGCGGTGCAGCAGGCGGGCATCGACATCGACCAGCGCACGAGCTACTCGGCACAGTGGAGCGCGTCCGTGCAGCGCGAAGTGAGGCGCGACATGGTGATCGAGGCCGGCTACCTGGCGACGATGGGGATCAAGCTCCAGCAGAACGTCCAGGTGAACAATGCGCAGCCGGGAGCGGGAGCGGTGGATCCGCGCCGCCCGTACGGCGGCATGGTCTTCGCGCAAGGCACGCGGTTTCCGGACTACGTGATGGTTGCGGGCGACTCTGTGCCAGTGACCTTCATCAACTACCTGCCGAACTCGGCGCAGTCGAACTACCATGCGTTCTATCTGCGATTCGAAAAGCGCTTTACGCAGGGGCTTTCGTGGCTGAGTTCCTACACGTTCTCGAAGGCGATCACGAACGCTCCGCAATTCCGGAACGCTGGCGGAGCGAACGGCGCTGAAAATTCCCCGCCCCAGGACTCCTTCAACCTCCGGGCCGAGCGCGGACTGGCGTCGTTTGACGCGCGCAACCGCTGGGTGAACACGTTCGTTCTGGACCTGCCATTCGGCAAGGGACGGCGGCACCTTTCCAGCGGCGTACTGTCGCACATCCTGGGCGGTTGGCAGACATCGGGCATCCTGACGATGCAATCGGGCTTCCCGTTCACGGTGAATCTGGCCGGCGACACGGCGGGCATTGGCGGCGGCACGGGCGCAATTCTGATTCGCCCGAACTACGTGGCCGGACAAACGGTGCAATTGCCGTCCTCCGAGCGCACGACGGCGCGGTACTTCAATACGGCCGCGTTCGCGATTCCTCCGGCCGGCACGTTCGGCAACATGGGCCGGAACACGGTGATCGGACCGGGGATGATCAACATGGACCTCACGCTGGCGAAGAACATCCGGTTGAGCGAGCGCGCGGGATTGCAGGTGCGCGGAGAGTTCTTCAACCTGTCGAACACGCCGAACTATAACATCGTCGGCCGGATCATTACGGCTCCGACGTACGGACGGGTGTTGAATCAGCTCGATCCGCGTCAGGTGCAACTGGCGGCGAAGATAACGTTCTAATCTGGGGGCCAAAGACCAGGCGGTATGGGCCGCTTGCGCCATTTTCCATCGGGGGCGGACCGTCGGGTCCGTCCCCATTTTTTTCGTTTGGCAGAATTTCCTGCGGCGGGCCGGGATGTTCGGAAGCTGTTGATTCCGCTGCTGCTTGCTGGGCGCGGCGCTCGGCCTGGAGTTGGAGCAGGGTGCGCAGCGTGCGCTCATAGGCGCGGCGGAGCCGGGTTTCGTAGCGGTCGAGCAAAGCGAGGGCTGGGCCTTTGGCAAGGCTTTCAAAGACGTGGGCGATCCGGGCGTCGTTCGAGATTCCGGCGCAGTAGCGGCGGAACCACCCTTCCATATCCTCCATCTTGTTATCGAAGGTGGAGGTTTCGATCCGGACGATGCGGTCGAGGCGCCAGCGGTGATTGACGAGGTCAGCGGTGAGTTGGCGCTCGATTTCGGTTTCCGGCTGGAGCTCGGCAAAGACGGCCTGCTTGAGGGCCTCGTACTGTTCGGGCGATTCGTAGTCGAGCACGACCTGGGCGGCGGTCAGGCCGTGGCGGATCGCGTTGCGGGACGAGCGCTGGCGGCCTTCGGGCGTCCTGGGGCCGCGTTTGTTGGGCGTGTTGTTGGTCTGGGTCGGCATATGGGTTTCCGGCCCGAGTATAGGGCAGGGTTGGCCGAATCGCGGCAGATGGCGACAGGGAACCCCTTTTGCTTGTGTGAGTTACGATTTTTGTAAGACGCGTGACCGGCGTTTCACGGCGTCTGGCTTTTCAGCCATGTGTCGTAGGCGTGCTTGCGGGGTCCGTGGTACTGGATGGTGTCGAAGAAATCGGCGCGGCCGAGGGTGCGGGGGTCTCCTTCCTCGCGGAGAACGTGATCCATGCGGTCGCGGAGCTTACGTTTGACCTGGGCGTATTTGAGGTCGCGGGCGAGATCGTTGAGGCACTCGGGGTCGCGCTGGATATCGAATAACTGTTCGGCGGGGCGCTTGCCAAAGGACATGCGGAAGTACTCATCGAAGCCGGAGAGCAGGAGAGTCTTGGTCGGGCTGTCGTCGACGTTGCGGTAGCCGGTTTCGGGGTTGCCGGCGGGCCAGCGGTCGGGCTCGAAGTTGCGGACGTAGAGGAACTCGCGGGTGCGGATGGCACGGACTGGATAGCCGGCGTCGTTGGGGCGGCCGAGGTCGTGGCGCTCCTTTCCGATGAGCATTTCGTTGCGCGAGCCGTCGATGATGCCGGAGCGGTCAGAGTCGAGGATGTTAAAGAAGCTGCGGCCGGTGACGGTGGGGGCGGGGGGCAGGCCGGCGGCTTCGAGGAAGGTGGGGGCGAAGTCGCGGACGTTGATGAAGTCATCGACGGTGCGGCCGCCCTTGACGCGGGCTCCCCAGCGGATGGCAAGGGGGAGGCGGAAGGCGTCCTCGTAGATCTGGCCTTTGACGCGGGGGAAGGGCATGCCGTGGTCGGAGGTGACGACGATGAGGGTGTTATCGAGTTCGCCGGCGCGTTCGAGGAGTTGGAGGGCGCGGCCGAGGTGGTGATCGAACCATTCGACTTCGAGGGCGTAGTCGAGCAGGTCATTGCGGACGACCTGGTGATCGGGGTAGTAGCCGGGGAGCGTGACGTCGGCGGGATTGCGGCCCGCGCGGCGGCCGGAGCCTTCCTCGTAGAAGCGATGGGGTTCGTGGGTTCCGAGCCAGAAGCAGAAGGGGGTGTCTTTGGGGCGCTGGGCAAGGAAGTCTTCGAAATTGCCGGCGTAGTCGCGGGGGGAGATGCCGGTGTAGGGCGGCTTCAGGGTGCGGTCCTGGTATTCCTTGCCGGCGGGGTTGTGGGGCCAGCCGGTGGAGCGGTAGTCGCCGGGTCCCCAGCCTTTTCCGGTGAGGCCGACGAAGTAGCCGGCCTTTTCGAGAATGCGGGGGTATACGTCGAACTCGTCGGGGAAGATGCTGAAGTGGCTGACAGCCTCTTTGAGTTGCCAGGTGTTACGGCCGGTGAGGATGCTGGCGCGGCAGGGAGAGCACTTGGGGTTGGAGGTGAAGCAGTGGGTGAACAGGACGCCTTCGCGGGCGACGCGGTCGAAGTTGGGAGTTTTGACCCAGGTGCAGCCGTAGGCTCCGGCGTGGGCGCGGCCCCAGTCGTCGGCGATGACGAAGAGGATGTTGGGGCGTGGCGCACGCTGGGCGGCGGCGGGGCCAGCGGTGGAGAGCAGCGTGGCCGCGGCGGTTCGGGCGAGAAAGTGGCGTCGGGTCATGGGGTTCCTTTTTGGGCTCGTGCAGCTTCTGGGATTATATCCCCTGGCTGCGGTTTCGGGAGCCGGAGACTCACCGCTTTACCCATCGCCGGGCCTTGGACTCAAAGCGCGGGAGGGTTCCGGGTTCGGCGCAGGTAACGGAGACCCTCAGGGCGAAGGCATTGCGCAGGGCGGACTCAATGCGGTGGATCAGCGCGGGGACTTCCCCATGCGGCAATCCCGGTTCGATTCGCAAGTTCAACTCGGGTAGCGCGCGCTGCGTGAAGACTTCGATCTGGAACTCGCGGATGTTGCCGCAGGAGCGGAGGATCTCCTCCACCGCGCCCGGGTAGACATTCACGCCGCGGACCACCAGCATGTCATCGGTGCGGCCCAGGATGCCGCCCTCAAGCGCAAGTTCCTCGCTGCCACACCCGCAGCGCAAAGCTTCGGCGCGCCGGACGAAATCGCGAGTCCGATAGCGCAGCAGCGGGGAGCCGAGGCGCTTCAGGTTTGTGAGTACGAGTTCGCCGGACCCGCCCGGGCCGACCCGAGCGAGGGTATCGGCATCGATCACCTCGGCGAAGTAGGACGCCTCGATCACGTGCAGGACTCCAGGCCGCACCGGACACTCATAAGTCACCGGGCCGACCTCAGACATGCCGTGGTGATCCGCGACGCGCGCGCCGGGCCAGAGATTTTCGATCAGGGCGCGTGTGGCGGGTACGCTGCCGCCGGGTTCTCCCGCGACAATGATTCTTCGCACCTTGGCAGCCGAGAGATCAATCTGCTCCCCTGTAGCGACCTCGGCCAGGTGCAGCGCGTAGGTGGGGGTGCTGCACAGAACCGTAACTTCATTGTCGAGGATCGCCTGCAGGCGCGCGGCGCTGCGCATGCCGCCGCCGGGGATCACAAGCGCACCCATGCGCGTAGCCGCTTCGAACGCCGTCCAGAAACCGAGGAACGGGCCGAAAGAAAATGGGAAAAAGATCCGGTCCTCCTGGCCGACTCCCGCGGCTTCGAAGACCCGGACCCAGCAGTCGAGCATCGCGGCCCAGGACTCGGCCGTATCAAGCCAGCGCAAGGGCGCTCCGCTGGTGCCGCTGGTCTGGCAGTAGCGGGAGTAGCAGGTGAGCGGATAACTCAGGTTGGAGCCGTAAGGCGGATGGGTCTTCTGGTCCTCTACCAGTTCCTGCTTGGTTGTGAACGGAACGGTGCGGACGAACTCGTCGAGGCTTTGCAATTCCGGGCCGACGCCGGCCGCTCCAAGCTTCGCCGAGTAGAACGGATTCGATTCCAGCACGACGGCGAGCAGCGCCCGGAGCCGTTCCAGCTGCGTCATACAGCGAGCAACTCCGCAGGGGCGGGCTCGATGGCTTCGGCGATCGCGGCGGGAATCGGAACGCTCTTCATCCGGCCTGTCGCCTCGTCGCGCGTGACACAGGCGACAACCAAGGAGCCGCGCGCCACTTCGATGTATGGCGCTACATTGACCTTGCGGAAGATGACGGTGTAGGCGATGCTCTTTTGCCGCCGCTCCCGCACGAGCAGGTGAATCTCGACCAGGTCTTCAAACTTGAGCGGCTGGCGGAAGTCGCAGGAGGCGTGGACGCGCGGCCACCCGACCGTCTCAGGAAAGGTCGTGTGGATCGAGAAGCCGAGCGAGCGGAAGAAGGCGTGCTCGGCCGCTTCCATGAAGCGGAAGAAGTTCGAGAAATGCATGATGCCGGCCATGTCGGTGTCGGAAAACTCCACCTGCCGGGTCAACTTAAACTCGTAGGCCACAGTGAAACTACCAGCTTTCCACGAGCGGCCTGCCGTGCGCCAGCGGGGGAGGAACGGCGGCAAACTCGGAGACGGCGCGGAAGAGCGGATCGAAGTCGCGCGAGAGATTGCCGATGAGGCAATCGGTCAGGTCGCCGCGGAGATTCGGGTGGCGGCCGATGAGCGCGCCGAAGCTGAAGGCATGATCGTAAAAGGCGTAGACGAGCCTACGCATCGCCTCGATGCCCTGGCACATCTCCTCGCCGTAGCCGCGGAACCGGGCGGCCGAGACGTCCCCGGCATCGAGGGCGGCATCGACAGCGTCGGCCGCAAGTTCGCCGCTGCGCAGTGCAAGGAAAATCCCGGAGGAGAAGACCGGGTCGAGGAAGGCAAAAGCGTCGCCGATCAGGATCAGGCCGTTGGCGGCACAGTGGCGCGAGCGGTAGGAGTATTCGCCGGTGACGCGATAGGGGCCGGTCTGCGTGCCCGGCGCGAGGTGCTGTTCGATCCACTTGTTGTTGCCGACCTCGCGGTGGAAGATCTCGGCCGGATCGCGCGAGTCCTTGTAGAGGTAGTCCTTCTCGGCGACGATGCCGACGCTGACCAGATCGTCAGGCAGCGGGATGTACCAGAACCAGCCCTTCTCGGCGACGTAGGCGACGGTGGTGGCGCCCTCGTCGAGCCCAGGATCACGCATGGCGCCCGTGTAGTAGGTCCAGATCGAAATCTTGTTCAAGTAGGGGTCGCGGATCTTCCAGCCGTTGCGGGAGATAGCGAGCGCATCGCGGCCGGTGGCGTCGATGGTAACAGGGGCGCGAAATTCAAGCGGCTCGCCGTTTTTCCCCTGCGCGCGCACGCCGATCACAGTGCCGTTCTCACGGATGAGGTCGCGCGCGGCGGTCTCTTCGAGCACGCAGGCGCCGGCATCGCGTGCGTTGTCCAGCAGCATCTGGTCAAACTCGCTGCGGAGCACCTGCCAGGTGCAGGATGCCTCGTGTTTGAGGTGCTGGAAGAAATAGAACGGCTGCGAGGCGCGTCCGTCCGGGCTGACAAACTGTACGCTGTACTTCTTCGGGAAGTGCGACGCTTTCATCCGTTCGACGAGTCCCAGCCGTTCGAGCGGGAAGTACGTAAACGGGATCAGCGATTCACCGATGTGATAACGGGGAAACTTTTCCCGTTCCAGCACAAGTACGCTGCGTCCCTTGCGGGCCAGCAGGGCCGCGGCGGTCGCCCCGGCGGGCCCTCCTCCAACGACCAGGGCGTCGTATTCTGTCTTCACGTCTTTTCTCCCGAAAGTTCGTCGTCCGATGGCGGCAGGATTTCAACCACCTTCGCCAGAACCTCTCCCGTGAGGTCCGATAGCACGTTCTGGCGGCCATAGAGCAGCGGCTGCGCTCCGTTCAATTGCAGGGCGCCGGTGATGCCCGCGTCCGGCGCGACACGGAAGTAGCCCAACGGTGAGCTCGAATGCGGGATGCGCTGCACTGCCAAAATCGTGCCGAGCGGTACGCGGCCCTCCAAAATCAGGCGCTTCGCCTCATCGGAGAAGCGGTCCAGATAGATCCGTATGGCGCCCATGCACACCACGCGGCCGTCATCCAGCACGAGGAGCACCTGCCGGGAGAGGCTATCGTGTTTGAGACGGCGGTTGAGAAGCCGCAGGTGCAGGCGCTGGCCGAAGGCGGCCTCGATGGTCGGCGTCATGTCGCAGTTATGCACCAGGAGAGAGCGCTCCGGTTCGGGCACCTCGTGCGGCTCGACCGGAAAGGCCGCGGGCACAGCGAGTCCGGCCTCGCGATAGAAAGCGCTCAATGGGTACAGCAGATCCACCTAGGAGTACCTGGAGTTGCGGTGTTCGGGCAGATAAAAATGCGGCAGCAGCCTGTCCACTTGCAGCAGGCCCTCGCGGCTCAGCTCGAGCGACTGCGGATTCAGATAGCCGTGATGCCCGAGATCCCGAAGCGGACCGGCGAAGCGAGTCCCTACGTCAACGCCGAACTTACTCTCGAAGTACTGCTTATCGATGCGCCCGAGCTTCATCTGTAGGATGAACTCGCGGATCATGCGCTCCTCCTCGGTCGGCCTGAGCGCGCGGAAGATTGGAAGCTCGCCCCGGTTCACCTTGTCGGTGTACTGCTCGAACTCGTGCACGTTCTGGAAGTGCGTGCCGCCGATATGCGAAAACGAGGCCACGCCCAGACCGATCATGTCGGCACCGCGCCAGAGCAGGTCGCGATACAGGAACCGCGTGCGGGCCGGATCCTTCACGGCCGTGTAGGCGCTGGTTACGGTGTAGCCGGCCTTTTCGAGTTCGGAGAAGGCGTAATCGACCCAGGCGCGCTTGGCCGCCCAAGTGGCCACGGGCGCGACCTCCTGTCCCAGCACACGCATCTCCTTGAACATCGTGGTGTTGTAGGGCACCTCCATCTGATAGATCGTGACGCTGTCGGGCGAGAGTTCGACAGTCCGGCGGACGCAGTCGCGCCAGTTCTCCTCGGTTTCGCCCATCATGCCTGCGATCAGGTCGACGTTGACTTGTGGGAAGCCGACGGAGCGAACGAAGCCATAGGCGCGATCGACCTCGGGGGCGCCGTGCGCGCGCCCGTTAAGTTTGAGGATGCGCTGATCGTAATTTTCAATCCCCAGACTGATGCGCGTGATGCCAACGGACTTGAGAACTTCCAACTTCCCTTTCGTGATCGTGCCCGGTTCGCATTCGAAGGCGATCTCTTCGGCTTCATCCCAGGGCAGCAGTTTCTGCATCGCCTTGACCGTACGGCCAAGCTGCCGGGTCGAGATGTAGGACGGCGTTCCGCCGCCGAAATAGACGAACTTCGGCTTCCGGCTACCGATGAACGGCTTGTGCGCGTAGAGGGTCAGTTCCCGGACGACGGCATCAAGATAACCGTCAATCTCAGAGGAGTTCTTGTCCGTGTAGACTTTGAAGTAACAGAAGTGGCAGCGCTTACGGCAGAACGGGATGTGCACGTAGACACCCAGGGCCGTGCCGGGCGCCGGCGGCCGTTCGAGCGCGGCGTGCGCCTGTTTTACATCGTCGGGATTCCAGAACGAGTACGGCGGATAGTTAGAGACGAAGTAGCTGCCAGCCGTCGTCTCCTCCCGGAGCCCATTCGCCTGTAGAGTGTCTGCCATTGGAATTCTTTTCGCCTGCTCCGATTGTATCGAATGCCCCGTGCGGCCATTCCGCCCTATTCAGATATGGCGTCTGGCGGGCCGGAATGGTTACGATTTTCGGCGCTCCAAACGCCTTGCCTTGGCCTCCCGTACTTTTATATATTTTGGTCAACCAAAGACTGAGGAATCCGCATACCCATGACGAGACGACAACTCCTGGCCGCAGCCGGGCTGGCGCCAGCGATACTTTCCGGCGGCGCCGCTTTTGCCCAATCGAGGATCCTTCGAAACATGGGAGGCACGCCCACGGCGTTCTCTATCCGCACGAGGGCCGCGCGCGACGGCGGCGCTCCGTTCGACATCGTCGACCATTGCCACCGGCTGGGCCTCGGAGCGGTCCAGGCGCGGCTCGCCTCTTTCGAGGCCAACGAGATCCGAAAGTTCCGCCAGCGCGTGGAAGGCTACGGGATGCGCGCAATCCTCAGCGCTCCGATGCCGCGCGACGAGAGTGACGTTGCGCGCTTCGACGCCAACGTGAAGTCGTGTAAGGAGGCCGGCGCCATCGCGCTCCATACACCGATGACCGGACGCCGCTACGAGGACTTCCAGACCTTTGAAGCTTTCAAAGAGAATTTCGAGCGCTGCAAAAAGATCATCAGCCTCGCCGAGCCGGTCCTGCGCAAGCACCGCCTTCGTCTGGCGATCGAGAACCACAAGGGCTGGCGCGCCGGCGAACATGCCGAGTGGATCCGCCGCGTCGACAGCGAGTGGATCGGGGTCTGCTTCGATTCCGGCAACAATCTCTCACTCTGCGAGGACCCCATGGAGACGCTACGCCTGCTGGCTCCCTACACCGTCTTCTGCCACATCAAGGACATGGGCGTCGAAGACTACCCGGATGGGTTTCTGCTCTCCGAAGTCGTCTTCGGCGACGGCGTTGTGGACCTGCACGCGGTCGTCCGGACACTGCAGAAGGTCGACCGGAACATGGTCTTCGCGCTCGAGATGATCACGCGCGACCCGCTGAAGATTCCGGTCTTCACCGAAGGCTACTGGGCGACCTTCGACGACTCCTACAGCCCGCTGCCGGGGCGCGACCTCGCCCGGGTCCTGGACATCGTGCGCAAGAATCCGCCGAAGAAACCACTGCCGAAAACCAGCGGACTGAGCCGGGAGGCGCAGATCAATCTCGAAGACGATCTGAACCGGCAGTGCATAGACTGGGCGCGCCAGCACCTGAACCTCGCATAAGTGATATAACTTTGCCATGACTCGTCGCTCCCTTGCAGCAATTTCCGGCTGCCTCGTCTTCGCGGCCCTTCCGGCCCTCGCCCAGCAGCCACGTCCGCGCCCGATTCAGGAGGAGATCCGGATCGAACGCTATCAGGCCGCTACGATGCGGGATGGTGTGAAGCTCTACGGCGATGTCTATCGGCCGGCGCGCGAGGGCAAGTACCCGGTCCTGGTGGTGCGGACGCCGTACGGCGTGCAGCGCGACGGCGTGCACGAGTCGGCGATCTGGTTCGCGCAGAACGGTTATGCGGTGATCGTTCAGGACGTGCGCGGCCGGTACGAGTCCGAGGGGAAGTGGGACCCGTTCCGCGCCGAGGCCAAAGACGGCGCCGACACGGTGCAGTGGGCGGCCAAGCAGCCGTGGTCCAACGGTAAGGTCGCGATGCAGGGCGGCTCCTATCTGGGCCATGTGCAGTGGAGAGCGGCAACCGAATCGCCGGCCAACCTCGTGACGATCTTCCCGGCGGTCGCCTCAACCAACATCTACAAGAACTGGCTGGCGCACGGAGGGGTCTTCCGCCTCTCCTTCAACTACGGCTGGGGCGTCGTCCGGATGCCGAACCGCATCATGCTGCCGCAGTACTGGCACTCGGCGGAGTATACGCCGCAGGAGCTGAAGTATGACACGATTCTCTGGCATCTGCCGCTGCGCGACGGCGATTTGAAATCCGCCGGCTACCCGGTCGCGCATTACAGGGACTGGCTCAAGCACGAGAGCTATGACGATTACTGGCGCTCGATCTCGGATGACGAGCGCTTCGAGAACGTCAAAGTTCCGGTTCACACCTGGGGCGGCTGGTTCGACATCTTCGTCGGAGGGACGATCGACGGCTTCGTTGGGATGCGGAAGCAGGGAGGCACGGAGATCGCGCGCCGCGAGTCGAAGATGACGATCGGACCGTGGGGCCACGGCGCGAGCCGCAAGTTCGGCGACGTCGATTTCGGCGAGACGGCCTACCGCAGTCTGCGCGACCGCGAACTGCGCTGGTACAACCACTATCTCAAGGGCGAGGACAACGGTATCGACCGCGAGCCGCCGGTCGAGATTTTCTTTATGGGCGTGAACCAGTGGGTGCAGGCGCAGGAGTGGCCGCTGCCCGGGACGCGCTTCACGCCGTTCTATCTGGCGAGCAAGGGGAAGGCCAACAGCGCGCGCGGCGACGGCGCCCTGAGCCGGACTGCGCCCTCCGGCGCGGCTTCGGACCAGTATCTGTACGATCCGAACAATCCGGTCCCGACCGTCGGCGGAAACAACTGTTGCGGCACCCCGACCGCGGCCGGCCCGAGGGACCAGCGGCCGGTGGAGGCCCGCCACGACGTGCTCGTCTACACGAGCGAAATCCTGAAGGAGCCGGTCGCTATCGCCGGACCGGTACAGTTGAAGCTGTTTGCTTCGACCGACGGGCGTGACACCGATTTTGTCGTCAAGCTCGTCGACGTCCACCCGAACGGCTTCGCGATGAACGTCGCCGAGGGCGCGATCCGGGCGCGATTCCGGAACGGGCTCGATAAGTTGGAACTGCTCGACCCCGGCAAGACGTACGAATTCGAGATCGACATGAACGGCACGGCGAACGTGTTCCAGCCCGGCCATCGGATCCGAGTGGATATCACCAGCAGTAATTTCCCGCAGTTCGACCGCAACCCGAACACGGGAGATCCGCTGGGGTCCTCCGGCGCCGTACGGATCGCACGCCAGACTGTTTACCACACGCAGGCGCAGCCGTCGCAAATCATTTTGCCGGTTGTGGATGTGCCCTCGACCGGCCGCTGACAGGGCGGCCGGCAGTTTGGGTCACTCCCGGGCCAAGCGGCTGCGCAAAGCCCACCGCTTGGACGATTCGTCGTGAACGAATTCCAGGGGGCTCGGGTGCACATCCGGATCGTAGCGGGAAAGCCGCGCTCTGCCCTGGCTGACATCGGCGATCCAGAAGTTCCGCCCCTGGAAGTACCGCACCACCTCGGAGGAGTCCAGATGGTCTCCCACCCGGGCCCATACGATGGGGGCAGCATCGATATCGGCGGCATTGTATACCCACTCCTCCTCGATGGAGTGCTCCGGCTCATAGCGCACGAAGACGACGTGACGATCGCCGGCGCTCTTCAGCCAGTCGCTGACCTGCGCGCGGATGGGTCTCTGGCGGACGCCCGGCCCGAAGCCGATCAAGGGTTCGAGCGGCACGATCCGGAGTCCCATCGCGAGCCCGCCGAACAGCAGAAACAGCGCGAGATAGGATCCGATCGCCTTGCCCCAGGGAGACCAGTGGGCGATCTTCATCAGGCCTCTCACGATGAGGAAGACGATGATACAGGTGTATGCGGCGATGTAATGCGTGAAGAAATACGGATAGGTGGCGCTCACCAGGAGTGCGGTCAGCAACATCCCTCCGCCGATCCGTAAATATAGGTCCTTGCGAGCGAATATAAGCAGCAGAAGCGGGATCGTGTACCAGGGTGTCAGATAGTAAGTCCAGCATGTGTACAGGATCTTCTGAATACGAAACAAGGGTTGATTCCGGGCAGTTTCCTTCGATTTCCGCTGCGCCCAGTACATCCTTTCCTGCACCGGCGTTTCGACCGACGGCGGAGGGATCGGCGGCTGCCAGTAGAAGGTCTGTGGAACTCCGTGAAGGCGCTGGCTCAATTGATAAGGCAGCATGAAGTACGATCCGGTCACGGCCTTGTTGTGAAGACCCGTCAGCACGCCGGTGGCGCTTTGTATCAGCAGAATCAGGACGACCGGCCCGAACCATCGTCTCCGCGGCTGCGAGTCCCGTGCAACGAAGAACGCGATCAAGCCCCAGGAGACCAGCAGCGGAAGCATCGACTCAAACGGGCGGATCAGCCAGACGATCGACCATCCAACCCCCACCAGGAAAGCCATGAATTTGGACGGTCCCTTGCGCAGCCGGCAGAGCGCACCGAATAGCAGCGCGCCGCCGAAGGCGCAGAAGGACCCACCCCAGTAGGAATTGCCCCAATGGTAAGTCAGCCCGTAATGTATGCTGGCGATGGCGGCTCCGGCCGCGGCCCACAGAGGCGGCACGCAGGCGAGCAGCATCCATCCGATCGCCAGCGACATCAGCGACACTCCCAGCAGCACGCCACCCCAGGGATGGCCGAAAAGGGCTTTCCCGGTCGAAAGCAGAATGCCTTGACCAAGCGGATACGTCGATGCGTAAACCGGCTTCTGGAGGATGTACAGGGTTTCGAAGTGCCTGTACAGAGGATGAGTGGGATTAGCAAGGCGGCCTGCGGCCAGCGTTTCCGAGACGAGAAGATGACCGAATTCGTCGTGTACGTGAGGAGAAGGCACCGGAACCCAAGGGAGCAGGGCGAACCGCAAGGCAAGCGGCGCAAGGACGATCAATAAGTAGAGCGGCGCGCGGCCGGCCCACAGGCGCAACATCTTCGTCATGTGTGCAGAGCGCGTGGGGTATCGATGAAAACATAACCACACGGCAGCCGTGAGCAGCGCCGCCAGAGTTGCCGCGACCAAACTAGTAAAGCCGAGGTGCACGGACAGAAAGGAACTTACTGCCTGGATCCATTGGCTCATAGTTATCCCCGAAAAGTGATATCAGTAACATGCGCGCGAGCTGGCGCGCGCGGCTCGGAGCAGTCAATGCGTCAATGAGCCGCGAACGGCAGGAGACGATCGTGCCGCGGGCCCACAGAAGTCAGAGTGCGATCTGCTTGTGCCTGATTCGGGCGCGATCTACGATTCCGAGCCCGAGCGAGGCTGCGTACTCGATATGTCCCGGTTCCCGGATGAAGAGATTCCGGTTGGGATCCTGCATCTTCTGATCACGATTGATGCTGGCCTGCGTGGCCTTCCAGACGGAGAGAGCTCCCTCGGCCTGCCGCTTTTCCTCGATCACGTCGCGGAGTACGACATCCACCGCGGCCGGATCGGTTCCCAGCAGCAGGCGTTTGGGATAAAAGACAAAGCGCTTATCGCGTACAAAGGGCCCGCCGTGCCAGACTCCACGGAGGCCGTCGATAATGTGGAGCACAGTTTTCGAACGCAGCGGCTCGACGGAAGCTAGCGTCCCGATGAACGTTCTCGTATACGTCTTTGTGTTCCGGTGAGACCGGGCGACATTGCTGAAATTCCCGTATGCGATGTTCTTCAGACAACCGGTAACGCCGGAGGCGCTGTGGTCCTTCAAGTTCGGGATGTTGACGATTTTGGTAAAGCGCTCCGAGACCAGCCGCACCAGGTTGGAACGCGTATCCTCTTCGCCGAAGAAGTCGACCTCGACGTAGGTGTCGGGATCGTAGCCTCGAATCGAGCGGGTCGGCACCTCGACGGCGTGAACGTGCACACCCTCCGGCACGAAGCGGTGATAGCCGACCGAGTCCATTTGGTCCTTAAAACGCTCATAGATCCAGATGTTGCCGGCGGGGACTCCGATCGACTGAAGGCTGCGCACGACTTCGGCGACGATCTCCGGAGTGGACATTACGGCTGGGGCGCCGGAACAATTGACCTTGATTCCGACGACATCGAAGGGCTGGATAAAGCGGCGCCAGGCGTCCTCGGCCTTGCTATCGCCGGTCAGTTCGGTCATGCCTCTGGCGATCATCTCTCGCACGACATCGGCGTCGACCCGCCCGGACTCCGCATCGATCGATCGCTCCGTGCCCACGGTTACGACCGAACCGGGATAAAGGCCGGGCATCCCGAACTCGCTTCGCTGATCGAATTTCGAGACGATACGGTATCGGGGCGGTGGGTCCGCCGCGGCCGCCAGGGCCGCTCCTGTCACTGGAATTTGAAGGAACGCGCGGCGATCCATCGGCAATCCAGATTATCTCACGGCCGTCCGAAATGCCAGCCCTCCTCTGGCTATTGCGCCCGCCGTTCCGGCCGGAGCCTCATGGTCCAACTCCATGAGCCGCCCGGCTTGAGCGAGACGAGCCCCTTTCGCAGAACGAACGAATTCTGCAAACCCACCCAGGGCTCCGGGCTAATGAACCCGTTCGCGGGATCGCCCCAGACATTGAACTGCACGACGGGGGGCGCCGGCCAGCGTTCGGCTTCATGACTCAAGACCAGGGCGAGCCCGGCGGGATCGGCGAGGCGCATCCATGGTTCGCCCCGGTAGCCGCCGAGCGAAATCGCGGGCATCGTCGGCATCTCGCGCAGAGGGACCGGGGTGAGGAAGGAGCGCGGCGCCTTCTTCCCCGATGGGAGCGTCGTCGGGTTCTTGAGGTACTCGACGGCCGAAGGGCTCTCAAAGAGCATTGCAAGCGGATCGGTGCCCTCAAGGAAGGGCGTCCGAAGGGTGATGTGGTTGCCGATAGAGAAGAACATCGGCTCGCGGTTTGCCCTGCCCGCCTCGACCATATAGCGCATCGAAAGCTCGCCTCCTGACAGCCGGTATTCGACGCTCAGCCGAAACGCGAAAGGATATTGGCGGAGCGTCTCGGGCGTGTCCCGCACCGAAAGGACCGCGTAGGCGCCGTTGTCGTCGATCCCCTGGCGTTCGACAATCCAGGGCATGGTGCGGACGAAGCCGTGGATGGGGATTTCGTAGCGCCGCCCCTTCCAGTCATAGGAACACTCGGTGGCGCCCGGATCCGGCTTCACGCCGCGTGCGAAGTTGCGGCCAACGGCCGGCCACAGGACCGGAGCGCGGCCGGACCAGCCGTTTGCGGGCGAGTAGTCGCGGGCGCGGTAGATCAGTTCGATGTCGCGGCCGTCATGCCGCACGCGGAAGCTCGTCAGTTCTCCGCCGTGCGAGGGAGAGATAGCAGCCTCGATCCCATGCGCCGGATCCCGAAGGACGAGAAACTCAGGCTCGGCGGCCAGGAGCGGGAGTGCGAATATCAGGAGGACAGGAAGTCGAAGCATATCTCATTTCGCCAGATTGGCCCGCAGAGCGGCCTCGTCGATCTCGACACCCAATTCGGGAGCCTGCGGGACTGAGAGGTAGCCGCTATCGTACTTGAAATCACGCCGCGTCAGGCGGATCAGATCGATGAAGTCGTCCTCGTCCGGGTACTCCATAAACGGCCCGGCATTGGAGATGGAGGCCATGTAGTGGAGTGCCGCGGCGGTGGAGTACGTCGGACGGGTGTTGTGGCAGATGATCGGCTTCTGGAAGGCCTGGGCAAGGGCGGCGATCTTTTTCATTTCGGTGAGGCCACCAGCCTTAACGATATCGGGGTTGAGATAGTCGACGTTGCCGTGCACGATCAGACTGCGCAACTGCCAGCGCGTGTACTCCTTCTCGCCCGCGATAATTGCCATTCCGCCGAGGGCGGCAGCGACCGCGGCGGAGTTCTCATGGAACTGGTCGCTGCAAGGCTCTTCGTAGTAGCGGATCCCGAATTCGTCGCGCAGGCGCTTGCCGACTTCGATGGCTCGGTGGACCGTGTATCCGTTATTGATATCTACGAGCAGTTCGATCTTCGGACCGACCGCCTCCTGCACGGCCCCAACATAGGTGAACGTCGGATCGGGTTCCGGATTCTGCCGGCTTTCGCGTATCTGAATCCGCACCTTCACCGCCTAGTAGCCCTTCGCGACGAACTTCCGGGCCTTTGCGGCTGCCTGCTCCGGAGTCATCCGCCGCCCAAAGCCAACCCCGAAAGAGCCGTAGACTTTGATTCGGTCCCGATACGCGCCTCCGATGAGGGCGTGGACAGGCAGCCCGAGGTAGCGGCCCTTCAGGTCCCATAGCGCCAGATCGATCCCGGCGATCGCGTTGGTGAGGGCGCCACCGGGCCCCAGGTCGTGATTTTCGAAGAACATCCGATCCCAGATCGGTTCGGCATCGAAGGCGTTCTGCCCGATGACATGCTCCTTCAGGCCGTGCTGGATGAAGGTTTCCATCAGGCGGGTATTGTTGGAAGCGGCCTCCCCCGATCCTGCCAAGCCGTTTTCGGCCGTCACCTTGACGAAGATTGCCTGGCGGTGGCGGAAGGTCTCGATCGAGCGCACCGGCAGCCTGGCGCGGGACGTGCCGGCAGACTGGGCCGTCGCGGGAGGTGCGGCGCCCAGGGGAGCGAGTCGCAGAAAGTCACGCCGCTTCATAACGGAAAGACTCGACTCTATCACAGGGCCGGGCGAGAGGGCTTCCGGTTGACAATTTTGTGACGAATTGTTTCAACTGCTGCGGAAAATTCATTCGGATGAAATGGATTTGCAATATTGTCTGGCTCACTACTGTCCGGCTATAAGTCCCACAGATTCAACTGGTTAGAAAATGAGCTGGATTTTTCTTGGGACTCCAGCTC
>JBKBWD010000089.1:0-21688 GCA_046289265.1 Bryobacteraceae bacterium | reverse complement strand
TCCAGTGATCATGTTCTTGATGTAGTCCACATGCCCCGGACAGTCTACATGCGCATAATGCCGCTTGTCGGTCTCGTATTCTACATGGGCGATGGCAATCGTGATGCCGCGCGCCTTCTCCTCCGGAGCGTTGTCGATCGAATCGAAGCTCCGGAACTTCACCTTCGGGTTGTGCTTCGCCAGTGTCTTGGTGATCGCGGCCGTCAGCGTGGTCTTGCCGTGGTCGATATGCCCGATCGTCCCGATGTTGACGTGCGGCTTTGTCCGTTCAAATTTTTCCTTCGCCATTGTCCCTGGTTCTCCTGTAGGAAGAAAATTGTCCTCAGTTGGTAACTTTGCCCTGCACCTTGCTGATGATCTCCTCGGCGATCGAGGCGGGCACCTCTTCGTAGCGCCCGAAGTGCATCGTGAAGCTGCCGCGTCCCTGCGTGCGCGACCGCAGCTCGGTCGCGTAGCCGAACATGTCCGACAGCGGAACCATCGCCTTGATGATCTGCGAGGTGCCTCGCATCTCCATGCCTTCCAGGCGCCCGCGCCGCGAGATCAGGTCGCCGTTCACCGCGCCCATGTACTCGTCCGGCACCACGACTTCCACCGCCATGATCGGCTCAAGCAGCACCGGCTTGGCCTTGGACACCGCGTCCTTGATCGCCATCGAACCGGCGATTTTGAATGCCATCTCCGAGGAGTCCACGTCGTGGTAGCTGCCGTCGTAGATCGTCGCCTTGAGGTCCGACATCGGGAAGCCGGCCAGAATGCCGCCTTCCAGAGCCTCCTGCATGCCCTTCTCAGCCGGCCCGATGAACTCCTTGGGAACGGCGCCCCCGACGATGGCGTTTTCGAACTCGAACCCGCTGCCCACCGGGAGCGGCGCCACACGAATCTTGACGTGGCCGTACTGGCCTTTGCCGCCGGTCTGGCGCACAAAGCGGCCCTCGCCTTCGGAAGCCCTGCGGATCGTCTCGCGGTAGGCCACCTGCGGCTTGCCGACGTTGGCCGCCACGTTGAACTCGCGCTGCATCCGGTCGACGATGATCTCCAGGTGCAGTTCGCCCATGCCGGCCAGAATCGTCTGCCCGGTCTCCGGATCGGTGTTGACCTTCAGTGTCGGATCTTCCTGGACCAGCTTGGCGATCGCCATGCCCAGCTTCTCCTGGTCGCCCTTGGTTTTAGGCTCGATGGCGAGCTGGATCACCGGCGCCGGGAAGTCGATCGACTCGAGGAGTATCGGCGCCTTCTCGTCGCAGATCGTGTCGCCGGTGACCACCGACTTCAGACCCACCGCAGCAGCGATATCGCCGGCCAGAATCTCCTGGACCTCCTCGCGCTTGTTGGCGTGCATTTTGACGATGCGGCCGATGCGCTCCTTGCGGCCCTTGGAGACGTTATAGACCGTGTCGCCGCTGCCCAGCCGCCCCGAGTAAACCCGGATGAAGCAGAGCTGCCCGACAAACGGATCGGTCATGATCTTAAAGACCAGCGCCGCGAACGGCTCGCTGTCGCTCGCCTTGCGCTCAACCATCTCTTCGGGGTTGTCCGGGGTCGTGCCCTGGATGGGGGGAATGTCGATCGGGGAGGGAAGGTAGGCCACCACGGCGTCGAGCAGGTTCTGGACGCCCTTATTCTTAAAAGAGCTGCCGCATACGACCGGGAAAATCTTCTGGGCGATCGTGGCCCGGCGGAGCCCGGCGACGAGCTCCTCTTCGGTGAGCGGCGTACCCTCGACGAACTTCTCAAACAGCGTGTCGTCGGACTCGGCCACCGCCTCGACCAACTGGTCGCGGTACTGCTGCGCCTTCTCGAGCAGCTCGGCCGGGATATCGACGTCGTCATACTTGGCGCCGAGCGTCTCGTCGCGCCAGATCCGCGCTCTCATCTTGACCAGGTCGACCACGCCCTTGAACTGGTCTTCGGCGCCGACCGGGATCTGGATCGGCACGGGCCGCGCGTTCAGGCGGTCCACGATGGTGCCAATGGCGTGATAAAAATCAGCGCCGATGCGATCCATCTTATTGATGAAACAGATACGCGGCACGCGGTACTTGTCGGCCTGCCGCCAGACCGTCTCTGACTGCGGCTGCACACCGGCAACGGCGTCAAAGACCGCCACGGCGCCATCCAGCACACGGAGGCTGCGTTCGACTTCGGCCGTGAAGTCAACGTGACCCGGCGTATCGATGATATTGATGTGAGTGTCGCCCCACTGGCAGGTGGTCGCAGCCGAGGTGATGGTGATCCCGCGCTCCTGCTCCTGCTCCATCCAGTCCATGACCGCGGTACCCTCATGGACCTCGCCGATCTTGTAAGTCCGGCCTGTGTAGTACAGGATGCGTTCGGTCGTGGTGGTCTTACCGGCATCGATGTGGGCCATGATGCCGATGTTTCTCATCTTCTCTAGCGCTACCGTGCGTGGCATAAAACTCGTAAATTCCGGCGGATTCCGAACCCGCTCTTCTACCACCGGTAATGGGCGAATGCCTTGTTGGCTTCCGCCATGCGGTGGACGTCATCCTTCTTCTTGATTGCGCCGCCGCGCATATTGGCGGCGTCGGAAAGCTCGTTGGCCAGCTTCTCGGGCATGCTCTTCTCCGGGCGATTCCGGGCGTTGGTCAGAATCCAGCGGATCGCCAGGCTGGTCCGGCGGTTCTGAGGCACCTCGATCGGCACCTGGTAGTTGGCGCCGCCGACGCGCCGCGTCTTCACCTCAAGCAGCGGCTTGCAGTTCTCCACAGCCTTCTTGAACAGCTTCAGCGGGTCGTCACCGCTGCGCTCGCGGATCCTGTCCATGGCGGTGTAGAAGATATTCTGCGAGATGGTCTTTTTACCGTCCCACATCATACTGTTGATGAACTTCTCCGCCAGCGTGGAGTTGTAAACCGGATCCGGCTGGATCTCCCTAGTTTCGACTCGTCGTCTGCGTGGCATATCTCCTCAGATCCTCGACTGCGTTTCCTCGAACTACTTCGGCCCCTTCGGCCGCTTGGCTCCGTACTTGGAGCGCCCCTGCTTCCGGTTGGCCACCCCGGCCGTGTCGAGGGTGCCGCGCACCACGTGATAGCGCACGCCCGGCAGGTCTTTCACGCGGCCTCCGCGGATCAGCACGATCGAGTGCTCCTGGAGGTTGTGACCCACGCCGGGAATGTAGGTGGTCACCTCGATGCCGTTGGTCAGACGCACACGCGCCACCTTCCGCAGAGCCGAGTTCGGCTTCTTCGGCGTGGTGGTATACACGCGCGTGCAGACCCCGCGCCTCTGCGGGCAGGCCTGCAGCGCAGGACTCGCAGTCTTGTAACGCGGCGGCTTCCGCCCCTTCCGCACAAGTTGGTTAAACGTCGGCACGAACTTTCCTCTCTAAAAAACCGATGAGTGTAAACGCTTCTGCTATTTCCGAACGGCGAATCGACGCAAACCTGCGGACGCCATCCGAATACTCGATACTTCGAAAGCCTGTGGCTGAAGAACCGCTGCTTTCAATATTGCGAGGGTACTTACTTCGGACTAGCCCTTACCCCTACCGGCGCGAGTCCGACGGAATAGCGGGGCCGGCCCCCGACCGGCCCGTCACTCTGACGGGGGTAGTGCGGGAGCAGAAGAATAACTCGCCAAACCTTCTCATAGTATCGGAACTCCGGAAGGCTGTCAACAGGCATGCGACCCGGGCATCCTCGCAGCATGCTTTTCGCCGCGCGAGGCCGCCCATCGCCAATTGCTCCTAGTATACAATTGTTCCGGAAGGATTTATAGATCAGGAGGCGCATTCATGGCGAGCGAGACGTTGACAGTGGTGGACAACCGGACTGGTCGGAGCTACGATCTGCCAATCGAAGACGGCACGATTCGGGCGATCGATCTGAGGCAAATTAAAGTTTCCGAAGATGATTTCGGACTGATGACCTACGATCCGGGCTACACCAACACGGCGTCCTGCAAGAGCCGGATCACCTACATCGACGGCGAGAAGGGCATCCTGCTCTACCGCGGCTACCCGATCGAGGAGCTCGCCGAAAAGAGTAACTTCCTGGAGACGGCCTTTCTGCTCTACCGGGGAGAGCTCCCGAGCCAACCGGTGCTCGACAAGTGGGTGCGCGGCGTCCTCCGGCACACCATCCTGCACGAAAACATCAAAAAACTGATGGACGCCTTCCATCACGACGCCCATCCGATGGGCATGTTCGTGAGCACCCTCGGAGCGCTCTCCACCTTTTACCCGGAGGCCAAAAACATCTCCGATCCGGACATCCGCCGCATTCAGTTTTACCGGCTGGTCGCCAAGGTCCCGACCATCGCGGCGTTCGCCTACCGGCACCGCATCGGAATGCCCTACGCCTACCCGGATAATGACCTCTCCTACACCGGCAACTTCCTGAATATGATGTTTAAGGCGACCGAGATCAAGTACAAACCGAACCCGGTGCTCGAGCGCGCCCTCGACATCCTGTTCATTCTTCACGCCGACCACGAGCAGAACTGTTCCACCAGCTCGATGCGCATGATCGGCAGCGCCCAGACCGATCCCTACTCGGCGATCGCGGGCGCCGCCGCAGCGCTATACGGTCCGCTGCACGGCGGCGCCAACGAGGCGGTACTCCGGATGCTGAACGAGATCGGCTCGAAGGACCGGATTCCCGATTACATCCGGCGCGTCAAGGGTGGTGAGGTGCGGTTGATGGGCTTCGGCCACCGCGTCTACAAGAACTACGATCCGCGCGCCCGCATCATCAAGCGCACCGCCGACGAGGTCTTCGAGGTGACCGGCCGCAATCCGCTGCTCGACATCGCGCTCGAACTCGAGCGCATCGCTCTCGAGGACGAATACTTCGTCTCGCGCCGGCTGTACCCGAACGTCGACTTCTATTCCGGCATCATCTACCAGGCCATGGGCTTCCCCACCGAAATGTTCCCTGTCCTGTTTGCGATCCCGCGCGTCGCCGGCTGGCTTTCGCAGTGGGAAGAGCACATGGCCGACGCCGATCAGAAGATCTCCCGGCCCCGCCAGATCTATCTTGGCGCCGAGCGCCGCGAGTACGTGCCGATCGGTGAGCGCGAGGCCGTGGACGTCCAGGCCGTCTGAGCAGGCCCGGCCGGGGCCAACCGGATGCCTCCGATGCGCTGCTCGGTCATACTCCTGGCCATTGCGGCCGCCCTATGCGCGGGCGAGCTCCACACGGCCGCCCGCTCGGGTGACCTCGATCGCGTGCGTGCGCTGCTGGCCGAGGGCGTTGACGTCAACGCGCGGGATTCCCTCGGCGGGACGGCGCTTCACGATGCGGCCTGGAGCGGCGAGCGCCAGATCGTGGCGCTGCTGCTCGATCACGGGGCCGACCCGAACGCCCGCCACACCGAAGCCGGCTCGACGCCGCTGCATTATGCCGTCATCACGAACCATCTGGAGGTCGCGCGCCTGCTGCTCGACCGCGGCGCCGATCTAGGCTCGCGCTACCGCGCCGGCGCGACCGCCTTACATCTGGCGGCCAACCGGGGCTACCGCGAGATGATCGAGATGCTGCTCGCTCGCGGCGCCTCGGTCCACGACCGCGACTCCGGCGGAGGCACGCCCCTGGACGAGGCGGCCTGGAAGGGGCACGCCGAGGTCGCCCGGCTGCTGCTTGCCCACGGCGCCGATCCCCGCACGCGCAACCCGGATTCCGGCGCCACTCCGCTGCACGAGGCCGCGGTCAAGGGACATGCCGAGGTGATCGCCGTGCTGCTTGAGGCCGGCGCCGACCCGAACGCGCGCGACAAGCGCGGCGCCACGGCGCTCGACGAGGCCCTGCGCTACCGCCACACACGCGCCATCGAGACCCTGGTCGACAAAGGCGCGAGCCTCATGGGCCCCGGCGACTCGGCGCCCAGGCAGCTCCACGAAGCCGTTCTGCGCGGGGAGGCCGACATGGTTCGGCTGCTGCTCGACCGCGGCGCCGACCCGAACGCCCGCGGGGATAACGGCGCCACGCTCCTCCACGATGCCGCTCTCAAGGGACACACCGAAATCGTCCGGCTCCTGCTGGCCCGCGGTGCCCGTGCCGGCGAGCGCAACGGCTCCGGAGCGATTCCGTTGCACGACGCGGCGCTCGGAGGAGAGCCCGAGACCGTCCGCCTGCTGCTCGGCGCCGGCTCGGAGAAGGAGGCGCGCGAGGCCGAGTCCGAGGCCACGCCTCTCCACCAGGCCGCCTCCTGGGGGCGCCTGGAAGCGGTGCGACTGCTGCTCGAAGCCGGCGCCAGCCCCAATGCCCGTAACAAGGCGGGCGTTTCGGCGCTCAAAGCCGCCTTGGACAACGGTCATGCCGAGGTGGCGGAACTCCTCAGGTCCCGCGGAGCCGTCGAATAGGAAAAACTAAAGCCTGGAACTAAAGCGTTCGATATAGAAGGAGGTGCATTCTAGCGATCCATCTCCCGTCCTGGCCGACGCGGCGGAGGTTCTCAGCGGACAGCTACGGGTTCATCTGCGACGCCTGGCGGTGCTGCTCGAGCCCCACGCCGGCCGCCTGGAGCGCCGATTCTTTCAAAGGCTCGGCCGCTTTCAGCTCGACCGCAAGCAGAAAAAGGCGCTTGCAGCCATTACGCCGGGCGCGGCGGCACGAAGCCTGCTCCGGGACGAATCGCTCCTGCACTTTTTCGAACAGATCGAGTACTCCGGCCGCCGGCTGGCCAAGCTGAACCTGCCTCCCAACGGAATCCTGGCGGCGCTGCGGGAGTATGACAACCTGCTGACGCCGACACTACAGCGGCTGATTCCCGACGAATACGCCAACTTCCAATGGGTGCGCGAGCAGCTCCAGTTCTGCGTCATCCTGACGCTGAACAACACCTTTTATCAGGTCCGGGAGAGTGAAACCGCAACCTTCTATGAGCTGTTCCGCCTGGAGATGGAATCGCGGAACCTGGACGAGTTGCTGCAAAAGTTTCTGGATGCGATGACAAGGTTTGCCGGCGCCGCGGCCGGGCAGCTGTTTCTGCTCGATGAGGGGAACGCCCGCTGGGCTCTGCGAGCCAGCTCGCCCGCCGGCGGCGCGGCCCCATGGGAAGCGTCCGCCACGGCAGCCTCCCGGCGCGCCCTCGCCCGGCCGCGTTATATGAACGGCGGTGGGGCGTCGATGCGCGCCCATGTGCTGGACCGCTTCTGGCCCGAGCGCTACGCCTCGGTCTGGTCGGCGCCGCTCATCCGGACCGGCCGGCTCGCCGGCGTGATGCAGTTCGGCTTTGAGCGGCCCTACGAATGGCTCCCCCGCGAACGCGAGTTCCTGGCGGCGGCGTCCGAACGCCTGCTTATGGCGGCCGAGCGCATGCGCCTGATCGAGGATCTGGCGGCGCGCGAGGAGCAGGTGCGCCAGCTCGCCGAGCACATGCTGCAGGTGGAAGAGGCCGAACGCCGGCGCATCAGCCGGGAGCTGCACGACGAAGCCGGCCAGTCGCTTCTGTGCGTGCGGCTGCAGCTTGAGATGCTCGAGCAGATGCTGCCGGAAAGCCCGCCCGAGTGGAAGGCGCGGCTCCGGGAGACGCGCGACGTCACCGAGCACACCATCATTGAGATCCGCCGCCTGATCGCGGCCCTGAGCCCCGCAATCCTCGAGCAGATCGGCCTGGCGGCGGCGCTCCGCCAACTGGTGAGCCGTTTCCGCCGGACCTATCCGTGCCGCGTGCGCCTGCACCTTTCGCGCCTGGCCGGGCTGCCCAGTAAGATCGACATCATCGTCTACAGGCTGATTCAGGAGTGCTGCAATAATATCGCCAAGCATTCTAATGCGAAAACTGTAAACATTTCGGTGGCATCGGCCGATGGAGTATTGAGACTGCACATTCAAGACGACGGCGTGGGCTTTCACGTCGATGAAGGCTTTGCCATGCGCGGCTCCTTCGGCCTCGCGGGAATCCGTGAGCGGGTGGCTGTGCTGGGCGGAGCGTTCCATCTGAACAGCTTTCCGGCAAAGCCCGCGGAGGCGGGAGGGCTGGCCCGACGAGGCCACCCCAATCGGAGTGAGCGTCCCAAGACGGGAACGGAGATTCTGATTGAACTACCGATTCCGCGAAAGGGATAGCAAAGTGGAGGAAAGCGGGTAGCGCCGTCGAACGGAGTGGCTTCACCTGACTACGCGGGAAATGACATATGGCTAAGATTCGGATCATGCTGGCGGATGATCACACACTGTTCCGCCAGGGCATTCGGACGCTGGTTGCGGCCGAGCCGGACATGGAGGTCGTCGGAGAGGCTTCAAACGGAGGAGATTCGGTAGAGAAGGCGGCCGAGGCTCGTCCGGACGTCGTGCTGATGGATATCGGCATGCCCGGTCTGAGCAGCTTCGAAGCGACCCGTCAGATCAAGAAGAACCGTCCCGAAACCAAGGTTCTGTTCCTCACGATGTACGACGACGAGGACTACCTTGTGGAGGGCATGGAGGTCGGAGCCAGCGGATACGTGCTGAAGGACAGCCCGGCGGCTCAACTGGTGGCTGCGATTCGCGACGTGTGCCGCGGCGGCAGCTACCTGAGCCCGCGCATGTTGTCGCAGCTTGTCGACGACTTCCGCTCGCGCATCAAGTCCGCCAACCGCCTGCCGCGCTTCGCCACGCTCACGACGCGCGAACGCGAGGTGCTCAAAATGCTGGCCGAGGGCAACTCGGTCAAGGAGATCGCCTGCGATCTCAACCTCAGCGTCAAGACGGTGGAGGCGCACAAGTTCAACCTGATGCGGAAACTCGACATCCACAACAAGGCGCAACTGGTGCAGTACGCCATCCAAAAGAAGATCATCAAGATCCCGAACCTGGTCTGAGGAACGCGCGCCGCGTCGCGCGGCTCAGGTAGAATCGGGACGTGAAGCGGAAGATCACACGGCGCGGCATGATGGCCGCGCTCGCGGCCGGCGCCGTCATGCAGGGCGCCAGCAAAACGCCAATTCGCCTGGGCGGACCCGTTTTTCTCAACAGCGACGACCCAGCCGCGCTCGCCCGCGAGCACAGACGCCTCGGCTACAGCGCCGCCTACTGCCCCAAGGTCACGGTCCGCGAAACTGAACGCATCCGGGCCATCGAAGCGGCCTTTCGGAACGAGAACGTCGCAATCGCCGAAGTCGGCGCCTGGGTCAACATGCTCGACCCGGATTCGGAGAAGCGCCGCAAGAACCTCTCCTATGTCGCCGAGCGCCTCGCCCTGGCCGATGAGATCGGCGCGCGCTGCTGCGTCAATATCGCCGGCTCTTACAACCCGGAAGTCTGGTACGGCGCTCATCCCGACAATCTCTCTCCGCGCTTCTTCGAAGCAACCGTCGAGAACTGCCGCCGCCTCATCGACGAGGTGAAGCCCAAACGGACGAAGTTCAGCATCGAAATGATGGGCTGGAGCATTCCCGACAGCCCCGACGCCTACCTCGACCTGCTCCGGGCCGTCGATCGCAAGGAGTTTGCCGTCCACATCGACGTCTGCAATGGTGTCAACAGCCCGGAGCGCTTTTACCGCAACTCCGACTTCATCGGCGAGTGCTTCCGGAAGCTGGGCCGCTGGATCGTCTCCTGTCACGCCAAGGACCTGGCCTGGATTCCTGAGATGAACATTCACTTCGTCGAAGTGATCCCCGGACGGGGTCAGATCGACTACCGCCGGTATCTGAGCGAATTGGCGGCGCTGCCCGTCGATGCGCCCCTGATGCTGGAACACCTGAAGAATGCCGAAGAGTACGATGAGGGCCGTGAGTACGTCGTCCGCATCGCGCGCGAACTCGGGCTTCCGTTCGCATGAGCGGGAGCCGAAACCGATGCCCAGGCCGGAGCGTCGCAATAGAGTAGATCTCCACCGACCCACCCTATGAAAAAGTTTCTGATCGGTTTGACCACGGGCCTGCTGCTGGCGGGCTTTGCGCTATTTGTCCTCTTCTTTGCCGCCATGCGCCTCGGCGAGCGGCGCCCCACTGTCCAGGACGGCTCGACCCTGGTGCTGCGCATGGAGGGTGTGATTCCAGAGCAGCCCGCCTTCGAAATTCCATTCCCGCCTTTCGACCAGTCGGCTCCCATGACGATGTATGAGAGCTGGGACCTGCTCCGGAAGGCCGCGGCCGACTCGCGCGTGAAGGCGATTCTGCTCATGCCGCACGATCTCAAGATCGGTTGGGCCAAAACGCAGGAGATCCGCGACGGGCTCGTCGAGTTTAAGAAGTCGGGCAAGCCGGTCTATGCCTGGCTCCGGTCGCCGGGGAACAAGGAGTACTTCATCGCCACCGCGGCCGACCGGATCTATGTCGCACCGGAGGATTTTCTGGATCTCAAAGGGCTGCGCGCCGAACTGACCTTCTTCCGGCGCACGCTCGACAAGCTCGGCATCGCGGTCGAGATCGAGCACATCGGGAAGTACAAAGACGCAGGAGACAGCTTCACCCGGACTTCGATAAGCCCGGAAACGCGCGAGGTCATGAGCTCGATACTCGACGGCGTCTACGGAAGCCTGCTCGGGGCCATTGCCGAAAGCCGGCAGAAGAGCGTCGAGGAGGTTCGGGCCATGATGGACGAGGGGCCATTTCTTTCGGCCGACGCCGCCGCCAAGAACCTCATCGACGGCCGACTCTACGAGGACCAGGTTCATCAGGAACTGGCGAAGGAGTTAGGCCAGTCCGAGCTCAAGAGGCTTCCGCACCGCACCTATCTGAGGGTGCCGGCCCGGTCACTCGGTCTGGAGGGCGATCGGCGGATCGCGCTCGTCGTCGGACAGGGCGCCATCATGCGCGGCGACACCCAGCCCGGCCTGTTCGAGGGCGACGGCATCTATTCGGAACCCTTCATCCGGATGCTGCGGCAGGTGCGGAACAACAGGAACATCCAGGGGGTCGTCGTCCGGGTAGATTCGCCGGGCGGTGACGCGCTGGCCTCCGACGACATCCTTCGCGAGCTGCGCCTGCTGAGCCGGGCCAAGCCTACCGTGATCTCGATGTCCGACGTGGCGGCTTCGGGCGGCTACTACATTGCGATGACCGGCGACCCGATTCTCACCTACCCCAACACGATCACCGGCTCGATCGGTGTGATCTTCGGGAAGGTCACGCTGCGCGGCTTTTACGACAAGATCGGAATCCAGAAGGACATCCTGACGCGCGGCCGCTATGCCGACATCGACTCCGATTACCGTCCGCTCACCGAGGAAGGCCGCAGAAAGCTGCGCACCTCGCTTGAGGCGATCTACGAGGGCTTCCTCGAACGGGTGGCCGAGGGACGGAAGAAGGAGCGCGACGAGGTGCACGCGTTGGCGCAGGGCCGTGTCTGGCTCGGCGCCCAGGCCGAAGCGAACGGCCTGGTCGATGAGATCGGAGGCTTCGCGCGGGCGATCGCACTGGTCAAGGAGCGGGCGAAGATCCCGGCTGACGAGCAGGTCCGGGTGGATGTCTACCCGGCCAAGCGCAGCCTCTTTGATGTCTGGCTGAGCCGGCCTTCCGAACCGACGGTGGACGGACGCCTTCGGGCGCTGCTGCGCGACTACGACCTTGGACTCTGGCTGCGCGGCGGGGTTATGCGCGTGATGCCGTACAAGGTGCTGGTCTATTGATCAGAAGGCGCTGCTGCTGTGGATTCCGTTCGACTGGAGCACGGTGGCCATCTTCTCCAGCGCCGATTTGTGAATCTGCGATACACGGCTCTCGTTAATGCCGAGCAGGCCGCCAATCTCCTTCATCGTCAGCTCGCTGCTGTAGTAGAGCAGAACGACCTTCTGGTAGCGCTCCGGCAGCGCCTTCATGGCATGGTCCAGCATCGAGCGCAACTGCTCGCGCGCGCAGATGGTGTCGGGTTGGTTGTCAGGGTTGGCCGGGAACTCGGGGGCCGGCATGTCTTCCTGGTCGGTCGGGCGCGAGGAGGCCGAGACCAAGCCTACGTTGCGTAAATCGACCATCATCTGGCGCCAGCGCTCGACATCGACGCCGAACTTCTCAGCGATCTCCTGCTCGGTGGGCGCGCGCTGCAACTCGAATGTCAGTTCGCGCGTGGCCGATTCGACCTGTTTGTGACGGCGGCGGAGGTCGCGTGACGCCCAGTCGAGCTGGCGCAGGCTGTCGAGAATCGCGCCCTTGATCCGGTGCTTGGCGTAGCTGGAGAAGGCGACATTCTTCTCCGGGTCGTACTTACTGGCTGCGTCAAATAAGCCGAGGATGCCCGCATGAACCAGATCGTCCAGATCGACATGTACCGGCAGACTGTCGTGTACCCGGACAGCGATCGCCCTAACCAATGGGAGGTGTTCCAATACGACCTGATCGCGCTCGCTCACCGGCTTCTCGGTGACTGGTGCAGTAACCACAACTAGAGCTGACATCGAATTCCTCTACATAACTTCTGCTCTCGGAACGGGCTTTCCGATTCAGAGTACGTCGCTTCCGTCGAGCGACTCACCCGATGCGGCTCTTAGTGCAACCGAGAGGCCAGACTGCACGGCCTCGATTCCGGCTGCCCTATCCGCGCGTTCTCTGTATCCCTCCACACAAAGCGGTACAACGTCCCCCCGTTTAAAATGCAGACCTTAGAGTCATCCGGTCAGTCATATGACTCCCGAAGCGGATGCGCCTCTGTCAGGCCCGATCTGTTCCCGCGTCGGTCCGTTTTCTCAATTTGAAACAGTACCCCGTGCCGCAATGAAACCAGTACTCCGGCCGCAAATGTTTGCCGTCGTTAGCTAGTATCGACCCGGCAGGAAGGAAATGTAAACAGAATCAGGTCTGAATTTATCCTAAGACGGATTGGTTTTTTACCCTACTTAAAACCGAAGTAACACAAGCACCCGGCAATCACCCGGTGCTACGATCTCATCCTATGAGCAATCCAGGTCTTTACCGCCAGCCCTCCGAGGAGAATCATTAGGGCCAGCCGGATTGTTCCTTCCAGCGTCAGCAACGCAAGCAGCCCGAGGAAAGCGTAAGAGAGGAAGGCGGCGATCAGACGGTGATCCATGGGGGAGCTTCCATCCTACCGCGCCGGCAGGTTGTAGGAGAAAGCGAATTGGAGCCGAATCTGGTCGCCCCGGAACTCGGACGGCAGCGGCGGGAAGGGGTTCGACGCGCTGATGCCGGCCACGGCGGCGCGGTCAAGCGCCTCGGCGCCCGAGGGGCTGGAGATGACCAGTTTGGGAACACGTCCGTCACGGCTGATGGCGAACTGGATCAGGACGCGCCCGCGCTGGCCGAGCTTGGCGCTTTCGGGAATGACCGCCATCCAGTTGCGGCGCACGGCCGAGAGGACCTGAATCAGGTAGGGCCGGAAATCGACCCCCTGAGGATCGCTCAGCAGTTCGAGGCTGCTCGAGTTCCGACCGGGCGCGGGCGGGCGGTTGAGGGCCTCGCCGAGTCCGCCGACTCCCTCTCCGATATCTCCAACGATCAGACCGCCGCGGCTGCCGCCGCTGGCAACAGCGCGGACGGCTTCCTCCACGGTCGCCCGCGGAATCGCCACTCGCGACTGACCCGGCGACGGCCTCGGGAGGCCGCTGGGCGCCCCCGGTCTTTCAAACGCAAGTTTCGGCGTCTCCTCCTGCTGAATCGCCGGCGGAGGCGGCGGAGCGTCGGGCACGCTGCCGAGAGCCGGAATCGGACCCTGCGGGAGCGGTTGATTCTGGGCCGTCAGGACCGGCGGCGCTTCGGTGATCTGCGGAGGCGCTTCCGGTTTCGGCGTTGGTTTCGGGACGGGCGCGGGAACCCCGGGCGCACTGGCGGCGGGGCGGAGCGTCCCTGGCGTCGAAGGCGCCTGTACGGCAGGCCGCGGGAGCAGCGCTTCCAGGTTGACCTCCCTGCTCGCCTGCCCGAGATTCGGGGCTCGCTGGGTCAGTTCAACGGGAGGAGCGACCAGCGGAGTGGATTGCCGCCGCTCCAGGGTGACCTCGGTGGCAGGGCCGACCGGAACCTTTACTCCGGGGGGAACCGCGATGAGACCAAGGACAGCCGCTACGTGCGCCACGATCGAGGCTACGCCGGACCGAAATGCGCGCGGAGCTGCCTCCGGACTGCGCCAGTCGGGCAACAGCCGTAATTCCAGGCTCTCCTGTCGATCCGCGCCAACCAAACCCCACCTCGATGTAACAGACGTATACTCCGCGATCGAAGTTGCCCTGCTCCGTCGATTCGATCCCGCTTCCTACCGGCCGGGCGACTGCGCCGCCAGCGTGCGCGCCACCACCCCGGAATGCTCTCCGATTCTATCAAGGATGGAGAGAGCGACTTCCAGGGCGCGCGAGGCATCCTCGCCCCTGACGCGCGGCTCGCTCCTTGTTTTCACGCAGTTGAGAAAATGTTCGATTTCGAGCCGGAGTGGCTCTTCCCTTGTGACCGGCATCGGGACGAAACCGATCTGCCGTTCCGGGGAGACCGAGATGGCGACCGCCTCCTGCCGGCTGTAGTCGACCGAGATGTACTGGTGCGGCTGAAAAAGCCGCATCTTGCGCACCCGCTCGGTGGAGACGCGGCTCGCCGTCAGATTCGCGATACAGCCGCCCGGGAAGGCAAGCCGCACGTTGGCGATGTCCACCTTCGGCGACAGGATCGAGATGCCGGCCGCCCGGATCTCTTCCGGCATCCGGCCGACCAGCGACAGCACGATATCGAGATCGTGAATCATCAGGTCGAGCACGACGTCCACATCGAGACTGCGCGGTGTAAACAGGCTCAGGCGATGGATCTCGAAGAAGAGCGGCACCGTGAGAACCTTGCACAGGGCCTCGACCGCCGGGTTGAAGCGCTCGAGGTGCCCGACCTGGAGTATGCGGCCGTTGTCGCGGGCCGCGGCCGTGAGGCGGCGGGCGCTCTCCACATCCGGGGCGATCGGCTTTTCGACCAGCACATCGATTCCCTGCTCGAGCAGCGCACACCCGACCGGTTGGTGAGCGCTGGTCGGAACCGCGACGATCGCGGCGTCCACCTTGCCAGCGAGTTGGGAGGCATCTTCGAGCACCTCGCATCCGTACGGAGCGGCCGCGTCGGCGGCGCGCTGCGGGTCGATATCCACGGCGGCGACCAGTTCGGCGTTCTCAGACTGCTGCAGCACCCGCATATGATGGCGGCCGAACTGCCCTGCCCCGACGACGGCGACTCGGATCTTACGCATGACTCGAAACCTCTCTAATCTTCCGGCGGATGCCCGACGACGGCGATGCCCGCCTGGTTGGCCTTTTCCATCATTTCTTCGCGGTCCAGAAACAGCGTACGGTTCGCGTCGACGCAAAGCAACGTTGTTCCGGTCTCGGCCATCACTTCGATGGTCCGGGGACCCGCGACCGGAACGTCGAAGAGCAGGTGCTTCCGGCGGCGCGAGACCTTGACCAGCCGCAGTCCGCGCCCATTGACGAGCGAGGCGGCGCGGCGCAGCATCTCGTCGGTTCCTTCCATCGCCTCGACCGCAACGCAGGCGCGCTCGGAGATGGCGACGCTCTGGCCGACATCGAAGCCGGCGAGTGCGTTGGCCACGCGGCGCCCGTAGTGCATGTCCTTGCGCTCGTCCTCGGTGGGCTTGCGGCGGCTGAGCACACCCTCGCCGGCGAGCAGCGGCTTGAGCAGCAGAGTGGAATCGACCAGGCGGATGCCCTCGTCCGCGAGCACCTTGGCGACGCCGCCGATCAGCGCGTCGGTGTTCTTTTCGCGCAGCGAGGTGAGGAGCTTGACGAGGCGCCAGTCCGGACGGATCGCCGAAAAGATTTTGGTGTGCTTCACCTGCCCGGTCATCATGATCTCGCCGATGCCCTCGGACTTGAGGATCTCGATCAGGCGGCTGAGTTCTCCGAGCGAAATCCAGTAGCAGCGCGAGGCGAGGGTTTCGATCTCTTTGGAGGCTTCCTCCTGAATCGCGATCACGACGACTTCGAGGCCGAGGCGGCGGGCGGTCTCCAGCGCGAGGATCGGGAAGCGGCCGTTTCCGGCGATCAGTCCATACTTCATTTCACAACGCCGCGTGTCGAGGCGCGAATAAAGCCGATCAGTTCGTCAATTTCGGGGGAGGCCGGCACCTCGGCCTGGATCTTTTCGATCGCCTGCGAGGTATTCAGGCCGGAGCGGGTGAGCAGCCGGAAAGCGGTTTGCAGGCTCTCGATACGCTCGGTTGGGATGCCACGACGCTCCATCCCGACACGATTGGCGCCGAAGACCCTGGCCTCGCGAGGCGTGACCGTCATCGAGAACGGCATCACGTCCTGGGTGATCACGCTATAGCCGCCGACATAGGCGTAGCGGCCGACGCGGCAGAACTGGTGCAGCCCGGTGAAGGCGCCGATGCCGGCGTGGTTTTCGATGACGACGTGGCCCCCGCAGGTGGTTCCGTTCGCCAAAATCGTGCCGCTGCCGATCTGCACGTCGTGGGCGATGTGCGCATAGGCCATGATGAGGTTGTCATCGCCGATGCGCGTGACGAGTCCGCCGCCCTCGGTGCCGCGGTGGATCGTGACGAACTCGCGGATTTTGTTGCGGCTGCCGATGCGCGTTTCGGCGCGCTCCCCTTTGTACTTGAGATCCTGCGAGGCAACCCCGACCGTCGTGTAGGGATAAAAGAGATTGTCTTCGCCGATCCAGGTCGGACCCTCGATATAGAGGTTCGCCATCAGGCGCGTCCGCGCGCCGATCTCGACTTCCGGGCCGATGACGCAGAAGGGGCCGATCTCGGCACTTTCGTGAATGCATGCCGCCGGGTCGACGATCGCGGTCGGGTGGATCGGCATGAACTACGCGGACTCGCCCGCAGCCTCGACAGCCACAGGAATGGCGGCGGGTGCGGGGCGCTCTTCGGGGGTCTTGTCGGCCAGCTTGCACATCACTTCGGCCTCTGCCACGACCACTCCGTTGACGGTTGCCTTGCCGTGCATCTTGGCAACGCTCTGCTTGCGCTTGGAGACGACCATCTCGATGCGGAGCTGATCGCCCGGCAGCACCGGTTTGCGGAACTTCGCCGACTCGATTGACGCGAGCAGGACCAGCTTGTTTTCGCGGTCCGGAATCTGCTGGAGCACCAGGACGCCGGCCACCTGCGCCATCGCTTCGACGATCAGGACGCCGGGCATCACCGGGAACTCCGGGAAGTGTCCGACGAAGAAAGGCTCGTTCACCGTGACGTTCTTGATCCCGACCACGCGATCCTGTTCGAGTTCGACGATGCGGTCCACCAGCAGCATCGGGTAGCGGTGCGGCAGTATCTCCCGAATAGCTTGAATGTCCAGAGTAGTCATGCGGTCTCGTTATTATAGCAGTCGATGGATACTCTCCTTTCGCATGTGCGCTCCCGCCAAAGGGAGCTGGTCGCGTTTCTGCGCGAGCTGGTGGAATGCGAGTCGCCGAGCGACGACCCGTCCGCGGTGAACCGCTTCGGCGACCTCTTTGCCGCGCGGATCGGCGATATCGCCAAGGTCCGGCGCGCGCGGGGCGGCGCCTTCGGCGATCACCTGCTCTGCGAGTTCGCTCTGCCTGGCGCGAAGAAGAGCGGGCAGATCCTGGCGCTCGGGCATTCGGACACCGTGTGGCCGATGGGCACACTGCGGCAGATGCCGTTCCGGCAGCGCGAGGGACGGCTGTGGGGGCCGGGCGTCTATGACATGAAGGCGGGACTGGCGTTTTTTGTCTACGCGATGCGTGCGCTCCGGAATCTGGAGATTCCGGTGCGCCGCAAGGTGGTGCTGCAGATCAACTCGGACGAGGAGGTCGGGAGCCCGTCGTCGCGGCCGTTGACAGAGAAGGAAGCACGGCGCAGCGCGGCGGTTCTGGTGCTGGAGCCTGGAACGGGACTCGAAGGCAAGCTGAAAACCGCTCGCAAGGGCACGGGCGAATACACCGTGCGGGTGACGGGCCACGCCTCGCACGCCGGGGTTGACTTTTCGGCCGGCGCGAGCGCGATTGTTGAGCTGGCGCGGCAGATCGAAGTGGTCGCCGGTTTCACACGCATCGAGAAGGGGATCACGGTGAACCCTGGGGTGATCCGGGGCGGAACCCGTTCGAACGTGGTGGCGGCCGAGGCCGAAGTGACGGTCGATATCCGGATCCCGCGGGCCAAAGATGAGGCATGGCTGGCGAAGCAGTTCCGGTCGTTGAAGCCGTTCGACAAGCGGTGCAGCCTGACGGTGACGGGCGGGCTGAACCGGCCTCCGATGGAGCGCACCAAAGGCGTGGCCGAGCTGTTCAACAAAGCGCGGGCGCTCGCGGCGGAGATGGGGATCGCGATCGAGGAGTCCTCGACGGGCGGCGGATCGGACGGGAACTTCACGGCGGCGCTCGGGGCGCCCACGCTTGACGGGCTCGGAGCGGTGGGCGAGGGCGCACATGCACCGCACGAGAGCCTGCTGATCGACCGGATCGCCGACCGCACGGCGCTGCTCGCCAAGCTGGTTGCGAATCTGTAACCTGCTTACCCGCCAGAGATATGGCAACATAATAAAAGACACCCGCACTGGAGATTTCCCATTCGTAACGAATTGATTCGCAACATCGCTATCATTGCGCACGTAGACCACGGCAAGACGACGCTCGTCGACGCCATGCTGAAGCAGAGCGGAATTTTCCGCGTCAACGAAGATGTCGCCGACCGAGTCATGGACTCGAACGAGCTCGAGCGCGAACGGGGCATCACGATCCTGGCGAAAACGACCGGCGTGCAGTTTCGGGGGACGAAGATCAACATCGTCGACACTCCCGGCCACAGCGACTTCGGCGGCGAGGTCGAACGGGCGCTGAAGATCGTGGATGGCGTAATGCTGCTGGTGGACGCAAGCGAAGGTCCGCTGCCGCAGACGCGGTACGTCCTGATGAAAGCACTCGAGGCCCGCCTGCCGCAGATTGTCGTGATCAACAAGATCGACCGTCCCGACGCGCGCATTCAGGAAGTGCTCAACGAGGTCTACGACCTCTTTATCGACCTGGACGCGACCGAGGACCAGTTGGAGTTCCCCGTCGTTTATACGAACGGCAGAGACGGGATCGCCAAGCTCTCGCCGGAGGACGATTCGCAGGACCTGCGCCCGCTGTTTGAGACGATTCTCAGCCGCATCCCCGGGCCGGACGGCGATCCGGACGGCGTTCTGCAACTTCTGGTGGCGAACCTCGACTATAGCGACTACCTCGGGCGGCTTGCGATCGGACGTGTTTTTAACGGCACGCTGCGGCACGGCGACGAGGTCGGGATTGCGAAGCTCGAAGGGTCGCTCGACAAGACGAAGATTACGAAGCTGTACTCGTTTGAAGGGCTGAAGCGCGTCGATGAGACGATCGGGCGTCCCGGCGATATTCTCGCGATTGCCGGGGTCGAGGGGATCACGATCGGCGACACGGTAACGAGCGCGGAGTGTCCGAAGCCGCTGCCGCGCATCCAGATCGACGAGCCGACGATCGCGATGACATTCACGATCAACACGTCGCCGTTCGCCGGGCGGGAAGGGACGTACGTGACCTCGCGGAACCTGCGCGACCGGCTCGATAAGGAGCTGTTGACGAATGTCTCGATTAAAGTGGAGGAGGCCGGAGGGCCGGACGCCTTCAAGGTGATGGGGCGCGGCGAGTTGCAGCTTGCGATCCTGATCGAGATGATGCGGCGCGAGGGCTACGAGCTGATGGTCGGCAAGCCGGAGATTCTGACGCGGCAGATCGACGGGAAGCTGCATGAACCGCTCGAGCTGCTTGTGATTGACTGCCCGGAGGCGTTCGTGGGCGTGGTGATTGAGAAGCTGGGGACGCGCAAAGGGAAGATGAGCAAGATGATCAACCACGGTTCGGGGCGGGTGCGGCTGGAGTTCCTGATTCCCTCGCGCGGGCTGATCGGATTGCGTAGCGAGCTGCTGACCGACACCAAGGGGACCGCGATCATGAACTCGTTGTTCCACGGCTACATCGAGTGGCAGGGCGAAATCGCGATGCGTCCGACCGGGTCGCTGGTGGCGGACCGTCCGGGCAAGGCGACCAGCTATGCGATCTACAACCTGCAGGAGCGCGGCGAGATGTTCATCACGCCGGGCGCCGAGGTGTATGAAGGGATGATCGTGGGCGAAAATGCGCGCGACAGCGACCTGAACGTGAACATCGTGAAGGAAAAGAAACTGACCAACATGCGCGCCTCGACGGCCGATGAGGCGATCCGGCTGGTTCCGCCGCGGATTCTGAACCTGGAGCAGGCGATCGAGTTCATCCGCGAGGATGAGTACGTCGAAGTGACGCCGAAGTCGATCCGGCTGCGGAAGAAGATTCTGAAGGCCAACCAGCGATAGCGCGGCCGCGGGATTGGAATTGCGTTTCATTGTGAGATATAGTGGCTTGCCATGAAACGCAGAGAGTTCCTGACCCGAACGGGCGCGCTTTCGGCGGCCCCGATGATGCAAGCCAGCGCCCAGGTCGGCACGCGGCCCGCCATGAAGATCACGGATATTAAGTCGTTTCTTGTGGGCGTGGGCAACCGGAATCTTGTGTTCGTGAAGGTCGAGACGGACCAGGGGATTCACGGCATCGGCGAGGCCTACTCGTGCGGCCCGGATGAGGCCACGGTCAAAGTGATCGAAGATTACAAGACGTGGCTGGTCGGTCAGGACCCTCGAAATATCGAGCACCTGTGGGCTCTGATGTACAACTTCACGCGGTTCCCGGGCGGGCTGGTGGTGAACGCCGCGATGAGCGGCATCGAGCACGCGCTCTGGGACATTGCCGGGAAGGCGGCGGGGTTGCCGGTCTACATGCTGATCGGCGGCAAGTGCCGCGAGAAGATCCGGGTCTATCAGAGCATCGGAGGCCGGAGTCCGCAGGAGGCCGCCGAGAACGCGAAGCGACTCATCGAGAAGTACGGCTACACGGCTGTCAAGATGTCGCCCCACCCCACCGGAGGCAACGCACAGCCGTATAACGCCGTGACGCGGGCAGCCGGCCAGCGCGTGGGAGCGGTGCGACAGGCGGTGGGTCCGGATGTGGACATTGGAGTGGACATCCATGCGAAGTTCTTCGAGATTTCGCGGGCGATCCGGGTGGCCAAGGAGATCGAGCCGTACAATCCGATGTGGCTCGAAGAGCCGATCCGTCCGGAGAACGCGGACGCGATGAAGAAGCTGGCCGACCATGTGAACATCCCGCTGGCGAGCGGGGAGTGCAACTACACCAAGTACGAGTTCCGTGACATTCTGGCGCTGCAGGCGCTCGACATCGTCCAGCCGGATATCTGCGTCTGCGGCGGCGTGATGGAGATGAAGAAGATCGCGGCGATGGCGGAAGCCAATTACGTGGTGGTGGCTCCGCACAATCCGATGGGTCCGGTGGCGACGACGGTGAACGTGCACTTTGCGGCGTCGACGCCGAACTTCCTCATCCTTGAATATCACCCCGATGACGTTGCGCCTCGCAAGGACTTACTGAAAGAGCCTCTGATGGTGAAGGACGGCTATATCCCCTTGCCGAACAAACCGGGCTGGGGGATTGAGCTGAACGAAGAGGCCTTCCGCCACTATCCTGCCAAGCGCTGGCACCGCGGGTTCGATTATCGCGCCGATGGCTCGGTGGCGTATATTTAGCCGCGCGATTTTCTGCTGGTTTCCCGGAGGTGGCGCGTCCGCGTGCTTCCCTGCTTCCAGGGTAACAGGCGTTGTCAACTAGAGCCTGTCCAATGAAAGCATATGAGCCTCTACCATTGAGCTGGCCGGGCTTGCAGTTGAATGGTGTATAAAACAAAACACTGCTTTTTTGTTGAAATCGGGTAAAAACCATCGTTATGATTGCTCATGCTGCCCGAGCAAC
>JBKBWD010000088.1:0-22129 GCA_046289265.1 Bryobacteraceae bacterium | reverse complement strand
TGGCGCTGGGGTGAACATGCCTCAGTATAGAGCAGGTGCCGCCCTATGTAAATCATTATGTGAGACAGGACACTAGACCGCGTTCGCAGCCGACGGCGGCCATGCGGCCACAAGCCGCCGCGGCCGAAGCCGTGACATTAGCCGGCTTTTTCAGGGCCGAAAGCCTGAGTGCGAAGTTGTCGAATGCCTGTTTGCTGACGGTTCAGGAGATCTACGCCGCATTCGGGCGTGGCGACGTCGCGGCGATGCTCGGCCACATGGCGGGCACGGTCGAATGGGAGTACGGAGTCAACTCAACCGCTGTACCATGGTTGTCACCGCGTCGTGGCCGACCAGACGTGTCTGAGTTCTATGCAGCATTTTAGATACATCGGTTGCAGCCAACCACGCTCGTAAGGCCGGTAACCTCGTCATCGTGCTGGTCGATCTGGAGTGACGGTCAAGTGAAGGATCATCGAAAAAGACCAGGTTTGAATTTGGCGTTTCGATTCCGAGGACCGAGTGATCCGCTTTCGGCCTAAGGTGGACACTCATCAAGACGTGGTCGCCAGCAGGAGCGAAGTGGCCGCCGCAGGATAACCAGCCGCTGCGGCCGACGAGCAGCGCGGGTTGGCGCAACCATATCCGAGAAGGCGGGCGCGCCGCTCGCGGTTGAGCGGTAAGGCGTTAGCACCCATCCAGGAGGGACTATGGCTAGGTCAGACCACATCTTCTGTCGTCGCTTCGGATACACGCATCACGGTATCGACGCTGGCGATGGAACAGTCACTCATTACACTGGCGAGCGCGGCCAAAAGGCCGGTTTCAGCCGGCCTCACTTAGGACTGGCGCAAACGTGAGGTTTCCGATCACCGGGGATCTCGTCCGAACCGGCCGCCTGCTCGACTGACGCGCGGCTCAGGGCCGAATGCGGCAACTCTCAGTTTGAGAACCCTCCTGGACACACCTAGAATAAGAGCTTGGACCTGTGGAGGCTGGTTTGGGAGGATTCATGGCTCGGAGTCGTGTGAGGATGCTGGGGTTGGCGGCCGCGGCGGTGGCGGCGGCGCTTTCGATGGCGGTGGCGCAGCAGCCGATGGCGCCGGTGAACGATGGGCAGCCGCATGGCGATCCTCCGTTTTTGCTCGAGCAGGGGTGGCGGCCGCTTTTAAATGGCAAGGACCTTTCGGGGTGGGTGGCCGAGCGCGAAAGGCCGAATGATTGGTTTACCACGCAGTACGTGCGGTTCGAGCCGCTGCTGGGGCCGACGCGGCTCACCGGGATGCGCGGGCCGAGCGGCGTGATTCTCAACGGGCCGCAGGGGCGCACCGCGAATCTCGTGACGGCGGAAAAGTTCGGCGATGTCGAGCTGTACCTGGAGTTCATGATCGGCAAGGGCGGCAATTCCGGCGTGTACCTGCACGGGCTCTACGAGGTCCAGATCTTCGACAGCTTCGGCAAGGCGGACCCCGAGTTGACGACATCGGACGGCGGGGCGATCTATCACCGCTGGATCGATGAGAAGGGCGTCGGCGGGTCGCGGCCGAAGCAGAATGCGTGCCGGCAGCCGGGCGAGTGGCAGAGCTACCAGATCTGGTTCCGCGGGCCGCGGTTCGACGGAGCGGGGAAAAAGATCGAGAACGCGCGGTTCGTGCGGGTGCTGCACAACGGGCGGCTGGTGCAGGACAACGTCGAGGTCGATGGCCCGACAAGGGCGCACATGGACCTGCCGGAGGCGGCCGAGAATCCGATCATGCTACAGGGTGACCACGGGCCGGTGGCGTTCCGCAATATTCATGTCCGGCCGCTGCGGCCGATTGTGACGAGGTGAAGCGCGGATGAGCGATGGATGGATCGATGTCTCGGTCGGGCTCCGAAGCCCGATGCCGCACTGGCCCGGCGATGAGCCGTTCCGGCGCAAGCAGACGATGTTCATCGAGAAGGGCGACCACGCGAACCTGAGCCAGGTATCGATGTCGGTCCATACGGGGACGCACATGGATGCTCCGCTGCATTTCGTGCGGAACGGGGCCGCGATGGAGACGATGCCGATCGAGGCGACGATCGGGCCGGCGCGGGTGATCGAGATCGATGCGGAGGAGGCGATCCGGCCGGAGCACCTGGCCCCGCACGATCTGCGCGAGGGCGAGCGGGTTCTGCTGAAGACGCGGAATTCGGCGCTGTGGGGGACGCGGACGGAGTTCTACGAGGAGTTCGTGTATATCTCGCAGGCGGCGGCGCGTTATCTGGTGGAGCGGCGGGTCCGGACCGTGGGGGTGGATTACCTTTCGGTCGGCGGATTCAAGAAGGATTCGGCCGAGACGCACGTGGCGCTGCTCGAGGCCGGGATCTGGGTGGTGGAAGGGTTGGACCTTTCGCGGGTGGAGGCGGGCGTGTACGAGCTGGTCTGCCTGCCGCTGAAAATTATCGGGAGCGATGGCGCGCCGGCGCGGGCCGTGCTCCGCAAAGCAGTATCCTCCGATGTTTCGTAGTTTTGCATTCCTTTTTTCCTTACTGATTCCAGTTCAGTTCGTGTGCGCGGCGCCGCCGGGAGGGTCAGCCTTCCGGCGGGTGCGCGAGATGATCCAGGCGGAGGTGGGGCGCGATCCGCGGGCGCCTTCGCTTGCGGTAGCGGTGGCGCGTCGGGGCGAGGTGCTCTGGGAGGAGGCGTTCGGGTGGGCCGATAAGGAAGAGGGCATCCGGGCGAACGAGCACACGGTCTATTCGCTGGCGTCGATCTCGAAGCCGATTACGGCGACGGGGCTGATGGTGCTGGCGTCGGAGGGCCGGATCGGGCTGGATGAGCCGGTGAACCGGTACCTGGGGGCGGCGAAGCTGACGGCGCGGGTGGGGCGCGCGGAGGAGGCGACGGTGCGGCGGGTGGCCAACCACACGAGCGGGCTGCCGCTGCACTACCAGTTCTTCTATGCGGACGAGGCGTACCCGGTTCCTACGCCGGAGGAGACGATCCGGCGGTATGGGCGGCTGGTGGCGGCTCCGGGGGAGCGGTATGAGTATTCGAACCTGGGCTATGGGGTGCTGGGGTATTTGATCGAGCGGGTGTCGGGGCAGGGGTTCGCGGAGTTCATGCGGGAGCGGGTGTTCGAGCCGCTCGGGCTGCGGCGGATGTGGATCGGGAACGGAGCCATCGGGGCGGCGGTGCGGTACGACGATGACGGGCGGCCGATTCCGGATTATGACGTGGACCATCCGGGGGCTTCGTCGGCGTTTGCGAGCGTGCATGATTTGCTGCGGTTCGGGATGTTCCATGCGAAGGCCGGCGGACGGGCGGCGGTTCTGGATGAGGCGGCGATCGAGGCGATGCAGATTCCGACGGCGGAGACCTTAGACGGGGGCGGGTATGGGATCGGCTGGTCGATCGAGGAGCGGGACGGGTACCGGCGGGTGTCGCATACGGGCGGGATGGGCGGCGTGCGGACGGTGCTGGTGCTGGTTCCGTCGGAGGGGATCGTGGTGGCGGCGCTGTGCAACGGGCCGAGTTCGCTGCCAATGCGGGTGAGCGATGAGATCCTGGCGATGATGCTTCCGCGGCGGGGCGGGGAAGGGCTGGCGGCGGCGCCGGCGAAGAGGCTGCGGTTCCGGCCGGGTCCGGAGTGGATCGGCACGTGGGAGGGGACGCTGGAGGATTATCGGGAGCGGCATCCGGTGCGGGTGGAGATTACGCGGGCGGGCGAGGTGATGGTGGAGCTGGATGGGCAGCCGAGGGCGGCGATGGCGGGAGTGCGGTGGAGCGACGGGTCTGTCACGGGGCGCGTTCCGGTTTCGATCGATACCGAGGATGCGGAGCGGACGCGGCATTTTGTGATTTTGACGCTGAAGCTGCGGGGCGATGTGCTGAACGGGCCGGCGACGGCGATTACGTATCCGGGGAAACGGGTAGGGAATGCGGTTACGAGTTTTGTGGAGCTGCGGATGAGGTAGTTCCGAAGCGCTTCAGGCGGGCCAGCAGTTCGCGGCGCGGGAGCCGGACGGCGGGGTCGGCGGCGAGCAGAGTGAGGGCGGCGTGCAGCTCGCCCGAGGAGGCGATGGCGTGAGTGTGGAGTTCGTCGATGACCCAGAGCACGCCGTGGACTTCGATGTTCGACGCCTGGGCGAGCGTCCTCAGGTGGCTGTCGCCTGTCAGGAGAATGCAATCGTTCAGCGATTCGGCGAGCGCGAAAGCGAAGCCATCGTGAATCGAGAGCCGTGGGGATTCGATGAGAACCTCGCGTGCCCGCAGGACGCGCTCGCCCGGCAGATCGACGACCTGGAGGCCGGCGCGGCGCAACGATGCTTTCTGCGCGGCGGTGAACCGGATCAGCTCCTCTTCGAAGAGGGTGTTGGGGATGAGCACTTCGTAAGGGAGACGGAGGAATGCCTCGAGGAGGCAGGCCTTGCGGAGGTCGATGAGGCAACTGCTGTCGCTAACGACGATCCTCATCGACCCGCGGCCCCTTCAGGCCTGCCTCCACTTCGTTTATCGGAAGCCGAAGGAGTTCGGCGGCCTTGGGCAGTGAGATCAGTCCTTCCGCCAGGGCGCGATAGCAGAGGCGCTCGAACCGGCGGGCGCGTTCGAATTCACCGCGGCGGTCGGGCGGTTCCAGTTCGTGGGGCTCACGGGTCCGCCAGCCGCGTGCAATGGTCTGGAAGGCGTAGGTCAGGGTCGCCTCGCTGATCACATCGATTTGGCGGAGGCGCATCAGAAGCGCTGCGCCGCTGACGCGGTAGAGCCGCTTGAGCGCAATGAGTTCGGTGTAGCCCAGGGCGTTGCGGTGCTTGCCGACTTCTCGACGGAGGTGAGAGCCTTCCATGAGGAAGGCTCCGGCGAAGATATTTGCTGCACGTTCCTCTTCGCGCTCGCGGAGGCTGTCGGTATCGATGAGGCGATGGGCAAGCTCGTGCGCCAGAGTGAGGCGGCGCCGCTCCAGAGAGAAGGTGTTGTTCACTACGATGACCGGGAGATCGGCCGCGCCGTGCGGACGCCTGACCAGGCAGGTGAAGCCCGATACGCGGGACGGCAGAGCGACGGTCAGCACCTTGAGTCCCTTCTCTTCGAGGAGTTCGGTCATGTTCGGGATCGGGTCGACGCCGAGCTGCCACTCGTTGCGAACGGCGGCGGCGAGGGCCTCGGCTTCGTGCGGGTTCTTTGGCCTGCGCGGCCGGGGGACGGGACTCTGCCAGCGGGCGCTGTCCAGATCGAGGAGGAGTTCGATCTGGAGGTAACGCTCGATCCATTCGAGAACCTCGGTCTCGACCTGGGCGCGGTCGCGGGCGCTGGTTGAAGATCGAGTCCGGAACTCGACGCCGGAGAGTTCGATCTGCCGGGTGTCCATCAGGTAGGAGAGAGAGACGCCGAGGGCCTTGGAAAGGGCTATGAGGACGCCGGAGCTGGGAATGTCCTCGTTGCGCTCGTACTTGCCGATCGCTTGTGCTGTGACGAGGCCCCCCATCCTAGCAGAGAGTTCCCGGAGGGAGAGTCCGGCTTTGCGCCGGGCCAGTCTGATGCGGTCAGCGATCATTGGGGAGTACGGTTTACAAATTCAAGTCTTTATATGCATTGTAAACTGGCGCTCCCAAAACGATCAACTCAGAACGTTGCGATTGGGTTGAGCGGGGAGCCGGTGCCTCCGGTGACGGCGAGGGGGGCGGCGGTGAGGAGGAACTCCCAGCGCTTGCGATTGGCGGCTTCGGCGGCGACGGCTTCGAGGTCGCAGTTGTCGAAGATCGGCATGCCGAGGGCGATCAGGACGATCTGGTGGATGGGCTGGCGGACGCCTTCGATGCCGGAGGGCATGACGTCGCTGGCGCCGTCGCTTCCGACCATGGCGACGTCGCGCTCCTTGAGCCAGCGGGCGCAGGAGGCGTGGAGTCCGGCGGAGTTGGATTGGACCTGCCAGGGGCCGTGCTCGGCGCGGCGGGCCCAGCGGCCGGTGCGGATGAAGATGACGTCGCCGCTCGAGACTTTGAGGCCGGCCTGCTTTTCCCAGGCTTCGAGGTCTTCGGGGTAGATGGGGGTTCCGGGGTCGAGGTAGCTGACGCCTTTGAGGCGCGGGATGTCCATCAGGATGCCTCGGGTGAAGACGCCGTTCTTGACGTTGGTGACGGCGAGTTTGGCGGCGCCGGTGTCGATGACCTCCTCCTGCGAGAAGCCGTTGTACATCTTCCCTTTCCAGAACATGTGGCAGAGGGCGTCCATGTGGGTGTGGGCCCAGCCGTGGTAGGAGACGCTGTAGGCGTCGATGCTGAACTGGCCGGGGTTGTTGTGGCCGGTGGCCCGCATCTCGTGCTCGAAGGGCGAGGGGTTGTCGACGGTTTTCTCTTTTTCGGTGTCGCGGGCGAGGGAGACGGAGACACCGACCTTGATGAGCGCGGCGGCCTGGCGGCGCTTGGCGGGGGTGACGAGGTTGAGGGTTCCGAGCTGGTCGTCCTTGCCCCAGCGTCCCCAGTTGGAGAGCTCGGTCATCCACTGGTCGATCATTTCGGCGGTGACTTCGCGGGGGTAGCTGCGGCTCTTCGTGCTCTGGGAGACGGCGAGGGAGACGACGGCTCCGAGGATGACGAGGGCAGAGACGGCGTAGGCGGCAGTGTTCTTGTTGAACCGCATAGTGGAACTATTCTACGCCGAATCGGGCAAAGCGTACTCGGCCTGCATGTTACGCTCGAATCATGGCATTATCGCAGTCGTTTATTGCCCAGAAGTTCGGGATCACCGAGCGGGATCTCGAAGGCTATCTGGCGGAGGCGCTTTCGGCGGGCGGCGACTATGCGGACCTCTATTTCGAGTACTTGGCGACGAGCAGCATCAGTTTGGACGAGTCGATCGTCAAGAGCGCGACGCAGGGCGTTTCGCTTGGGGTCGGGGTGCGGGTGATCTCGGGGGAGAAGACCGGGTACGCCTACAGCGACGATTTGAGTCCGGAGAAGATCCGAAAGGCGGCGCGGGTGGCGGCCCTGATTGCGCGGGGGCCGTCGGAGATTGAGAAGACGCCGCTTGTGGAGATCCGGCCGCAGAACCTGTATCCGGTGGTGACGGCGCCCACGGACACGAGTCTCACCGAGCGGGTGGCGCTGGTGCGGCGCGCCGATGAGGCGGCGCGAGCGTATGACGGGCGCGTGTTCCAGGTGCAGGCGACCTATGCCGATAACCTGCGGCACGTGCTGATTGCGACCAGTGACGGGTCGTTGACCTATGACCGGCAGCCGATGGCGCGGCTGAGCGTATCCGTGCTGGCTCGGGAGGGCGACGGAATTCCGCAGAGCGGTTATGCGGGCGGGGGCGGGCGCGTCGGGCTGGAGTTCTTTTTGAACGAGAAGACGCCGGAGTACTTTGCGCGCGAGGCGGCGCGGCAGGCGATCGTGCAGCTTGGAGCGGTGGAGACGCCGGCGGGCGAGACGACGGTGGTGTTGGGATCGGGCTGGCCGGGGATCCTGCTGCATGAGGCGGTGGGTCACGGGCTCGAGGCGGACTTCAATCGCAAGGGTGTTTCGGCGTTCAGCAACCGGGTGGGCCAGCAGGTGGCGAGTCCGCTGTGCACGGTGGTGGATGACGGGACGATTCCGGGGAGGCGCGGGTCGCTCAACACCGATGACGAGGGCGTACCGACGCGGCAGAATGTGCTGATCGAGAACGGCGTGCTGCGCGGGTATTTGCAGGACAAGCTCTCGGGGCGGATTACGAAGAGTGCGGCGACCGGGAGCGGCCGGCGCGAGAGCTATCAGCACATTCCGATGCCCCGGATGACGAACACGTTCATGCTGGCCGGGGAGAGCGATCCGGAGGAGATCATCAAGAGCGTGAAGAAGGGGCTTTACTGCGCGACCTTCGGGGGCGGGCAGGTGGATATTACGAGCGGAAACTTCGTGTTTTCGGCTTCGGAGAGCTACCTGATCGAAGACGGCAAGCTGACGCGGCCGGTGCGCGATGCGACGCTGATCGGCAACGGTCCGGAGGCGCTGCGGTATGTGAGCATGGTCGGCAACGACCTGCGGCTGGATGAGGGGATCGGCATTTGCGGCAAGGAGGGGCAGAGCGTCCCGGTGGGTGTCGGCATCCCGACGATCAAGATTGACCGGATGACGGTTGGAGGAACGGCTTGAGCCAGAACCTGGAGGAGTTGGCCGCGGGGATTGTGAAGCTGGCGCTCGAGCGAGGCGCCAGCGATGCGGAGTGCACGATTGCTGAGGGCGATGAGTTTTCGGCGAACGTGCGGATGGGCGAGGTGGAGACGCTGAAGGAGGCCGGCTCGCGCGGGGCGGGATTGCGCCTGCTGGTGGGGAAGCGCACGGGGTCGGCGTATACGTCGGATCTGTCGCGGGAGGGGATCGAGCGGATGGTGGAATCGGCGATGGAGCTGGCCGATATTACGTCGGATGATCCTCATGCGGGGCTGCCGGATCCATCGGAGCTGGGTATGATCGACGCGGATTTGCAGCTTTACTCGGATTCGGTGGCGCGGCTGGAGACGGAGTTCAAGATCGAGCAGGCGCGCGAGGCGGAACGGGCGGCGCTGGAGTACGATCCGCGGATTTTCAACTCCGAGGGGGGCTCGTTCGATTCGCATTCGGGCCGGCGGGTGTTCGCGAACTCGCGCGGGTTTGTGGGGAGCTACCGGACGAGCAGTTGCTCGATCAGCGCGGTGCCGGTGGCGCGCGAGGACGACTCGATGGAGCGCGACTACTGGTATTCGGCGGCGCGCGCGTTCGAGAAGCTGGAGAAGCCGGCCGATATCGGGCGGAAGGCGGCGGAGCGGGCGATCCGGCGATTGAAGGCACGGAAGGTCTCGACGCAGAGGGTGCCGGTGATCTTTGAGCCGCGGACGGCGCGGTCGCTGCTGGAGAACGTTTTCGAGGCGATTCACGGGGAGTCGATTTACCGGAAGTCCTCTTTCCTGGCCGATCAGTTGGGCAAGCAGGTGGCGGCGGAGACGATTACGATCGTGGATGACAGCACGATTCCGGGGCTGTTCGGGACGTCGCCATTCGATGACGAGGGTGTGCCGTCGCGGCGGACGGTGGTGATTGAGAAGGGCGTACTGAAGAGCTACCTGTTGAATACGTATACGGCGCGGAAGCTGGGGATGAAAACGACGGGCAACGCTTCGCGCGGGATCACGGGGAATGCGGGGATCGGGCACGGGAACTTTTATCTGGAAAAGGGCGAGCGCGATCCGGGCGAGATCATCCGGTCGGTGAAGAACGGTTTCTACGTGACCGAGCTCATGGGGTTCGGCGTGAATATCGTGACGGGAGATTACTCGCGGGGCGCGGCGGGGCTGTGGATCGAGAATGGCGAGTTGGCGTATCCTGTCTCGGAGGTCACGGTGGCCGGCAATCTGAAGCAGATGCTGCGGGAGATCGAGGCGATCGGCTCGGACCTGGAATTTCGGGGCGCGACGGCGTGCCCGACACTTCTCATCAGGGAGATGACAGTCAGTGGGCGTTAGGAATGAACGGGGCAGTGTTGTCGTAATCGTGCTGGTGGTGGTGGTGGCGGTGCTCGGTCTGGGCGGGTACCTGTACTACCGGAGCGCTCCGGCGCCGCAGGAGGCGGAGTTGACGCCCGAGGCGAAGGCGTATGTCCGGAACCTGCAGTTAGGCGAAGTGAGCATGCAGGCGAACGAGAGCTTCATGCAGCAGACGTTGGTGGAGATCACCGGGACGATTACGAACGCGGGCGACCGGGCGTTGAGCGAGGTCGAGATCCACTGCATTTTCTACGATCCGTACAATCAGCCGGTGCTGCGGCAGCGTGTGGGGATTGTGCGGAGCAAGACCGGCGGGCTGAATCCGGGCGAGACGAAGCCGTTTCGGCTGCCGTTCGACAATCTTCCCGAGAACTGGAACCAGGGCATGCCACAGATGGTGATCGCGGGGATCAACTTTCAGTAGATGCCGCGCGTGCTGCTGGTGGATGACGACGCGGACCAATTGGAGATCCGGCGTCTTCTGCTGGAGCGGGCGGGGCACCAGGTGTGGGCGGCCTCCGGGGTCGAGGAGGCGCGCCGTCTTTCCGAAGAAAACAGGCTGGAGCTGGTCGTAATGGACCTGCATCTGCCGGAGGCCGGGGACGGGGTACGGCTGATCCGGCATGTGCGGGAGGCGCTGCCCGGCGTGCGGATCGTGGTGCTTTCGGGGTGGACGGAGGCGCTCGTGGGGACGCCCGAGGCCCGGATGGTGGACCACGTTTTGCGGAAGCCGGTGCGATCGGGCGAGCTGCTGCGGCTGGTTGCGCAGGGCGGGGCGTGACGGGCCTGGCGGAAGAGATGGCGGAGCGGTTGCGGCGTGAGGGTGTGCTGGGTCTGAAGTTGCGGGTGATTCCGAAGAGTTCGCGGACAGAGCTTGCCGGGTACATGGATGACGGGACATTGAAGGTGCGGGTGGCGGCCGCGCCGGAGAAGGGGAAGGCCAATGCCGAGCTGCGGGCGTTTCTGGCGCGGATCCTGGGGGTGGGGCAGCGGCAGGTGACGATCGTCAGCGGCGAGAGTTCGCAGAATAAGCAGGTGCGGGTGTCACTGTGAGGGCGCAGGCGGCGCCGCGCGGAGGCGGCGGGCGCGGGCGTAGTCTTCGGCAAGCTGCCGGGTGATCTTGTCGGCGACATCGGCGCTGGCGCCGCGGAACTTGCCTCCGAGGCTTTCCTTGGTGGTCGACCAGATCACGTCTCCATCCTTGTTAACCAGGCGCACGGCGGCGGAGGCTTCGTGTTTGCGCTCGGCGATGCGGGTTCCTTCGTTCTGGCCGACGCCGGCGGCGGCGCCGAAGAAGTCGCGGTTGGTGCGCACGCCGCTGCCGGCGCGGACGGAGGCGCGTCCGGCGATGCCTTCGCGGTCCTCGAAGACGTCGGTGAAGACGAGGTCTTCCGCTGAGCCCCGGAGGAAGGCGTCGGCGCGTTCGGGGTTTTCGGTGATGAGGAAGATGCGGGCGTTGAGAAGGCTGCTGATGATCATGTCGCGCATCTGCTCGGCGGTGTCGCCTCCGCTGAGCTTTTCGACGTAGACGCGCTTGACCTCGGTGAGGCGGAGCAGGGTTTCCTCGTGGAAGTCCGGTTCGGCGGCGGGCTGTTGGGCGGCGGCCGTGAGCAGCGAGAGTGCCAGTGGAAAAATGAGGCGGGTCATCCGCGGCCTGCCTTTCGGGCTTCGTTGTCCTGATATTGAATCTTCACGCCGGTGCGGGCTTCGAGGCTGACGAGCACGGGGCGGATGTCTTTTTTGCTGACTCGGTAGATCATGGCCTGCTGGCGGCCGGAATCGTCGCTGAACCCGACGGTCAGGTAATGGGCACGGCTCTTACTGAGCAGGAGCATGGGCGAGATGACGAGGGCGGCGAGGTAGCGGCGGTCGACCTTCTGGCCGTATTCGAGAAGGTTGATGCGGTCGTAGGGGATGCGGATGACGGTTTCGTCGCAGTCGAAGATGAGGTAGTCGTCGTCGGTGGTGTGGAGGCGGCCTCCGGTGCGGTTGTCGAGGGTGGGGAGCGTCCCGCCGATGTACTCCGCCGAGGCGCCCTGCTGGCCGGCGAGGCCCCCGGCGGTCCACGGCAGGGCCGAGAGCAGGCAGATTCCCGCGAGCTTGCGCATAGCCTGTATTCGCTTAGTGCGATGGCGACGGGATCTTCTCAGGATTTCCGCGCGGAAACGCGAGCAGGTCCGGTTGCGTCTACAATGGTCTCTAAGCAGGTATTGCTTACGATCCGATGCGGCGGTGAGTCCTGACGGCGCGCGCTCCGGAGGTTTCCGTGTTTGGGATGGACGCAACGAAGCTTCAAAGCCGTGAGGTCCCGCTGCCGGAGGAGCAGCCGGCGGGGGTGCTTGTGAGTCCGGATACGCGTAGGGCGAACCGGGTCCCGCCGGGACAGTCGCGGACGCTGAAGTGGCCGGTGCTGGACGCGGGAGGTCCGCCGCGAATCGATTTGGATCAGTGGCGGTTTGAGATCGACGGGCTCGTTGATCGCCGCGTCTCGTGGAGTTGGAACGAATTCCTCGCATTACCCCGCATCAAAGTCTTTTCCGATTTTCACTGTGTCACGCGGTGGTCCCGGCTGGGCAACCTGTGGGAAGGTGTTGCGACGCGGGACTTGGTTGAGCGGGCCGGCGGCTTGAAGCCGGAGGCGCGCTACGTCCTGGTGCACGCCTACGATCACGGTTGGACGACGAACCTGCCGGTAGAGAATTTTCTGGCCGAAGATGCGCTGGTGGCGATCGCGCACGATGGCGAGCCGTTGACGCTGGAGCATGGTGCGCCGGCGCGGCTTGTAATTCCAAGGCTGTATGCGTGGAAGAGCGCCAAGTGGGTCGGGGCGCTGCAGTTTCTTGCCGATGACAGGCCCGGATTCTGGGAGCGCAACGGGTATCACATGCATGGAGATCCCTGGAAGGAAGAACGCTTTGGGTGGTGAGGCTGGGATGCGGAGTCCCAAGGCGAACGATAATAGGAAATGGACTCGCCGGTTAGTACTGGGGGGCGCCGGAGCGGCCAGCTTTGCCGCGGTCGGCGCGATTTACAGGACAGCCCCGGCTTTCTGGCATCAGTATTTTGGAGAATTGAGACGACCAATTGCCCGCCCGACGATAGTTCCCCGCCCGAAGCGGTGGTCCGATAAGGGTCTGCATGCGACATGGCTGGGTCACACGACCGTCCTGTTGAAGATTGACGGCGTGACGATTCTGACCGATCCGGTCTTCAGCGACCGCGCCGGGATCAACATTGGCCCGCTGACAATCGGGCTGAAGCGTCTGGTTGCCCCGGCGCTGAGCATGGCGGACCTGCCGAAGGTCGACTACATCGTGCTCTCTCATGCGCACATGGACCATTTCGATATCCCGACGCTGCGGGCTCTGGAGAGCCGTAAAACGACGGTGATCACGGCATCCAACACGAGCGACTTGCTGCGGGTGGACAAGTACGGCCGCGTGCAGGAGCTGGGCTGGGGGCAGAGGGCGCAGCTTGGGCCGCTGCTCGCCAAGGGCATCCGCGTGAACCACTGGGGCGCACGCGTGCGCACGGACAAGTATCGAGGCTATAACGGGTATGTCCTGCAGGTGGGGCGCTACCGCGTGCTCTTTGCCGGCGATACGGCCCACACGGACGCCTTCCGCGAGGTGAAAGGCTCGCGCCAGATCGACCTGGCGATTATGCCGATCGGGGCGTATAATCCGTGGATTCGCGTGCACTGCACTCCGGAGCAAGCGTGGAGAATGGGCAACGATGCGGGGTCGCAATTCTTCCTGCCGGTGCACCACCAGACCTTCGAGCTGAGCCGCGAGCCGTTCTGGGAGCCGATCGAGCGATTCAACGATGCGGCGGGCAGCGAGCCCGAGCGGATTGTGATCCACAAGATCGGACAGGAGTTCCAGCTTACGTAGAGCCGGTGGTTACTTCTGGAAGGGCCGCTCATAAGAAAAGATCGAGTTTCAGCCACGGATGGATACGAAGTCACACGGATTGGATCAATCCGTGTTTTGAATCAACGCATTGCACCACTGCTTCGCGAAGGCGCGCTGGGACACATTTATTCGTTCGAGCCACGAGCCTACGCTCTTCTCAGCCTGCAAAATGTCATCGTGCCCTTCGGGCTGGGATAAAGTTCGATAGATCTCATTGATGTGTCGGTCTTGCTGCGCTTTGCGACTTATGCCACAGGCAGCGAAAGCCGTAGTATGATCGCAGCAACATGCATCGACTGATCCTGTTGCTGTGGGTAGTAGGGCTGGCCGCCGGTGCGGATTTCCAGGCCGGCGTGGCTCGCGTCAAGATTACGCCGGAGGGGCCGATCTGGCTATCCGGATACGGGAACCGATCGAAGCCCTCGGAGGGTGCGGTGCACGACCTCTGGGCGAAGGCGCTGGTGCTGCGCGACGCCCGGGGCTCGCGGGTCGTGATCGTGACGACCGACCTGATCGGGCTGCCGCGATCCGTCACCGAGCTTGTGGCGGGGCGGCTCCAGAAGGAGTACGGTCTCGATCGTTCCCGCATTCTCTTTAACTCCTCTCATACGCATACAGGGCCGGTGGTGTGGCCGAACCTTGTCACGATGTTCGACATGGACCCGGAGAACGAACGGCGGGTCCGGGAGTATGGCCAGGCGCTAACGGAGAAGCTCTGGCAGGTCGCGGCAGGCGCTTTGGGCGATATGGCTCCGGCGGATGTCTCGTATTCGACCGGACGGGCGGGTTTCGCGATGAACCGGCGCGAGCCGACGCCCAACGGCGTGCGGATCGGCGTGAACCGGGAAGGGCCGACCGATCACGATGTTCCGGTGCTGCGGGTGACGGGAGCGGACGGGAAGCTGAAGGCCGTGCTGTTCGGGTACGCCTGCCACAATACGACACTGACGGGCGAGTTCTACCAGGTCAGCGGCGACTACGCAGGCTTTGCACAGTACGAGGTGGAGCGGGCGCATCCGGGCGTCACCGCAATGTTCCTGATGCTGTGCGGGGGCGATCAGAACCCGTATCCGCGGAGCAAGGCGGAGCTGGCCGAGGAGCATGGGGCGTCGCTGGGGGCGGAGGTGAACCGCGTTCTGGCGGGCGATATGCGGCGGGTGCGGAGCCCGATCCGGACGGCGTTCCGGGTGGTGGAGCCGGTGTTTGCTCCGCATTCGCGGGAGGACTTCGAGAAGGAACTGGAGAGTTCGAATGCGCACCGGGTGCGGCGGGCGCGCCTGATGCTGAAGGCCTACGATGAGCGGCGGCCGGTGCGGCGGATTCCGTATCCGGTGCAGGCGGTTCGTTTCGGCCGGGATTTAACGCTGCTGGCGCTCGGGGGCGAAGTGGTGGTGGACTACGCGCTGCGGGCGAAACGGGAGTTCGGCGGCGCAGAAGGTCTTATTATCGCCGGGTATTCGAACGACGTCATGTGCTATATCCCCTCGGCGCGCGTGCTGAAGGAGGGCGGCTATGAGGCCGTCGACAGCATGATCTACTACGGGCAGCCAGGGCCGTTCACCGAGGAGGTGGAGGAGACGGTCTGGGGCGGCGTTCGCGCGGTGATGAAGCGGGTGGGGCGCTGAGGGAGAGTGAGTAACTCGTGCTGCGTCCGCCACCCGGATCCGGACCAGGATGCCGTGTGTCAACAGGTCCTGGATGTCGCGCAGTGCGGTGTCGTGCGAGCACTCCGCGAGAGCGGCGGCGATCGCGCGCGAGAGACAGGCGAGGAACCAATCCATCCAGGCGGTGAGATCCATCGTGCCCTTTTGTGTGCGCTCCAGGACGGCGTGGGAGCGAGTTGCATGTCCGCAATGACGCGCGCGATGCAGCCATTGCCATCGTCGAACGGGTGTACGGTGATGAACCAGAGATGAGCGAGCGCAGCACGGATGACCGGGTCGGTTCGGTCTTCACGCGGTGGTGCGGAAGGATTTCGACGGACTGCGACAGCGTTGGCTGCTCAGCGCCTACGAAAAGAGTTTAGCGCGACCCACCGGGAAAACTACTGACGGTCCCGGAACCGCGCTCGCGCGCGGGGGCAGGCCTGATGCCCCACCCAGTGGCGCTTCTCGGTGCGGCGTCACCTGCCGGAAGGACGATTGACATTCCCGGCACTCGATCGGGGAAATGGCAACCTCCTTCCCCGGGTGACGCCAGCAACCGTATTTTGGCAGAGGAGCAAAACGCGGTCAAGGGGCCAGACCCGACCGGGTCCGGAGACGACTTGCATTGGACCGTGCTCATCGGTCCGCCATGCGCCAACAGTGATTAAGAGGCGCGGCGAACCGTTCCGTGTCCCAGCGAAAGCGCGGCCAGTCAGGTCGTTCATGAGTGTACACGCTAATATACGCGTTCTTTGCGGTGGCTATACCTTGGAATCGACGCAGGTAACGCGGATGCAGCGGTATGCGCCTCGATGCTACGATGCTGCCGTTCTAAAGGTGAGCTGATGAGAACACGGAGACTGGCAGCACTGCTCGTCGTGGCGGGTGCCCTGGCATCGCAGGGGCTTCGCCGGCGCAGGAGGACGAGCCGTTGGCCTCGATGGAGCGCAAGCTGAAATCGTCCGACTGGCGAGAGCGGGAGCGCGGCTTTCGCGAGTTGATCGGGCTGAGGCGCCGGAGCCCGTCGGCCGGGACGGAGTTGCTGTTTGCACTGCTTCGGACCGAGAGGCTCGCGGTTGTAGAGGCGTTTGAGAAGGGTAAGGGTTAGGGGAAGCCTACGGCCACGGGTACTACGTCGACCTGAGTGCGGCGTGCCTGGATGTTTACCGAACTGCTCCCACACCCGAAAGGTTTCGAGATCTTGCGGGCAGCGTTTACAATCCGGGTTCCCGCGTCGCTCTTGAGTTGGGCCGGGACGCTCCGCAGAATTTCGCAACTCTCACGGAGCTGAGTCGCGATCGCAACCAGTACGTCCGTCTCAATGCGACGGTTCTGCTGCTTCATGCTCTTGCGGGCGGTCGGTTCGAGTCGCACGACCGGGCGCGTGTGCTGGATCTGGCGGTGGAGCGGTTGGATGATCCATCCCCGGAGGTTCGGGTTCCCTTAACCGCCTTCCTGGGGAAATTCGGGCCGCAGATGTGCACCGAATTCTGGCCGACGCTCGCGAGCGTTGGGTCAGGCGGGTCCCACCGGCCGGTTCGGCCGAGCTTTCGCGCATCGATGAGGCGATCAAGCGCGCAGCTCCGGAGCGTGACCGGTGACTCGCGAAACACTTTCGGATGACCATATGTTAATTTGAGTACTTGCCTCCCGACGCACGACATCTGGAACGCCACAGCATCAGTGTCTTCTTCCCTGCCTTTAACGACGCGCCGTCGCTGCCCGGACTGGTGGGCAGGGCGTTCGAGGTACTGCAGTCGGCCGCCGATGACTTCGAGGTGATCGTGGTGAACGACGGGAGCCGGGACCGGACGGGGGAAGTTCTGGTTGAGCTGCAGCGGATCCATGGGCCGCGCCTTCGGGTGGTCACGCATCCGAAGAACCGAGGTTACGGCGGGGCGCTGCGGAGCGGCTTCGAGGCGGCGCGGAAAGAGATTGTCTTCTATACGGACGGCGACGGCCAGTATGACGTCGGGGAACTTCCGAAACTGCTCGCGCTGATGCGGCCGGGCGTGGGATTGGTCAACGGCTACAAGCTCCAGCGCAACGACCCCTGGCATCGCATCTGGATCGGCAATGTCTATAACCGCTTCGCACGGTTCCTGTTCGGGATCCGGATTCGCGATGTGGACTGCGACTTCCGGCTGATTCGACGGGACCTGATCGAGGCCATTCATCTCACTTCGACCAGCGGCACGATTTGCGTGGAACTGGTCCGGAAACTGGAGCTGAGCGGGTGCGAGGTGGCCGAAGTCGGGGTGCGGCACTACCCGCGGCTGCACGGCCGGTCGCAGTTTTTCCGGGTGCGCTCGCTGCTCCGGACCTTCGCGCAGCTCACGCGCCTATGGTTCCGGCTGGTCGTGGTACCGATTTTCGTGCGTGAGAAAAGCCTGGCCGAATGCAAATCCCGGTAGTGAACCTGAAGCCCGCGCTCGACGCGGCCGAACCGGAATGGCGTGCCCGCATGGCCGAGATGTTCTCGCGGATGCACTTCATTCTGGGCGAACAGGTCGCATCGTTCGAGCGCGAGTTCGGCGGCTATCTCGGGGCGCGGCACGCGATCGGGGTCGGGACGGGGACGGCGGCGCTTGAGTTGTGTCTGCGCGATGCAGGCGTCACCAGCGCGCGCCAGGAGGTGATCACCTCGCCATTGACGGCGCCGTTCACCGGGATTGCGATCCTTGCGGCCGGGGCAAGCATCCGGTTCGCCGACATCGACCCGGACACTCTGCTGCTCGATCCGGGCCAGGTGGAAGAGGCTGCCGGCCGGCGGACCGCAGCGGTTATTCCGGTGCATCTCTACGGACAGCCGTGCGAGATGGCGCGCTTTGCAGGGCTGGCGCGGCGGCTCCGGCTGACGCTGATCCAGGATGCCTGCCAGGCGCACGGCGCGCGCTTCCGGGGCCGGCCGCTGGCGGAGTTCTCGCCGTACGTCGCCTATAGCTTCTATCCGACTAAGAATCTCGGCTGCCTGGGCGACGGCGGCGCGGTGGTTACGAATCGCGCGGCGGTAAACCGCCACATCCGGCTTCTGCGCGACGGCGGACGGGCCGGCGATATGATCAGCCGGGTGGCGGGGATCAACTCGCGCCTGGATGAGATGCAGGCGTGTTTTCTGCGGGCGTTCCTGCCGCGCCTGGACGAGTGGAACGCCGACCGGGCCCGCACGGCGGCGCTCTATGACGAGGGGCTGGCCGGCTGCGACGGAGTTCGGGTCTTGCGCCGGGAGGACTCGGTCCACCACCTGTACGTGATCCGGGCCAAGCGGCGGGACCGGCTGCGTGAGCACCTGGCCAAGCTCGGGATCGGAACGGCGATCCATTATGCGGCGCCGCTGCATCTGCATCCCGCCTTCCGCGACTGCGGGCGGAAGCGGGGCGACCTGCCCGCGGCGGAAGCGGCCTGCCGCGAGATCGTCAGCCTGCCTCTCTGGCCGTGCATGCCTTCCGCGGCCGCCGAAAGGGTCGTAGAGGCCATTCGCCGTTTCTACGCCGGCTGAATAAGACGGGAATATGTAAACCCGCCCGGGACCAGAAAGTTTCGGCCGGCAGTACTTTTTCTTACGGTTTGTATTGCGGAACACACCTCCTCTCAGGTATAAAGTACAAATCTTAATAGCTGTGACGGCAAATGGGTGGAGGGGACGCGGTGCGTTACCACGGAAGAAAAGTGCTCGTGACGGGTGGACTGGGGTTCATCGGCAGCAACCTGGTGATCCGACTGGCAGAGCTTGGCGCCGATGTGACGGTGCTGGACGCTTCGCTTCCGGGCTGCGGCGCCAATTCTTACAATCTGGAGCCGGTGCGCGATGCGGTGCGACTGTTGCCGGCCGACCTCCGAGACACAGCCGCCTATGCCGCTGAGCTTTCCGGGTTCGAGGTTGTCTTCAATCTTGCCGGCGAGATCAGCCACGTCCACAGCATGGATTTTCCGGAGCGCGATCTGGACATCAATGCGCTTGCGCAACTGCGCTTTGTCCTGGCGCTTCGCGACCGCTGCCCGGGTGTCCGAGTGGTCTATGCCGGGACGCGCCAAATCTATGGTACGCCCGAGTATCTGCCGCTCGATGAGTCCCATCCGGTGCAGCCGGTCGATTTCAATGGCGTTCATAAGTATGCCGCGACGCTCTACCACCTGATGCTGACGCGCACGGGGGAACTCGACGCGATCGTCCTGCGGCTGACGAACATCTATGGTCCCAGGATGTCTCTGAAGGTTCCGTGCCAGGGATTTCTGAGCACGTTTCTGAGGCGGCTGCTGTGCGGGCAGGGGCTGGAAATCTTTGGGGACGGCAAGCAGCTTCGCGATCCGATCTACGTCGATGACGCGGTGGATGCGTTCCTGCTGGCCGGGCAGGTGCGGAAGCCCGCCTCGCGCACCTACAACGTGGGCGGCGGGGAGGCACTCAGCGTCGCGCAGATCGCTGAGATCGGCGCCTGTGCCGCCGGCGGCGTTCCCCTCACGTTCCGCCCCTTTCCGGAGGAGCGCAAGGCCATCGACATTGGCAGCTACTATACGGATTCGTCCCTGATCGAACGCGAGCTTGGATGGAAGCCGAGGGTGCGATTCGAGGACGGTATCGTCCGAACGCTGGAGTTTTACCGCCGGGAACTCGTGCACTATCTCGATCCGAGCCAGCCGAATCCCGAATGCGATCTGCCGGACCACAAGAGCTTCGTTCGCAGGACGGTTGTGCCCGCCGTATGATGAATCCTGCCGAGTTCGCGAATATCGCGAAGGCGGAGAGGCAGCTCTGGTGGTATCGCGGCATGAGGGAAATCGTCTTCCGGATGCTGGATCCGCTGGTGCGGGGCCGGAGGGTCCGGCTGGCGCTCGAGGCCGGGTGCGGCACGGGCTACTTCTCCAGGGTCCTGGCAGAGCGATATGAATGGCCGCTGGTTCCGCTTGACCTCGGGTGGCAGGGGTTGGAGTATGGCAAGGCGATGGGGCTCACGCGGCTGGTGCAGGCCGATATCGCGGCTCTGCCTTTTGAGGACTCGGCCTTCGACGCGGTCCTGTCGATGGACGTAATTGTGCATTTTCCCCTGGGTGAGGAGGACCGGGCGATGCGCGAACTGGCGCGGGTTCTGGTTCGGGGCGGCCTGTTTGCGATTCGGGTTTCGGCGCTCGATGTGCTTCGGAGCCGCCACTCGCAGTTTGCCGAGGAGAGGCAGCGGTTTACGCGGAAGCGGCTGGAGGCGCTGGTCCGGCGGCACGGCATCCGGATTCTGCGGTGCACCTATGCCAACACCCTGCTGCTGCCGGTGGCTCTCGCCAAGTTCCGGATCTGGGAGCCGCTGCTGCGGAAGCCTCCGGCCAGCGGCGTCGTGCCTCCTCCGGGGTGGCTCGACGCGCTGCTGCACCTGCCTCTGGCGGCTGAATCGAAGTGGATCGGGGCAGGCGGCGGATTTCCGCTCGGGCAGTCACTGGTCCTGGTCGGAGAGAAGTCTTGAGTCCTGCTTTGGCGCTGGCCGTCCTGGCGGTGTTAGCGGTGCTTCCGTATCTCCGGGCGCTGGCGCTGCCGTTTATTTCGGATGACTACCTGCAGATCCTCCTGGGGCGGCAGTACGGCTCGCCCGAGGGGTGGAGCGCGCTGGCGGGCGATGCGCTGTACCGCTGCCGTGCGACTTCGCTAATCCTGACCTACTGGACCGAAAGGCTGTTCGGGCTCGATGCGTTTGCGTACAACGTGAGCAGCCTCGTTCTGCATGTGGTTAACACCTGGCTTGTCTTCGCGCTGGGCGCCTGGCGGCTGATCGGGTGGCGAGTGGCTTTTGTGGCGGCCGCGTTCTTTGGCATCTATGAGGGCCACCAGGAGGCGGTGATCTGGTATTCGGCGATCCCGGAGCTACTGGTCTTTTTCTTTTGCCTGCTGACGCTGCTTGCGTGCCTGCGGTGGACGGCCCGGCCGGGCGCCGGCAGGTGGATTGTTGCGGCGGCTGCGTACTTCCTGGCGCTCGCCTCGAAGGAGTCGGCGGTGGGCGTCTTGCCGCTGCTCGCACTGGCGGCGTGGTACGAGGGCGTACCGGCTCGCCGCTGGACTATGGCCTTGGCGCCGCTGGCGGCACTCTCAGCGGTCTATGCGGCCCTGATTTTCGCGGCGCGTTCGACGCACCTGCACCTGAACGACGGCACGTTCTCCCTTCACGCCCCGGTACTGCTGAACTGGGCAAACAGCTACTGGCGGCTGTTCTGGATTTGGGGGCTGGTTGCGCTGGCGCTGCTGCGGGTTTCGCGGGCGGCGGCAGGCGGCCGCGCGCTCTGGTTCGGGATAGCCTGGGCCGCCGTGACGCTGCTGCCGTACTCATTCCTGACCTACATGAGCCGCGTGCCGAGCCGGCATACCTACCTTGCCAGCGCGGGCATCGCGATGGTCGTGGCGATGGGGCTGCTGGCGCTCTACGGCCGCGCCGGGCGCGGGAGGATTCTGGCAGTTGCGGTCGCTGCCGTTTGTATACTGCATAACATCGGCTATATCTGGATCAGGAAGCACGCCCAGTTCGTCGAACGCGCTGAACCGACCGAGGCGCTGCTGCGATTTGTTGCGGAGTTTCACGGACCTTTTTACGTCCGATGTTTCCCTTACGGGATGAACGTGGTGGTCACCGCGCTTCAGGCGACTGGTGCCCGCGCGACGCTACTAAGCGCTCGGGAAGCGGCCGAGCGAGGGGTGCATCACAGTTTCTGTTTCGACAGTCCTTCCCTGCCGGCATTGGCGAATCTCGATGGGTCTGTAGATCCGAAAAACCAGCCTAACTGATTAGCTTCTTACAGCTCTCTATCACTGTTAAGAATCGTTAAAGTTAACGTATAAAAAATCGTTGTGTTTCCGGTATCGGTGTGATAAATTTTTGCCCTAAGCGCACGCGTTAGCACCACTTTTACTGCTGGGGTACAAAAAATCTACTGCTGCTGGAGGATGATGATGAGACTCGCTGGGGGGATATCCACGCTGTGGCTGCTGATCGGAAGTGTAGTGCTGGTTGGGCAAGTCAATACCGGCTCAATCAACGGCACGATTTTCGATCCGAATGAGGCCGCCATTCCAGCGGATGTTCACCCCAATGACGCACTACGATTCTCGGCACAAGCTCAAGTATTAACAGGATTTGCGACGGACGGGGAG
>JBKBWD010000087.1:0-22135 GCA_046289265.1 Bryobacteraceae bacterium | reverse complement strand
CTGGCGCTGGGGTGAACATGCCTCAGTATAGAGCAGGTGCCGCCCTATGTAAATCATTATGTGAGACAGGACACTAGGCGATGAAGAGATTTGGCCGCATACGGCACATGGGAACGCTGCACGCCGCCCTGATTCTGCTCGTTCGGATCGCCGGACTGTCGGCCGCGGCGCTGTGGCGGCGCCTGATGGTGAGAACGACCTTCGTCGCAATCACGGGCAGCGTCGGCAAAACGACGGCGAAGGAGTGCATTGCCGCGGCGCTGGCGACGCGAAACCAGGTCGCCAGCACGTTCGGAAGCCAGAACCACTTCAACGGGATATTCCGGACGCTAATGCGCGTGCGGCCCTGGCATCGCTATGCGGTGGTCGAGATCGGGCTGGACGGGCCGGGCCAGATGAAATGGTTCGCGTGCGTGGTGAAGCCCGACATTGCGGTCTGGATGGGGGCGGCGCGTGCCCATACAGATCGCTTCAAATCGCTCGAACAGACCGCGGCGGAGAAGAGTCTCCTGGTGCGGACCGTGCGCCCGCCGGGATGGGCCGTTTTGAACGCTGACAATCCGTACTCGGCCGCGTGTGTCCCTCCGGCGGGAGTGCGCGCGATCCGGTTTGGAACGGACGAGAGCGCGGAGGTCCGCGCCACGGGAGCCGCCTCAGCCTGGCCGGACCGGCTATCGTTCGAGCTTCATGCCGACGGCGAATCGTTTCCGGTTCGCACACGGCTGATCGGCACGCACTGGACGCCCTCGGTGCTGGCCGGATTCGCGGTTGGACAGGCCCTGCGGCATTGGCTTGAGTGAAGCGGCAGAGGCGATCGAGAAGGTGGAACCGACGCCGGTGCGGCTTTCCCCGGAGCCGACGCCCAACGGCGCCGTCTTCCTGCGCGACGAACGGAACGGCTCGATCGACACGCTCGATCCGGCGATCCGGGTCATGGCAGAGGCGCGGGCGCGCCGGAGGGTGCTCATCATCAGCGACATCTCCGATGACAAGCGCACGCCGCGCCGTCGAAGCAGGGCCCTGGGGCGCCTTGCCGCCGGGAATTTCGAGATGGCGGTGTTCCTGGGCGAAAATGCGCATCGCGCGGTTGAGGCCGCGGTGGAGGCCGGGATGCCGCAGGAGAACGCCCATGCCTTTACGGCGATCGAAGAGGCGGCTCGGTTTGTCCGGGAGGCGATCCGGGAAGGAGACCTTGTGCTGCTGAAGGGCCGCCACACGGATCACATGTCCAGGCTGTACCTCACGATGGTCCGGGACGTCACCTGCTGGCGGGACAGCTGCAAGCGGCACGGGCTGTGCGACCAGTGCCCGGACCTGGCTCGCGGCGCTCGCGCGGACTGAAATCTATGCCAAGCTATCGGCAGCTTCGGGGATGGCGAAGGCTTCGCACCATTCGCCGATACTGTATCCGTACCGTACTGCTGCTGGCAGCGGTCCTCTGGAGGCAGTTCCTTTTTCGGACCACCTTCATCGGCGTGACCGGAAGCATCGGCAAGACGACGGCGAAGGAATGCATCGCCGCTACTCTGTCGGCGAAGTCTCGCGTCATCTGGACGAGGTCGAACGATAACCATTACAGGGGAGTTGCGCGCACGATCCTCCGCGTCCGGCCCTGGCACCAGTATGCGGTGGTGGAAATGGGAATCGATGGGCCTGGGCAGATGCGATGGCTTGCGAGGATCGTGCGGCCCTCGATCGGCGTCTGGCTCGGCGCGGCCCGCACCCATACGGATGCGTTTGGTTCGCTCGATGAGATTGCGGCGGAGAAGTCCGACCTGATCCGCGCCCTCCCGGCAGGAGGAGTGGCGATTCTCAATGCAGACAACCTGTACTCGGCTTCGTACACGCCCCCGGATGGTGTGCGAACAATCCGCATCGGAACGGCGGAGGGGGCCGATTTCGCCGCGCGCAACACCTCGTCGTGCTGGCCGCAGCGGCTCTCGTTCGAACTCGCCGCCGGAAGTGCGCGATATTTGGTCAGCACGCAACTCGTCGGCACGCACTGGGTGCCGTCGGTGCTGGCCGGTTTTGCCGTGGCTGAGGCGTGCGGCGTTCCCTTCGAAGATGCGGCAGCACGGATCGCGATGCTTCGGCCGCAGAGCGCCCGGCTGTCTCCGCATCGAATCCCGAGCGGCGCCGTAATCCTCCGCGACGACTATAACGGCTCGGTCGACACGCTGCCGGCTGCGCTCCGCGTCCTCGAGGACGCAAGGGCCTCGCGGCGGATTCTGGTGATCAGTGATCTGTCGGACGACCCGACGAAGCTACGCCGTCGATTTGCGCGATTGGGCCGGATCGCGGCGGAAAAGTTCGAAGCCGCGGTGTTTTTGGGAGAAAATGCGGAGCGGGCTGTCCGCGCGGCGGTTGAGGCGGGCCTCCCGCCGGATTGTGCGCATGGCTTCACCTCACTTCCGGAGGCTGCGATGTTTCTGGGCGGGTTTCTCCGCGAGGGCGATGTCGCATTGTTGAAAGGCCGCTTTTCCGACCACGTCACGCGGCTATACTTTGCGCTCCACGGCGAGGTGAAGCGCTGGCGAGAGAGGTGCGGGAAGCGGCGGCTCTGTGATGAATGCCCGGAGTTGGGGTCGAAGGATCTGGTTCGGATCGCATCCGCACAAGTGTAACAGTGGGGGCTCTCAAAGATGAAACGTTATATACTATTGCTAGCTTGTTGAGGCTTGGATGACTGGTCGCTGGAAGCCCTCGATCGCCTGTTCTCTACTCGTCCTGCTGCTGCTGGGAGGCGCTTTCGCTGCGGCCGAGGCGACGCCCGAGCAGGCAATGGTCAAGCGCTACTGTATCGGTTGCCACAACAGCAAGCTCAAGACGGCGGAACTGGCCCTGGACGGCATCCTGCAAGAGAACGTCCCGAGGCACGCAGAAACATGGGAAAAGGTCATCCGGCGGTTGCGGACCCGGACGATGCCGCCTTCCGGACTACCTCGGCCCGAGGAGGCCGTTTACGATTCCGTCGTAGCGTCGCTGGCCTCTACCATCGACCGCGCGGCCGAGGAGAAACCGAATCCAGGCCGCACCGATACCTTCCGGCGTTTGACTCGCACCGAGTATCGAAACGCGATCCGCGACCTGCTGGCGGTCGAAGTGGACGTCTCCTCGCTGCTGCCGGCCGACGAATCGAGCCACGGTTTCGACAACATCACGGTGGGCGACCTGTCGCCGATGCTTCTGGAACGCTACCTGTCGGCGGCCCGCAAGATCAGCCGGCTGGCGATCGGAATTCCGGGGCGATCTCCGGGAGGCGAGACGGTCACGCTCCCGGCCGACCTCACGCAGGAAGATCACCTCGACGGGCTGCCGTTCGGCACGCGCGGCGGACACGTCCTGCGCCACACGTTCCCCGTGGATGCCGAGTATGAGATTCAGATCCGCCTGATGCGGGACCGCAACGAGCATGTCGAGGGACTGCGCGAGCCGCACGACGTAGAGTTGATGCTCGACGGGCGCCGCGTGAAGGTCTTTACGGTGACGCCGCCTCCACCGCAGACCGGCCATGACGGCGTGGACAACCACTTGAAAGTCCGGATCCCGGTGACGGCCGGTCCACACACGATCGCGGTCGCGTTCCTGAAGCGGCCATCGATTCTGCTCGAGATCGAACGGCAACCTTATCAGGCGCGATTCAATATGGACCGGCATCCGCGCATGCAGCCGGCGCTGTACTCGGTGTCGATCAATGGGCCGTACGAGGTCCAGGGCCCGGGAGAGTCGCCCAGCCGCGCCCGCATCTTTGTTTGCACCCCGGCGAACAAGGCGGATGAGGAGCCGTGCGCTCAGAAGATTATCGCGAACCTCGCGCAGCGCGCTTATCGCAGGCCGGTGACCGACGCCGACCTCGCGGCGCCGCTGCGGTTTTTCCGGGAGGCGCGCGCCGAGGGGTTCGATATGGGGATCGAAATGGCGCTTCGCGCCATCCTGGTGAGCCCGGAGTTCCTGTTCCGCGTGGAGCACGATCCGCCGATTGCGGCTCCGCAGACCCCTTACCGGATCAGCGATCTGGAACTGGCCTCGCGGCTTTCTTTCTTCCTCTGGAGCAGCGTTCCGGATGAGGAACTGCTCGATGCGGCGATGCGCGGGAAGCTGCGGTCGCCCGGAATGCTGGAGCGACAGGTGCGCCGGATGCTGCGCGATCCGCGCTCGCGCGCGCTGGCGACGAATTTCGCCGAGCAGTGGTTGTATCTGCGCAATCTGGATTCGTCGACTCCCGATATGCGCGTCTTTCCGGACTTCGACGACAACCTGCGGCAGGCGTTCCGCCGCGAGACCGAGATGTTCTTCGAGAGCATCCTCGAGGAGGACCGCAGCATCCTCGATCTGCTCCGTGCGAATTACACTTTCCTGAATCAGCGGCTCGCCAAGCACTACGGGATCCCGAACGTCTACGGCAGCCACTTCCGCCGCGTCACGTTTGAGAACGATGGCGGGCGGGGTGGACTTCTGCGGCACGGGAGCATCCTGACGGTGACATCCTATGCGACGCGGACTTCGCCGGTGCTGCGAGGCAAGTGGGTTCTGGATAACCTGTTGGGCGTGCCGCCGCCTCCTCCACCGCCGGCAGTGCCTGCGCTCAAAGAGAACGACGGCGTGAGCAAGGCAAAATCGGTGCGGGAGCGGATGGCCGAGCATCGGGCGAATCCGGCCTGTGCGGGGTGCCACAACCTGATGGACCCGGTCGGGCTGTCGCTCGAAAACTTCGATGCGGTGGGCCGCTGGCGGACCATCGAAAACGGCGAGCGCGTCGATGCCTCCGGCGGACTTCCGGACGGCAGCCAATTTGAAGGCGTCGCCGCACTGCAAAAGGCGCTCTTGAATCGCCCGGAGGTTCTGGCGACGACCTTTACCGAGAAGTTATTGACGTATGCTTTGGGGCGTGGAGTCGAGCATTACGACGCGCCGGCCGTCCGCAAGATCGTGCGGGAGGCCCGGAGCGAGGAGTTCCGCTTCTCGTCCTTCATCCTGGGGATTGTCAACAGCACACCGTTTCAGATGAGGAGATCGCTATGATCGTCACGAAAAAAGCGCTGCCCCGGCGCATCTTCCTGCGGGGAATCGGGGCCGCGGTCGCCCTGCCGCTGCTCGATGCCATGGTCCCGGCTATGACGGCCCAGGCTGCGACTCCAGCCAACCCCGTGCGCCGGTTGGGATTCGTGTACATGCCCATGGGGGCTCACATTCCCGTATGGACCCCGAAAGGCGGCGAGCGGCTGACGGAGCTTTCGCCCACGCTGCGCTCTCTGGCTCCGGTGATCGATCAGTTGACTGTCATCACGAACCTGGAACTGAAGAACGCTTATCCGGGGACACACGCGACCTCGAATTCGGCCTTCCTGAGCGCGGCGACGGCCAAGTGGACCGAGAGCAGCGACTACTACCTGGGCACGACGGTCGACCAGGTCGCGGCACAGAACATCGGCCAGGAGACGCGCCTGCCGTCACTCGAACTGGCGATGGATCTGCTCACGACGGTGGGGCAATGCGATAACGGCTACGCCTGCGTCTATCAGAACAATCTCTCGTGGTCGACGCCGACGACGCCGCTGCCGGCCGAGGCGCATCCGCGGATCGTCTTTGAGCGGCTTTTCGGCGACGGCGGCAGTGCGGCGGACCGTCTGGCCGAGTTGCGCAAGGAGTCCAGCCTGCTGGACTGGGTGCGGGAGGACATCGCGCGACTGCAGCGGAAGCTGGGTGCGTCGGACCGGGTGAAGGTGAATCAGTACCTCGATACGGTGCGCGAGGTGGAGCGCCGGATTCAGAAGGCGGAATCCGAAGCGGCCGATTCGCAACTGCCGGATCTGGACCGGCCCGTCGGCGTTCCGGCGGCCTATGCCGATCATGCGCGGCTCATGTTCGATCTCCAGGTGCTGGCGATGCAGGCCGACGTGACGCGCGTGATCACGTTCCAGTTGGCCCGCGAAACGAGTAATCGCACCTATCCGGAAATCGGCGTGCCTGACCCGCACCACCCGGTCACGCACCACGGCAATAACCCGGAAAAGCTGGAAAAAATGGCGAAGATCAATGCCTTCCACGTATCGCTGTTTGCCTACTACCTGGAGAAACTGAAGGCGACACCGGACGGCGATGGTTCGCTTCTGGACCACTCGATGATCCTGTACGGGAGCGGCATGAGCAATCCGGACTTGCACGACCATACCAATCTGCCGATTCTGGTTGCCGGCGGCGGGGCAGGGAAGCTGAAGGGTGCCCGGCACATCCGGTACGCCGAGCCGACACCGCTGGCCAATCTGCACCTGACACTGCTCGAAAAGGCCGGGGTCCGGCTCGACTCCTTCGCTGACAGCAACGGCAAGGTGGATGAACTGCTGTCGATCTAGGAGGCAACCGCGATGGCATTGCGAAAGGCGGGCTGTTGGGCTGCCGCACTCACGGCATTGACGATGGCAGGCTTCGCCGCGGTCTCCGAGGCGCCGCTGGCGGAGGCGGCCAGGCAGCGGGACTGGGCGGCGGTCCGTACGCTGATCGAAGCGAAGGCCGACCCGAACGCCGCGCTGGTCGACGAGTCGACGGCGCTGCACTGGGCCGTTCATTATGACCAGATCGAAATCGCCCGGAGCCTGCTTCGCGCCGGCGCCGATGTGAAAGCGGCGAACCGGTACGGCGTGACAGCGCTCTCGCTGGCCTGCATCAATGGGAATGGCGCGATGGTGGAGCTTCTGCTCGACGCCGGCGCCGATCCGAACACGGCGCTGCCGGGCGGTGAGACCGCGTTGATGACGGCTTCGCGGACGGGCCGCGTCGAGGCGGTGAAGGCGCTGCTCGCACGCGGCGCCGACGTGAACGCCAAGGAAAGCCTTCGCGGCCAGACGGCGATCATGTGGGCGGCTGCCGAGGGCCATGTCGAGACGGTGGAAGCTCTCATGGCCGCGGGCGCCAACTACCGCGAGCGCCTGGATACAGGGTACACGCCCTTCCTGTTTGCGGTCCGGGAGGGCCGGACCGGCGTGGTCCGGACTCTGCTCAAGGCCGGGGTAGACGTCAATGAGAAGATCGAAATTGCACCGGAGCGGGCCCGCAGGCCGATTCATGGTGCTCCGCGGCCGGGATCGACCGCGCTGCACCTGGCAGTCGGCAACGCGCACTACGAGCTTGCCGCGATGCTGCTCGAAGCCGGCGCCGATCCGAACGCGAACGAGCCGGGCTACACGCCCCTACACGTGGTGACCTGGATCCGGAAGCCCGGTGTGGGCGATAACGACCCCGCGCCCGAAGGTTCGGGCGAAATGACGAGCATTGAGTTCGTGAAGAAGCTCAAGGAGCACGGAGCGGACCTGAATGCTCGCATGACCAAGAGGATCGGAGTCGGGCTGACGCGATTGAACACCGTGGGTGCGACGACCTTTCTGCTGGCGGCGCGAACCGGTGACGCCGAGTTGATGCGCGAGTTGGCGGCGCTCGGGGCCGATCCCCTGCTGCCGAATGCGGACAACTCGACACCCCTCATCGTGGCGGCGGGCCTGGGAACGCGCTCTCCCGGCGAGGATGCCGGTACGGAGGAGGAGGTCGTCGAAGCCGTCAAGGCGGCGCTCGAACTGGGCAATGACATCGACGCGGTGGACGACAATGGCGAGACCGCGATGCACGGGGCGGCGTATAAGAACCTGCCGCGCGTGGTCGAAGTGCTCGCCGAATACGGCGCCGACATCAAGGTCTGGCACCAGAAGAACCGCTTCGGCTGGACGCCTCTCAGCATCGCCGAAGGCTATCGATTCGGAAATTACAAGCCGTCGCCTGTCACCGTGGAGGCCCTCCGCAAGGTGATGAGAGCTGCCGGCGTGGAGCCGGTGTCAGACCCAGACGTGCGCAACCGGACCATTTACTGAGTTCAAGCAACTCAGGCGAGCAACTCTACCGTGCGGGTTAGAATAGAAATTACACATGCTAACCGCACTTTTGCTGCTGGTGGCTTGCGCGGCGACCCTCGGTGCGGCGCCGGCCCCGCAAAAAGCCTTTCCCTACGCGTATGACCAGCATGATTTCCCGAACGGTCTGCGCCTGATCACCATACCCACCGACTATCCGAACGTCGTCGCGGTCTACATCGTCGTGCAGACCGGGTCGCGGAATGAGGTCGAACCGGGTAAGAGCGGCTTCGCTCACTTCTTCGAGCACATGATGTTCCGGGGCACGAAGGAGAATCCGCCGGCGAAGTATGAGGCCGCGCTCAATCACATCGGCGCCGCGAGCAACGCCTACACCAGCTCGGATCATACGGCCTACCACACGACGTTCTCCAAGGAGGACCTCGAGACCGTGCTACGGCTCGAGGCCGACCGCTTCCGGAATCTGGAGTACTCCGAGGACGTCTTCAAAACCGAGGCGCTCGCCGTGCTGGGCGAGTACAACAAGAACAGCAGCTCGCCCGTCCGGCAGCTCTTTGAGGCGCTGCGCAACAAGGCCTTCGACCGCCACACCTACAAACACACCACCATGGGTTTCCTGAAGGACATCCAGGACATGCCCAACCAGTTCGAATACAGCAAGACCTTCTTCGATCGCTTCTACCGGCCCGAGTACACGACGATCATCGTTGCGGGCGATGTGAAGCCGGAGCAGACGCGGGCGCTGGTCGAAAAGTACTGGGGCGAATGGAAGCGCGGCAGCTATAAGGCGCAGATTCCGGTCGAGCCGCCGCAGGGCGGCCCGCGAACTGACCATGTCGCCTGGCCTACGCCGACACTGCCTTGGATCGCCGTGGCATTCCGCGGGCCCGCATACTCGGATACCGCTAAAGACAGTGCGGCGCTCGATCTGATCAGCTACCTTGGGTTCTCGAGTACTTCGGATCTCTACCAGAAACTGGTCATCCAGGAACAGAAGGTCGATGTCTTCGGGGCCGATAATCCGGACCAGGTCGATCCGTACCTGTTCACCATTTACGGGCGCGTGAAGAAGGCAGAGGATCTGGAGACGGTACAGAAAGAGATTCTGGCGACCACGGAGCGGTTCAGGAATGAGTTGATTCCGGCCGAGCGGCTCGATGCCGTGAAACGGCACCTGCGCTACCGGTTCGCGCTCAACCTCGACAACAGCGAGGCGATCGCCTCGATCACGGCCCGCTACGTCGCGCTGCGCCGCACGCCGGAGACGATCAACCGGCTCTATGACACCTACAACGCCATCACGCCGGAGGACCTGCGCGAGGTCGCCCGGAAGTACTTCGACGAGAAGGGCCGGACGATCGTGACGCTGACGGGAGGAAACAGCAAATGAGAGGCTTGGTGAAACTCCTGCCGGCGCTGCTGCTCGTTATGACATCGAATCTTTCCGCCGCGAAGGTCGTCGCACTGCCGGGCCAGAGTCCGCTGGTCACGCTCCGGATCGTCTTCCTGACCGGGGCCGCGCACGATCCCAAGGGTAAACCCGGCGCCGCCGGCCTGACGGCCGCGATGCTCGCTGACGGCGGGACGCGCCAGCGCACCTACAAGCAGATCGTCGATGCGCTCTTCCCGATGGCGACCAGGGTGTCGGTCACGGTCGACAAGGAGATGACTGCGTTCTCGGCGACGACGCACTTGGACAACCTCGACGCCTTTTACGCCATCCTGCGTGAGATGCTGCTCGATCCGGGCTGGCGCGAGGACGATCTCAAGCGCGTCAAGGACGACATCGTCAACTACCTGCGGGTCGGACTCCGGGACAACAACGACGAGGAGCTTGGCAAAGAGGTTCTCTATAACGAGATCTATGGCGGTCATCCTTACGGGTGGCACAGCGCGGGGACGGTCTCCTCGGTCCAGGCCCTGACGATGGCGGACCTCAAGAGCTTTTACACGGCCCGGTACACGCAGGCGAACCTGATCCTGGGGATCGCCGGCGGCTACCCGCCCGAGTTCTTGAAGCGCATCGAGAAGGACTTCCAGAAGCTGCCCAAGGGGAAGTCGCAGCCCGTCAAGCTGCCGGAGCCGAAGGCCATCGAGGAGAACCGCCTGACGATCGTCGAGAAGCCGGCGCGGTCGGTTGCGATGTCGATCGGCTTTCCGATCGAGGTCCGGCGTGGGCACCCTGACTATCCGGCGCTGCTCCTGGCGCAATCCTACTTCGGCCAGCACCGGATGAGTGCCGGGCGTCTGTTCGAGCGCATCCGACAGATTCGCGGCATCAATTACGGCGACTACGCCTACATCGAATACTTCCCCCGCGGGATGTTTCAGTTCGAACCGGACCCGAACATCGCCCGCCGGCAGCAGATCTTCGAGATCTGGATTCGCCCGGTCGAGCCGCCGGTGGCGCACTTCACGCTGCGGCTTGCCTTGTATGAGTTGGACCGGCTCGTCCGCACCGGCCTGACGACCGAGGAGTTCGAGCAGACCCGGAACTTCCTCTCCAAGAACGTGAACCTGCTCACCCGGACCAAGAACGCCGAGCTTGGCTACGCCATCGACAGCGGCTTCTACAACATCCCGGACTACAACAGCTACGTCAAGAACGGGCTTGCCGCGTTGACGGTCGAGAAGGTGAACGAGGCGATCCGGCGCCATCTGCGGACGGACCGGCTCCAGATCGTCCTGGTGGGGCCGGACGCGCAAGGTCTTAAGAAGGCGATTGTCGAGAATACGCCTTCGCCCATGACCTACAATTCGCCGAAGCCCGACGAGATCCTGGCCGAGGACAAGGTCGTGGAGAAGTGGAAGATTCCGGTGCGCCCGGAGGCCGTCCGAATCCTCCCGGTGAACACGGTTTTCGAGTAGCCCGCGGGTGTCGCACAGGCCGGCTGTTACAATCGGGAAGAGTATAGATACACCATGATTCAGACGCTTTTCGGCTCCGTCGAACAGGAGCCCAATCTACTCGAAAGGCTCAAGCAGGGCGTTCAGAAGACGCGCTCCGGGCTGGTGGACGCCGTCGAGGGCGTCCTGTCCGGCAAGAAGCAGATCGACGCGGACCTGCTGGAGGAACTCGAGTATACGCTGATTACGGCCGACATCGGGGTGCGGACGGCGACCGAGATTCTTGAACGCATCCGGCAGCGCGTCGACCGCAAGCTGGTGGGCGACGCCCAGGAACTGCGGAACCTCATCCGCGAGCACCTGCTGGAAGTCCTCCAGGCCTCCGAGCGTCCGATGGGGCGTGTCGAGCAGCCGCCGGCCGTGGTCATGATCGTCGGGGTGAATGGCTCGGGCAAGACGACGACCATCGGAAAATTGACAAAACGATTTCGAACTGAGAACCGGAGCGTTCTGCTGTGCGCGGCCGATACATTCCGCGCCGCGGCGATCGAGCAGCTTGAGGTCTGGGGTCAGCGGAACCAGGTGGACGTGATCCGGCAGAAGTCCGGGGCGGACCCGAGCGCGGTACTTTTCGATGCGCTCCAGGCCGCCAAGGCGCGCAATGTGGACTACGTCATCGTGGACACTGCCGGGCGGCTCCACACCAAAGAGAATCTCATGGCGGAGTTGGAGAAGATGCGGCGTACGGCCTCCCGTGTCATCCCGACCGCTCCGCACGAGGTGCTGCTGGTGCTGGACGCCACGACGGGCCAGAACGGGCTTGAGCAGGCGCGCAAGTTTACCGAGACGGCCGGAGTGACGGGAATCGTGCTCACCAAGCTGGACGGCACGGCCAAGGGCGGCGTGGTGGTCGCGATCGCGCGGGAGTTGAACCTGCCGATCCGCTATATCGGGGTCGGCGAACAGGCCGATGACCTGCTGCCGTTCGATCCGGAGAAGTTCATCGAATCCCTATTCGAATCATGAGCCAGGACTACATGCGCGAGGCCCTGGCTCTGGCCAGACAGGGCGTCGGGCGCACGAGCCCGAATCCGGCCGTCGGCGCTGTCCTTGTGCGCGGAGGCCAGGTCGTCGGGCGAGGGTTCCACACCTACGCCGGCCGTAAACATGCTGAGATCCTGGCGATCGAAGAGGCGGGCGAAGCGGCGCGTGGCGCGACGCTCTATGTCACGCTCGAGCCGTGCAGCCATACAGGCCGCACGGGGCCGTGCGCGGACGCTCTGATCGAGGCCGGAATCCGGCGCGTCGTGGCCGCGATGGAGGACCCGAATCCGCTGGTCTCAGGGAAAGGCTTGGCGAGGCTTCGTGAGGCGGGGCTCGATGTGGAGCTTTCCGAGGCGCACCGGTGCGAGGCCGAGAAGCTGAACGAACCATTCGTCCATTTCATGCGGACCGGCAAGCCGCTGGTGACAGTCAAGTCTGCCGTGACGCTCGACGGAAAGATCGCGGCGCCGGAGGACAACAGCGGCTGGATCACTTCGGAGCAGGCCCGGGCGCATGTCCAGCGGCTGCGCCACGAATCCGACGCGATCCTTACGGGCATCGGCACGGTGCTGGCGGACGACTGCCTGCTCACGGACCGAAGCGGGGCGGAGCGATATCGCCCCCTGTTGCGGATCGTGCTCGATTCGCAGCTTCGCATTCCACTCAATTCGCGTATGGTGAAGAGCTGCCGGGAGGATTTGCTCCTGGTGGCAACCTCAGCGGCCAAGGCGGAGCGCCGCAAGGCGCTGGAGCAGCGCGGCGTTAAGGTGCTGGTGCTGAACGGTCCGGACGGGCGCGCGGATTTGGCCGGGTTGGTCGGCTACCTGGCTTCGCAGAAGTACCTGTCCCTGATGATCGAGGCGGGGAGCAAGGTGAACTGGACGGCGCTCGAGTCCGGTGTGGCCGACAAGATCTTTTTCTATTACGCCCCCAAGGTGCTCGGCGGCTTGCAGTCGCTTCCGGTTGCCGGAGGGCGGGGCATGCGCCGCAGGGTGGATGCGCTGCTGTTCCGGGATGTGCAGCTCCATAGCATTGCGCCGGATGAATTCGCCGTGGAAGCGTGGCTGGTGAAGGGCTGATGTTTACCGGAATCATTGAAGAGTTGGGAACGATTGAGTCGATCGAGACACAGGCCGGCGGCGCCAGGCTGCGGGTACGCGCGAAAACAGTGCTGAGCGACGCCTTCGAGGGATCGAGCATCGCGGTCAATGGGGTGTGTCTGACAGCTCTCGACCTCAGGCCGGACTCCTTCGCGGCCGACTTGGCGCCCGAAACGCTGCGCCGCACCAATCTTGGGGATCTGAGGCCGGGCTCAGCCGTGAACTTGGAGCGTCCAGTTTCACCGGGCAGCCGGTTGAGCGGCCACATCGTGCAGGGTCATGTCGATGGAACCGGAGAACTGATTTCCCTGGAGCCGCTTGGAAACGAAAACTGGTGGCTGAAGATCGGGATCCCGCGGGAGCTGGACCGGTACCTGGTCTACAAGGGCTCGATTGCGATCGATGGGATCAGCCTGACGATTGCGGCACTGGAGCAGTGCGTCCTCTCGGTCACGATTATCCCGCACACCTACCAGAACACCACGCTGCGCTTCTATCAACCAGGAGCGCGGGTGAACCTCGAGTGCGACATTTTGGCCAAGCACGTAGAGAAGCTTCTCGGCACGATGTCGCTTGAACGGACCTGACTGCTACGCGCGCACAACGCGAAAGATGGATATCGCCGCAAGGATGAGGTTAAGCCCGACCAGCGGTATCAGGAAGAGGATGCGGCCCGCGCCCTCGATGCCGTGCTGGACGGGATAGGCGACATACCAGTAAACCGGCAGCACCACGATCAGAAGCACCGCGAGCAGGCCCATCGCCCACGGACTCCAGTCCGGCAGCCTGCGGCCCGCAAACAGCAAACCGATCCAGAGGACAATCCCCAGAGCCTCCAGAATCAGGAACGTCTTATCGAAGGCGGCGCTTCCGCCGACCGGTCCGAACATAGGCGGTCTCCTCTCATTTATCGCCACACAGCAGCACCTGCTCGCACATCTTCCAGACCAGGCAGTTGAAGGCGTCGCTTTCGGCGAACGCCGCGGCATGTCCGACCCCCTTGACGAAGCCCTGGCGGTCCTTGTCGGCGAGGTTGATATCCGGCCGTGCTTTGAGCGGCAGGCAGGTCGCCGAGGACAGCGCGACGGTGGCGTCGCCGTGATTTTCCCGCTTCATAACGGCGTCGGCGGTGTCGGGCGAGAACCAGTTGGGGTTGTGGTCCATGTGGACCGCGACATCGGTTTCCAGACCCGTGCCGGCGACTACGGAGGTGTTGGGATGCACGTAGCTGCCTAGCCGCTGCTGGTGGAACTTGCGCGCACCCTCGACCCCGGCGATCACGCCCTCGTAGATCGCCTTGCCGCTGATCCGGTGCGGAATGACCCACCCTTCGCCGATGATCAGGCTTTCGTTCTGTTGATAGTAGTCGTAGTCGATAAGGCCGAGTTTGCCGGTCCGCTCCCGGTAAACGTCGTACATGCTGTAGCTGGGCGGGAGGCTTACCTGGACGTCCTTGTGCATGGTGAGCCAGGCTTTCCGGTGTGCAGGCTTTCCCGGCGGCTCGTTCTCCTCATTGCCGGTGGTGCGATAGTGAAAGTCGTTCGGTAATAGTTCGTACGGGGCGCGCAACCCGCTGTTCATCGCATGATACTGGATCGGGGTGCGGCCGACGATCCGGCCCAGGACGACATCGGCGAGCACCCAATGGAGCGCCGCTCCGCCGGTTTTGAATTGCCGATAGGCGAGCGGGGTGCCGTTTGCGGGCTGCATCGTGTGGACGACGCCGATCACGTCGCTTTCGGCTCCGAGTTTGCACGCGGCGCGGGTCACCAGCCCGCCCATGCTGTGAGTGACGACCAGCACCTTCTTGTCTTCATTCTCAGCTCGAATTTTCGCGATCTTATCCTTTAGCAGTGAACCGCTGAGCCAATTGCTCTGCCGCCAGTCATAGCCGAAACCGTAGACGACCCCGCCGATCTTCTGCGAGTACTTGCGGAGGGCCTGGAGCCCGGGTCCGTAAAAGCCCCAGGCCAGCCCGCCCCAGCCCCGCTCCTCTTCGAGTGGCGTGAGGCTCGCGGCCTTGGAGCCCTTCTTGAATACCTGGCCCGAGGTCGTCAGCCCGACGAGTTTCCGCCGCGGCTCGGTCATCAGATCGGCGAGCTTGAGCATGGCGAGCGTGTCGTCGGGGTCCCAGATGGGCGTCTTGGGGTCGCCGAACTTGTGGATACGGCTACCCATGATGCCCGGTACAAGGACAATCGGCTGTATGGGGCGGTTCAGCGGGTTCAGCATTTCCCGCCCGACTTTTGCATCGAGGCCCATGTTCCCTCCCTACCCGGCGTTCCGGATCGACCGCAGCATAGAGTCGAAGATGGCGCGGGACTGCCCCCAACGCTCGCGCGGGGACTCGAAGTCCACGATCAACAACTGCAGCGGGTGGAGTTTGGCGATGACAGCCGTGTAGATAATCGGGACCTCATCGCCGCGGAGGGCCTCGATGACGTAGTACTTGGCGGGCAGGTCGGCAAGGCGGGTATCACCGCTGCTTGCCAGGCGCGCCTGGACGCGCTCCTCGCGCACGGTCTGGGTCTTCTGCTCGAGATGCTTGTCGAGTGGGTGATCTTCGGTGTGGTGCTCGATCTTCATCGAGAACTTCTCTTCGTCGTCGAAGGTCTCGAAGCGGTAGACGGTGTCGTTCCGCCAGTTATCGGGAACCTGCAGTTCCAGTCTGTCTGCTCTGAAAAGGGCCATGAGATTCCTCCGAGATGCGACCTAACTCCCGTACACGGATTTGATCTTCTCGATCGTCGCGGCGTCGGGCTTCCCCGTCGGCGGCAGGTTGTGGTCGCGTTGAAACAGTGCAAGCGCGGCCTTTGTGCCCTCGCCTACCTCGCCGAGTGTGTCCGGGGCGATGGAGTAGCCGAGGTTTTCAAGCCGGGCCTGAAAACCGGAGGGGATATTGTAGGGATCCAGTCCGCCGAGGTCAAGCTGGTAGACGAGCTCTTCCTTCTTTTCGGTCTCGACTTTGAGCTCGCCCTTCTTCGCGTTCGGAAAAATCCAGATCTCGACTTTGCCGTCGCCGTCGGTGGTCCCTTCCGTTACCTTGCCGTCGATGTTCAAGGTGTACTTGGCGTTGGCGACCGGCTTTTCGTTGTGCAGGACCTGAAATTTGATCTTCGCAGGAACGGCTTTCAGCTTGAACTGGTGCAGCGCGTCGGTGGGACGCTCCTCCTCCTTGATCTCCTTGTCGGGGATGAAGACCGTGTCGCCGGGCATCAGGATGTTCGGATTCTGGCGCTTCGCTTTGAGTTCGGCATTCTCCGGGTGGTTCCAGATAGTGTCCGGGAAAAATCCGTATTCGAAAGCGACGCTGAAAATGCAGTCCGAAGGGCGTACTTTGTGATACGTCGGCATGCTGGAGGAGTTTACTGACAGTCAGGATACAACCGCGTGAGCTGGGGATGCAAGCCGAGCGGCCGGCAGGTGCACGGGACGGCCGCCGCGGAACTCACGGGGCCGTGTAGGCGGTGCTGACGATCTCCGTAGTCCGCAGCAATCGATGCGTGACATAACGGACCTCGATCGCCGTTTGCGACTTGAACTTCGCCTTGACGACGACCTGGTAGGCGGGAGGCAGTTTCCCGGATTCATCGCACAGGTGGGTGATGAGATCGGCCGCGTATCGGGGATGGGTGACGTATTCCACCGCTGCCAGAGTCGCCTCGGTCGATGCTCCGGCCAGCACGGTCGTTTCGCCGACGCCGTGCATCCCAGGGAACCGACTGATGAGGGCATGATCTTCCTCGATCTCCTCGCAGCATGCCGAGAACGTCGGATCGAACTTGTCGGGTTCGCCGGCTACGGGTCTGAGATTGCGAATCCCGCCGCGGTGAAAATCGAACTGGCGCCAGATGGGGAGATGATTTAGATGGGAATTGTGCTTTGGAGCGCCGAGGACGATAATGTTGCGGTCCTTGAAATCGTCCCAGGAGAGACCGTAGCTGCGGCGCAAGGAAACCTCCTGGGCGGAGTGAGCGAGCAGCTTGCTCAGAAGGAAGGCGCCTGTCGCTTCGCCGACGCCGGTGTAGACGCGGGAAGGTGTGATCTTGACGGCTCCGACAGCGCTGCCGACGTTCGCCAGGTCCAGAGAAGCAGATGCCGATTCCCAGTCGTTGAGCTTGGGGTGGCGGTAGAACACGCCGGTTTCGCTGGTTGTAAGCTTGGCAAACAATGGCGTACCCAGAACGATGAGCACCGGCCGATCGCCGTCAAGGTAGCTTTCCCAAAGTCTGGTCAACTCGGGGGTCAGCTGAGGTCTGGGGCGTGAGGTCCGGACCGAGGTCCACGAAGCGGTAAGCGCCACCATGGCGGCTATCGCGATGGCCGACGCCGCCAGGCAGGCCCAGGTCATGTGCGCCAGGCGCCGCTTAAGGCGTACCGAATCTTTCGGCTCGATGGCGCCAGCGTGCTGCCCACGCATCTGGAACCTCAGTCCGAACTGTCCCTTGGGGATCTCGATCCTCACAGGGTCTTGCGGACACTCTCTCTCGTAGTAGTCGGACAGGCACTTGCGAAGCCGGCTGACCTGAACGCGGACCGACGCGTCGGTTTGGGGGTCGTAACTCGTCGGCTTGGCGAAGGCCTCGATACCAATGACATATTCTTTAAGCCCGCCGTCCTCTCCGGCCAGGGTCTTTTCTGCCAAATAGAGCAACAGTTGATGCAGGGCGGGGTGCTGGGTGAGCGTGCGGCTGGCAGTGAGCCGTTGAAGAGCCTGGCGAAAGATGAATGAAGTTTCAGTTTTGCTCATGACCGGTACCGCGTATATGACCGGCCTCATCATATCGGAACCGTTAAAGCTGTTCAATACAAAAATGTAACTACATTGTAACCGAGTGTTTCTGCGGAAACCTTGACCGGCTGGGGAAACAACGGTAGACAAGGGTAGCGCGACCAAATCATTGGAAATCAGGGAGGCTGGGATGAGCATTAAGGTGTTGTTCGGGGTGCTGTTCGGAGGGTTGTTGCTCGGCGCGGGTTCCCTCGCAACTGCACAGGTAGACCGCGCTACCTTAACCGGGACCGTGACGGACAGCAGTGGGGCAACGATTAGCGGGGTCAAACTGGAAGTGGTTTCGCAGGGAACGGGGTTCCGGCGCGAAGTATCGTCCGGAGACACAGGCACGTTCACGATTTCTCAATTGCCGATCGGCGTGTATTCGGTGACGGCGACACAGGCGGGTTTCCGGACTGTGGCGATCCGGGATTTGCGGTTGGGCGTTGGGGACAGCCGGGCGTTGAACATCGAAATGGAACTGAGCACGCTGGAAACCGTGGTTACCGTGGAAGGTGAACTGATACCGCTGGACAGCACGTCGCCTGTAATCGGCACGGTGATCGGTTCGCAGCAGATGCGTGAGATTCCACTTAACGGACGGCACTGGGCCAGCCTGATGGCGCTGGCGCCGGGCGCAATCAACACGGGTGACGGCAGCCAGCAGTCGATCCGGTTTGTGGGCCGCGCCCGCGACGACAACAACTGGACCTTTGACGGCGTGGACGCCACCGGGGTGAAGGATCCGCGCCAGGAGGCGGCGCTGCGGCTTGTGATCAGTACCGATTCGATCGCTGAATTCCGGGTGAACTCGACGCTGTACTCGGCCGACCAGGGCGGAGGCGCGGGCGGGCAGGTGAACATTGTCTCCAAGTCGGGCTCCAATGAATTCCACGGCAGCCTCTTTGAATTCGTGCGCAATGATGTGTTCGACGCGAGGAATCCGTTCGACACCTCCAAGCAGCCGTTCCGGCTGAACCAATTCGGCGGAAATCTCGGCGGACCGATCATCCGCAATCGGACGTTCTTCTTCGGCAACTACGAGGGGCTGCGCCAGCGGGTCATGCAGACCTTCCGCAACGACGTGCCCAGCGCCGCTTTCCGCGCGCGAGCGACGGACCCGGACATTCGCCGCATCCTCGAAGCCTACCCGCTGGGGAATCGGTCCACGGCCAATCCCGACATCGACTGGATCGTCGGGAACGTCAGCCAGCAATGGCGGGAGGATGCCGGCACTCTGCGAATCGACCACCGCTTTAATGACAACAACAGCATCTTCGGCCGGTACAACATCGATGACGGAACGATCGTCAACCCCCGCACCGTCGTCCCCGGCGACCGGCAGGAGAGCTTCTTTCGTCCATCGAACTTTGTTCTCCAATACCAGCGGATTCTCCGGCCGACCGTCGTAAACGAAGTGAAGGCGGGATTCAACCGGTCCGCTCTAAACCGGTATAACCTGTCGCCGTTTTCCGAGTCGATTGCGGTGGCCGGCTTCACCACGCTCAACAACTCGAACCTCCTGGTTGAGAATGGCACCTCCTACTCGCTTCTTGATAATCTGGTGATGAACCTTGGACGCCATACGCTGAAAGTGGGCGGGGAGATCCGTCGCGCCCACGTCAACGTGGCCGATCCGGCGTTCGACGCTGTCGGTGTGACCTTCGCGAGCCGGAACGACTTTCTCGCGAATCGAGTGGACCGGGTAGCGATTACCGGCGGGAATGATGTGCTCGGAACCCGAAAATGGTATTATTTTGCGTTTGTGCAGGACGATATCAAGGTCAATTCCGAACTGACCCTGAATCTCGGGTTGCGATATGAATACTACGGTGTCAACCGAGAGGTCAACGACCGCTACCGCGTATTCGACCTTTACGAATGCAGGGGCTTCTGTCCGCATGGGACGCCCTGGTATTATCCCGACCGCAACAACTTCGATCCGCGGGTCGGCCTTGCCTGGTCGCCCAATGCGCTGAAAGGAAAGACCGTAATTCGCATGGGCGGCGGTATCTATCATGGACCCGGTCAGGTTGATGACGTCAACGCTCCGCTGGATAACATGTCCGATAACTATTCGCTGACGGCGGTGGAGGCTCCGGGGCTCCGGTATCCAGTGGCGCCGTTCCTCGGCCTCGCCAGGGAAGTGGGGATTACCCCACGCGCCGTGCAGCGCGACCGGCGGGACCTCTACAGCGCGAATTGGGGCTTCTCGATCCAGCAGCAACTGCCGGCTTCCTTCATGACGCAGTTCGGTTACGTGGCCAGCGCGGCCAGCAAGGTGTTTACGCGATCCGACCTCAATGTTCTCGACCCGGTAACGCGAGTACGTCCTCTGCCAACCTTCGGCCGTGTCGACGAGAAGAGGCAGGATGGCAACAGCAACTTCAACGCGCTGCAGATCTCATTGCACCGCCGCACCGGGCGCGGGCTGCTCTGGGGCACCGAGTACATGTGGTCGCACTCGATCAATGACAACAGCACGGGCGGCGGCGAAGGCGCCCAGCCTCAGAACATCAACTGCCGGGCCTGCGACCGTGGGAACAGCCCGCAGGACATTCGCCACACCATCACCAGTAACTGGGTCTACCAGCTTCCCTTTGGTCCGGGCCATCGCTACTTGAACTCCGGACCGGTGTCCAGGATTCTCGGCGGATGGGAGACAAGCGGCATCTGGACCATGAGGACCGGGCGCCCTCTGAACATCACATTGGCGCGCAGCGCCAACGACCTCCCGGATGGCAACAGCCGGAATCCGCGGCCAAACCTCGTCCCCGGCGTTCCCATTTACGCGGCTGTCCGGACGTTCGACCAGTGGCTGAATCCAGCCGCATTTGCGATGCCGGCCAGCCGGACCTGGGGCAACCTCGGGCGGCACATCGCGCGCGGTCCGGGTTTAGCTCAGGTAGACATGGCGCTACAGAAGAACACTCGCGTGGCTGAGGGCAAGGCGCTGGTTATTCGCATCGAAGCGTTCAACCTGTTCAACCGCACTCTGGCCGGTAATCCCGGCACGGTACTGACCTCTCCGGGAACATTCGGAGTCGTGACCAGCGGACTCAATCGGACGATTGGTACGGGTACGTCCAGGCAGTTACAGCTTGCGATGCGGTTCAATTTCTAGTAACGTGATGCGTTCAAATGCGAAACATGCGGCGCCGCGGCTCCTCGTCGGCGCCGGGACAGCCCTGTGCATCCTTCTGAGCGGATGTGGGCAGGTCGCCCCAACCTCCATGGATATCGGCCCCGTTGAGATCGTTCCCGCGGTACGCACCGAGCCGGTCTCGGACGACCCCGATGATCCGGCGATATGGGTTCATCCAACCGATCCGGCTCGCAGCCTGATTATCGGCACCAATAAAGTGAAGGCGCCCAAGGGCGCTCTGGTCGTCTTCGGGCTCGACGGGGCAACTCGCCAGAGTGTGGCCGGTCTCGACCGTCCCAATAACGTGGACGTTGAATACGGATTGCGAACCGGTGAACGGAGCATCGACATCGCTGTCACGACCGAGCGCCTGAAGGGGCAATTGCGGATATTCCGTATTGCACCCGATGGAAGCGGACTCATCGATGTGACCTCGACCGGGAACACGCGCGTCTTCGCGGACCGCTCCGGAGAAGACGCGGCGCCGATGGGGATCGCGCTGTACCGGCGGCCGCGCGACGGCGCCATCTTCGCGATCGTTACGCCCAAAAGCGGGCCACGCGAAGGCCATCTTGCGCAGTATCTGCTCGAGGACGACGGAAACGGGCGTGTAAAGGCCTCCTTCGTCCGGTACTTCGGCGCCTTCAGCGGCGCCGGCGAGATCGAGGCTGTCGCGGTTGACGATGCGCCGGGCTACGTATACTACGCCGACGAGGGAGACGGGATTCACAAGTACCACGCGGACCCGGACCACCCCGAAGCAGCGCTTGAACTGGCGCATTTCGGCCGGACGGGGTTTCGCGGCGACCGCGAGGGGATCGCCATCTATGCGCGCCACGATGGTACCGGCTATATCGTTTGCACAGATCAGTTGAAGGGAAACAGCGAATATCACATCTTCCGACGCGAAGGGGAGTCCGGACGGCCCCACGACCACACCACGCTTCTGAAGATCGTGCGGGGCGGGGCGGATTCGACTGACGGTATAGAGATCAGCTCACAGCCCCTCGGTCCGGACTTCCCCGCAGGGCTAATGGTGACGATGAACAGCAGCGGCCGGAATTTCCTGCTTTACCGGTGGAAAGATATCGCAGAGGCCGGGCAGGTGAAACTCAAAGTAGGCGCCCATTAAACTGCCCGGCGCGTTCCCGTCGAGAAGAGTGAGACTGGCGGCCGCAGCTTGTGCCAGTGTCACGACAGCAAGGATCAGGACTGGGTCGGCTTTCCGAAGTTTTGGATGGCTGCCTGAATGCCAGGCACTGCTGCGGCGAGGTCCTGGGCGTTCATTAGAGCCTGTCCGGTGGGACCACAGGAAGCCTCTACCATTGAGCTGGCTGGGCTTGCCGTTGAATGGCGTATAAAACAA
>JBKBWD010000086.1:0-23290 GCA_046289265.1 Bryobacteraceae bacterium | reverse complement strand
CTCACACGCCTTCATGGCATCAATAAGTTAGGCTGTGGAAAACGCGTTGAATGCAGCTAATTTGGACAGTAGTGGCTTCGCACAGAAGCCTACCTGGAAACAGTCGCGAGCAGCTATCGAATGTTGATTGAGTTTGCCCCGGTGGCTGTTTGGATTCATCGGGACGACCGCATCCTGTTTACGAATACGGCGGCAGCGTCGCTGCTGGGCGCAGACCGGGCGGAAGATCTGATCGGATGCTCTCCGAAGGATTTTCGCCACCCCAAGGACAGCGAACCCGTCCGGCGGATCATCCGGCAATCGAGCGACGGAACTGCCGCGGTTCTTATAGACGAGGAGCGCCTGATTCGGCTCGACGGCGCCTGCATCGATGTCGAGGTGACGCGGCGGCAATTCCTGGGTATGGACGGGCCGGCCGTCGTCGAGAATCTGGTCGACATTACCGACCGCAAGCAGTTCGCCGAACAGTTACGGCAGCGCGGCGAGCTCCTTCGTGCCATCATCGAGGCCGCGCCCGTCGCCATCTTCGAGATGGACTTGAATGGCGCCGTGAGAAGCTGGAACCCGGCCGCCGAACGCATGTTCGGCTGGCCGGCCGATGAAGTCCTGGGCCGTTGTCTCCCGATCGTCCCCGATGCGGAGCGGTACGATTTCGACTCTCTGCTGCGGCGAGTCATCTCAGGCGCCAATCTGTCCGGCGTCGAACGCCGTCGCGTGCGAAAGGACGGCACGGTCATCGAGATCGCCATTTGGACTTCGTCCGTTCGTGACGCCACCGGCGAGCTCTCTTCGATTCTGGCGGTCTGCGCAGATCTGAGCGAGCGGAAACAGATCGAGGCACAGTTGCGGCAGTCCCAGAAGATGGAAGCGGTCGGACGATTGGCCGGCGGCCTCGCTCACGACTTCAACAACCTGCTCACAGTCATCGTTGGGTTCAGCAGTCTGGCACTCAGCAAACTCGATTCCGCCGATCCCATCTATACGAGCATTCTTGAAGTATGCAAGGCGGGTGAGAAGGCAGCGGTGCTGACACAGCAATTGCTCACGTTCAGCCGGCAGCAGCGGTCCGAGCCTCGCGTCATCCGGTTGGATGAAGTCCTCTCCGGAATCCAGACAATGCTGCAACGGATGGTGGGAGCCGAAACCAAGCTGCTGCTGGAGTTGTCTCCCGATACCGGCTGCGTCGAGGCCGACGCCCATCAGATCGAGCAGGCGATCGTCAATCTAGCCATCAACGCCCGGGATGCCATGCCGGAGGGAGGCACTATCACGATCGAGGTTCGGAATATCGACGTTGACGTGGCGTATACCTTGCGCCACGCCACCGTCCCGACCGGAGCGTACGTGATGCTCGCTGTCTCCGATACGGGCGTCGGGATCGATCCGGCGATCCAGGACCGCCTCTTCGAGCCGTTCTTCACGACCAAAGCGCCCGACAAAGGGACCGGACTCGGACTGCCCACCGTGTACGGGATCGTAAAGCAGAACCGAGGCCACATCTATTTTTACAGCGAGCCCGGCAATGGCACGACGTTCAAGATTCTGCTTCCGCGAGTGTCGAATGCTCCCGCGATTGCGCTGCCCGACGCCCCACAAACCTCGTTGGCGGCGGGCACCGAGGCAGTTCTCCTGGTGGAAGACGATGAGCTGATCGGGCAGTTGGCAGCGGAGATTCTCTCCAGCAGCGGCTACCGCGTCCTGCTCGCGCGGACCGGTGCTGAAGCCATTGTCCAGGCCGAACAGTCTGGCGAGAGCATCGCGCTCACGCTCACCGATGTCGTCCTGCCCGACGTTCGCGGAACGCAACTGGCAGAGCGCATCCTATCCCTACAGCCCCATACTCGAGTGCTGTACGTCTCCGGGTATTCGGAAGCGGGAACGCTCGGCAGCGCCGGACAGAAGGACTTCCTGCAGAAGCCCTACTCGCCGACGACGCTCCTGCGCAAGGTCCGGGAGATTCTCGATCGCGCTTGATAGGGCGCCCTGCGCCCTGTACAGACGCAGGGCTGCTCCAGCCGCTAGCGCGCTTCGAGCGTCCGCGGCGTCCGCGGACCCGTGCGAACCGGCCGCGTCGCAAAGGCGGCGGCCAAAAGCACAAGAGCCACGATCAGGTGAAACCAGTTCCCCGCGGCATTGAAGTGGACGAAGCCGAACATCATTGCTTCGCCGACCGTTCCGATCAGCAGAAATCCGACGATCGCCAGCAGCAGGTAGATGCCGCCGGTCACAAATAGTGCCGTTACCGAAGCGGCGTGAGTCGAGTAGCCCGCAAACAGCAGGTAGCCGCCGATCAGCAGGTGCACGATATTGTGGGCCGCGTTGGTCACGATTAAAGATTCCGGTCCGACGATCGGATTCGGGATAAACCCGAGAATACCGATCAGCACGAACACGATTCCGAAGACGATCGCTGTCGATTTGGCCGTATCCATACCCCCTCCGAGCTTCTCCGCGACGAAAAAGAACGGCCGCGTAAAGCACACAGCCGGCCGGGGAGAAAGCCGTCAAAAGATGAGATCATGACCGGGCAAAAATGTTTCATGGACCACTCTCGTTCGCCGGATTCAGGTGGTACAGTAGAGCCATGACGGAAGTCATCCGTGCTCCACGAGGCGCGCGGCTGCGATGCCGGGGATGGCAGCAGGAGGCGGCTCTCCGAATGCTCATGAACAACCTGGACCCGGAGGTCGCCGAACGTCCGGGCGACCTGGTTGTCTATGGAGGAACGGGCAAAGCGGCCCGGGACTGGAACTGCTTCCGCGCCATCGTGCGTGAACTCGAAGCATTGCAGGACAACCAGACGCTGCTCGTGCAGTCGGGCAAGCCGGTCGGCGTACTTCGTACGCACGAGGAGGCGCCTCGCGTCCTGATCGCCAACGCCAATCTGGTGGGTCGCTGGTCCACCTGGGAGCACTTCCGGGCGCTCGAGCGGCTCGGCCTGACGATGTACGGACAGATGACGGCCGGAAGCTGGATCTACATCGGCAGCCAGGGCATCGTGCAAGGCACGTACGAGACCTTCGCGGCGGCGGCCCGCAAGCATTTCGGCGGGTCGCTGGAGGGGAAGCTGGTGGTCTCGGGCGGGCTCGGCGGCATGGGCGGCGCTCAGCCGCTGGCCGCAACGATGAACGGTGCGGCTTTCCTTGGAATCGAAGCCGATCCCGCGCGCATTAAGCGGCGCGTGAAAACCGGCTACTGCGACATCTTCGTCAAGGATCTCGATGAGGCCGTGCGGCTGCTGCGCAATGCGATTCACGAGCGGCGGGCGATCTCGGTCGGACTGCTCGGCAACTGTGCCGAACTGCTGCCGGAGATGGTGCGGCGCGGCATTGTGCCGGACCTGCTCACGGACCAGACCAGTGCGCACGATCCGCTCAACGGCTACATTCCCGCGGGCTGCACGGTAGAAGAGGCGATCGAACTTCGGTCATCCGATCCGGACGAGTACTTGCGGCGCTCAATGGATTCAATCGCGACCCATGTCCTCGCGATGCTCGACCTGAAGAAGATGGGCGCTATCGCCTTCGACTACGGCAACAACATCCGGCGTATGGCCGCCGATCGCGGCGTCGCCGACGCCTTTGAAATTCCAGGCTTCATTCCGGAATATATCCGCCCGCTGTTCGCCCAGGGCTACGGACCTTTTCGCTGGGTGGCGCTCTCAGGCGAGCGTGCCGACATCGCCGCTACCGACGCGCTGGTCTGCAAACTCTTCCCGGAAAACCAGACGCTCACCCGGTGGATCGAACTGGCGCGCCGGCGCGTCCCGTTTCAGGGACTGCCCTCGCGGATCTGCTGGCTGGGCTATGGAGAGCGCGACCGCTTCGCCGTCGCGATGAACGAGATGGTACAGCGGGGTGAGCTGCGGGCGCCGATCGTGATCGGCCGCGATCACCTCGACTGTGGCTCGGTCGCCTCGCCGTATCGCGAAACCGAGGGTATGGCCGACGGGAGCGATGCCATCGCCGACTGGCCGATTCTCAATGCTCTGCTCAATACCGCCGCCGGCGCGACCTGGGTATCGGTCCACAACGGAGGCGGCGTCGGCATCGGCTACTCGCTGCATGCCGGCCAGGTAAGCGTGGCCGATGGAACGCCGCGAGCCGCGCGCTGCCTGGAGCGTGTGATGACTTGTGATCCTGGCATCGGCGTTCTCCGCCACGCCGATGCCGGCTATTCCGATGCAGCGGAGTTTGCTCAGCGCGCCGGTCTGCATATCCCCATGCGGCCCGGCGTTACCGATTCAGATAAGACTTCCGAACAATGAAGAAAATTATCGTGCGCGGGTGCCGTCAGCTCCTCACGCTGCACGGCTCCACAGGACCGAGACGTGGTGCTGCTCTCCGCGATCTCGGCCTGATACAGGACGGAGCCGTCCTGATTGTGGACGGAATCGTCTCTGCCGTCGGCCCCTCCCGGCGGATCGAAAACCTGGCCGAGAGCCGCGGCGCCGAGGAGATCGACGCCTCCGGCCGGGTCGTGATGCCGGCATTCGTCGACAGCCACACGCACCTGGTCCACGGACCGCCCCGGCTGCTCGATTATGAGATGGCGATTGCGGGATCAGACTACCGCGAAATCTCTAAGGCTGGCGGCGGGATTCTAAGCAGCGTGAAGGCGGTCCGAACGATTCCGGGACCGAGGCTGGAGTTTACGGCCCGGCGCTTTCTCCGCGACATGATCCGGCACGGATCGGGCACCATCGAGGTGAAGTCGGGCTATGGGCTCGATCTCACCGGTGAAATGAAGACGCTCCGGATCTATGCCGCGCTGGCGAACGAGGAACCGGTGGACCTGGCCGTGACCTACCTGGGCGCGCACCTCGTACCGCCGGAGTTCGAAGGGCGGCCGGAAGACTACATCGGCTGGATCGACGCTGAGATGCTTCCACGGATTGCGCGCCGCAAGCTGGCCCGCTTCGCCGATGTTTACTGCGAGCCCTCGGCCTTCGGCCTGGCGGAAACGCGGCGCTATTTGGAGTCCGCGCGCCGGCATGGCTTTCTGCTCAAGGTGCATGCCGAGCAGTTCGAGCGGTCCGGCGGCGCACGGCTGGGTGTCGAGATGGGAGCCGTCTCGGTCGACCACCTCGAGCAGGCCAATGAGGAGGACGCCGTGGCGCTCGCCCGCTCGAACACGATCGCGACGCTGCTGCCCGGATCCGTGTTTCATCTGGGACTGACGCGCTACGCCCCGGCGCGCATGTTGATCGAATCAGGCGCCGCCGTCGCGCTGGCGACCGACTTCAATCCGGGAACCAGCCCCACCCTGAGCATGCCGATGATCATCTCGCTCGCCTGCAACCAGATGCGGATGACGCCCGCCGAAGCGGTCTCGGCGGCCACCATTAACGGCGCGCATGCGCTGCGCATGGCCGGCCGCGTGGGCTCGCTCGAATATGGCAAGCAGGCGGATCTGCTGTTCCTGAACGCCTCCGACTATCGTGAAATCCCCTACTATTTCGGCCTGAACCTCGTGGCCGCTACCATGAAGAAAGGCAGGATCATTCATAGCGACACGGAGGCACTGTGCACCGCAGACTGATCGAATGCGTAGCGAACTTCTCGGAGGGGCGCGACCCGGCGGTGGTCGACCGGATCGTCGAGGCGATACTCTCGTCGCCGGGCGTCGTGCTGCTCGACCGGGAACTGGATGCCGACCACAACCGTTGTGTCCTCACCTTCGCGGGCGCTCCGGAGCCCGTGGCCGAAGCCGCGATCCGAGGCGTGGAGCGGGCGATCGCGCTGATCGACCTCAACAGGCACACTGGCGTACATCCACGCATCGGCGCGGCCGACGTCGTGCCATTTGTACCGATCGAGGGCGTGACGATCGAAGAGTGCGCACAGCTTGCCGCGCGCGTCGGCGAACAGCTCTGGAAGCGCTTCCAACTACCGGTGTATCTCTATGAAGCAGCCGCGCGACGGCCGGAGCGGACGAACCTCGAGAACATCCGCCGGGGACAGTTCGAAGGGCTGCGCGAGGAGATTCGCTCCAACCCGGACCGCCTCCCGGACTTCGGCGAGGCCGAACTGCATCCGACCGCCGGCGCCGCCGTCGTCGGGGCGCGCAAGTTTTTGATCGCGTATAACGTCAATCTCGGGACACCCGACATTGAAATTGCCAAACGAATTGCCAAAGCGGTTCGGTTCTCCTCGGGCGGCTTCCGCTTCGTCAAGGCGATGGGGGTGCCGCTGGCTTCGCGTAACCTCGCACAGGTCTCGATGAACCTGACTGACTTCGAGCAGACGCCGGTGCACCGGGTCTTCGAGGCCGTCCGGACGGAGGCCGAGCGTTATGGGGTGCCGGTGGTCGGCAGCGAAATCGTCGGCCTGATCCCCAAGAAGGCGCTCGAAATGGCGGCTGACTTCTATCTGCGGTGCGAGAACTTCCAGCCGGGCCTGGTGCTGGAGAACAGGCTGGCGGAGGCGTCCCAGGCCGGAGGATTGCCCGAATTCCTCGACGCGCTGGCCGCGCCTACGGCGACTCCAGGAGGAGGAAGCGCGGCCGCGGCCGCCGGCGCCATGGCCGCCGCGCTCGGATCGATGGTCGCGGGACTGGCCAAGCTGACGGAGTTCGACTTCGAGCCGGCGCGCAAATTCTTTACCGAGGCCGTCACCCGAGATGCCGAGGCGTATAACGCCGTGGTCGCCGCCTACAAGCGGCCGAAGGACGAGCGCGCGCCATTTGTCGAGGACGCGATGCAGGGCGCGGCGCTGGTTCCGCTCGAAGTGGCCGAGCACGTCACGGAGCTGCGGCGGCGCCTCGACAGACTGCATCAGGCCGCTTCGGCCAAATTCGGATCGGACGTCGAGACGGCATGGGCGCTTGCCGACGCCAGCCTGCGGGGCGCAGTGGCGAATGTTCGCATCAATCTCGAATCGATCAAGGATGAGCCGTTCCGCAAGTCCGTAGAGAAGCGGTTGGCCGCGTTACAATAAGGCAAGTGCTTGTTACGATCGCTCCGAAGACTCAACGGCCGAGGTGGCTCCGCGCGCCTGCACCCGTGGGCGAGAACTATCACGAGTTGAAATCGCTGGTCGGGCGTCTTAACCTGCACACGGTCTGCGAAAGCGCCGCATGCCCCAACGTGGGCGAATGCTGGAACCAGCGCACCGCCACTTTCATGATCCTCGGCAACGTCTGCACGCGGCGCTGCGGCTTTTGCGCCGTTCAGAAAGGCGCGCCGCTCGAAGTGGATCACGATGAGCCCCGGCGCGTCGCCGAGGCCGTCGCGGCGCTCGGACTGCGATACGCCGTCATCACCAGCGTCAACCGAGACGACCGGAAAGACGGCGGCGCCGAACTGTTCGCCATGGTCATTCAGGCAATCCGGGAGCGGATTCCCGGCTGCAAGGTCGAGGTTCTCGTACCGGACTTCCAGGGTTCGCATGAGGCGATGGCGACGGTGATGGAGGCCGTTCCGGATGTGCTCAATCACAACGTCGAGACGGTGCCGCGCCTGTACAGGCAGGTCCGGCTGGGCGCGCGCTACGAACGCTCCCTGGAAATGCTCGCCTTGGCGAAGCGGCTGCGGCCGGAAATTCCGGTGAAGTCGGGCTTGATGCTGGGGCTGGGCGAGACGCAGGACGAGGTCGTCGAGGTGATGCGCGATTTACGCGCGCACCTGGTCGACATCGTCACGCTGGGTCAGTATCTGCGTCCCTCTCCGAAGCATCTGCCGATCCTCCGGTATGTCACGCCGGAGGAGTTCGCCGGCTATCGCGAACTTGGCCGTGAGCTGGGCTTCTCCCACGTCGAGTCGGGACCGCTTGTCCGCAGCTCATATCACGCCGCTGAGTCCCTCTAATCGTGTCCCGAACGTTTCCGCGCCGCTGCAGAGCCCTCGCGCTGAGTCTTTGGCTGCTGGCCATTCCGATATTCGTCCGCGCGCAGTCCGTCGAATTCGTCCGGATGCCGCGCGACGTCATCGAAAAGCGCCTGAAGCGGGCGCCGGAGAAGAATGCCGACCGGCAGGCCGCGCTCAAAGAGCTTTTCGAGGAGTCGGGCGGCACAGGCGAACGGCTGGATCTGCAGAAAGTAAAGCGGTCGAGGATCCCGAACGTTATCTGCACGCTGGCGGGCCAAACGGATTCGGTCATCGTCGTGGGGGCGCACTTCGACAAGACCGAAAAGGGCAAGGGTGTCGCCGACAACTGGAGCGGCGCCGCGCTGCTGCCGAGCCTGCTGGAAGGGCTGGCTCAGACGCCGCGCCGCCACACCTATGTCTTCGTCGGCTTCACGGATGAGGAGATCGGCTTGGTAGGCTCGCGCCACTACGCGAAGCAGTTGCGGCCGGAGGAGCGGAAGAAGGTGAAGGCGATGGTAAACGTGGACACGCTCGGCCTGGAGACAACGCGGGTCTGGGAAAGCCGCTCGGCGCCGAACCTGGTCGAGACCCTGGCGCAAACCGCCGCATCGCTCAAATTGCCGCTTGCGATCTCCAATGTCGAGTTGGTGGGATCCACCGATTCGGAATCTTTCCGTGAACAAGGCATCCCAAGCATTTCGATCCACACGGTGACGGACGAAACTTTTCCGATTCTCCACACCAGCCAGGACAACTTCGAATCGATCCGCCTGGACGACTACTACGACAGCTACCGGATGATACTGGCCTTCCTGGCGCTGCTTGATCTCAAGTTGGATTGAACATTTCGGGCGCGGCTGGCGTGCTCTTGTTCGTCCGGGCCTTGGCGACTTTCCTGGGGCGCCTGCTGCGCGGCTGATTCAGCGGACGTGGCCCATGCGGCCGGCCCGGTAATCCTCGATCGCCTGGCGTATCTCGGCCTGCGTGTTCATGACGAAGGGCCCTTGGCTGACGACCGGTTCGTCGATCGGCTCGCCACCGAGGACGAGTAGCAGCGAATCCTGTGCTGCCTCCAGTTCTACCCGCGCGCCCTCCGGCGAGAGGACGGCAAGCTGCGCTTCGCCGGTTAGCTTTCCGGTTGAATTGACGACCGCATCCCCGCGCAATAGCGCGACCGCCGCGTTGTGACCTTCCGGCAGATCGAAGGCAGCGCGGCTGCCGGCCTTCATCCGAAAGTCAAAGAGTTCGACGGGCGTGAAGGTCCGGGCGGCCCCTTTCGCGCCGCCCAGTTCGCCCGCGATCACGCGCGCCGACGCTCCGGAGTCGAACTCGACGACCGGAATCTCTCCGCTTTCGATTGCCTGGTAGCCGGGCGGGTCCATCTTGTGCGCCCTGGGGAGGTTCAGCCAGAGTTGGACCATCTCGAAGGTGCCCCCTGCTTCGGTGAATTCGCGACCGTGCTTCTCCTCATGAACGACCCCGGAGGCGGCAGTCATCCACTGGACATCGCCGGGTCCGATCGTACCGGAGTTTCCGGCCGAGTCCCTGTGGTCCACCGACCCCTGGTAGGCGATCGTGATCGTCTCAAAGCCGCGGTGGGGGTGTTCCTCGACGCCGCGCGGCTGCTTCGATGGCGAGAAGGTCGTCGGACCGGCGTAGTCGAACATGAGGAATGGATTGACCTGGGCGGAGATGCCGTTGGTCGGAAAGAGATTCCGCACGGGGAAGCCGTCGCCGACCCAGTAGTTCGCCCCCGGACCGTAGACTCCGAGCACTCGTTTCGGTTCGCTCATAATTCCTCACTCACTCCTCAGCGCCAGCATCGGATCGATCCGCGTCGCGCGCCAGGCCGGAACGTAGCAGGCCAGGGCGGCAACAGCGGTCACAAGCGCCGCGACTCCAGCATATGTCAGGGCATCGAGCGCCGTCACTCCGAAAAGCAGGCTCCCCATCAGGCGAGTCAACGCGAGGGATGCGGCGATTCCGACCGCCTCGCCCGCCCCGGCCAGCGCCATGCCTTGCCGCACGATCATCCGGCGTACCTGGCCCGGCTGCGCGCCCAGAGCCATCCGTATGCCGAACTCGGCCTGGCGCTGGCTGGCCGAGTAGGCAATCACTCCATAGATGCCGAGGCCGGCCAAAAGCAACGCCAACACGGCGAAACCGCCGATCAGACCAGTGGCGAGGCGAATGCGCGTAGTGCCGTCGACAACGACCTCCTCCATCGTCCGGATGGGGTCGAGTGGTTGGTCCGGGTCGATGCGCTGGACCTCCGCCTGCAGCGCGCCGGCGAGGCGCTCGGGGTTCTCGGCCCTTATGACCAGGTAGAGGAAGGAAAGCGGAGTTTGAACGAAGGGTTCATAGATGGCCGCGCGAGCGCCATCCTCCACTCTCTGGTGCTTCACGTCGCCCACGACGCCAACGATTTCGCGCCACCCCTCGGCTCCGGCCTTCATCATGATGCGCTTGCCGACCGGGTCTTCCTGTGGAAAGTAGAGTTTGGCCATGGTCGCACTGACGATCGCGACGGGGCGGGAGGCAGCGTCGTCGTGCTCTGTAAAATGACGGCCACGCAACAGAGGGATGCCCATGGCGCGGAAGTAGTCCGGCGTTACCGCGTCGTAGCGGGCGCCGTCCCGCTCGGCCTCGGGCACCATGGGCCGGCCCTCAATCTGGAACGGAACGACCATGTTCATGGGCGTGAGCGGGAGGGCGGTGACGCCCCCGGCGGCCTCAACACCCGGCAGTTCGCGGATGCGGCTGAGCGCCTCGCGGAAAAAGCCGACGATCTGTTCGGGCTTCTGGTAGCGGCCGTCCGGCAGCGCGCAATAGCCGGTGAGGACCTTTTCGGGCCGGAATCCCAAATCCACCTGGAGCAGGTTGTACATGCTGCGGACCAGCAGTCCGGCGCCGACCAGCAGTACGACGGCGAGCGCGATCTCCCCGGCAGCGAGGGTGCTCTGAAGGAGCCGGCGCTGCTGCCCACCCGCGGTTCCCCGCCCGCTCTCGCGCAACGTCTCACTAAGGTTCTGCCGCGCGGCCTGGAGCGCGGGTGCGAGTCCGAAGAGGACGGCCGTCAGGACCGCGAGTCCGGCGGTGAACGCGATCATGCCAGAATCGAGCGGCGCCTCGCCCAGCCGGGGGATCAGGCGAGGCTTCCATTGGATCATGGCGTGCACGGCCCCAAAGCCCAGGGCGAGTCCGATGGCTGCTCCGGCCACCGAGAGCAGCAGGCTTTCCGTTAGCATCTGGCGCACCAGCACCGGGCGATTCGCCCCCAAGGCCAGCCGAACCGCTAACTCGCGCTCACGCCCGGCTGCCCGCACCAGCATCAGCATCGCCAGATTGCTGCAAGCAATCAGGAGCACGAACCCGACCGCTCCCATGAGCACGAGCAACACGGGCCGGACCTGCCCGACCAACTGCTCGTGATAGGGAACGAGAATGGCTGTCCAGCCGCGATGCGTTTCCGGGTAGCGCTCACTCAGTCGCTGGGCCATCGCTGACAGGTCTGCCTGGGCCTGCTCGACCGGAATGTCCGGCTTTACGCGGGCAAGGACACTGAGGTAACGGTAGCCCCGCGCTGCCACCTCCTTGGGAATGAGCGCGATAGGCGTCCAAAGGTCTATCCCGATCGGATTTTCCACGCCTGGCGGCATCACGCCGATAATCTCGAAGCTTTCTCGATCCAGCGTGATCTTCCGGCCCAGGACGCCGGGTTCGGCGCCGAATCGCCGGACCCAGGATCCGTGACTCAGGATAGCGACCCGGTGATTGCCAGGCTGATCCTCCTCCGGGAGAAAGCTCCGGCCGAGCAGCGGGCGTACGCCGAGGACGTCGAAATAGTTCCAGGAGACCAGGAGGGTGCGCAAGCGCACCGGAGCGCCGCCGGTCGACCATCCGCGTGCCGTGCTGCGGAAGGCCACGATGCTAGCGAAGGTGCGGGCCTCCCGCTGAAAATCCAGAAAGTCCGGGGGCGCTACCGAGAGCCGCGGCATTCCGCGGGCCGGGTTAACCTCAAAAATCTGGAACAGTTCTTCGGGGTTCTGGTAGGGAAGCGGCCGCAAAAGAACGGCGTAGATGACGCTAAATACCGCGGCGTTGCCGCCGATTCCCAGGGCCAGGGCCAAGACGGCCGCCGCCGTGAATGCAGGGCTCTTCCGGAGACTCCGGATACCGTAGCGGACGTCATGAAAAAGCAGCTTCATTCAGAACAGGCTTCAGCACCAAATTGTCCACTATTTTCCGTAAAAAATCCAATCGGAAGCTTGCGGGCAGGCAAGGCAGCCCGCCTTCATGTAGGATATACGCCATGTCCGCGACCACCCGAACCTTCGCCGCTCTGGCCCTGCTGGCTATCTCTGGCTCCGCCCAGAGCCCTATCACTGTCATTCAAAACCCGGTCCACGAGATTCCGGCCCACGTCCGCGAAAAGCTGAGCCCGAAGGATCGTGAGCTGTTCGGTCAGCTTATGAAGATCGAACTCGAGTCGGCTTGGGCGGCTGTCGTCGCCGAGGGCTTCCAGCTCTGCTTCATCAACGAACTGAATCCGCTGCGGCCGAATGAACGGATGGTGGGACGAGCGCGCACGATCCGCTACCTGCCGAACCGGAAAGACCTGCGCGAGCAGATCTATGCCAGACAGCCGCAGCTCAATTACAAGTCGTCCGAGGAGGCCGAACCGGGCGACATCCTGGTCTTCGATGCGGGCGGCGAGACACGCTCGGCAGTCACCGGCAACGTCACGGCGACGCGGCTGATGGCTCGCGGCGGCGTGGGCATGATCGCCGACGGCGCCTTCCGCGATGTCCCCGGACTGGCGGCGATGCCGATCCAGGTCTATCTGAGGCGCGGCCAGGCCGCGACAGTTTCGCCGCTACAGATGAGCGTCGATTACCAAGTCCCGGTGCGCATCGCGGGCGTAACGATCATTCCGGGGGATCTCCTGCTCGGGGAGTCGCACGGCATCCTTGTGATTCCGGCAGCGATTGTCGACAAGGTGATCGCCTCGGCGCTATCCAAAGTGGAAAAGGAGGAGTTCCAGCGGGAACTCCTCCTTTCCGGCGAGCCGATCTACGACGTCTATCCGAACCTTAACGAGGCGAACACCCGGAAGTTCGAGGAGTGGAAGAAACGCCGGAAGAAATAGCTACTTGTCGGCGAGCGGATACACTGCCGGCGCGAGTCGCCTCGCGGACCCACCCGGCGGCCTTGGTGCCGATCGGATTCAGCACGCGCGAATTCAGGTACTGGAGCATGTCCGCCCGGCGATCTGGGTAAGCACGCGTCCAAACATCATCTGGGCAGTTCGCCCGCAACTTCTCGGGCATCATAATGCCATCTTCGTCAGCCGCCCGCGACCGCTCCGACGACCAGAAAGGGTTCCGTGCCGGAGGCGACCTCTTCCGGCAAAGGCGCGTCCGGCGGCTCGTGCGACAAATCCTCTGAGCAGGCGAAGAACCGTAAAAAGGGCCGTCGCTGTCCGGTCGAGTGGTCGCGGATCGTTCCGCGGAGCATGGGGTATCGCGACTCGAGGGCGTCAAGGACCGATGCCTGCGTCACCGGCCCTTTGACGTCGAGCTGAACCTCGCCGCGAATCCCGGCCAGCGTTCGGAGATGCTGCGGCAGTTCCACGCGAATCATGGCAGTGTCTGGACTTCCACCGAAAGCACCGCCGGCAGGTCCCGGGCGATAGCAGTCCAGGTATCGCCGGCATCGGGGGAGGCATAGATTTGCCCGCCGGTAGTGCCGAAGTAGATACCGCAGGAGTCGAGCGAATCGACGGCCATGGCGTCGCGCAGCACATTAACGTAGCAGTCGCTCTGCGGCAAACCCCTGGTCAGAGGCTCCCACTCGTTGCCACCAGTGCGGCTGCGATAGACGCGGAGCTTGCCGTCCGGAGGATAGTGCTCGGAGTCGCTCTTGATCGGTACGACGTAGATGGTCTCCGGTTCGTGTGCGTGGACGTCGATGACGAAGCCGAAGTCCGACGGCAGGTTGCCGCTGACCTCATGCCAGGAATCTCCGCCGTTGTCGCTGCGCATCACATCCCAGTGTTTCTGCATGTAGAGCACCTTGGGGCGCGAGCGATGGAAGGCCATGTGGTGGACGCAATGACCGACCTCGGCCTCCGGTTGGGGAAGGAACTCCGAGCGCAGCCCACAATTGATCGGCTTCCATGTGGCGCCGGCGTCGTCGCTGCGGAAGGCTCCGGCCGAAGAGATCGCAATGTACATGCGCAAGGGGTCCTCGGGATCGAGCAGGATCGTGTGGAGGCACATGCCTCCGGCGCCGGGCGCCCAGTGCGGACCCGAACCGTGGCCGCGCAGCCCGGAGAGTTCCGCCCAATTCCTGCCGCCATCGGTGGAGCGGAACAGCGCCGCATCCTCGATGCCGGCGTATACGGTATCAGCTTCCGTAAGCGAGGGTTCGAAGTGCCAGACGCGCTTGAACTCCCACGGGTGCGGCGTCCCGTCATACCACTGGTGCGTGCCGGGGACGCCGTCGTAGGCGAACTGATTCCCAACGGTCTCCCAGGACTTACCTCCGTCATCGGAGCGCTGGACCACCTGGCCGAACCAGCCGCTTGACTGCGACGCGTAGATCCGGCCCGGATTTACCGGCGAACCCTTGACGTGATAGATCTCCCAGCCGCCGAAATGCGGCCCGCTGAGTTCCCAGTTCTCCCGCTTGCCATCGGCGCTCAGTATGAAAGCGCCCTTCCGGGTCCCGACCAACACCCGAACACGACTCATTCCTGTAAGTCCCCTTTCTTTTCTCGTTGCCCTTCACCGGCGCGGAATCAACGGACGCAGATCGTCGTCGCGCCACCGCCGGCGCACTTCGGCGAGTAGCATCTCGCGGCTCTGCTGCATCATGGCCACCACTTCGCACGGAGCTCCGGTCTTCTCGTGCCGCGCCGCCCACAGGAACAGCTCGAGCAGGACGGGCGCCAGATCGATTCCCTTCTCCGTGAGCCGGTAATACAGCCGGCGGCCGTCCGATTCGTGCACGGCGCCCGAGACAATACCCGCCGCTTCCAGCCGCCGTAGGCGGTCCGCGAGAATGTTCGACGCGATGCCCTCGCCGGATTCCTGAAATTCTTTGAAAGTCCGATAGCCCCGGACCATCATGTCCCGAACGATTAGCAGGGACCATCGATCTCCGAGCAGTTCGAGCGAGACACTGACCGGACAGCCCGACCGCCGCCGCGTCTTCGCCTCAGCAGGCATACGGGGATGGTAACACCTTCACTTGTGTTTTGCAAGTAAATTTGGCGACTGAGGTTGTAACCCGTGCATAAGCCGGACTGCGGCAGCGCACCGCGAGACCGAGCGCTACCAAGTCGTTCTTGCAACGGCGGCGCTTTGCTCCTAGGACAAAGCGATTTGGCGCTTTCCTTGACAAACGGCCTCTTGCCCATTGACAGGCATCTCTTACTCTGATAGAGTAAGCGCACGCTGGCTTTAAGGCTAATCTTCCACAATATAGATCTTATTCCCACACCAAGGACAAGAGTATGGGACTGATGGAGGAGCTCCGGCCGGAAGGTCTTCATTCATTTTCCGCAGAAAGGAAGGGATCGCATACCCATGCGAAACGATTCAAACATTCGCAGCCACCTCCGTGCTGCAGTCCGGACCGCACTCCCGGCATTGCTCGTGCTGCTGCTTGCGGCGAGTTCCTTCGCCCAGGTTGAACGCGCATCTATCGTTGGCACAATCACGGACAACTCCGGCGCGGCGCTCCCGGGCGTGAACGTGGAGGTCACCAACGAAGCGACCGGCACGTCGGCCCGGACCGTCAGCGATTCGGCCGGTTCATACTCGGTTCCGAACCTGATGCCGGCCAGCTACCGGGTGCGCGCCTCGCGGCCGGATTTCCGCGAGGTCGTCTATTCGAATTTTGTCCTCCAGGTCAGCCAGGCGGCCCGTCTGGATATCCGGATGGAGATCGGCGAGGTCCAGCAGATCATCGAAGTCTCCGGCGCGATTCCCCTTCTGCAGACCGAGAATGCCTCCGTCGGGCAGGTCATCTCGCAGGAGGCCGTCAACTCCCTGCCCCTGAACGGACGCAACTTCGTCCAACTGGCGATCCTTGCGCCGGGCGTTTCGGGTCTGGACTACGCGCAGCCCAACACGATCAACTCAGGGCGGCGCCCGGACGAACTGCGGCCCGGCGGCACGGCCCTGCAGGCTAACGGCGCGCGCAACACCTCCAACCAGGTCCTTATTGATGGCGTCGACAACACCGAGATGATTTCCCAGACCTTCGTCGTGCGGCCCGCTGTCGAAGGCATCCAGGAATTCAAGGTGCTGACGAACAACGCGGGCGCCGAGTACGGACGCGCCGGCGGCGCGGTGGTCGTCATCACGACCAAGTCCGGCGGTAATCAGTTTCACGGCTCGCTGTTTGAATTTTTGCGAAACGAAAAGCTGGACGCGCGCAACTTCTTCGCCAACCCCGATTTCCGCCAGCCTCCGTTCAAGCTCAACCAGTTCGGCGGTTCGCTGAGCGGTCCGATTCAGCGGAATAAGACATTTTTCTTTGCCGATTATGAGGGCTACCGCGAGGTATTCGGCGACACCCAGTTGGTCACGGTACCGACGGCGGCGATGAAGGCCGGCAACTTCGCCGGAGTCGCGGGCATTTTCGATCCGCTGACCACTCGCCCCAATCCCGCCGGCGCGGGCGTGATCCGTGATCGATTCCCGAACGATGTGATTCCGCGCAGCCGGTTTGACCCGATCGGTTCGGGACTCGTGCAGTTGTGGCCGGACCCGCAGACCGCGGGGCGCGTAAACAATTTCGTCGCCAATCCGGTGAAACGCTCCAGCCTGCACCGCGCGGATGGGCGCGTCGATCGACAAATGACCGAGCGCGACATGTTCTTCTTCCGGTACTCGATCGATCGAAGCCTGATCACCATGCCCGATACGTTCGACAAGCGGATCGGCGGAAACGAAGCGAGCTTCGCCGGGGACAACGACATCACGGGTAAGAACCTGGTGGCCGCCTGGACGCATGGCTTCACGCCTTCCACCATCGGTGACTTTCGCTACGGCTATACGCAATTCGATATGGCGCTCATGCCGACGACGCTGACCGACCCGATCTGGAACCAGATTCGCGGGCGCGATACAACCGATCCGTTCCAGCCTTCGGCCCCGATCATCGGCACGACCGGGTACGCCGGCCTCGGCAACGCCCGCTCGACACCGCTGATCCGCAACCAGTCCGCACACCAGATGATGGCCAGCGTCTCGACGCTCAAGAACCGTCACAACATCAAGTTCGGCGGCGACCTACGCTTCCGCCTCACCTCGGAGACGGCGTCGCCTCCGGGAGAGAGCGCCTTCGGCCGCTGGAATTTCGATCCGGCCTACTCGCGGAATCCGGCGTCGCCCGGCGGTACCGGCGATACGATCGCAACGATGCTGATGGGCTACCCGATTGCGATCCGGCGTGACGTCTTCCCGGCCGGCACCGCCTATCTGCGCACCAACGAGCTGAATTTTTACATCCGCGACGAGTGGCGCGTGAACAACCGCCTGACCTTGAACTTCGGATTGCACTATGAGATCAACACGCCGTTTGTTGAGCGCAATAACCAGTGGGTCAATTTCGATCCAGCGACCGGAACGCAGTTGATCGCCGGGCAGGGCGGCGTCTCCAGGACCGGCAACGTCAATACGGATTTCAAGGCGTGGGGACCGCGCGCCAGCTTCGCCTACCAGGTGAACTCGAAGACGGTACTGCGCGGCGGCTACGGCATCTTTTATGAGCCGCAGGGAAACTTCGCGACCAACATCCGACAGTTCCGGCAGCCTCCGTTCGGATTCGTTGTAAACCTGCCGCAAGGCGGAAACGATGTCCCGACGCGGACGACTTCGGACGGCTTCCCGGTCACAACAACGCCGCCGAACCTGGCACAGGGACCGGCGCTCTACGCGCTGCGCGGCGTGACGCCGAACTATCGAAACGGCCAGGTGCAGCAGTTCAATGTCTCGGCGCAGCGTGAGGTAGGGAAGGATATGGTCGTGACGCTCGGATTCGTGGGATCGGCCAGCGCGCTGCTGTCCTGGAACCGGAACATCAACCAGCCGGATCCCGGTCCGGGCAACATCCAAGCCCGGCGCCCGTTCAATGGCATTCTGCCGGGCGTGACGAATATTGCGTGGCTGGAAAGTGCCGGCAACGCGGCGTATACCTCCATGCAGTTGTCGTTTGAAAAGCGCATGTCTCGTGGCCTGTACCTGATCAGCAACTGGACGTGGGCGCACGGACTGGACAACGGCGGATGGGACGGCGGCGCCAACGGTCCGATCCCGCAGGATCCGGCGAACCGGCGCAACGACTGGGCGAACTCGAACTCCGACATTCGCCACCGAATCAACACGGCGCTGAACTACCAGCTCCCCTTCGCCCGGAATATGAACTCGGCCGCGCGGCACCTGCTGGCGGGCTGGGAGGTTGGCACAATCATGGTGCTGCAGACGGGCCTGCCGTTCACCGTCACGGTGCCGGGATCGCCTGCCAACACGGGCTCCGGCAGCCGCGCCAATCCGGTGCCGGGCGTCGATCCGTATCCCGAGGTGAGGACGCTGCAGCGGTGGTTCAATCCGGCGGCCTTCACGACGCCCCCGCAGTTTACGTTCGGCACGCTGGGACGCAATACGCTCCGCGCTCCGGGGATATACAATTATGACCTGTCGGCGGGAAAGAAGTTCCGCATCAAAGAGGGCCAGGAGGTCACTTTCCGGGCGGAGTTCTTCAACGCCTTTAACCACCCGCAGTTCGGCCTGCCGGCCGGGCAGGTCGGGGTGGCGACCGCCGGCACGATCAACTCGACGCAGCGCGCGAACCGGCAGATCCAGTTCGCACTTCGGTACGCGTTCTGACAAGGAGGCTTGGTGACGATCGACAGAATCGACCTATGGAACGTCCGGGAGCCGGGCAGCCGCCGTATGTATGGCGTGCTGCGCGTGCGGACACGGGACGGAGCCAGCGGTTGGGGTGAGGGTCCGGCCCTCACCCCCTCGCAGCTCGAGCGGGTGAAACAGGTTGTAGCCGGACAGCCGGCGCATGCCTACAAGGTGCTCCATACGCGGCTGGCTGGGCATCCCGGCACGGCGGCCGTCGATATGGCACTGCTGGACATCGTGGGTCAGTCGGCAAAGGCGCCTGTCTATCAGGTGCTTGGCGGGCCGACGCGCATGAAGGTGCGGGCGATGACGACATGGTCGCGCGATGCGATGAACCGCGGATATAAGGCATTCCTCGTCGGGCTGCCCGAGATCGCGTTTCCGAATCCCCGGGCGCAGTTTGTGACCAGGGTCCGGGAGAACCTCGAAAACCTGCGCAAGGAAGCGGGCGAGGAGGCCGACTTCGTGCTGGACGGAGCGAACAAGCTTCCGCCGGCCGAAGGGGCCAACGTTTCGGCGGTGGTCGAGAAGCTGCACCCGCTCTTTTTCGATGAACCGTGCGCGCTGAGCAACCTCGCGGCGGCGCGGAAGATTGCCGAGGAGAATGTGACGCCTCTCGGGTGGGGCCGGCACACAACGCACCTCAGCGAGATCCAGGACCTGCTACGCGAGCAGATGATTGACGTGGTGCGGCTGGACCTGTCGCGGCACGGCCTGTCGGGCGTTCGCGTCGCGGCGTCACTTGCCGAGACATATTACGTCGCGGTCGCGCCGTTCCACTGGGGCGGGCCGATCACGACGGCCGGTGCACTGCACCTGGCGGCGGCACTTCCGAACTTCTATATCCAGCAGATCCCCTGGGCCAGCGGCGAGGATGCGAAGATCCGGTCCGAGATCGCGGGCGCCGATCTGGAGAAACCGAACGAGGGATTCCTGCCGCTGGTGAACGCCCCCGGACTGGGCGTGAAGGTGAATGAAGCGGCACTGCGGAGGTATGCGGCATGACGAGACGCGAATTTGTCGGAGCAACAGGCTGCGGGTGCGCGATGATGCCGCAGGCGGCGCAGCGAGCCGCGGAGGACGGACGGCCGCTCGGCGCGGCGGCATTCACCGACGTCGGGACGAAGGTCCGGATCACGAACGTAAAAGTCTTCGGCGTGACGCTGCCGATCCAGGAGGCGCAGGATCGCCCATATGTCTTCTGCAAGCTGGAAACGAACCAGGGCGTAGTCGGCTGGGGCGAGGGCACGCTCGAGGGCAAGGCGGCGGCGGTGCTGACCTGCATCGAGGACTTCAAGGAGTTCCTGATCGGCGCCGATCCAATGCAGGTGGAGCATCACTGGCAGTCGATGTATGTCCACAGCTTCTATCGGGCAGGTCCGGTGATGGGCTCGGCGATTTCGGCGATCGATCAGGCGTTGTGGGACATTCGCGGCAAAATCCTCGGGATGCCGGTTTATCAGTTGCTCGGAGGTCCGTTCGATCCGGCCGGAGTCCGAGGATACTACCACCTGCGAGCGAGCACCCCGGAGCAGATGCGGGACGTGCGGGACCGCGCCCGTGAACTGGGCGTGACCTGCGTCAAGAGCGGCATTCCCGGCTACTACGAATTTATCGAGAGCCACAGCCGGATTAAGGAGGCGGTGCGGCGGATCGAGGTGATGCGCGAAAACCTGGGTCCGGCAATCGACATCGGGATCGACTTCCACGCCAAGACCTCCCCCGCGGTGGCATCGATCCTGGTGAAGGAACTGGAGCCGCTGCACCTGCTGTTCGTCGAGGAGCCGTGTCCGCCGGAGAACGTCGCGGCGATGCGGAAGATCGCCAAGCGGTCGACGACGCCGATCGCGACCGGCGAACGGCTGGTCGCGAGCTACTCCTGCCGTGAGCTGGTGGAAATGGGCGTCGTGGACATCATCCAGACCGATATCAATCACGTCGGCGGCATCACGGCCCTGATGAAGACGGCGATGCTCGCCGAGCCTTCGGGCGTAAAGATCGCGCCGCACGCCTGCGAGGGGCCGATCGGCGGACTTGCCACGGTGCACTGCGACGCGGCGATGCCGAACTTCCTGGTGCAGGAGATCTGCTCCGGCGTGGTAGCCGGAGAGAAGGAGAAGATCTGGGAGGAGTGGCTCGGCTTCCCGGCGATGCGGATGGTGAACGGCAAGTTCCCGCTGCCGCAGAAACCGGGACTGGGTTTCGACCTCGAGGAGAAGGCCCTGGCCAAGTACAAGTTCCAGGGTACACGTCCGATGGCTCGGGTCTTCCACCCGGACGGCAGCGTAGCTGCCTGGTAGCTCACCAGGCGCGCGTGGGCGCGAGTTCGGAGATAATCTCTTCCTCGGGAGCTTCGATCTCGCGACCCGCGCGCCGCTCCGATTCGGCCTGGCCCGCAGGCAGGCTCAGGGGCCAGGGCTCGCGGATCGCGGTCATGCACAGGGCCGCGCCGAGCAGCGCCATGTTTTTCGAGAAGTTGATCATCTCCGTGGTGCGCTGGTCGGGATCCTCGATCCGCCAAAAGTCGTGCATTTTGGGCGAGACGCCGACGAGAAATGTCACGACCGCCGCGAGTCCGGCCTTGGGCATGTAGCCGGCCAGAATGCTCGCCCCTCCTGCAATGAGCAGAGCTCCCGTCCCCGTGACGGCCGCTCCCGGATTGGTTACATTCTTCGATGCAGCGTAGTCCCGCATCTGCTTCCATGCCAGAAAGTGGTTGATTCCGTTGTAGAGGAAGAAGCCTCCATAAAGAATACGTCCGGCGAACAAGGGAATTCTCATGGCCGATGCTCCGAGAGTTGGATTCGGCCGGCGGGGCGGAGTTTCGGGATTTCATGTAACCCGAAGAAAACGATCAGTTAGCGGACAAAGGACTGCGCGCCGGATCCTCGGATATTTCCGGCTCGCCTGAACACATTTGATCGGATATGCTCGTGGAGCATGGAGCCACGAGTCACGCTCGCGGATATCGACCCGGAAACATTCGGAAAATCCCACGCCGGTCAGAACGCGAACCGGATGTCCCTTCGCCAGCTTGCCTTGTCGATTCTTGTGGGCATACCTTTGGGCATTTTGATGATCCGGTTCGATCGGGCAGGTTCCGGTCCGTGGTCCTGGCCGGTCCTGTTTCTCGGTCCGCTGATTGCGATCGCGGTGCATGAGCTGGGCCATACGATCGCCGGGCTGGTGGCGGGCTTTCGAACGGTGGGCTTCTCTGCGTGGCCTCTAACGTTCTATAAGACACGGAATGGGTGGCGGCTCCGCTGGTTCGGCATCGGCGGCGGCCTCATCCAGTGCTATCCGGCGAGGGCGACCGGCGTCCGCGGCAGGATGTTCTGGATGACCGCCGGAGGACCCATTGCGTCGATTGCGCTGTTTCTCCTGTGCGGCTGGATGATCTGGGACGAGATGGTGGTGTGGCCTGGACGGTCCGGCTACTCCGCCGCATTTACCGGCGTATTCTCTCTTATGATCGGCGTACTCTCGCTCGTGCCGACGGATACCGGTGAGGTGCTATCGGACGGATACCGAATGCGGATGCTTGCGCGCGGTGGCGCGGAAGCGGAACAGTCGCTGGCGCATGCCCTGCTAGCCACCGAGTCCTTCGAAGGCAGGCGCCCGGGACAGTGGAGCGCCCACCTTGTGGAGCGGGCTTCTAAGCCGGAATCGCGGTCCGCCACGGGATTCAACGGTCAGGCTCTGCTCTACAGCCGCCTGCTCGACCAGGTGCGCGTCGATGAGGCGGAAGAAATCCTGGCTTGGCTGCTCGAGCATCCGCGATTGCGGCTCCTGGCGGCCAGCCTCGCCTTCGAAACGGCATGGTTCCTCGCAGCCTATCGGGGAGACGCCGCACGCGGACGCGAGTGGATGGAAGTTGCCGAGAAACAGCCCAAAGGCTTGCTCGATGCCTTGACGCTCCAAAAGGCACGAGCGGCGGTTGCCTGCGTGGAGCAGTCGGGAGAAGCGAAGGCTGCCGTCGAGGCAGCCCTTCGCGAGTGCGATGACATAGCGAACCTCGGGGCGGCAGCGGCGACGCGCGACGCGCTGCTCCGGCTGGCGGCCCCTATCGCCGCAGGAATGTGACCCGCGCGCGGACCTCCCATCCTGTCCTTCTCCGGCCCCTTGAAGGCGAGCCGGAGCGGATCCGCATTTAACCACTTAATTTCCCGTTGACACTCGCGCGAAGCCAAGCTAAACTTCCTCATGGTGTTCACTCATATGATCTCTCAATCATGAGAGCATTGGGGGACTGAAGAGATGCATGTCTGGAAGTAGGGGTCTGGGGTAATCATTGGCGTGGTGATCTTGAGCCTCACGACAAGCTCGTCGCAACAGATGACGGGTGTGATCAATGATGTCGTATCAGTTAATTACGGGGACCTTTTGCCCGGAAATGTGCCCCAAATGTGCTCCCATAGTTGAGAAGTGCAACGGCTGTTGTGACGCGGCTACGAGCCGCAATACGTAAATCACTAAAGGAGATCACTCTTGTCCAAATTAGTTTCCGCACCAAACGGCTGGGACAGCATCTGAGGATCTCGCCGCCGCTGCTGATCCG
>JBKBWD010000085.1:0-23706 GCA_046289265.1 Bryobacteraceae bacterium | reverse complement strand
ACTCACACGCCTTCATGGCATCAATAAGTTAGGCTGTGGAAAACGCGTTGAATGCAGCTAATTTGGACAGTAGTGATGTGGAATATGGGTAAAGCCTGCCCCAAACAACAAGCGCAATCAGACCCGCAATCACGACAACAAACAAGTTTTTTCGCACATCGTGCATCCCAGCTCAGTTTATATACGATTTTTTACCCCTGTCAACCGAGAATCACGAGAATCACGAGGCACGGATTAAACAGCTCGACAGTGCCCCAATCCGTCGATAGCTGTGCTCGTACAAATCCCGGTGCTGGGGCAGAGCGAAAGCATCAGACCGTTCTGGTGCCGCAACTCCGCACTCGCGAGAGAGGTGTTCTTTTCCCTTCCGAGGCGAAGGCGCCCGTGCGCCGGCACACCGCCAGCTTGTCTCGGCTCGGAAAAAGGGCTCTGCAAATCCTCGATAAGAACAAGAAACTGCTGGAAAATATCCAGCTTCCTCTGCTCGGTCGCGTGCCCGGTAGAGTGCATTTACATCGAAGCTGCAGAGAATACCGACAAGGTCCGGATCAGCGGCGGCGAGCGGTACGCCTCGGTCTATAACATCGGCTACAGCCGCTGCATCTTCTGCGGATACTGCGTCGAAGCCTGCCCCACCGACGCCATCACGCACGGCCACGGTTTCGAACTGGCTGCCTACAACACCTCCGCCCTGATCTACCGGAAAGAGCAACTGCTCACCCCAATTCCCGCCGGCGCCAAGCCGCCCGTGGTGGAAGAAGAAGTCAAGGCAGCCGGCCACTAACCGCGAATCCTGAGTTTCGGCCCGCGAGCCGGCTCTCCGCGCCGGCTCGGACTCTTCTTGCCTCCCCCTTCCCTGCACTCCAAGTACACTGGAGATAAGCCGTGCTAGCGACAACTCCCGACCCCAGTGTGGTCTTTCATGCCCGCGGAGTTCGTAAGGTTTACGACATGGGCGAAGTGCAGGTAGAAGCGCTGCGAGGCGTCGACCTCGACCTCTACTCGGGCGAACTCGTCGTACTCCTCGGCCCTTCGGGCAGCGGAAAATCCACACTGCTGAACATCCTCGGCGGGCTCGATTCAGCCAGCTCCGGCACGGTCAGCTACCACGGCAAGAACCTCACCAACGCCTCCGACCGCGAACTCACCGAGTACCGCCGCCATCACGTCGGATTTGTCTTCCAGTTCTACAATCTGATTCCCAGCCTCACGGCCCGCGAGAACGTCGCCGTCGTCACTGAAATCGCCCGAAGCCCCATGAAGCCCGAGGAAGCGCTCGACCTGGTCGGCCTGAGCGACCGGCTGGACCACTTCCCTTCCCAGCTCTCCGGCGGCCAGCAGCAGCGCATCGCCATCGCCCGCGCCATCGCCAAGAGGCCGGCGGTCCTCCTCTGCGACGAGCCGACCGGCGCGCTCGACTCGGCCACCGGCATCCTCGTGCTCGAAGCCATAGACCGCGTCAACCGCGAACTCGGCACCACTACCGCCGTCATCACGCACAACGCCGACATCGCCTCCATGGCCGACCGCGTCATCCACCTGAGCGACGGCCATATCACCACGGTCGAACGCAACCAGAGCAAGAAGAGCCCCAAGGAGCTGCACTGGTAGAATGAGGGCGCTCGACCGCAAGCTCGTCCGCGATCTCTGGACGATGAAGAGCCAGGCGCTCGCGATCTCTCTGGTCATCTCCAGTGGTGTCGCCACCTTCCTCATGTCGATCGCCACGCTCGACTCCCTCAAGCTCACGCAGGCCACCTTCTACCGCGAGCAGCAATTCGCCGATGCCTTCGCCTCGCTGAAACGCGCGCCCGAATCACTGAAGCGCCGGATCGAAGAGATCCGCGGCGTCCAACGCGTCCAGACTCGCGTCGTCGCCGGCGCCAACATCGATATCGAAAGCTACCCCGAACCGATCACGGCCCAGATCGTCTCGGTGCCGGACGACGGTCAGCCTCTGCTCAACCAGCTTTACCTCAAGGCCGGCCGCATGCCGGACCCTACCCACGATAACGAGGTCATGGTCAGCGAGGCATTTGCCGATGCGCACCGGCTGCGGCCCGGCGACCGCTTCCCAGCCACGATCAACGGTCGCCGCCGCACCCTCGAGATCGTCGGGATCGCCCTCGCTCCCGACTTCATCTACCAACTCCAACCGGGCGCTCTCATTCCGGACTTCAAGAGCTTTGGCATCCTCTGGATGGCCCGCACGCCGCTCGAAAGCGCCTTCGATATGAAAAGCGCCTTCAACGACCTCGCTCTCAGCCTCACAGCCACCGGCTCGGCCGAGGACGTCATCGCCGAACTTGACAATCTGCTGGCCCGCTACGGCGGACTCGGCGCCTACGCCCGCAAGGATCAGATCTCGCACCGCTTCCTCTCCGAGGAATTCGCTCAACTTGAGCAGATGGCAACGATGTTCCCCGTGATCTTTCTCGGCGTCGCGGCCTTTCTCCTGAACGTCGTGGTGAGCCGCCTCGTGGCGACGCAGCGCGACCAGATGGCCATCCTGAAAGCCTTCGGCTACACGAACGCCGCCGTGGTCTTCCACTTCCTGAAGTTCGTGTCCCTCATTGTCATCGTCGGGGCGGCGATTGGCGTAGCGGCCGGAGCGTGGCTCGCCAGCGGCATGAGCCGGATGTACATGGACTTTTATCGTTTTCCGGAGCTCCAGTTTGTCCTGCGGCCCCAGACCGTCATCACCGCGACCCTGATCAGCCTGGCGGCCGCCGTCGCCGGAACACTCTTCTCCGTGATACGCGCGGCCAGGCTGACCCCGGCCGAGGCAATGCGTCCGGCCGCGCCGGCGAAGTACCGCGTCAGCCTCGTCGAGCGCCTCGGCCTGAAGCGCCTCGCGCAGCCCACCCGCATGATCGTCCGCAACATCGAGCGCCGGCCCGTCAAGGCCCTCCTCACCGTCATCGGCATCGCCTTCGCCTGCGCCATTCTCATGACCGGACGCTTCTTCAGCAATGCCATCGACTACATGGTGAACGTCCAGTTTCGCCTGGCGCAGCATGAAGACATTGCCGTCACGCTGATCGAGCCGACCTCCTCGCGCGCACTCTACTCGCTGGCAAACCTTCCCGGCGTCGAACACGTCGAGCCCTTCCGCTCCGTGCCCGCACGCCTGCGCTTCGAGCACCGCAGCTACCGCACCGCTATCCAGGGCTATCCCGAAGGCGGACGGCTGCGGCTGCTGCTCAACACCGACCTTCAGCCGGTCGAACCGCCCTCCGACGGCATCCTGCTCACGGACCACCTGGCGAAGATCCTGGCCGTCCGGCCGGGAGAACTCCTCACGGTCGAGGTCCTCGAAGGCAGCCGTCCCGTGCGCCGGATCCCGGTCGCAGGAGTCATCCGCGAGTACGTCGGCGTGGGAGGCTACATGCAGCTTGCCGCCCTCAATGAATTCATGCGCGAGGGCAGCGCCATCTCTGGAGCGCTGCTCCAGACCGACCGCGAGCAGCAGTCGCGCGTCTATTCCGAACTCCGCCGCATGCCGCGCGTCGCAGGCACCGCCGTTCGCGAGAAAGCGCTCGAGAACTTCTACGAGACCATGGCCGATCAGGTCCTGGTCTTCGCCTTCTTCAACACGCTGCTCGCCGGAACGATCGCCTTCGGAGTCGTCTACAACAGCTCGCGCATCGCCTTGGCTGAGCGCAGTCGCGAACTGGCGAGCCTGCGGGTCCTCGGCTTTACGCGCGGCGAGATCGCCTACATTCTCCTCGGAGAGCTCGGTCTCCTGACGCTCGCCTCCCTCCCGGTCGGATTCTTGATCGGCCGGGCGATCTGCGCGGGGATGATTCAGAATGTGCAGACCGACCTGTTTCGCATCCCGCTGGTCATCAACCCCAGCACGTACTCATTCGCGGCGGCCGTTGTGCTCGCCTCGTCGCTCATTTCGGCCCTGATTTTGAAGCGGCAACTCAACCGGCTGGACCTCGTGGCCGTCCTCAAAACAAAGGAGTAGGAACGCATTGAACTGGAAGCGCTGGATCTGGGTGACTCTCGTGCTCGGGGGCGTCGTCTTCGCCGTCATGTGGGGCTTCCGCCCTCAACCCAAACTGGTAGAACTGGCCGAGGCGAAGCGCGGACCGCTGCGCGTCGCCATCGAGGAGGAGGGCCGCACCCGCGTGACGGACCGCTTCGTCGTCTCCCCGCCGGTCGGCGGATACTCCCGGCGCCTCCCGCTGCGTGTTGGAGATGCCGTCAAGCAGGGGCAGGTACTCGTCCAGATCGAACCCCTGCGCGCCGAGGCACTCGACCCCAGAACCCGTGCCCAGGCCGAGGCCCGCGTCGCGGCCGCCGAAGCAGCACTGCGCGCCGCCGAGGAACGCGTTGCCGCCGCCAGGGCCAACGCGAGCTACTGGGAGGGCGAGCGCGCGCGCGTCGAATCGCTCCACCGCACCGGCGATCTCGCCAAACGCCAGGTCGATCACGCCGTCAACGAAGACCAGCGCGCCCGCGCCGCGCTGCGCGAAGCGCAGCAGCAGACCGAGGCCGCGCGCGCCGAAGTCAAAGCCGCGCGAGCAGCCCTCCAGCACACCGGCAGCGTTAAGGAGGAGTCCGCCGAAATGATCCCGGTGCGCGCCCCCGTCGACGGCCGCATTCTCCGGATCTTTCGCGAAAGCGAGGGCGTCGTCACGGCCGGCCAACCTCTCGTAGAGATCGGCAACGCGCGCTTCCTCGAAGTCGAGGTCGAACTGCTCTCGGCCGACGCCGTCCGCGTCGAGCAAGGAACCCGCACGATCCTCACTCGCTGGGGCGGCGACCATCCTTTGGACGGCGTCGTGCGGCGCATCGAGCCCCTGGGCATCACCAAGGTCTCTGCCCTCGGCGTCGAGGAGCAGCGCGTCCCGGTCATCGTCGGCATTACCTCGCCCCACGCGCTCTGGAGCCGTCTCGGAGCGGGCTACCGCGTCGACGCGCAGTTCATCCTCTGGGAAGAAAGCGACGTGCTCCAGATCCCGAGCAGCGCGCTCTTCCGCTACCAGGACGCATGGGCGGTCTTCCTCGTCACCGACGGCGTCGCGCGCCGAACCGCGGTCGAGATCGGTCGGCGCAACGGCCTCTCGGCACAAGTGCTCTCGGGCCTGGCCGAAGGCGACCGTGTCGTTGCGCATCCCGATTCGGAGATCGAAGACGGAACTCTCATCGCGGCAAGCGGCTCAGGACAAAACTCCCCGGTACAATAGGGGGAAGTGACCCCAGCTTCGAGCGAGGCAGGAACCGCGCTGCCGCGCGCTGTCTCCCTGCGATCGAACTTCATCGCGACCTTCGCCGGCAACGCTGTTTACGCCGCGACCCAGTGGGCTGTCCTCAGCCTGATCGCCAAGCTCGGAAGCGCGGAGATGCTCGGCGAATACGCCCTCGCGGTGGCGATCGCAACCCCGGTCGCCATGCTTTCGCACCTGAACCTGCGCGCCGTCCTCGCCACCGACATCCAGCACCGCAGGCCGTTCGGCGATTATCTCTCGGTCCGCGTCGTTACCACCGGCGCCGGACTGGCTGTCGTCATCGCGATCGCGCTGCTCGCCGGCTACCCCGCCCCGCTCGCCGCGGTGGTCTGCCTGACCGGCGCATCGCTGGCTGCTGAAAACGTCAGCGACATCTACTACGGCGCCCTTCAGCGCCGCGAGCACATGACGCGCATTGCGTATTCGATGATCGTTCGGGGAGTCGCCTCGGCCGCGGCCCTGGGCATCGTGCTTGCATTGACCCGGAACCTCGTGTGGGCCGCCGCCGCCATGGCGCTGGTGCGCCTCGCCGTCCTGTTCGCCTTCGACAAGCCCGCCGGATCGAGAGGCGAGTCGATGGAGCGAACATCCGTACACGCCCAGTTCGCGCTCTTTCGCACGGCGCTCCCGCTCGGCATCGTCCTGATGCTCTCCTCGCTCACCGCAAACCTGCCGCGCTACGCGATCGAAACTGAACTCGGGACGCGCGCACTCGGCGCCTTCGCCGCCGTCGCCTCGTTTCTCGCGGTGGGCAGCACGATCATCAACGCGCTGGGCCAGTCCGCCACCCCTCGGCTCGCCCGGCACTTCAGCGCGCATGAGTTCCGGGCCTTCCGCATCCTTGCGCTGAAACTCTGCGGACTCGCCGCGGGCGTCGGCCTCTCCGGCGTCGCCGTTGCGCTTCTACTCGGCGAGCCTGTCCTGGAACTGGTCTACCGCCCCGAATACGGCCAGTACAGCATCCTGCTGGTGGGCGTCATGCTGGCGGGCATTCCGGCCTACGTCGCCAATATGCTCGGATACGTCATCACCAGCACGCGCTCCTTTGCCTCGCAAATGCCGCTGCTGGGCGCGGCCGCAGCCGCCTCGGCACTGGCAAGCTGGAGCCTGGCGCCGAGCTTCGGACTCGCTGGAGCGGTCGGAGCCCTCGGGGTCGCCGCCTCGGTGCAGATCCTCGGCGCGCTCTGGATTCTTTGGCGCACCCTCCGCGCCTCGGAGTCCGCCGTATGACGAATCTTGCCTGGCTGCTGCTCTGCGCCTTCGTTTTCTCGCTCCCCTGGGAAAAAAGCATCCAGGTGGAGGGACTCGGAACCATCTCGCGGGTGCTCGGGATGCTCGCGGTCACGGCAGGCGCCCTGGCCGCTATCCAACGCCGAAGCGTCCGCGCCCCCAACCTCGCGTTCATCGCGGCAACCCTCTTCACCGGCTGGACCGCCCTAACCTGGTGCTGGAGCATCGCGCCTCCCGCCACCGCCGCGCGCGCCGCCACCTTCGCGCAACTCCTCGTCATGGCTTGGCTCATCTGGGACCTCTGCCGCACGCGCGCGCAGCAGGACGGACTTCTGCGCGCCTACGTCGCCGGGGCAGTCGTCTCGTCTCTCTACACCCTCTCGCGCTTCCTCCAGGGAGAGCAGACCTACTACCGCCGCTACGCCACCGCCGGTTTCGACCCCAACGACCTTGGCCTGACCGTAGCGCTGTCCATCCCGTTCGGGCTGTATCTGGCGCTCCGCTCGCGCGGCCCCGCGCAATGGCTCTACCGGCTCGCCGCGGCCTGCGCCATCGGAGCCGTGCTCCTGACGGCCTCGCGCAGCGCCCTCATCGTGACGTTCCTCGCCTTCGGCTTCGCCGTCTGGACGTGGCGCCAATCCGGCCTCGCACAGAAGCTCTCGACCGCGGCTCTATTGGCCGTACTGCTTCTCGGGCTGGTCAGGCTCGCCCCTGCGCCCTCGCGCCAGCGGCTCGCAACCCTGCCTACCGAAATCACGCAAGGGACCCTGCACAAGCGCACCACGATCTGGAAGTCAGGGCTCAAGGCGCTCAAACAGCATCCCGTCCTCGGGACCGGCGTCGGGACCTACCCCGAAGCGGTGCGCCCGTGGCTCGGGACGCCGCAGATTCCGGGCCATGAGTACGTCGCGCACAACGCCTTCCTTTCAGTGCTGGTCGAATCGGGCTTGATTGGGTTCAGCCTCTTCGCCGCGCTGCTCGGGATTCTCGCCGTCTACATCTGGATCATGCCGATGCCCGAGCGCGCCCTCTGGGCCACCACGCTCGCGATGTGGGCCGTAGGAGTCTCCACACTCACCTGGGAGCACCGCAAGCCCGGCTGGCTCATCTTCGCCCTCATCATGGCCGCCTGGGCGCGATCTTTCGAGCCACGGGAGAAGCAATCATGAGGCTCCGGGTTCTCGAGGTGCTGGCCACGCTCAAGCGCGCCGGTGCCGAGCAGATGGCCGTTTCCCTCGCGTCGCGCCTCGACCGCACGCGCTTCGACTGCACCGTCGTCGCACTTTACGACCCCTTCGAGGGCGGCCTGGAACCCGTCCTGCACGAACACGGCATCCCGGCACGGAATCTCGGCAAGCGCCGGGGCTTCGACCCCCGGATCTACCCGCGCCTCGCCCGCCTACTCCGCGAATGGCGGCCCAATGTCATCCACACGCATTCCTACATCCAGCGATACGTCTTTCCCGCCAGCATCGGCTGCAAAGCGCGCGCGATCGTCCACACGGTCCACAACCTCGCGGAGAAGGAGGTCGAACCCTTCGGCCGCCTCGTCCATAGAATCGCCTATCGCGGCGGTGTCCGCGCCGTGGCGGTTTCCGAGGAGGTCGCCCGCTCCTTCCGTGCCGTCTACGGATTCCCACCCTGCGCGACGATTCCCAACGGCATCGACACCTCGGCCTACCGCCGGCCCGAAGTCCGCGACCGCTGGCGCGCCGCCCACGGCTTCACGCCGGAAGACACCCTCATCGTCTCGGCGGCACGCCTCGAACCACAGAAGAACCCCCTCGCCCTGATCGACGCCTTCGCGCGCGTTGCCCGCGAACGCACGCACCTCCTCATCGCGGGTGACGGCAGCCTGCGGCGCGCCTGCGAAGAGGCGACCAGCCGCCGCGGCCTCGAGGACCGGATCCATCTCCTTGGCATCCGCGACGACGTCCCGGACCTGCTCGCGGCCGCCGACCTCTTCGCCCTCGCCTCGGATTGGGAGGGCCACCCGCTCTCCGTGATGGAAGCGATGGCCGCCGGACTGCCGGTGGTCGCGACCGGAGTCGGCGGAGTCCCCGAACTCGTCCGCGACGGAGAGAGCGGCCTCGTCATCCCGGTGAACGATCCCCAGGCACTCGCCTCCGCGCTCAAGCGCCTGATTGACGCCCCCGGCGAGCGCCGCGCAATGGGGGAGGCCGCCGCTCTCCAGGCCGAACGCTTCAGCGTCGATGCGATGGTCGCCGCCTACGCGGCCCTCTTCGAGAAACTGGCAGGAGAGTCACGATGAGCACGCGCCTCGTGATGCTCACCACCAACCTCGCGCCAGGCGGCGCCGAGGCGCAGGTCGCGCAACTTGCCCGCGGTTTCGCCCGCCGCGGATTTCGGACCTCCGTGGTTTCACTCCTCCCGCCGGCCGCCTTCGCGGACGAACTCAAAGCCGCCGGAGTCGGGGTCTACTCGCTCGACATGCGCCCCGGCTCGCCCAATCCCATCGGCGCCGTCCGCCTCCTCGCCGCGCTGCGCCGCCTTCGCCCGCAGGTTTTGCACGCCCACATGTTCCACGCAAATTTAATGGCCCGGCTGGCCCGCATCTTCTGCCCTGTCCCCGCCGTCATCTCGACCGCCCACAGCCTCATCGAGAGTAGCCGCCGCTCCGAAGACGCTCGCGCCCGCGAGCGCCTCTACCGCCTCACCGACCGGCTCGGCGACATCACCGTCGTGGTCTCGAAAGCCGGCGCGGATCGCTACGCGCGCATCGGCGCGGCCCCCAGCCACCGGCTCCGCGTCATCCCGAACGGCGTCGACACACGCCTCTACCACCCACCCGCCGCGCCCCGCGACTCAAACGACTTCGTCTGGCTGGCCGCGGGACGGCTCATGTGGAAGAAGGACTACCCCAATCTGATCGATGCGTTCACGCGCGTGGGCCGGGGTTCGCTCTGGATCGCCGGCTCCGGACCGCAGGAGGCCGAACTGCGCCAACTCGCCACCCAGTCCGCCGCGCGGATCCGCTTTCTCGGCCAGCGAAGCGATCTCCCGGCACTCCTGCACGAAGCCGACGCCTTCGTCCTCTCCTCCGTCGTCGAAGGGCTCCCTATGGTCCTGCTCGAAGCAGCCGCCAGCGGCCTCCCCTGCGTCACCACCGGCGCCGGCGGAGCCAGTGAGGTCGTCCTCGACGGCGAGACCGGGTTCGTCGTCCCGCCCGGCGACGCCGCCGCCCTCGCCGCCGCGATGACGCGTATCATGGAGATGCCCGCCGGACAGCGCCTGCGCCTCGGAGAAGCGGCGAGACGCCACGCAGTCGCCCGATTCGGCATCGAAGCCGTACTGGACCAATGGGAGTTGCTCTACCGTGAGCTGCTCGGCAGATAGCGCCATGCATCCGGAACCCGTGACCCTCGACGTGACTAACCGCTTCGTCCTGGACTTTGCCGCCCGCACCGCTGCCGCGCGCCCCGGCGCAACCATCCTCGACTTCGGCTGCGGCGCCGGACGCGTCGTCACGGCAGGCCGCCAGGCCGGACTCGACATCTACGGCGCGGACGTCTTCTACGGAGGCTCCAAGACCCGGGCCGACGCCGAGCGCACAGGCCTCCTCGGCGCAGTCATCCGCGAGATCCATGACGGCCGCCTCGACTTCCCCGACACCTTCTTCGACTTAGTAACAAACAACCAGGTTATGGAGCACGTTGACGATCTCGACGCAGTGCTCGGCGAGATTCACCGCGTCCTCAAGCCCGGCGGCCAGGTCCTGAGTATCTTCCCGTCAGCCGACGTCTTCCGCGAAGGCCACATCGGCATCCCCTTCTCTCACTGGTTCGCCAAAGGCTCCCGGACGCGCTATTACTACACCTGGGCGCTGCGCTCGCTCGGCTTCGGGACGTGGAAAAATCAGGCCCCGACCTGCCGCCAGTGGGCCATCGATAAACTCCAGTGGATCGATGACTACACGCGATACCGCCCCCGCCGCGAAATCCTCGCCGCCTATGACCGCCGGTTCTCGAACGAACTGCGCGAGCCCGACTATATCCGCTACCGTCTTTGCGACCGCCCCTCGCGAGCGTCCCTCGCGCGCCTGCTTGACCTGCCCCTCGTACCCAGGCTCGCCAGCGAACTATTTCGCAAGCTCGCCTTTTTGGTGATCCTCTCGACCAAGGAGAGGGCATGAAGATCGCCTACGTCATCACGCGGGCCGACGCCGTCGGCGGCGCCAGTATCCATGTCCGCGATCTGGCGCGCGCCATGATCGAGCGCGGCCACGAGGTCCTCGTCCTCATCGGAGGCGAGGGCCCCGTGACGAAGCAGTTGACCCGCGCGGGCGTGCCCTTCCGCTCGCTCCGGCGCCTTCAGCGTGCAATCTCCCCGCTCAGCGATCTCCTCGCCCTTCGCGAACTGAAAAGCGGCCTCAGCGCCTTCCAGCCGGACCTCGTCTCGCTCCATACCGCGAAGGCGGGCTGGCTCGGACGCTCCGCCTGCCATGCGCTCGGACTCCCCGCGATTTACACCCCCCACGGCTGGACCATAGGAGACCGGATCTCGCGCGTCCAGGGACTCGTCTACACCGCAGCCGAGCGCATCGCCGCCCGCTGGGCCCGCGCCATCGTCTGCGTCAGCGAGTCGGAGCGCCGCCTCGCACTTGAGAAACGCATCGCCGTAGCCGGCAAGCTCCACGTCATCCACAACGGCGTCCGCGACGTCGCCCCGGAACTGCGGGCCCGCCCCGGCGCGCATCCGCCATGCCTGATCTCGGTCGCTCGATTCGAAGCGCCAAAGGACCACGCCACGCTGCTTCAGGCTCTCGCCTCGCTCGCGTCGCTCGACTGGCAGCTGGTTCTGGTCGGCGATGGACCGCTCGAATCGCAGTTGCGAGGCCTCGCCGCCACTCTTGGGGTTGCATCGCGCGTGCGCTTCGCCGGCTATCATCCGGACCCGGCCGCGCTCCTCGCCGAAGCGCAGGTTTTCGTTCTCTCGTCGCGATCCGAGGGCTTCCCGCGCAGCATCCTCGAAGCGATGCGCGCGGGCCTCCCGGTAGTCGCATCGAACGTCGGAGGAGTCAGCGAAGCCGTGTCGCACGAAGCCAACGGGCTCCTCGTTCCCCGATCCGATATCGACGCGCTTCGTGCAGCCCTGCAACGCCTGTTAACTCACGGCGCCCTCAGGGAACAGCTCGGTGAATCGGGGCGTCACACATACGAGTCCGCGTTTTGCTTCGACGCGATGATGGCGAAGACGATCGCCGTTTATGATAGCGTTGTGAAAAGGGATGTCCACCACACCGGTTAAGACGATCGCAGCCGCAGCCCCTTCGCATCGGACGCCCGCCGCGCAAGCCGAGGCGCTTCGGAGCCCACTGTTTCATCCGGGTGTGCAGCGTTGGAAACGTGCCTTCGACATTCTCATGGCTCTCGCCCTCGGCCTCTTAGCCCTTCCAGTCGGTCTCCTCCTCGCTGTCGCCATTGTCCTCGACACGCGTGGTCCCGTCTTCTACACCCAGGTGCGCATGGGTAAGGGCTGGCGCCGCTTCCGGCTGTTCAAATTCCGGTCGATGGTGGAGAACGCCGACGAGGTCCTCAAGCGTCACCTGAAAGAGCATCCCGACCAGGCGATCGAGTGGGAATCGAAGCACAAGCTCAAAAACGATCCCCGCATCACGCGCGTCGGCCGTCTGCTGCGCAAGACGAGCCTCGATGAATTGCCCCAACTGTGGAACGTGCTGCGCGGAGATATGAGCATTGTGGGCCCGCGCCCCATCGTCGCCGAGGAGATCGCCAAGTACGGGCCCGCCTTCTCCGTCTATTCCAAGGTGCAGCCCGGTCTCACGGGACTTTGGCAGGTCTCCGGCCGCACCGACCTCAGCTATCGCCGCCGCACCGAACTCGACACCGAGTATGTCCGCAAGTGGAGTCCCTGGCTCGACGCGAAAATCCTCCTCAAAACCGTCCGCGTCGTCCTGCTGGGCCACGGAGCTTACTGATCCCATTCCGCGTCTGCCCAAAGCTTTTTCTGTAACGAGGTCAGGAACTCTGGCGTCTAACGTGAAGGAGGTCAGCGTGATGTCGCGTTTCGGTCTACAGCGGAACCTGCGGCGCGGTCGCCTGGCCGATCGCGTCGGTCTGTTTCTTTTTCTGTTTCTGTTGATGGTGCTGCTGGCATCCGTGTTTCACGGCTTTCAGGGCTTGGCGGCGACGCCTGCCACACTGCCCGGCTAAGGGCTGCAAGTTCCAACGTACCGCTAATGGAATGTTCCAGCCGGACCCCGATTGCGTAACCGCCCTGCTCCGGCCGCCAATAGCAGACCTCTCCAAGAAAGAGCACATCGCGGGTATCCACTCGCACCAACGTCCCGGGCGGGAGCGGCTCCTCCAGCAGCAGCCGCATCCCCGCACCGGAGACGTCCGCAACTCTCCCGGTTAAGCGCCCTTCAGGCTCAGTCAGAACTGTAACGTCCGCGGGGACGTCAATCGCGTGGCGAGGCTCGCGCCGCCGGTCCATACGGTTCTTATCGGCATGGACCGAACGAATGTGAGGCAATTAACGCGGTTCAGCGAAGCGCCAGCAGCGTCCAGATCGCCAACCCCAGGCCGCCGGCCAAAAGCAACTCTCCCCAGACCCGTAGCGGCAGCTCACGCAGACGCCGGCCGGAGAGCGCCGCGGACGTGGTCAGACGCGAAATAAGGCGGCTGTGCAGCCGGGTCGATCCCCCGCCCAGCGCGCGCGACAACTCCTCGCGCCCGCCCCGGTCCGCAATGAGGATCGTGGCCGAGTTCATTCCCTTGGTCGACTGCGCCAACTCCCGGCGTAATTCCGGCGGCACCTCCTCGATCGAGCGGAATACGCGCGTATCATTGCCGCGCGTCACAAAAATCACGGAGGTCTTGAGCGTGAGACGTTCCATCTATTCTGCTGCCTGTACCTTGGATTCGCGAACGGCGCCAACAGCGATGCTGTTTTTCGCCGACTCGTCGAGTACTACCTGGATAAATCCGAGCGCCGCCTTGGACAGCGCTTTGTCTTTACGATAAATCAAACCGAGCCGCCGCACCATGGGCTCCGGCCCGAGCGACACCGCTGCCAGCCGCCCCGCCGAAACCTCCTCGATCGCGTGCGAGGTCGCAAGAAACGACACACCCAACCCCGCCCGGACGAACCGCTTGATCATCTCCGTCGAGTCCAGCTCCATCGAGATCTGGATCTGGTCCTCCACCAACTCCAGCCACTGGTTCAGACGTGACCGGGTCGTTCCGGATTTCGGCAACAGCAGCGGATGCCCCAGCAGGTCCTCCGGCAGCACCGCCTGGCGCGACGCCAGCGGATGCCCGACCGGAACCAGAAGCTGGATCTCATCGGAATAGATCTTTACCACCTGCAGTTTCTTTTCCTGCACCGGAAGCTGCGTAATGCCAAAATCGGCGAGATTATCGGTGACCGCATCCACAACATGCCCCCCATACGAACGGTCCACCAGCAACTGAACGTTCGGAAACAGCTTCTTGTATTCGGAAAAGACCTGCGGAAGAACGTAAATGCACGTCGCCTCGTTGGCGGCAATCACCAGCTCTCCGCGCGGCACCCGCTCCAGTTCGTGGATCTGGTCCTGGGCGCGGCGGCGCAACTCAAGAATCTGCTCGGCATATTCGGCGAAGATGCGGCCCGATGTAGTGAGGGCGATCCGCGTGCCCAGCCGCTCGAACAGGGTCGTGTTAAGCTCCTGTTCGAGCTGCCGCACCTGTGCGCTGATTGCCGGCTGCGTTCGATAACAGGTCTGAGCGGCTTTCGAAAAGCTCTTCAGCCGGACGATCTCCAGAAAGGTGTGAAGCTGGTCGAGATCCATATGGCCGCTCGTACCGGGGAGGGGGTCCGACGGCGAACACACTCCGGGTTGCGGGCTTGAAACATAAATTATAGCATTGAGACTATGCTCCGTTCTCAGCAACTCGACTAGTGCCGACCCCTACGCGACTCCTCCTCCTGCTCCTCCTCGCCGAGGCCGCGCTCGCCGCCACGCCGGACCGCATCCTCCTGGTCGTCAACCGCAACTCGCCGGCCTCCCGTGAAATCGGCGACTATTACGCCAGGCGCCGCCAAATTCCGCCCCGCAACATCTGCCAGATCCGCACGAGCACGAACGAAGAGATCGACCGCGAAGTCTATGAGCGGGAAATCGCTCCCTCCGTCTCCAAATGCCTCCAGGCCAACGGACTCTCCGAACAGATTCTCTACATCGTCACCACTCTCGGAATCCCTTTGAAAATCCGAGGCACCTCAGGGCAGGAAGGCAACGCTGCCGCCGTCGATTCGGAGCTGACCCTGCTCTATCGGCGCCTGCAGGGCGAAACTCATCCCGTGGACGGCTTCGTGCTGAACCCGTTCTTTCGGCGCCTCAACGCTCCCTTTCGTCATCCCGACTTCCCGATCTACCTCGTCACGCGCCTCGCCGCCTACGATGTCGCCGGTGTTAAAGCCCTGATCGACCGCGCGATCGAAGCCAGGAATCGCGGCAAAGCCGTGATAGACCTCAACGCCGACGACGACTCGCCCGGTAACTCCTGGCTCCGCGACGCCGCCATCCGGCTTCCAAAGGACCGGGTAATCTTCGACGCCTCCCCCGACGTGCTCTACGAACAGAAAGACGTCATCGCCTACGCCTCCTGGGGATCGAACGACAAGAACCGCAAGGAACGCTGGCTCAACTTCGAATGGCTCCCCGGCGCAATCGCGACCGAATTCGTCTCCTCCAACGGCCGCACCTTCCAGCGCCCGCCCTCCGACTGGAACCTGAGCACGTGGAACAGCGCCGATCGCCCGAAGTGGTTCGCCGGCTCGCCCCAAAGCCTGACGGCCGACCTGATCGAAGAGGGCGCCACCGGCGCCTCCGGCCACGTCTACGAACCATACCTCGGCCTTTCCCCCCGTCCCGAGATCCTCCTTCCGGCCTACCTGGGCGGCCGCAACCTCGCCGAAAGCTTCTACCTCGCGATCCCCGCGCTGAGCTGGCAGAACATCGTCATCGGCGACCCGCTTTGCCGTCTCCAGTAGCCTGATAGAACTCCCCCACCAACCCGGCGATCTCCCCCGGAACCAGGTGCTCCCACGGCTCCCCCCTCGAGATCCGCTCGCGAACCTCGGTTGCCGAAACTTCGTCCCAGTCCTCGCCCATTTCCAGCGGGCGTATCCGGTCTCTCAGTTCCGCCGGAATCTCCATCCCCCCACGACGCCTGGCCACCAGGAGCCCGAATTCGTTTAGCATTTTTTGAAATGCGCCGGGCTCGCCGTAGTCCCAATGAATGATGCGCTCGGCAGCGTCCCGCCCGCACAGGAAGTGCAGCTCCACGTTCTCGCCGAATTGCTCCCGGCATTCGCGGGCGATCTCAATAAACAGCCCGCGTTCGCTGGCCGCGATCCCGAATCGCGGCTCACCGGCCGTCGCGGCCTCGATCATCCGCAAACGCTGCGCAAAGCTCGCCCCGGCGTACGGCTTATGCGGGAACACCCTGGGAAGGACGAACAGAACCTGGTCGACCACACCCAACGCCGCCTTCGCAATCGCCATGTGCGCGCGGGTCGGAGGATTAAATGTACCCGGGAATACACCCAGGGATCCTGGCGAGCCCGGAGGCGTCCGAATGAGGTCCATCGCTACATTGTCCGGCAAACTGTTAGAGTATGGGTAAGTAAGATGTTCACCTGGATATGCCCGAAATGCGGAACGGAAGTCCCACCTTCCTATAGCGAGTGTCCCCAGTGCCCCGCTCCCGTACAGGAGCAGCCCGAGCAGGCGCCCGCCCCACAGGCCCCGGCAGCGCAACCGCCCGCCGCGCAGCCCACCGCCGAAGCCGCCGCGGCGCAAATGGCTCCGCCTGCGCCGCCGCCGGCACAGTACGCTTACCCGCCGCCTCCCGGCTATCCGCCGCAGACCGGCTACCCGCCCGGCTACCCGCCGCCTCCGCCCGGCTATCCTCCACCGGGCTATCCGCCGCCTCCGGGCTATCCGCCGCCGCCTCCCGGTTACCCGCCGGCCGGCTATGCCACGCGACGCGCCGGGCTCCCGCCCTGGGCCGTTACCGTTCTGGTCGCCGCGGTCCTGGTCGGCATCGGCGCCCTGGTCTACACCTACTTGCTGCCCTCGTCCCGCGACACCACATCGTCGGCCACCGCAGCCCCTCTGGAGGACGTCGGACCCGCTCTGCCCACCCCCGGCGTCAAACAGAGCCCCTACGCCAAGTTCCTCGAGATCACCGGCTTCCGCATTTCTGAGGATTCCCGCCAGCGGCCGCGCGTGCAATTCCTGGTCGTCAACCACTCCTCGGCAGAAATCCCGCCGCTGGCATTGAAGGTTCGGCTGCGGCCCGCCGGAGCTAAACCCGAACAGGAGCCGGTCAGCACGTTCGACCTGAAGCTGCCCTCCCTCGGACCGTACGAGTCCAAGGAGTTCACCACCCCGATCCAGACGCGCCTGCGCGCCTACGAGATCCCGGACTGGCAGTTCCTCCGCGCCGACTTCCAAGTCACTTCGGAGTGATCTCCGGCTCGGCCACCGTCACGCCCCCTCCCAGCATCTCGGCGATCTTCCGCTGACGAAAGCGGAAGATCCGCCGCAACTGCTCCGCCACGATCAACCTGTGCGCAAGCCGCCCGAGGAGCCCCAGCGGCAGCGCATATTCCACCCGGTCTGCCACCTCGGTTCCGCCCTCGACCTCCCGAAACATGTGGTGATGCCGCCACAGCGAATACGGTCCCTTCGCCTGCTCATCGACAAACCGGCGCGGCGGATCGTACTCGGTCACCAGCGTCTTCCAGGCGAGCGGAATCCCGAGCCAGCTCAGCCTGTACTCGATCTCCGCGCCGCGCCGCATGACCACGCGCCCGGCCGACGTCACCCGAAAGCGCAGCCACGACGGCGTGATCCGCCCCAGGTTGTACGGGTCCTCGAAAATCGAGAATGCCCGCTCAATCGGCGCCGGCACAATCAGGGAGCACGCGAGCGTATAGACCTTCACCGGCATCCCCCAGGACGCACTTCCTCCGGATGGGTGGTAGGATATGGTTTCATCGCAACCCCTTTCGTCCCTTTCGTCCTATGCCTGAAGCGCAGCCCAGCACCGCCGTCAAGCGCCCGAAGACCGCCGCCGAACGGAAAGCCCGCGTCGAAAAGATCCTCGAAGGGCTCGACCGGCTCTACCCCAACGTGACCTGCGCGCTGCACCACCGCAACGCCTGGGAACTGCTGGTTGCCACTATTCTCTCGGCCCAGTGCACCGACCAGCGCGTCAACATGGTCACGCCGGGACTGTTCGCCAAGTACCCCACCATCGAGGATTTCGCCAACGTCAGCCCCGAGGAACTCGCCCAGGACATCCGGTCCACCGGCTTCTTCAACAATAAGGCGAAGTCCATCGTCGGAGCCGCCCGGAAGATTCTGAGAGACTTCGGCGGCCAGGTGCCCCGGACCATCGAAGAGCTTCTCACCGTCCCCGGCGCCGCCCGGAAAACGGCCAACGTCGTCCTCGGAACTGCCTTCGGGATCGCCTCGGGAATCGTAGTGGACACCCACGTCCAGCGCATCGCCCGGCGCCTCGACCTTACGAAGGAAACCGACCCCGTCAAGATCGAGCGCGACCTGGTCCGGATCATCCCAAAGGAGAAATGGATCCTGTTTTCCCATCAGGTGATCCACCACGGCCGCAGCCTCTGCCTCGCCCGCAAGCCCCGCTGCGCCGATTGCCTCCTCGACCCGATCTGCTACGCCAAAGACAAGACCAAGTAGCCGCCTCAGTCCTTCTGGAGCATCACTTCGGTCGCCTTCACCACCGCCGTTACCTGGTCCCCGACCTTGAGTCCCATTTCCTCGGCGCTTCGCCGGGTAATGACACTCTCGATCACAGTCTCGCCCACCTGTACCGTAACGTGCGCCATCACCTCGCCCAGCCGCACGTCCGTCACCTTTCCGGTCAGCCGATTTCGTGCAGAAAGTGGCATGCTTTAGGAGTACCACGGCAGCCCGCCGGCCGCATCCCGTCTTCCGGCTACAATGAGGAGTCGTGCGCGTTCTGCTGCTCCTGGCTGCCCTGGTCTGTGCCGGCTGTTCGGACCTCGACGAAGGCGTGCCGCCGCCCGTCCAGCGAACCATTCCGGGCCTGTCATCCGCCACCTACCGGCACTTCGTCCAGGCCGTACAGCCCGGCGCCGAGGAGTACTTCGTCCAGGACGTCCACCCTCCCGCCGACGGGGCCGATTGGCGCTGGACCGGCCGCCGGCCCACCTTCCGTTTCGAACTGGCCGAAACCCAAGGCGTGAACCTGCACGTGCACTTCGGCGTCAACGGCCACGTGCTCGCCGCCGCCGGCGGCGCCCTCACGGTCACATTCCTCGTGAACGGCCGCGAACTCGACCGCATCCGCTATGACCGGGAAGGCTCGCAGCGCTTCGCCAAACCCGTGCCCACTGAGTGGCTCCGCGAAGGCGAACCTACAATCGTCACCCTCGAACTCGACCGCACCCTGAAGACCGATACCGTCGAATACGGACTCGTGCTGGAGTCCGTCGGTTTCCTCGAATGATGCCGCCGGCGCTGCCCATTCTGTTCGGCGCACTCCTCGCCGTGGTGTCTTCGTACGGCCTCGGCCGCATCCTGCTCGCCGCGCTCCGGCCGCGCCTCTACCGCGAGGAGCACCACCTGTTCGCCTTGATCGCCGGATCGGCCCTCTACAGTCTTGTCGTCTTCCTGCTCGCCACCGCCCGACTCGTCTATCCGGCTGTGCTACTGGCGATTCTCACCGCAGTCCTCGCCGGACTCGCCCGAATCGGTTTCCGCATCGCCGCCGATCCCCTGCCCCCGGCGCCCCGCTTTTGGCGCTACCTCTTCCGCGCGGGCTACTCTACCTTCTCCGTAATCTACGTCCTCAACGCCATGGCGCCCGAGATGAGCCCGGACGGCAGCGGCTACCATCTTGGCATCGTCGGACACTACTGGCGCGCACACGGCTTCGTGAACCTCACGACGAACATGTACGCCCACCTCTCCCAGGGCGTCGAGATGCTCTTCCTGGCGGCCTACGGCTTCGGGCGGCACTCGGCCGCCTCGCTCGTCCACTGCGCGTACCTGCTCGCGCTCCCGCTGCTCATCTCCGCCTACGGACGACGCTTCGGCTACCCCGCCGCCGGCGCGGCAGGAGCGCTGCTCGCCTTCCTGAGCCCCATCGCCGGCATCGACGGAACCAGCGCCTACATCGACGTCGCGCTCGCCTGCGTGCTCTTCGCCGCCCACTACCTGCTGCGGATCTGGGAAACCGAGCGCGACGGCCGCCTCCTCGCGCCCCTCGGCATCGTCAGCGGCTTCGCCTATGCCGTGAAGTACACAGGCGGCCTGGCGATCCCTTACGTTCTCGGCTTCGTCCTCTGGCGGCTCTGGCGCGGAGGCAAACCCCTGCTGCGGCCCGCCGCGCTCGTCTGCCTCGGTGCGGCCCTCATGGTTGCCCCCTGGGTCGTGAAGAACGTCCTGTGGGTGGGCAACCCCTTCTCGCCGATGGCCAACGCGCTCTTCCCCAACCCGTACGTCCACGTCTTCATGGAGCGGGAATGGTCGCGCTATCTCCGCACCTATGACGCCATCACCAGCCCGCTCGAAATTCCGCTCGAGGTCACGGTGCGCGGCCAGACGCTCGGCGGCTTTATCGGACCCGTCTTCCTCGCCCTGCCCCTCGCGCTGCTCGCGCTCCGATGGCCCGAAGGGCGCCGCCTGCTGTTCGCCGCCTTCCTGTTCGGCGCGCCCTACGCCCTGAACATCGGCACGCGCTTCCTCTTGGGCGCGCTGCCGTTCCTGTCGCTCGCGCTCGCGATGGCGCTCCAGCGGACCCCATGGCTGCTCGCCCCGCTAGTCATCCTCCACGGTTTCCTCTCCTGGCCGAGCGAGATGAAGCACTACTGCGAACCCTACGCGTGGCGCATCCGCGAGATCCCCTTTCGCGCCGCCCTCCGAATTCACGACGATTTGGACGGTTGGCTCACCGAAAAGGACCCCTCCTACGTCGCCGCCCGCATGTTGGACGAACTCGTGCCCGAAGGCAAGGCCGTCCTCGCCTTCTCCGCCATCCCGGAAGCCTACACCACCCGCGAGGTCGCGGTCGGCTTCCAGTCGGCCTGGAACGAGACCACGCGCGACGCCCTCTGGTGCGTCCTCATCCCGGATCACGCGCCCCGCCGCGAGCGCATCTTCGAGTTCCCCCCCACGCGCCTGCGCCGCCTCCGCGTCGTCCAGACCGCGGTCGCCGAATCCGACATGTGGAGCATCGCCGAGATGCGCCTCTACGCCCGTGGCCTCGAACTGCCGCGCGCTCCCGAGTGGCGGCTCCGTTCGCGCCCCAACCCCTGGGAGATCACCCTGGCCTTCGACAACAACCCGCTCACGCGCTGGCGCACCTGGGAGACCGCCCGGCCCGGCATGTATGTCGAAGTCGATTTCGGTGCGGAAACCGAAGTGGACCGTGTCAGCCTCGCAGGCTCCACCGACCAGCACGGCGTCCGCCTGCGCCTCGAAGTCATGGTCAACGGCCAATGGCAGATCCTCTCCGAGGAGCCGCGCGAACTGCACCTCGCCCCGCCCCGCCAGCCGCGCCGCTGGGCCATCGACGAGGTCAAGCGCCGCGGCTTCGATTACCTTCTCATTAACGCCGACGACTTCTACGCGGACGACTTCGACGAGAAGACCGCCCAGTGGAACCTCGTTCGCATCGCCGAGCGCAACGGCTATCGCCTCTACCGCATCCGCTGAACCACAATAGAGACGATGAGCGAATACTTTCTGGGAGTGGATGGCGGCCAGTCGAGCACCACCGCTCTGATCGGCGATGAGACCGGCCGCGTCGTCGGCGCGGGTCGCGGCGGACCCTGCAATCACGTGCGCGGGCCGGAAGGCCGCACCAAGTTCGTCAACGCCATACAGGGCTGCCTGGAGCAGGCGTGTACGCAGGCGGGCCTGAACTCCGCTTCCATCGAGTTTCGCGCCGCCTGCCTCGGCTTCAGCGGCGGCCCGGCTGACAAGCAGGCGCTGGTCGAGGAGATGGTCCGCGCCCGCGATCTGAGCGTCACCAACGATGCCCTCATCGCGCTGGTCGGCGCCACCGCCGGCGAGCCCGGCATCATCACGATCTCCGGAACCGGTTCGATCTCGTTCGGCCGGAACCACGAAGGCCGCACGGCGCGCGCGGGCGGCTGGGGCTACGTCTTCGGCGACGAGGGCAGCGGCTTCGACCTGACTCGTCAGGCGCTTCGCGCCGCGCTCCGCTTCGAGGAGGGCTGGGGACCGCCGACCGTCCTGCGCGAGATGCTGCTCCACGAGACCGGCGCCTCCGACGCCAACGACCTGCTCCATCGCTTCTACACCACGGACTTCCCGCGCCCGCGCATCGCCCGCTACTCGCGCCTGGTCGACGAAGCGGCGCAGAACGGCGACGCCGTCGCCCACGACATCCTCAAGGGCGCGGCCCAGCAATTGGCCGCCATCACGGCCGCCGTCCGCCGTCAGCTCTTCCCCGAGGGGAGCGAAACCGTGCGGATCGCCACCATCGGCGGTGTCTTCCGCAGCCGCCTGCTGCACGAGCACTTCCGCATGTTGGCCGAGCTCGACGAAGGCAGCCGTGTCGCCCCGCCGGTCCACAATCCCGCGGCCGGTGCGTTGATCGAGGCCTACCGGATCGCGGACCGAAAGCTGGAGTTGAGCGGATTGCCCGAGTTCGAGAAGTGAGATGCTACGATGAGAGTTCCAGGCGTTTATGGCTAAATTATCGATTCGCGATCTCGATCTCAAGAACAAAGTTGTCTTCATTCGGGTTGACTTCAACGTCCCGCTCGCCTCCGGCGGCCAGGAGATCACCAGCGACAAGCGCATCAAGGCCTCGCTGCCGACCATCCGATATGCCCTGGAGCAGGGCGCGGGAGTAATCCTGGCGAGCCATCTCGGCCGGCCCAAGGGCAAGCCCAGTCCGGAGATGAGTCTCAAGCCGGTGGCGAAGCGGCTCGAAGAGCTGATCGGGCGCCCCGTCAGGATGGCGCCGGATTGCGTAGGCCCGGAGGTCGAGGCCATGAAGCCCGAAGCGGGCGGTATCCTGCTGCTCGAGAACCTGCGCTTCCACGCCGAAGAGGAAGCCAACGATCCGGAGTTCTCGAAGAAGCTCGCCGCACTCTGCGACGTTTATGTGAACGACGCCTTCGGCTCGGCGCACCGCGCGCATGCCTCCACCGTTGGGATGATCCAGTATGTCCCGAAGGCCGCGGCCGGACTCCTGATGGACAAGGAGCTGGAGTACCTCACGATGGCGACGAAGAATCCGCCGCGCCCGTGCGTGGCGATCCTCGGCGGTGCGAAGGTTTCGGACAAGATCGAGGTGATCGAGAACCTCATGAAGGTGGTCGACAAGCTCATGATCGGCGGCGCGATGGCCTATACCTTCCTGCGGGCCCAGAACCTGCCGACGGGCAAGTCGCTGGTCGAAGAGGACAAGATCGACCTGGCGAAGAAGCTCATGCAGGAGGCCGGCGACAAGCTGCTCCTGCCGCTGGACCACGTCGTCGCGGCCGAGTTCGAGGAGGGCGCCGAGCACGAGATCGTCGAAACGATCCCGGACGGCAAGATGGGACTGGACATCGGCCCGAAAACGGTCGAGCTCTTCTCGAAGGTGATCGCAACGTCCAAAACCGTGATCTGGAACGGCCCGATGGGAGTCTTCGAGAAGCCCCCGTTCGACAAGGGCACCGTAGCGCTGGCGAAAGCGGTAGCCGACTCCGGCGCGACCTCGGTGGTGGGAGGAGGCGACTCCGAGAAGGCGATCAAATCGGCCGGGGTTTCGGACAAGATTTCCCACATCTCCACAGGCGGCGGCGCGTCCCTGGAGTTCCTCGGCGGAGTCGAACTCCCGGGCGTTGCGGCGTTGACGGAGAAGTAAGGTTGAACGGGCCCGCTCGCGATTGCGAGCGGCCTTCAACAACCGTATGCAGCCTGTGGGTAGCTGAACTCGCAACTCACTTGGCCGACCATTCAGGGTCTTCCGGGTTTTTAGTGGAAAGACGGAGCCAGATCCAGCCCTCCGCAATGGAAGTAGATGGCGTTCACGAAGTTCGTCTTGTTGCGAAATCCTCTGGCGGTGTATTTGACCCATTGGATCTTGGAGTGGATCGATTCACTGCCCGCGTTGGTGATCCGGTGCTTCAGATATGTCAGGATGTTCTCCAGCCTGCGATTCAGCATGCCCGCCACTTC
>JBKBWD010000084.1:0-23884 GCA_046289265.1 Bryobacteraceae bacterium | reverse complement strand
CTGGCGCTGGGGTGAACATGCCTCAGTATAGAGCAGGTGCCGCCCTATGTAAATCATTATGTGAGACAGGACACTAGCCGATGATCATCCGGTCTGCTGAAATTGGGCCCTCGGCTACCTACACGCGATCCGTGCTGGGCAGCCATTTCGCGGCTCTGGCGAGCGGCCCCGGCGCCTACCTGAGGCAGCAGGCTGTCGTCCAAGACCGCCGCCTCGATCGGGAGCAGGTTCGCTTTCAGGGTTTCGCCCCGGCGGCAACGCATGTCCGCGAGGGTCTTGGGACAAACTTCGGCGCACGGGCGTCCGGTCCCGGCGCTTACCTCGATCTGTACCTCGAACGTCACGTTCGCCAAGCAACGGGGACGTTCGAGGTCGAGGCCAGCCAGTCGGTCGAATGGCAACTCGGGCTCCAGGCCGCGGCCTTCGAGGTGGACGCGCTGCATGCCGTGCTCTTTGCGGCGCCGCAGCCCTCGAGTTTCTGGAACTGCCATGCCGGGCACGGTGTCGAGTTTGCCGGCGCAAAGGTCCACGTTGCAGAGTTCGAGGTGGATGTCCAGCATGCGGCCGAGTTTCAGGGATCGGCTGGCGGCGGCCCGAAGTGGCGGGTGAGCGCGGACAGTATCGTCGAATGGATCGTCAGGAGCGGGGCTGTGGGGATCGGGTGCCTGGGTGGAGAGGGGGAGTTCGAGGAACAGCCTGACGAGGAAAACTACGTTTTCTGATGCTTTCCCCGCTCTGCCTCTGTTCCGCAGCCAACCTCCGCCACTTCGCCCCAAACCGCAGGCCTACGCTTTCGGATGCTCCCGGCGTGCGCCTTCACGCCGCGGTTCACAAGTGGCGTTCACGTAGCGCTCACAAAAGACGCGTGCGGCGCGGCGTGAGCATTGGCGAACACGAACAGGTGTTCGCTGAGCGCATCGCAGGCGGGCCGGTCCCACACCATACCGTAGAGTCCTTCGAAAATCTTGCGCATGTCGGTGGCTCCGGCGGCGAGGAGATGCGTGTCGCCGGACCGATGCCGAAATCAGCAGCCCTCCACAGCGTGAATCAATCGCCGTAGGGCGGCCGCATCGAAGCCCAGCCGACCTCGATGCGCCGGCCTCCGGACAGCACCAACGTCAGATCACCGGGAGCGCGGTTGGGCGATGCGACCTCGACAGCGACCCACGGCTCAGCCTGGGTGGTATGGGATCCGGATCGCCGGGAGCGTCTCACGTAAGCTCCGAGGCTGTTGACAGAAATTTCGTTGCGTTTCGCGAATTCGCGCTGCGAGAGTCCGCTCGCTTGAAACGCTGCCACCAGCCGCTCGATCTCGCCGCGGCTTCGCCGCCGCCGGCCCTGTCCAGTGCGAACTTGATTCTCTGTCATGCCCGAAGTTCAACACGGATGCCCCCTGCCGTCCAGATGGGGTTGGTCGGACGCTTACAGTCGTTCCAACTGTTTAACGGCAATGCCTCGCAAATTGGTCCAGGTAGCCCGAAACTCGCGGAGTTCGTCGACGCCCAGATCGACGATTAAGGCAATGGCTCTGTTCTCCGCGTACGCCCGTGGCCGCGGGTTGAGGCGTGCTTGCGGAGAGATTGCGTGCTTCTGTGACGAATTGATCGACCAATCCGCGGCTGCGGCTATCATTATCGGGGTGGCCTGAACATCGAAAGGGCCCTGGGCTTCCCAGGCTCGGATCCGCGTGGCGGCCTGCCACGGCGTCAGGTCGAGGTTCTACGGATTCGGGCTCCGGCAACCGTACCTTCGACGCGGATCGGGCAGCGGCGCACGCGTGAAGACAGGAGGCCAATGAAAAACAATAGATTTGATTCTGGCGGTGAGGGTGGGATTCGAACCTACCGGCGACATTGGGGATCTGCAAATTACAGATTCCTCGTTACCGGGACTGCCGTATCTGCCAGGATTGCCGGCGCGCATTGCCCACCATTGCCCACGGGGGCGCCGCGCTCTCCGGGTCGCATGGTCGGTCCCGCTGCATAGCCAAAACTCGACGCCACCTGTCTCAACAACTTGCGCGGCCGCGGGACCGAGGACGTGGCAGGCGTTACCGGAGTGCTACAACTGTGATCGTGCTCTCCTTCGTTCTCTCGCTGCTTGCCGCAGTCCGCGTCTTCGTCGCAGTCGCGGCAACACGACCCTCGAAGTCCTCGCCCTACGTCAGCGGGTAGCAGTCCTCAAGCGGAAGCGGCTTCGTCCCTCCGTGGGCCGGCTGGATCTCCTGGATCGCTCTCCGACAACTCTGGCCCCGCTGGACCGACGTTCTCGTCGTCGTGAAGCCCGAGACCGTCGTCGGCTGGCACCGCATCGGTTTTCGTCTGTACTGGCGCTGGCGATCCCGTGGCCGCCGCTGTCGGCCGAATGTCAGCGACGAGGTCCGCGGTCTTGTCCGGCGGCTGGCGGGAGTGAATGAAGGCTGGGACGCACCCAGATCCACGGAGAGCTTCTGAAATTCGGCTTCGTCGTCTCGGAACGGACGGTCGCCAGGTATCTTCGGAGTGTCCAGCGCCGCGAAGGCCAAGGCAAACCGGTGGTTGGTTTTCCCCCAGAATCACCGCCATGTGATCGTCGCCTTCGACTGCTTCACCGTGCCGACTGTGAAGATTCAGTCGCTCCGCGACTCGAAATTCGGTGCCGAGGTGATCAGGTTTCCGAAGGCGACCGGTCTTGAGCCGAGGCGAACAAGCGTGCAGTCGCCCTTGCAAAACGGAACCGCGGAGAGATGGGTTGGCAGTTGTCCCCGCGAAATCCTCGATCATGTCATCGCGCTGAACGAACGACATCTGAGGCAGCTTATCCGCGATTACGTTGATAACTCCCACCAAGACCGCGCCCGCGGCTCGCTGGAAAAGGATACGCCGAATCGGCGACCAGTCGAGCCAAAGCCGGGCGCCGACGCCACATTGACCTCGTGGCCGATCGCTACGCGCGGCGAAGAGCAGCGCAGCGGCCACCGCGAACCAGTTTCCCCGACGCTGATTCGATTGCACGGTCGCGGACGGAGCACATCGGGCCGCAGGCCGAGCGAAGAAACTCCCCAAGCAACCCTGTCGCGCCCCATGTGTTCCGAGCGCGCGGAGGCTTGTGCTCGAAGCCGGCTCTCGCTACCCACGGCTCTCGCGAAACGCCTGGATCCATAGATCGTCCACCAGAGATTGGGACTTGTGTCAATGACGAAGCAACTGGGCCGCATCGCTCCTCGCCGCTCGGCGGGACGGAACCCAGCCGGCGACGGATGCAGCGGCGAGCGATACCAGAGGAGCGGCGACGTATGCTCCTCCGCCGTGCAGTTCGGTCTGGAGCAGATCTTGCCCGAACACTCGGAGGAGGCTGAAGCAGACGAGTGAGCCCAGCAGGCCGCCCGCTATCGCCAGGCACGCGCACCTCAATTGCACCAGCCAGACCAGATCCGAAGCCGTCGCTCCTAACGCGCTACGAATTCCGAACTCCTGGTTACGCTCGGCCACGTGGCAGGCGAGCGTCCCATACACACCAACGATCGATAGGCCGAGAGACAAAACGGCGAAGATCAGGATCAGCACGGCAGCCACTTCGTTTTGCCATAAGAGTTTGGAGATTCGCCGCTCCATCGTCTCTGGCGCCGATATCGCTTGTAGCGGGTCGATCGATGAGATCGCCTTGGCAGACATAAGCGCGAGTCCGCGAGCATCCGTGCGGCCGCGCAGGATAAAGTATGCGCCCGCGCCCGTGAGTTGCCGGGAACATGTGTAGATATGGTAGGCCGGCTCTGAAGCGGGTCCCGCAGGGCGTATGGCTCCAACCACGCCAACAACCGTGAGCCAAGGCGACCCATCGATGGAAGGCCAAGGCCGGATCCGTTTTCCGACCGCATCCTGGCCCGGCCAAAGCCGGTCGGCCAAATTCTCGCTGACAATCGCGACGGGGTCCGCGTCCGCGGAATCTGGCATCCCGAAGTACCTTCCGCGCCGCAGAGGGATTCTCATCCCGGAGTGGTAGCCCACTCCAACGCTCTGCATCCACACTCTCGGGTTCGCGTCCTGGGCCGCGGGCGTCTGGCCTTCGACCTGAATCGGGTTGATCGGAACCCCCCGCTCGGAAATCGGAAGATCCGAGCTGACGAACGCGGCCTCTACCCCCGGAAGAGAAGCGAGGCTCTCGACAGCCCGGTCGTGAAAGCGAATTACACCATCCCTTCCGTATGTTTGCCATGGCAACGTAGTCCGGAAGGTGAGAAGCCCAGAGGCATCGAAGCCCATGTCGACCCGATGGAGCCGCCACGCGCTCTCGCAGAGAATCCATGCTCCAATCAGAAGGACCGTCGCAAACGCCACTTGGGTCCCGACGAGGATCGAGCGCGCCAGCGACTTCGCACCTGATCCCTTCGACGCCTCCCGGAGGACCTCCGCAGGGCGAACCGAGAGCGACTGCAGCCAAGGAGCAATCGAGGCAGCCAGTGACATCGCGATCAACGAGGCAACCAGGAAGGCCATTACGCGGAGATCGATTCGCACCTCCATCCATGGAGGCAGAGTCCACTGGATCAACGAGGAGGCGGCCTGAACCATCACGTGAGCCAGTATCGTTCCGAGAGCTCCTCCTGCCGTGGCAATGGCAATGCATTCTACGATGGATTGTCTCAGCACGCTCCAGTGCGTAGCACCCAGCGCCACGATCAACGCGGTCGCTGGTCTCCTTTCCAACCCTCGGATGAGTAAGATATTCGCCAAATTGGCCACAGCCACAAGGAAGACCAGCAGCGAACCCAGTCCCAGGATGCGAAGCGGCGTTCGAGCCTGAGTCGTATAGATCTCCCGAAGCGGTTCCGCATAGAAACGGAGGCCATGGTTTGTCTTAGGGTGGTCATCCGCAAGCCGCATCGAGAGACCGTCTAACTCGGCTTGGGCCGCTTCGATTGTGGCTCCTGGCCGGAGCCGCGCGACTACACCGGCGTTTCTTGCGCTCCGGTTTTGATAGCTGGCCGGGTTCGCCGAGAGTCCGAAGCACCGATAGATGTCCGACTGTGCGGGGAACTGAAAGCCCTCCGGGAGGACTCCCCGCACCGTATACGCCATGTCGACCAGGCGGATCTGCTTGCCAACGATGCCAGGATCGGCGTCAAACCGGCGCTTCCAGAGTCCATTGCTGATGAGAATGTCGAATGAGCGGGAGCGGTCCTCTGAGACCGTCCACGTCGAACCTATAATGGGCGAAACGCCGAGTGTGGAAAAGAGATTGAAGGTGGAGAACGTCGCTGGCAGATCCTCCGGCACATCGCTGGCGAGGTTATACCGTCCCCCGTCGGAGAAACCCGCAACCTCAACAAAGACGCGTGTGTGTTCGCGGATGTCGTCGATCTCACGAAGCGAAAGGCGATGTTTTGTTCCCTCCCACATCGAGTAGATATGGACGAGTCTCTCCGGTTCCGGAAACGGCACTGGTCGCAGCAGTAGTGCGTCCACAAAGCTGAAAACGGCGGTGCTAGGGCCAATTCCGAGCGCTGCTGTCATTGCCGCAACGATCATCAGGGCGGGACGGCGCACGAGTGACCGCCATGCCACCCGCGCTGAAAAGATGTACTCAACGATCACCGCTCCACCTCGCTGAGGACTCCGTATTTGAGCAATCTCGTGGTCTCAGCGGCGAGACGCCTTCTGTCCCACTTCCTTCGCAGGGCCTCATTCTCGATCAGGTCCCGGACGAGGATTCCGTTCGACTCACGAGCGCAGCGGAGGATCGCGAGACTTGCTTCGTCCCAATGGTCTCCCGCCTCTCGGCTTTGAGCGGATTTCACGCATAGCTTTTCGTCCCAGTGACTCGTGGGATAGTGGCGAAAAACCTCAAGGAGCCGCAACGAAGTCAAGCCGGCGGACGGCGTAGCGAATCGCCCGCGTCGCTCTTGTGTCAGTTGCGACCAGAGTTCCTCGTACCGCGCAATGATCACCCGCCAATCGAACCGCGCATTAGCCTCCCGTTTCGCCGCTTGCCCCATCGCGCGCCGTCGTTCCGGATTCACGATGAGTTCGCGAACGCTACGGTAGAGATAGTGGGGTTCCACAACGGTCGCGGACGCCAGTGCAGCCTCACCGCACAACTCCTGTCCGAACGAACCGATGGCCGTCGGAATGAGATAGCCGGTCCTGCCATCATCGATCAGGTCACGGTAGCCATTCCAGTCCGAGGCAACTACGGCCAGACCAGCGGCCATCGCCTCGATGATCGTAATGCCGAAAGTCTCCTGGATATTGTCGCTTGGCGAGACGAAGACGTCCGCTGCAGCCAGAAGGTCCCACTTCTGTCGAGTCGATGGGTTGGAAAGGATGCAGACGCGATCCGCGCAAGCGAGCCGGCCGGCCAGTTCACTGAGCCGGGGAGCCATTTGGAACTGTGTATCGTCGCCCGACAGCACAAGTCGTACTCGCGACTCCCGGCTCAGGCGGGAAAACGCATAGAGGAGCGGACCAAGGTCGCACTTCGAAACACTGGAAAACCGCCCGAGGTAGAGCAGCACCGTCTCGTCCTCGCTGGCGCCAGCAAGCTTTCGCCCCGAATCTCGGCTGCCCGAAGATGCCGCTTCGCACTCTACTCCGAGTGGGATGACAGGAAGTTCGACCGAGAGATCCGGTGGCGTGATGCCCTTCCGCAGCAGCTTCTCTCGAATCGAGTCAAGGACGTTCAAGACAACTCGCTTCCCGGCCATGCTCGTGCAGATAAGGGCGTCTCCAGGGCCGACGTCGTCGAGCAATAATTGCAGCATCCAACCGGCAAAGGCGCGCCCGTGTAAAGAATGTGTGATGCCGGTGACCGGCCAGTCGGGCCGATTGCAGATCGCGCGGATGGGCAATAGGTCGGTAACGGCCGGCCCGAAGGAAGCGACTACGAGCGGCCCCTCATTCGCAACACCAGGAATTTCCTCCGGAGGAATCACATGCGCGCGATCCCGGTTCTCGCGAAACTGTGTCCATTCGTTTACACCATAGCGGGCGTATCGCTGGCGATCGATGAAGTAGTATCGATCACAAGTTCCATGGCGAAGAAGGCCGCGAACCATTGCCGCTGCGTACACTCCCGAACCTACCAGCGTCGTCGTTGACGGCGAATCCGTTTTTCTGGACTCGTAATCGAATGGAATGCTGTCGAACAGGACCGCTCTCATGATTGCTCTCCGACAGCGCTCATAGTCTGTTTCGGCTGCGCATCGACCAGCGCGCGAAAACGTCCTCCGGAAGAATAGAGCTCAGCGTGAGTTCCCTGCTCCGCAAGATTGCCGCGATCGAGTACGAAGATGCGGTCAACCCAGCTCAACGAAGCCAGTCGGTGGCTTATTACGACCAGTGTGGTATCAGGGAACATCGAATCCAGTCGCGACAGAATCCGCCGCTCGGCCGGAGCGTCCAGGGCGCCAGTGGCTTCATCCAGAATCAAGACACTCGGACTTGAGAGAATGGCGCGCGCGATGGCAACTCGTTGCCGTTCTCCGCCGGATAGCATAGCCCCTTGAGGGCCGAGCGGCTCTTTCCAACCCCGAGGGAGCCGCCGCAGCACATCGTCCAGTTCGGCGATCGTAACAGCCCGATCTACCATTGCAGCACGTGCGTATGGGTCGCCATATCGAACGTTGGCTTCGAACGTGTCGTCAAACAGCACTACGTTTTGGGGCATGTAGAGCACGGTACGTCGCAGGTCGCGCAAACGATAGCGGCGGATGTCGACTCCGCCAAACAGCACGCGGCCTCCTTCGGGGTCGTGAACTCGCGCCATCAGCTTTGCCACGGTGCTCTTGCCGGCTCCGTTTTCTCCGACCAACGCACACCGTCCCGCTGCCGGGAACCGCATACTGACACACCGAATGGCGCTTCGCTCGGAACCATACCGAAAGACAACCCGATCGAACTCCAGTTCTCCGGCGACTCGCCGCGGCGCCGGAATCGGGTCGGGAGGATCCTGGACGGCTGGTCGCAAAGCCAGGAACTCCGCAAGTTTTCGCACAGCGGCGCCGGCCCGCTGGAACTTCGAATGGAGGTCGACGAGCCCGTACAGTGGTTCGATCAGCCGACCGGCCAACGCGTGAAATGCGATCAGTCCGCCAAGTGTCAACCGGTCAGCAGTCACAAGATAGCCGCCCGCCGCGAGCACAAAAACCAGTGTCAACGAGATTAACAGCGTACAGTAGATGCTGTACTCCAATTCGGCTGTACGGCGTTTCGATTCGACGCGCACCAACCCGGCCATGGAGCGAAAACACGTACGCGCGCAGCGCAGTTCCTGCCCGAGGATCTGGATCTGGACCAACGAGCCCAGATGCTCTTGCAACCGGCTGCTCACCGCTGCCGATTGCCGTTGCGCCTCGTCGGAGGCACTCCGAAGCCGTCGCTTAAAGTAGCGATTCACAACCGCGAAGATGGGAAAGACAGGCAAAATTACGCAGGCGAGCAATGGGTTGAGTGTAAACATCGCCCCCGTCACGAAGACGGCTTGCAGAATGAGCCGCAGGGCACTCGGAACGGCATCGCCTCCAAACCTACCCACTTCGTCGACGGAGTCCCGCAGGATGTGCTGCCTCGCTCCGGTCGCCGTCCTTTCGTGATAGTCGGCAGATAGCCGACCGATGTGAAGCAGCACCTCCGTCCGAAGGTCGAGCATCAATCGCTGATTGGCGCGAAATGCCATCCGACCACCGATCCCTACCAGGACGGACCGCCCGGCGGCAGCGGCGAAGCAGACTGCGATGGCGAGTGCAAGCTTGCGAAGCTCACGTGCCGGCAGCACTTGGTCAACGAGCCACTTGATGACGAGCGGATCTACGAGCGCGAGCATGCTCCCCGCGGCAATTGAAGCCAAGCCACCTATGTGCCAGGCCAGATGCGGCCGCGTTCGTCGAAACAACCACGCGGTTTCGGGCGAACTGAGCGATCGCGGCAGCTGCAGATTCAAGCAGCTCTCCTCCCGCGATGGAATCGCGCGGCGCAGAATAGCGCCGCTACGGAATAGATAAACAATCCCTGGGACATTCGGATGACTTCGGCGAACAATTCCTGAGGCGACTTCTCAACCTGCACGTACCGGGGAAACTCGTCGTAATCGGCGCTCCGCATCGGAATGTTTCGGAAGACGCGAGGGGCAAAGTACTTGTGCCAATCCTGATGGAACGCCTCGACGGACCGCCGGAAGCCGAAATACCGCTTGGCGTCGGTTCCCGCAAGCACGTTCAGGCTCTCCTCAATCGCGAGGCTTGGCGAGAGACAGCGAAATGCAGCAATCATGCTCAACCTCCGCTCCATCGCCGCGTCGATGCGATCGAGCAGAGGAGCAATCCCTTGCGAGGTACTCCACATCTCGAGGAAGTACGGGTAAACAAACGTCTTGGACGCGCCTTCGCCCTCAACCGGCCGGAGCTCAGGGTGCTGCGACAGGTACCGATCGAGCAGCTTCGGCGCTTCCGCCTCGGAAGCTGCGCGCGCATCGCGAAGAGCGCGGATCAATCCGGTACGCGATGGCGGCGGATAGGCCCAGTCGATTGCGAATGCCAGCATCGAGGGAACCAGCAGCACAATGCTGAGCCAGATTCCGGCCAGCACCACGGCATTCGCGCCGGAACTTCTGCCCCAGGCATTTACCCAAAGTGCCAGAGCGAGCCAGAATAATCCATACGTGCTCACCAGGATCGCCCAGATTGCGATGGCACAAGCCGTGCGCACGTCGGCCGGCAACGCTCCGGACACCGCAAGTACCCCAACGGGCAGCACGATCACCGGTGGGATCAGGGCCACAGCACGCAACAGCAGTCGGCGCAAAAACACTGTAACGCTACTCACCGGCTGTGCCAGCACGAGGGCGAGGGTGCCATGCTCCCGGTCTTCCGAGACGAGATTGTAGCTGCACGCCAGCAGCACCAACGGCATCAAGTACACGGTGAAAAAGGCGACATCGAAGCGCCCATTCAAAAGCTGCAGCGGTCCGACGTGCTCTGATTCGGCGAACAGGTCCTGTCTGTTGTTCCAGAGCGAAACCTTAGCGTCAGACCGGTACAGGTCGCCCCATCCCACCGCTAGCGAGCTCAACGGCGTCAGCGGCAGCACGGCCGGATATCCGCCTATCGCCAATCCGCCCGGGTGCAGACCCTTGACGATGCCAGGCGCCTTGCCGGAACCGGCCGTCTGCTCATGTTGCCTGACAGCGGCCTTCATCTCAGCGACCTCTCCCTCAAAGGCCTGTACGACGAGGTTGATTGCGGACTGGCGCCGTTCATGCCACAAGCAGCCGTTCCAGAGCCCGTAGGCCAGCAGCACGATCGTTATCACGAAGGCAAGATGAATCGTGCGATCGCCCGCAAGAATTCGGAGCTCAAGAAGCCAGAGCCTCGTCATACGATCACCTTGATCGAGTCCGCTCCGCGATAGACCAGCACTCCCGAGAGCGCGACCCACGCAGCGAGTGTAAGCACGTCTATCCAGATCTTTCGGAGAACGAAACGTATGCCAGGCGCTTTGTAGGCGAACTCCGGAATGCGTTCCCAGAGTGAGCGATCCGCCTCGTACTGTTCGCCGTGGCGGGATTGGATCGCGATTTCGAGATTGAGTGCCTTCACCATCTCGCGGCGATACTGTTCCGCCGCGCGGGCAAAGTCACGGGAGTGATGAAAGTCCGCAGCGGCCGCCCCCATGGAAACCGAGCGAACCGCGAGCATCGGGGCCAGGAGCGCTGCCCACTGTTGCAGTCTATCCTGGCGTTCATAGGCAAGCCAGAGCGCACCAAAATGCTTGTCCCAGACTTGCGCGGCACGTTCTTCCGATGCCTGGTACAGGAAACCACGCGGATTAACGGGAAGATCCTCAACCCGGTCTACGTTGTAGCGGACCATCAGATCGGCCAGGACCGCCTGATTGCGCTGCGCGCCCGAACTCGCTCCGTCGATCCCGCGTTCGAGATCCCGCCGTGCTGCTGCCGAGAACTCGGCTGAAGACGGCGGAGGATAGAGATAGCCGGCGAGATCGGCGAAGATTCGAGGCGCGACAATGCTGTTCCAAATCCAAAACCCAAGCAGCGCCATCAGCGCGATCCGAGAGGTCTTCGCAACAGCGGAACCGACGAGCGAGAGGAGGACAAAGACGGCGAGATAGAGCAGGTAACCGCAGCAAAGCATCGCGACGCGCAGAAGAGTTGACTCGCCTGGAGAGACCTGCAGCAAGACGATTCCTGAAGCGGCTACGGCAGCCGGAACAAGCAGCAACATGAGGGCCCCGCCCAAACCTATGAGTTTTCCCGAAACCAACACGCGCGCCGGCACTCCGAGGCTTGCCAACTGCTGCAAAGTTCCCCGTTCCCTCTCTACCGAGAAGCTCTGAAAACAGAACAGGATGATCGCCAGGGGCAGCAGTACTTGCGCTATCGCTGCGGGCGTAAGTTCCCCGAAGCGCTGAAGAACGGCGCCGTCACTCGCCGGCTGAAACAGCGGCTGATTCTGTCGGTGCGCCTCCAAATACAGCGTCGCGCCGGTATACGGATCGATTCCAGGCTCGAAGAAGGAGAGAGCACTTGGAACCTTGAACACGTAGACACCGAAGTGAGCGGCAATGTGTGGGTTCTTCCTCCCTTGCTCAACCCAGGTACGGCGGGAGTGTCGCTCCGCCTCCCGCCTTTCCTCCGTCCTGGTACGGTAGCCGTGCCACCCGGTTACCATGCCGATTCCAAGCAGCGCGACAATCATCGCAGAGGTCCAACGAAAGCGACCGTCCCGCAAGACCTCACGAAACTCCTTCCTGGCGATGTGACCAAGCATGCCTGTGCGAAGTTACGTTAGAACCTCAACCGCAGGACCAGTTGCACCGAGCGGGGACCACCCACCTGGTAAATGGGACTCAGGCCGCCATACGCGCTGCGCATCATCGCAGTGGCGACGCCGAACGTTGGAGGCGGCACGAACACGCCCGCCGCATTGGGCGAGCCCAGATCGTTCGAGGGATTCGCAAAATTCGGCGTATTGAACAGGTTGAAAAATTCACCGCGGACATCGAGTCGCAACTTCTCTGTCACCGCAAACTGCCGGCGAACCGAAAAGTCGACCTGGCTGAATGCGAATCCGCGGAAGCTGTTCCGCCCAAGATTTCCCTGCCGCGCTTCCGGACTGAACAGAAAAGGCCCGCGCTGAGCCGAGTTCGGAAGCGGATCCACATTAATTCGCCTTCCACCCGGAGCGTTCGCGTCCGCTACATAGAGCGGCACACCCGATACGAGATCCGGTCGAAGTTCAACGAAGCCGAACTCGGTCGACCGGAATCCGATGGGGTTGATAGGAGTCGCCGACCGGACATAGACGAGAGCATCCGTGCCCCAACCACCGAACAGCATCCGGAGTCCTCGATTTCCAAACCGAGACGGCAAGTCATAGGATACGGCGCCGCTGAATGCATGCCGCACGTCAAAGGCGGACGGGCCGCGATCCTGCACCGGCGGCACCCTGTCGGAACGCGGCAGGAATCCCGCGTCGCTCGAAGAAGTATCCAAGGACTTCGAGAAAGTGTAGGAGACAAGCGCCGTCAGGTTCCGTGCGGCCTTACGCTGTAACTGGATCTGAAGGGCATTGTAATCGGACCGGTCCCCGTTGGTCGTTAACTGGAGGAGGCGGATGGTCGGGCTGACGTTGCTGATACTCTCCTGGCGCAGCAGTTGACGCCCGCGTGCCCCGACATAGGAAAGCGAGAGCACCTGACCGGCGCCGAGTTCCTGATCCACAGTGAAGCTGAACTGGTGGGTTCGAGGAGTGCTCACATCCGGAGCGAATGCGCGTATCAGATCGTAGGGAGGCGGAGCATCGACCGGAAGCGGCGCCGCCTGATCCGGCGTCAGCGGAAAGGTTGTCCCGCGCGGCAGGCGTTTTGTCCGCAGCAGCGGATAAGCTCCTGCCGCGTTGCCGACTACACCGAAACCCACGTCGTAAAAGAGGCCATATCCGCCTCGCAGCACCGTGCTCCAGGCTGCACTCTGCCGAAGCTGCAGAGCAGCGCCCAGGCGCGGGGCGAAATTGCGTGTCGATGTTCCGTAAAGCTTCGTTCCAGGCGGCGCCACCGTCGCGGTGGATAATTCCGATAAGCCTTGTACAGTCCAGGGATGCCGCGCGGCATCGGAGCCACCCGGAGCGGGGTTCAGTTCGTAGCGCAATCCGTAATTGATGGTCAGCCGCCTCGTAACACGCCAGTCGTCCTGCGTGAAGAGCGACAAGTTGTCGAAATAGAGATTCGACCGCTCGACCACGTTCAGGATTGCAGCCGTGAGGGTCTGGTTCAACGCTCCGGTTATGCCTTGAAAGTTGTAGGTCGGGCGATATTGCGTCTGCGCATCGGCGCTCAAAGTGGAGATCAGACGGCGGAAGTCCATCCCGAACTTCACCGTGTGGCCGCTGCGAATCCAGGAACCGGTTGTCACCATGTTGTGCTGCACTTGGCGGTTACCGGCTTCGGGCCCCATTGAAATGCTATGCGGCGTACCAGTGAAGTTTACGATGGCGTAACTGTTCGGGCCGGCGAAATCAGGCAGTAACGCCGAGCGTGGCGGAGGCGTGGCGCCGCCAAACGCATCGACGTAATGGGTGCTTCCGCCTCGGACACGGCTGTAGTTATGTCGAAAATCCCAAAGGAAGTTGGGCCGGAACGTCACGTTTGCCCCCACGGTGGCTGTGTCGGTGTCGACGAAGGTGTCGGATACAGCACTCACGGCTCCCGGTCTGCGAGATGTCCGACTCGACGGAGCGTGGTTGAAGCGTCCGAAGAGGGCGACTCGGCTGCTGGCGGAATGGTCCAGCCGGATACTCGTGGCATCGAGCGTGGACGGAACCGAGTAACTGGCTGAGAACTGCGCGAGTCCGTTGGGCAGGTCCGCACCCGTCGGCAGCGGGAGTGCGTCGAGGAGCGGACGGATTGCAGGGGGAGCACTCTGCCGCGCTGAAAGCGAAGCGGTGGTCGTCTCGGTGACTTGCGGCTGCCGCAAACGCAGGCTTTCGTGGGATAGGAAGAAGAAAGTCCGATTCCGTCCGTCGTAGAGACCGGGAAGTCGCACCGGTCCCCCAAGAACACCGCCGAACTGATTCTGCCGCAAAGGCGGCCGGCTCAGTCCGTTCCGGTTGGCGAAGAAATCATTGGCATCGAGTTTGTCATTTCGGAAGTATTGGAACAACGTTCCGTGATACTGGCTCGTTCCCGATCGAGTCACCAGCGAGACCTGGCCTCCCGGAGTGCGTCCAAACTCCGAGGAGTAGGTTGAGGTTTGAATGCTGAATTCCTGAAGGGCGTCGACCGAGACGAGATTGTTGGTTCCGCCCAGAACCGTGAAACCGGGAATGGAACCCGATCCCCCATGGCCCGGTACTTGTCCCGTGCTCACACCCACGTTCGCGCTTACGCCATCCACCACGAAGTAGTTGGCGTTGCCCCTCTGTCCGTTGATGCTGAACTGTCCGGTGGGGCCAAGCGTTGTAGACGGGTCAAGGTTTACTCCAGGAGTCAGCATGAGCAGCGACTGAAAGCTGCGGCCGTTCAGCGGGAGATTCGCCACCATGCGCGGCCCGATCACGGTGCTCACAGTGGCGGAGTCCGGGATGAGACTTACGTCGGTGACAACGTCCACCGATTCAAAGACGGTCGCTACGCGCATGCGCAGGCGAAGAGATGCCCGTTCACTGACGCTGACCGAGATCTCGGGAATCTCCATCGATTGGAACCCTTCCCGCTCAATTCGCATACGATATGATCCGGGTGGCAGCGCAGTGAAGAGGAAAAGCCCGTCGGAATTCGTAATGAACCGCCGTTGGGATTGCGTTGCAAGTCCGATGAGCGTGAGTTCGGCGTTCGGGATACTCCTGTCCTCGGGATCGGTGAGTTCCCCGCGAATGCTCGCCGTTGAGGAGGCTTGCGCGAATAGCGGCTCACTTCCACTCGTCCAGAGCACGGAGCAAAGAAATAACGTCAAAAAAGGATATGGTCTCAGCATTGTATTTGCGACTCGGTGTTTCGAAGGAGAAAAGTCAATTGGTCTGCGAGGTTCGCGGCCCGCTCGCGAAGGGGAAGCTGTCCGCCATGTCCTCGCTGCGCCTGATAGTGCAAGAGCACTGGTTTGGCGGAACTCGAAGCCTCCTGGAGTCGGGCCGCCATCTTGCGGGCGTGCATCGGATCGACTACGGTATCGGCGTCACCGGCTTCCAGCATCACGGCCGGGTAGTGTGTCCCCTGGATTACCTGGTGATACGGCGAAAGGTGTCGAAAAGCGACACAGGATTGTGAATCGGAGGGGTCTCCCAACTCGCGAATCGCCCAGCGCCCCGCCTGGAATCGATCGAAACGGAGCAAGTCGAAAAGGGACGACGTGCAGAGCGCGGCCGCGAACAGGTCGGGACGACGTGTGAACGCCGAGGCTGCCATGAGGCCCCCATACGAGGAGCCCGCAATGGCCAGTTGAGAGCGGGTTGTCAGTTTCGCAGACAGAAGCCACTCGGCAACAGCGAGAAGATCCTCGACTGCGCACAAGCGGTTGCTTCCTCGCCCGGCTTCCCGCCATGCGCTGCCGAACTCTCCGCCACCACGTACGCCCGCGATAGCGACTACGCCGCCAAACTCCATCCAGAGGGCAGCGCGGGCACTGATGCGCGGGAATCTAGCGACACCGTAGCCGCCGTACGCGGTGAGCAGAGCGCGCCTCGGCATCACTGCGCCCTCCTTGTGCCACAGCAGATAAACCGGCACGCGACTGCCTGCATCCGTCGGACGATACTCCCGCCGGAAGCAGATCTCCTGCGAGTCTACATGAGGCCGCTTCACCCACCATCGATTCGCGCCGGCCGGCGAGAGCCGGAATATGGTTTGCGGCGTATCCCAGGACTCCACGGAGCAGTAGAACGTATCCGAATCCGGATGCGCAATCAAATGGCCTACGTGCGCCACTGGTCCATCGAGAGCAGTTCTCAATCCCGAGCCATCCAAACGACAGGCTGCGATCTCAAAGCGTTCCGGTGACGATCGCGTGAAGACGATCCGTCCTGCGGAGATCGCCATCTCCCGGATTACCGCGTCATCTTCGGGTACGACGCACTCCCACGCGGAGCAGTCCGTGGCGCTCATGATCGGAACCCGAACGATGCGGCGTCGGTCCGCTTTGTAGTCCGTGAGGAGATAAAGATACTTTCCAAAAACGATTGCTCCGTAATAGCTCTTCGAATTGGCAAGCAACGATATCGGCTCGTCGCGCTGCCGCCGCAAGAGGTGCAGGTCTACGCGCCTTGGAGGCCCGACATGGACGGTCAGAACGAGCAGTTCCGCCTCACTTCCGCCTGGCGCGACTCCGAGCTTCGTGTCAGCGGACGATACTTCGAAGATGGTTCGCTCCGCCAATGGCGCCCGGAAGCGTCGATGTATGATTCGCCATCCCGACGGCCCGGGCGCCGCATAAAAGAAGCCATCCCCGCGCTCATCAAAGACGACACCGCGGTATTCGCTGGGATCGAGGCCCAGGGAGACCAGCCGACCGCGCTTCGAGTCCAATAGCTCGATCGACAGCTCTTTCTCACACCCTGTCCGCCGGCCGACGGCTACGAAGCGGCCATCTCGGGATGCAGCAAGTAACTCGAAGGAGCCCCTTCCGCTTGGGTCGATCTCGGATGCCGAGCAGATCATGCGAGTTTCCGCTTTCGATTCCATCCAGATACTGGCCTGATCCTCACCCTGCTCGCGCTTGAGATAGTACAGGCGGGACGGCGTCTGAAGCAGGTTATCCACGTGTTCCGGAGAGAGCAGCTCTGCGGCTCTGGCCAGCAGGCGCCGACGTTCCGGCCATGCATCGAGGTAGCATCGGGTCCTGGCTGCCTGATCGACAAGCCAGTCCTCAACCGCCGGGCTTCGCCGATCTTCCAGCCAGAGCAACGGATCTCCAGTGCCCTGATGTCTTCCGAGACTGTGCTGCAGAATCATGTATTCTCTAGGGGAGGCGGCCGAATCGAAGCCGACCACCTCGATTCGGTCCGCCCATTCCGACGCTTACTCGTCGACTTCGTAATCGCCACAGGATGGCCTGGAGGACCCGTCCGGTGTATCCGGGTCATCCTTGTGACCGAGGTTCTGGATGGTTTCGTGCGCTGTGCCGATCTCAACCAGTTCCGGGAAGGAATAGACCATGGTTCAACCTCCTTTCTTTTCTAAATGGCCCGTCGTCCGCGGCTGACGGGCGGAAGTCGTCGAATTCCTCTCCCACGGTTCGGATCCAACCTCGACCGACCGCGGCATCGAGCCAGCTTTCCAGCGTGATCGCTACGAGCAGGGGACCAAGCTGAGACTCAACGCCATGGCGGGCGCGCAGCAGCGAAGCCTGTATCGCTTCAGGAAGGATGAACCCCAGTCGGGCCGAGAGCGGTGAAGTGAACTGCTTAATCAGGCGCATCCACTCACGCTCGATCCCGAGCCCAATGTATCGCCCCGGAAGATTTTTGCTTCGGCGGTTGAGGATGCGCTCCGGGACCAATCCCCGAAGCGACCGGCGCATGAGAGAGCGAGTTTCGCCAGGCCGAATCAGCTGGTCAATTGGGACCGCGAGACAGAACTCAACGAGGCGGCGATCGAGAAACGGATAGGTAAAATCGCCAGAGCCCCAATGCCGGTACTGATGCTGCGCAACTGTTGCGATAGCAGACCAGAGGCCAGGTGGGAGGACATCATGGGCGGGCATCGCCGGATTGGCTGATTCCTCTCGGATCATTCGCAAGAATCTCGGATGGAGCCACACCGGTGCACCGTGCGAGAACGGTCTGACGCGGCCGGCCGTCAGGCGTTTCAGAGTGTCTCGAATCAGGTGAACTCTGGGACGACGCAGTGCGAAACTCCAGGCGCTGAGGTCACGGCCAAACCGCCTGATGGCACCGCTCCGAATGAGTTGCGCGAGCGCTTGCTCGCCCTTCCGTGTGTTTCCCAGAAGTTCGTCACCGCCAGTTCCGCACAAAAGCGCACGGCAGTTCGTACCGGTAACACGGTTCTGTTCCTTCACCAGCGCGGATGACGCGCTGAGCACGGTGGGGAGAGCCGGCTGAGGACTGTCCGACTCAGTAAAGGGAAGATGTAGGAAGGCATCCAGATACTGCGTCGGACGACCTCTCTGCCGCTCGATCTCCGCGACGTAGTACCGCTCGCCTCGATCCGATTCGTCGTATACGTACGTGACTGTGTCTACGTGCCCATCGACGTCACCTTGGAGCGAGAGTCGGTCCGCCATGCAGACGATCGTCGACGAGTCGAGGCCCCCGCTCAGGAACGCCCAGTTGCGAGAGCCCTCCCTGAGCCTATCCTTGACGCCGCCAGCAAGGAGCGTTCTGAAGTGCTCCTCATATTCCTCATCGCGGCGGTATCGAACGGATCGGCTCTCGTCCCAAACCCAGAAGGGCTCGCAACGAACGCCGTCGGGACCAACGGATACGAGGTGCCCCGGCGGCACAGCCCGAATTTCATTAAAGGGGGAGAGGGCCGGGTCCGGGCCAAAAGAGAACAGACCTGCAAGGTAACGCTCATTCAATTTCGCCGGACCGGTGAACTCGAGTAGCGGCTCCAGTTCGGAGCACCATCGAACCTCTTCCCGGACTTCGGCATAGTATAGGGGGCGTGTTCCCGCAAAGTCCCGCGCAAGGTAGACATGTTGCGAGCGTCCGCACCGAAAGCACAGCGCCCAGTCGCCCATAAGCTTTGCGAGCGCCCGAGTGATTGGCCAGCGCTTGCAAGCCGCTAGTACGGCCACTTCATCGGCAACTTCGCGACTAAGTCCTTCGGGAAGCACTCGCGCGAGTTCCGCCCGATCATCAAGCCGCCCATCCCATGTCAATGCGTTGCCTTCGTTATCGGTCACGGCCCCGGCATCCGAAGCATGTAACGGTCCCCGGGAGAACAGCAGAGCGTCCGAGTACTGCACGTGTGTTCCGCGCCCATATCGCCGCACCACGCTTTCGAGCTCGGCGCCCTCCCGCGTCCCGACTTGTCCAGCGCCGATCTTCGATACGCCCCATTGGAATGCGCAAGCTGCCGAGCTCAGCATCTGTCCAACTCCTCATACACAGACCGCACGCCCGTCTTGTCATTCACTACCCGGTCTCCAACCTCCACCCATGCGTGTGCGCGAAACGGATGTCTTCGGATCCCGATCACGAGGAATGCAGGCACGCCCTCGCATCGCAACAGGCAGGTCAATGCCGCCGAGCGATGCAGGCACCGTGTCTCTCGCGGATACCAGGTACACGCAAATTCAAGCGCTGAAACGTGCAACGGAACTACACCAGGTTTCGGGTGGATCGGCCGGCAAGGCGTTTCGGCAACCCGTCCATAGAGCCGCTCAAAGCCCCTGAACTGCAGAACGAAATCACTGGCGAGAAGGTGATGGAGCGCGCGTACGATCAATGCGGGCGGAGGCTGCAGTCCTATCTGCAGAAACAGTTCGTCCGGAACGTGCACATTCGGAACTCTCGGGCGTCGTCGTAAATGGGTGAATGAGCGGACCAGCAGCCTTCTCGCTTCCAAGGAGTGGAGGAACTTGGCGACATCATCGAGGATTTCCGCTTTCGGCCGCCCGTACTTTTGCGAGAGCACGCTGGCGATCTGATCCGGTGTGAGTCCCTGAGTTGACAATCTCCACATTTCAGCGCCGACGCGGTCCAAGCTATAAAGGCGGTCATGCGCGACGTCGAGCAGCACGCCACCACTCTCGTCGATTCGCGCCCGGATACCTGGACCCGCTATGAGCACCCTTAACCCCTCCGTCCCAAGCCTTCGCCTATTTCGCGCCACATGCTGCGGGCCAGACTGCGGAGGAGCGGATAGCGATCCCGACCACCTCTCTCGGCTTCGAGCGCCATTGCTGCGTATCGGACCAGCGGTGCAGATGATTGGCCTAGCACGCTCAGTTCCTCACTGAGGATGCTTCGCCATGGAGTAACATAGGACGCTCGGATTGCCGCTTCCTGATCCGCTGCACCGCGCGACCATCTCCGAAGGTTCGCGAGCAGGTTTTCGAGCGCGAGGAAAGGCATGCCGACGCTCGCCTCGGCCCAGTCCAGAAATTGGCACAGGTCATCTTGAACGAAGATGTTTCTCGGGTTCAGATCCCCGTGAACGAGTGTATGCGGCAGGCCGGCCAAGCGATCCAATGTTTCGTGGAGGTACGCCTCCAAGCGATCTTGCTGTTCGCCGCTTAGCGGGATTGGTGAACCGACTGGCGCCTGATCCATCGCATCTCGAATCGAATCGAATAGCTGGCGCACTCGACACGCGAGCGCGCTGGGACGGTAATCTTTGCAACCTTGCGTAAGCCACCAGTCCGAATGACTGATCTCGCCGATCTGCAGGCGTGCAATGCTGGCGGCGGCGGCAGACCACGCCCGAGGCGTCCCGACATCTTCAAGAGATTGACCGCACGCCTGCAAGCTCAGCCATCCGTGCCACTTCTCCGAATCGGCAACCAGCGGCGGAATATACTCGGGAGCACGATGGGAGAGGGCCAAAGTAACGCTATACTCGCTCAAGCACGGAGGACCAACAGCCTTGAACCAGCATTCGGTACCGGATGTCTCGATCCGGAACAACGAGAACCCTCCGTCTGCATTGAGCTGGTCGAACCCGCCGGTCAGGGTCAGTCCCAGCGGCTCGATCGCGTGGGCGGTCCAGCCTATTAAACTTTCGAACCAGTCCCGGTCCTCTATCGGAGACACCTGGTTTGCAAGCCTTTGCGACACCTGCATCCACAGGCTGCGGATTTCGGGAGAAAAAGTCGGCTTCGCCCACTGCAGGCAACTGTCTGCTGCGGTGCCGCCAACGCTCTGAAGGACCATGGCACGAAGTGGGTGTATGTGCGTGCGAACCATCGGCAACTCACAGATGCAGATGGCCTCAAGCGAATAACTCCTCCGGAGGTGGGCCGTCAGGGCGCCCGCAATACGGCCTGTGCCGGGTATGTTAACGGTGGGCACGTCGACGCCGCCGGCCGCAGGCGCCACTAAGAGTTCATCGGCATCTCTTCGGAGTACAGCAAGCCGCCATAGTTCCTTGGAAGGTACCGATGCTGAGTAGATTGCGTGTGACGCCATACAGTATCCGCGATGTACACCTAAATCCAAGTGTCAGGATGAGTTTAGGGTGCGCAGTCGGCATCAGCTTAGAAATATTAAACACGCGGATAGGAATCTGAGATGAACGGGCGGAGTTAGGTCATGATCGGCCTCGGCTCGTTAAGAGACTCTCCCACGCCGCCAGTACGCTGAGCTGCTGGCGGTCCCGAGAAAAAGCATTCGCCCGTTGGACTCCTGCGTCACTTAATTGCTGCCAGCGTTCGATACGCTTCGGCAAATTCTCCGCAATCTCCTCAATTGTGCGCGCGATCGAGATCAGGTCGCCTGGTTGGAACTGCAATTCCGGAATCAGACACTCATCCAGCGGACCTCCCTTGAGGCCCAGGACCAGACACTCTTGTCCAAATTAGTTTCCGCACCAAACGGCTGGGACAGCATCTGAGGATCTCGCCGCCGCTGCTGATCCGCTCCCGGCGGGCTCCAAAGCCCGCAATCCAAGCATTGGGCGCTGTGGATTGGTCGAAAACGACTGTCCAGCGGCACGCTGCCAATTTGGACAGCATCTGACGGGCAGGAGGGTCCTGCTCCGGCAATGACTCACACGCCTTCATGGCATCAATAAGTTAGACTGTGGAAAACGCGTTGAATGCAGCTAATTTGGACAGTAGTGAGGACCAGACATCCGCAAGCCATTGCCTCTAGAGGGAAGCGCGGGAGACCTTCCTCCAGGTTGAAGAAGAGTGCGAGGAGTGAATCCCGAAGAGCGGCAGCGATCTCCCGCTCAGAAAGGTCAGTCAACAATTGCCATTCGAAGTTGCGGAGGTTGTTCCGGTTCGTGTGGGCGCGTGAAACGATCGTGTGATGGATTACACTTGTGGAGCGGAAGGACTTTCGCAGGTACACGATTCGCGGCTTCTTCTCCTTCAAAGTTCGTGGACGAAAGATTAGCGGATCGATACTCGGAAAAACCCGAAAGATTGCCAGATCAGGGTACGCGAAGCGCAGGTGTTGTCCGTTGTGTTCAGATACTACGAAGGCTCCGCGAGTCTCTTCATCGAGATAGGGATAGCGCTGCGGCGTCTGCAAACCGAAGGCGTAGAAGCCGTTAAACAGACCTTTATTGAAGATGATACGGGGCCCTGGATACTCAAGAGCGCGCACTCCGAGGTCCTCAGGCAGAACAAACCAATCTCCTTCCCGCCAGAGTCGCTCGACCGTAGGTCGATCGACCACGCGCGTGTCGTTCTCGAACCATTTGAGGCGAAAATTTGACTCTTCGTGGAATGCATATGCCTCGATGCCAGCCGCATTCAGGATATCTACGTGTTGATATGTGTGCTTTTGACCTCCGGTCGGCTTCGAATGACTATAGCAGTAGTAAAAGATCCTGGCACTCATCTCTTATCTTTCGTACTATGCCATCTATGGGGCCGCGTCGCTGTCCGAAATGACAAGCGGTCGATCTCCGGGACTCAGCGGCACGAACTCACGCATCAGTGGCCACCCACATTCGAACGACTGGAGTGTCCTCGGCGCTCACCACAACATGTAGGGGTCACCTGAGTCAAGTAAGTATCCAGCTTGCCGTAATATCGGACAGGCACTGACCCACAATGGTGAATGTCGGGAGCGTTTCTCCAGCCGACCACGACAGCGTTTCCTCTCGTGGCCGGTTCCCGTGCCCGCGCCACTCTCAGAGCCGCCTCCAACACCCCAAGCCGTCGCCTTCCCCCGGTCCTTCGGTCGCCGAGGTCGTCGTCGGAGTACTTGAGATTAGGGCTTCTTGGGAGAGGTATTTTGAAATCAGCCATGCCGGGGAGCCACTGCCCAGTGGTTCGAACCTCGTGGTCTAATTTTTGACCGAATCGCGGTTCGATTCACAACTCTGTATCCCACCCATTTTCCAGGATTTGCGAGTTGCGCGCTCTCAGCGCCCAAACGCGCTCGCGCGCGTCCGAGCGGTTGGAAGCGAGGTTCAGCTTGGGACCCCAAGCGTTTTCGTGCGAATTCTCACGTTTCTCCGGTTGACAGGTTGGCTTTGTTGACGGCCGTGTCCAGAGCGCACCATTATGCCGAGTATTCGAACTGGTGATTGACAAGGTGCCGGGTTGGAGCGCGCCGGGCGTTTGGCGCGCTCGGCATAATCGGACGGGCTCCAGGCATGAGCCAGAGAGGCTCAGGAGGAACAACGCTCTGCTTTCTCAGAAGCTCCGTAACCGGAGGACACCACGTGCGACATGCGCAAGCAGTCCTTCGACCGCTGCGGCGACTGTCTTCGCGGGAGACTAGCAAACGCACCGCCATCGAACAGTCCGCCGTGGATTGGAACTTCGCCAAATCAAAACATTTAGCAGCTATCATGTAGTAGGCAGGCAACCTGAGACGGCGAATCGGAAGCCGGTGGCTCGGTCCCTGAGCCTGACCGTGGGCTACATTAAAGGCAAGAGTGCAATCCACATCGCCCGGACCTACGGAGAGCGGAAGAGGAACTTTATCGACCACTTTTGGGCACGCGGGTATTTCGTATCGACGATAGGGCGGGATGAAGCCGTAATTCGAGACTAGAGCCTGTCCGATATTACGGCAATTTGGAGCCGCCGCGATGGCGGAGGGCGTGAAGGGGCACTTCGCAGCAGAATGGGTCGGGTAGTGATGACTGGGGAGCGAGTTGGAGCCGCCGATCGGCGCACAACGAACACACCTCCGGCAGGCTACCCGCGGCGGACGGTCGGAAATTTCTGAGGTTCAGCTTGCTATGCGCAGCGCACTCGATCCGCGCTTGGGCAAGCCGGCCAGCAGCCAGAGATTGTGCGTCAACACGTTCCA
>JBKBWD010000083.1:0-23978 GCA_046289265.1 Bryobacteraceae bacterium | reverse complement strand
TCGTCTGGAAAACTTCCGCCGACGTCATCCTTGACAAGGTCCGGCGTTGTAAAGAATTACTTGAGACGGGAGACTAGTTCCGTGCGAAGCAAACACTCAGTCGCAAGCCCTGTCCCGCACCCGATGTCGAGCATGCGAAGACGGCCTCCGCTCCCGAAACCTGTGGCGAGGCAATCGGAAACCAGCAATTGGAATTGCTGAGGGAGGCACTCCCACATATCGGAGTGAATTTGGTCGTAGACCTCCGATTCGAACCGGTGGAACGTGACGTTTACGTGCTCGTGGAAGCTCGCAACCGGGCCCCGTCCTCCACACTGGATCCTGATCTGTTCAACAGCCTTTAGTGGGTCCACCGACCGTATCTCCTCGCTTCAGACATACCCGTAAATTGGCGAAACTTCCCGCCGTATCAACGATCTCCTTGAGAATATCTCAAGAACGTTTTGAACGCGAGACGGCTACTCGCGGGGCGATGTGTGGGCAAATCACTCCCCACCTCTCTCCCTTGTGCGCACACATATTGAACCTCGCCGGAACCTCCTGCTTGCTCCCGGACATATGCACGTATTTTTTAAGCAGGCTCGGAACCCGCCGGTCCTTTTAAAAGGTCTCCACGAAACCCATCGAATTTAAAGCAGGCAACTAAGAGTTCGAAGCGCGCGGTGACAACTCGGCTTGCCAACCTCCGCCCCGTTTTCATCCCCCTCTGTGGCGAAAGCGAAGCGCCGCCATGGGCCGTCACCGAACTCGCAATTTTTTAACCCATAGAAAATAAGTGAGTTGCAAGTTCCACCTCGCCGCAATCCCGCCAACCCCGCCCTATACTCGGGTCGGAGACTTCTATGCCCAACCAGACCAGCAACACGCCCAACAAACGCGGCCCCAGGACCCCCGAAGGCCGCCAGCGCTCTTCCCGCAACGCGATCCGCCACGGCCTGACTGCCGCCCAGGTCGTACTCGACTACGAATCGCCCGAACAATATGAGGCCCTAAAAGAGGCCGTCCTCGCCGAACTTCAGCCCGAAACCGAAATCGAGCGCCAACTCGCCCATGATCTCGCCAACCACCGCTGGCGCCTCGATCGCATCGTCCGGATAGAGACCGCTACCTTCGACACCAAGATGCGAGATCAGGAAGAGTGGATCGCCGCCGAATACACCCAGATTCTGGCGGACACCAGAATCGCCCACGCCTTCGAGGAGCTCGCCAAGGAACCCGCCCTCGCCCTGCTTGACCGCTACGAAACCCGGCTTCGCCGCGCCTATGACCGCACCCTCCGGACCCTGCTCCAACTCCAGGCCGAACGCCGCAATCGACCCCAGGCCGAGGCCGAATCCGAGGCAACACAAACAGAATCAACAGTTTGCGCCGAAACAGCCCCGCGCCCCGAACCGCCCAAACAATTTCTGCCAAACGAATTTCCCCCAACCCCGGCGCAGCCGCCCTCTGCGGACCCTATCCTGGGAAAGGACCCCTCCAAATCGCCGATCTCGCCGCCCAACGCCGCCTGAATCCCCAACTCGCACACAACCCTGGGCCGGTTTTCGGCGAATTTGCCCCGCGGTCTGGCCCGGCGTCCCCACGGCCGAACGCGAAGTGTACGAGCCACCCCGCCTTGCCCCCCTCAGCCAACTGCGATTAAATCGTAAGGACACTCGGAGCGCCATGAAGCCGTTTATCCGACACGCCGCACTGCTCGCCGCCCTCGCCGTCCCCCTGGCCGCACAGCCCAACGGTAAGGTCAGCTTCAATCGCGACATCCGGCCCATCATGTCGGATACCTGCTTCCGCTGCCACGGACCCGACCCCGGAACCCGCATGGCCGGCATGCGCCTCGACCTCCGCGACGAAGCGCTCCGCAAAACGAAATCCGGCATCATCCCCATCGTCCCCGGCAAACCCGATGAGAGCGCCATCGTCAACCGCATCTTCACCGACAAGCCCGCTCTCCTGATGCCGCCGCGCTACGCCCACAAGGAACTCACGGCCGCGCAAAAAGAGACCATCCGCCGCTGGGTCGCCGAAGGCGCCGAATACCAGGGACACTGGGCCTACGAACCCGTCCGGCGCCCCGCCACTCCGTCTCTCTCAGGCCCCACCATCCGCAACCCCATCGACGCCTTCATCCAGGATCGCCTGGCCCGCGAGGGCCTCAAACCCTCCCCCGAAGCCGACCGCCGCACCCTTATCCGCCGAGTCACCCTCGACCTCACCGGCATTCCGCCCACTCCCGCCGAAATCCGGGCCTTCCTCGCGGACACCGCGCCCGACGCCTACGAAAAGCTCGTAGACCGCCTCCTCGCCTCACCTCGCTACGCTGAAAAACAGGCTATCCACTGGCTCGACGCCGTCCGCTACGCCGATACCTGCGGCTTCCACGGCGACAACCCCATCCCCGCCTGGCCCTATCGCGACTACGTCCTCCGCGCCTTCCGCGACAACAAGCCCTTCGACGTCTTCACCCGCGAACAGCTCGCCGGTGACCTCCTTCCCAACGCCACCCCCGAACAGAAAGTCGCCTCCGCCTACAACCGCCTCAGCCGCATGTCCTCCGAAGGCGGCGTCCAGCCGAAGGAGTACCTCGCCAAGTACGCCGCCGACCGCGTCCGCACCACCAGCACCGTCTGGCTCGGCAGCACCATGGGCTGTGCCGAATGCCACGACCACAAGTTCGACCCCTTCACCGCCAAAGACTTCTACTCCTTCAAGGCTTTCTTCGCCGACATCGAAGAGACCGGACTCGTCAAGGACAGCGGTCCCGAAGCCTGGGGCTCCAAGCTGAAACTCCCCGATGACGAACAGGCCCGGCGCCGCGAAGAACTGGGGCGCCTGATCGAGGCCACCCGCGAGAAGATCACGGCCGAGGGCGCCCGCCTACTCGCAGCCGATCCCGAGCGTGGAAGCCGCATCCGAGCCGAGTACGATGCCGGCCGCCTCTCCTGGCAGTACCAGCGTCCGGTCTCCGCTTCCACGGAGCACGGAGCCGTCCTCCGCATCTATAACGACGAACCCCTCGAAAGCTCCTACAACTTCGGAGGCTCTCTCGTCACCGAAACTAAACCCGGCAACGGCATCGTAGTCGCCTCAGGCCCCAATCCGGACAACGAGACCTACACCGTCACGCTTCGCCCCGGCGAAGGCCGCTGGACCGCTGTAGGGATCGAAGCCATCCAGGACGAAAGCCTCTCCGGAGCACGCTACGCCCGCGGAGCCAACGGCTTCGTCCTCACCGAAGTCGAAGCCGAACTCTCCTCCGGCCGCGGCCGCGGCCGCAAACTCGAGTTCTCGCTCGCCACCACGACTGCCACGGAAGACCCTAACATCACCCCCGCCATCGCGGCCATCGACGGCGACCCCGCTACCGGCTGGGGCGTCGCCAACTTCCGCGAATCGCAAAACCCCTTCCTCGCCCTCCGCTTCAGCGAACCTCTCGTCACCACGGCCAAATCGGTCCTCACCATCCGGCTCCGCCATGACTCCGATCAGCGCAAAGCAACCCTCGGACGCTTCCGCCTCGCGCTCTCCACCGCCGAGTACTCCTGGCCCGGCGTCAACACCGTCGGGGTCCGCGAGCCCAGAGAAAAGAACAACGGCCTGCCCGGCGCCGTCCTCAAGCCCGCCAAGGATCAGTCCGCCGAGGATGCCCTCCGGGAGTTCCTCTACTGGACTGCCCCTGAACTCACCGCGCTCCACCGCGAACTCGACCGCCTCGGCGCCGAACTCTCCTGGCTCGAAGCCTCCATCCCCGAGGTCATCGTCACCGAAGCGACCGAGCCGGCCGAAACCCGCATTCTTGCGCGAGGCAACTGGATGGACGACACCGGCGAAATCGTCCTGCCCGCCGTCCCCGGTTTCCTCGACAAACTCAATACCCCCGGCCGCGCCACGCGCCTCGACCTCGCCAACTGGCTTGTCTCGCGCGACAACCCCCTCACCCCGCGCGTCTGGGTCAACCGGACCTGGCGCATCTACTTCGGCAACGGACTCTCCAAGGTCCTCGACGACCTGGGCTCCCAGGGCGAACTCCCCTCGCATCCCGAACTCCTCGACTGGCTTGCCGCCGAGTTCCGCGAGAACTGGAACATGAAAAACATCGTTCGCTTGATCGTCACCAGCCACACTTACCGGCAGACCTCAAACGGCAACCCCGAAGCTGAAGCGAAGGACCCCGACAACCGCCTGCTCGCGCGCCAGAGCCGCTTCCGCGTCGACGCCGAGATCGTCCGCGACATTGCCCTCGCCGTCTCCGGACTCCTGGTCGAAAAGTTCGGTGGCCCCAGCGTCCGTCCCCCGCAGCCAGAAGGCTATCTGCTGGCCCTGAACTTCCCCAAGCGCGAGTATTCCGCCGACCGCGGCGAGAACCAATACCGGCGCGGCATCTACACCCACTGGCAGCGGACCTTCCTCTACCCGAGCCTCCTGACCTTCGACGCTCCGGGCCGCGAGGAGTGCACCGTCAACCGCGTTAACTCGAACACGCCGCTCCAGGCGCTGGTGCTCCTGAACGATCCCGTCTTCGTCGAAGCCGCGCGCGTCTTCGCTCAGAACATCCTCGCCCAAGGCGGCCGCAAACCCGAGGAGCAGATCGCCTGGGCCTTCGAAAAAGCGCTCGGACGCGAGCCCTCTTCCGAAGAGGTGGACATCCTCAGCGGCCTTCACCGTCGCGCCCGCGCCGAGTTCGCCCGCAATCGCGCCGGCGCGGCCGAGTTCGCCACCATCGGAGAAGCGCCGTTGCCGGACCGGTTCAAGCCGGCCGACCTCGCCGCCATGACCGCCGTCGCGCGAGCGATCCTGAACCTTCACGAAACCATCACGAGGAACTGACGATGAATCTCGCAATCAACCGCCGGACATTCCTTGGACGCGGCATCGCCGGACTCGGCCTCCTGGGCCTCAACTCGCTTCTGAATCCGCGCCTGTTCGCCGGTCAGGGCGTCGTCAATCCGCTCCACCACCCGGCCAAAGCCAAGCGCGTCATCTTCCTCTACCAGGCCGGCGGCCCCTCGCACCTCGAAACCTTCGACTACAAACCCAAGCTCGCCGAAATGCACGGTAAGGGCATGCCCGAGTCCTTCACCAAGGGCCAGCAGATCGCCCAGCTACAGGGCCGCCCGCTCATCTGCTTCGGCCCGCAGTATGGATTTAAGCGCTACGGAAAATCCGGCCAGCAGATCTGCGAACTCTTCCCCCACATCGGAGACATCGCCGACGAAGTCTGCATCGTCCGCTCGATGTGGACCGAGCAGATCAACCACGATCCGGCCCACACCTTCATGAACACCGGCTCGATCATCGCGGGCCGTCCGAGCATGGGTTCCTGGCTCCTCTACGGACTTGGCGCCGAGACCGAAGACCTTCCCGGCTTCGTCGTCCTCCTCTCCTCCGGCAAAGGCGGACAGATGCAGCCGATCGCCGCCCGCCAGTGGTCGGCCGGAATGCTCCCCAGCAGGTTCCAGGGCGTCAAACTGAACTCGGTAGGCGACCCGGTCCTCTACATCCAGAACCCCAAGGGCATGAGCGCCTCGCTGCAAGCCGAATCCGTGAAAGCGATCAATGCCCTGAACCGCCATCAGCACTCGAACCTTCAAGACCCGGAAATCCTCACCCGAGTCGCGCAATACGAGATGGCCTTCCGGATGCAAACCAGCGTCCCGGGCCTGGTGGACATGCGCGACGAGCCGCCCCAAATTCTCGAGATGTACGGAGCCAACCCCGGTGACGGCTCCTTCGCCTCGAACTGCCTGCTGGCCCGCCGCCTGGCCGAACGCGGCGTGCGTTTCATCCAGCTCTACCACCGCGATTGGGACCATCACGGAGGCATCAAGCAGAACATGCCGTTGAAGGCCGAAGAGGTGGACCGCCCGACCGCGGCCTTGATCAAAGACCTGAAGCAACGCGGAATGCTGGACGACACGCTGGTGGTCTGGGGAGGGGAATTCGGCCGCACGCCGATGTCGCAGGGAAGCGACGGCCGCGACCATCACATCAAGGGTTTTTCGTTCATGCTGGCGGGAGGAGGCATCAAGCCCGGGATCAGCTACGGAGAGACGGACGAGCTAGGCTACGCCGCCGTCGAAAACCCGGTAAGCGTCCACGACTTCCACGCCACGATGCTCCACCTGCTGGGAATCGACCACCACCGCCTGACGGTCAAATTCCAGGGCCTCGACGTCCGCCTCACCGGAATCGCCGGCAACCTAATAAAGCCCATCATTTAATTCGGGACAGGCAGGAATTTCCCCATTTTCAAAATTACGGAAAAATCCGATGCTTTCCGGCATGAAAGCAGCGATTGGGGGCCTCCAGAGGCCGCACTCTGGGTCCGAATCGGTCCGGAAGGGAGGAAATTGGTGAAATTCCTGCCTGTCCCGAATTTTTGACAAATCTTTTTCGGGCTACTCGTCGATCTCGCCCAGGTCCGCCGTGCGGTTCTCAAACTTCGTGAACTCCCGCAGGAACACCAGCGGCACCCGGCCCACCGGACCGTTGCGCTGCTTCGCGATGATGAACTCCGCCAGCCCGCGCAGATCCTCGCGGTCCGGCTTGTAAACCTCTTCGCGGAAGATGAACCCGACCACATCGGCGTCCTGCTCGATGCTCCCCGACTCGCGCAAATCGCTCAACTGCGGCCGATGGTCCCCCGGACGCGTCTCCGGCGCACGGCTCAACTGCGACAGCACCAGGAACGGCACCTTCAGGTCTTTCGACAGCAGCTTCAGCCCGCGCGAAATCGAACTCACCTCGGCGTTCCGGTTTTCAAACCGCCCCCGCCCGCTCATGAGCTGCAAGTAATCCACGATCACCAGCCCCAGCCCATGCTCGGCCTGCAGCCGCCGCAGCTTCGAGTGGATGTCCATCAGATTCACCCCGGCCGTATCGTCGATGAACAGCGGCGCCTCCACCAGTTCCGACATCGCGATATGCAGCCGCCGCCGCTCGTCCTGGTTCAGATACCCGGCCCGGAACTTCTGCTGATCCACCCGTGCCGCCGCGCACAACATACGGGTCAGCAGCGACTCCTTCGACATCTCAAGCGAAAAGACCGCGACCGTCGCGCCATGCCTGGTCGCCACATGCTGACCGATGTTCAACGCAAAGGCCGTCTTGCCCATCGCCGGCCGCGCCGCCAGAATAATCAGCTCGCCCTCGTGGAACCCGCCTGTCATCTCATCGAGCTTCAGGAAACCTGTGCTGATGCCCTTAATCCGCTTACTCGGATCGAGAAAGGCATTGATCCCGCCCTCGTACTCCTGAATGATCCGTCCCGGATTCGACAGCGTGTCCTTCGCCCGCGACTCGCCCAGCCGCAGCAGCGTCTCCTCGGCCCCGGCCAGGATCTGACCCGGATCATCCTCCCCCATCAGGCACTTGTTGATGAGCTGCTGCGAGGAGAAGATGATCCGCCGCAGAACCGACTTGTCCTTGACGATCCGGACATAGCTGTCGAGGCTGTAGATCTCCGGGAGCCCGTCGTCGAGCGACACCAGATACGCCAGCCCGTCGCACGACTCAAGCTGCCCGTGCCGCAGCAGCTCATTCGCCAGCGTCACCCGATCGATCCGCTCGCCCCGCGCATACAGCTCACCCATCCGCAGAAAGATGCGCCGGTGCTTCTCCAGACTGAAGTCTTCAGCCTCCAGCGTCCCGGCCACCGAGACATAGCTGGAGTCGTCCATCAGGATGGCGCCGAGCACAAATCGCTCCGCGTCCAGATTAGCGGGAAGGCCTTTTTCGAAGGCAAGATCCTGCGATGCCATGGGGAACGCTTAATAGAGTAGCGGCAGCCGAAGCGCCAATTCAATCCCCCACACCTGTGGATAACTCACGATCATCCACGCCCGCCGAGCCGCCGCGCCTGCAACTTCACACGAAAATCACAGCTTTTCCAGCCGCGCCAGCGCGTTGTAATCCGGTACCAGCCCGGTGGGATCGAGCACCCGGCGATCCAGCAGCACATTGCCCTCGGGCCAGTGCACCTGGATGTTCCCCCGGGCAATCGGCGCCAGGAACGCCCGCCCCTCCATCCGGCCGAACCCGTTCACCAACGCCACGCGATCGCCCTGCCGCAGGTGCAACTCCGCCGCATCGTCCGGATTGAGGAACACCGCATCCCGCGCCGCCCCCGTCAGCGGGTCCGTTTCGCCGTAGATCATCGAGTTGAACTGCTTGCCCCGCCGCGTGCTGACAAAGTACTGGCCCGGCTCGCGCTCCCCGCGCGGCAGCGCCACGGTCTGGAAGCGCGCCTTGCCGTCCGGCGTCGGGAACTTCCACCACGCGCACAGGTGCCGGCCCCCGTACTGAATCGAATCGCCCGTCTTCTTCAGGTATTGAATGCCCTGATACGCCGGGACCACGCGAGCGATCTCTTCCCGAATCTCCGTACCGCTTTCGCAGCCCAACAACCTTGCCCGCTCCGGATCGACCGCCTCGGCCAGTTCACGGAAGATGCGCCACTCCGAACGCGCCTCCCCGACCTGCCGCGGCACCTCCGGACTAAAGGCCACCCGCCGCTCGGTCGTCGTCTCGGTCCCGCCGCCCTCCTGTTCGTAGCGGGTCCGCGCCGGAAGCAGCAGCACTTCCTCCTTCGGCTCCAGCCACAACTGGTCCGTCAGCACAATGTCCTGGTGCACGCGCAGCGGCACGTTCTCCATCGCGGCTGCAACGTACTTCGGATCGGGAAGCGTCCGCAGGAAGTTACCCCCGGCGCAGTAGAGCATGTCGAGTTCGCCGCGCGCCGCCGCCTCCACCATCTCGGGAGCGCTCAACCCCGTCCAGTCCGGCACGGCAAAGCCGTACTGCTCCGAAAGCGCCGCCGCGTTCTCCGCGTTCACCGTCTTGCCGCCTGGAAACGCCGTCGCATAGGCGCCCATCTCGGCGCCGCCCTGCACGCCCGAGTGGCCGCGGATCGGCATCAGTCCGCACTTGTCGCGCCCGACGAATCCCTTGGTCAGCCCCAGGTTCAGAATCATCCGCACGCCGTCGCCGCCCGAGGCATGCTGCGTAATCCCCATGCTCCACACCAGCACCGCCGTCTTCGCGTCGCGAATCAACTCCGCGAATTCGGCCATGCTCGCCCGCGGCAATCCCGACTGCCGCTCCAACTCCGCCCATTCGAGCCGAGCCGCCTCGGCTTTCAACTCCTCGAAGCCGGTCGCGTGCCCATGTACGAAGTCGTGGTCCTCCCACCCGTTCTCAAAAAGAATCTTAAGCACGCCGTAAAGAAACGCGATGTCGCCGCCCTGTGCCACCGGAAACCAGTAGTCGGCGATATCGGTACCGAACAGCGCGCTCGAAGCCACCGACGGAATCCAGTACCGATCCATCCCCGGCTCGCGGTACGGATTGACGAGCACGATCTTCGTCCCGAGCTTCTTCGCCTCGTGGAGGAACTTCATGCTCACCGGCTGATCGTTCGCCGGGTTCGAGCCGAAAAAGATCACCAGGTCGGTGCCGTACCAGTCTTTGTAACTGCACGTCGTCGCGGCCACGCCGAGCGCCGCCTTCATCGCGCCGGTCGAAGGCGAATGGCACAGCCGCGCCGAGTTCTCGATATTGTTCGTCCCCAGAAATCGAGCCACCTTCTGGGCCACGTAGTAGGTTTCGTTCGTGAGGCCGCGCGAGGTGAGAAAGAAGGCGATGCGGCGTGGGTCGCTCGACTGGATCCACCGCGCGATGCGCGCATAGGCCTCCTCCCAGGAGATGCGGCGGAAGCCGGCCTCGCCGCGCAGACGGGTCATGGGGTAGGGAAGCCGCCCCAATTCGCGAAGCTGTGCGTTCGACAGCTTCCGCAGCGGCGCGACATCCTTGAGCAGTGCCGCATCGAGCGCGGGCATCGTGTTCAGGCGAAGCAGGTTCAGCCTCGTCATGCACAGGTGCACGGAATCGAGGGTCCAATCGTGGAAGCCCGCCACACCGAGCGCGCAGCCGTCGCAGACTCCGCGGCTCAGCACCTTCCAGGCGTAGCCCAGATTGTCCCGATTCTTCCAGGCGACTGCGGCCATGTCCTTGAAGTGGTTCGGCTTGGTCTGGCCGACCCCGAACGGCACGGCCGCTTTCCATCGCGACTTCCGGTCGCGCTCGATGCGGTGGGACATTCTCCTATTGTGACTCGCCGCTCAATGCACCAGCCCGTGCGGGTCGATGACGAACTTCTTGGCCGCGCCCTGATCGAAGTCCTGATAGCCCTTCGGGGCATCATCCAGCGAGATGATGCAGGCGTTTACCGCCTTGGCGACCTGGATCTTGTCATAGAGGATCGCCTGCATGAGTTGGCGGTTGTAGCGCATCACCGGGCACTGGCCAGTCGTGAAGGTGTGGGACTTCGCCCATCCCAACCCGATCCGCAGGCCGAGCCGACCGACCTTGGCGTTTTCATCGACGCCGCCAGGATCGTCGGTAACGTAGAGTCCCGGGATTCCAATGGCGCCGCCGGCGCGCGTCAGCTCCATGAGCGAGTTCAGCACCGTCGCGGGGCGTTCAACGCCGCTCTCGCTGCCGTGCCCGCGCGCTTCGAAGCCGACACAATCGACCGCACAATCGACCTCGGGCACGCCCACGATTTGGGCGATCTTGTCCGCCAGCGAACCGTCCTGCCGCAGATCGACCGTCTCGCAGCCGAAGCTCTTCGCCTGCGCCAGCCGCTCCGGAATCAGATCGCCGACGATCACACAGGCCGCGCCCAGCAGTTGGCACGCCGCCGCGCACGCCAGTCCCACCGGACCGGCGCCCGCGACATAGACGATCGTCCCCGGACCCACGCCGGCCGTGTAAGCGCCGTGGAAGCCCGTCGGGAAGATGTCGGAGAGTAGCGTGAGGTCGCGGATCTTCGCCATCGCGCGATCCCGATCGGGGAATCTCAGCAGGTTGAAATCGGCGTAGGGGACCATCACGTATTCGGCCTGCCCGCCGACCCAGCCGCCCATATCGACGTAGCCATAGGCCGCGCCGGGCCGTGCCGGATTCACGTTGAGGCAGATGCCCGTCCTGCCCTCTTTGCAGTTCCGGCAGCGCCCGCAGGCGATGTTGAACGGGACCGAACAGATATCGCCGAGCTTGATGAACTCGACGTCGCGCCCGACCTCGATCACCTCGCCCGTGATCTCATGCCCGAGCACCAGCCCGGCCGGCGCCGTCGTCCGGCCGCGGACCATGTGCTGGTCGCTCCCGCAGATGTTCGTGGTGACGACGCGCAGAATCGCGCCGTGGTTGCACTTCCTGTCGCCCAGGGCCAGCTTCGGAAAGTCGATCGACTGCACTTCGACCTTGCCGGGACCCATGTAGACGACGCCTCGGTTCGTTGCCATGTTTATGCCTCCAGAATTCGTTGCCGCGTTGCGTTCCTGAGCATATTTCACTCGGGAGGCAAATTCAACATGGCCTGCTACTCGCCCACCACCGTGACGATCACCTCGCGGCTGCGCGGGCGGTCATCGAGATCGCACAGGACCACCTGCTGCCACGTCCCAAGCGCGAGCGCGCCGCCGCGGACCGGGAAACTCTTGGCCGTGCCCATCAGCGCGCTGCGGAGATGCGAGAATCCGTTGTGATCACCCCAGCGTGCGTTGTGGGCGTAATCATCCGTAGGGGGCGCGATGCGGTCGAGGGCGCGCTGGAGATCGGCGACGCAGCCGGGCTCATATTCGATCGTCGTGATCGCCAGCGTCGAACCCACGCCCGAGACGTTCACAATGCCGGTCTGAATTTTACTCTCGCCGATAATGCGCTCGATCTGGCCCGAAATTTCAATCACATCGCAGTTTCCCTTCGTTTGAAGTCCGATGCTTTTCTGGAAGATAGGCATGAGTTTTATCTTATGCTGATTGCAGGAGATGTACTTGCGATTTCAAAGATGGTTCCTGCTCCTCGCTGCGTTGGCGGTTCTGCCGGCGCAGACTCCCGCGCCGTCGATCGTGGGTTCGTGGATGGGTGTGCTCGAGACGGGAGGGCCGAAACTCCGGATCGCGTTGCACGTGAGCGAGAACGCCTTGGGCGGGCTCGAAGCGAAAATGGACAGCCTCGACCAGGGCGCGCGCGGAATTCCGGTCGCCAAAGTCGCACAGGATGGTGCAGCCGTGCGGCTCGAACTGCCGCAATTACGAGCTTCCTACGAAGGGACGCTCCAGGAAAATGGCGAGATCACGGGGACATGGCGGCAGGGGCCCGGCTCGCTGCCGCTTACCTTCCGCCGGGGCGAGGAGCTTGACTTCGTCGAGGATGCCCTGGCAGGCGTGGCGTTTCTGAAATCCCGCCACGAGATCGATGCCTCGCGCGTCGGCTTGATCGGGCACAGCGAGGGCGGCATCGTTGGGGCGATCGCGGCATCGAAGTCCGACGGGATCGCGTTCCTTGTCCTGATGGCCGCAACGGGCGTGAAGGGAGCGGAAGTCCTAACGATGCAGGCGGACCTTATGGCGACCGCCGCCGGCGCACCCCCCGCGGCGCGGGAGCAATCGCGCATCCTGCAGCAGAAACTCCTGGCAATTGCCGAACAAGAGGAGGATCGGGAGAAGGTGCGCGCGAAGGCCAGGGCGGAGCTTGAGCCCCTGATCGCGAACGCGCCCGAAGGGCAGCGCCAGACGATCGAACGTGCAATGGATGGGCAGATCAGCGGGTTGACCTCGCCCTGGATGCGCTTCTTCCTGCGCTACGATCCCTCCGAGGCGCTGCGAAAGGTGAAATGTCCGGTGCTGGCAATCAACGGCGAGAAGGACCTGCAAGTCTCGCCAAAGCAGAACCTGCCCGCGATCAGAAAGGCCCTGGAGGAGGCCGGCAACAGCGACGTGACCGTCGAGGAACTGCCGGGCCTCAATCACATGTTCCAGCATGCGGATAAGGGCCTGCCCTCGGAGTACGGCTCCATCGAGGAGACTTTCGCCCCTGCGGCCTTGAACGCAATCTTGGACTGGTTGGAGGAGCGCTTACGACGCTAGTGGCCAAGGGACGGGCAGCCCGGGAATGGCACATGGAAAGCCCGGGGCAACAACCCGCGAAGCAGGCAGACATTGTGGAGCCGGTCCCGGCAGCAGATTCCGTGTGACGGCGTTCAGCGCGGTCGGGTACATCTGCAAGGCCGCATCCAGCGCCGCGAGCCGCTCTTTCTGGGTTGGGTTCAGGAGTTCCTGTATCTTGGCCACGGTCTTTTTCCGCTCGGCTTCGATCTCGCGACGGATCGCTTCGAGTTCAAGGTGGCGCAGCCCCAGCGCCAGCGGGTCGAGGATCTCTTTCGCGCGCTCCTCGGCGAGTTCGGCGTTTACCTGATTTTCGCGCTGAAATTTCTCGGACTGAAAATCCCAGAACTGGCGATTCAGCCGATTGATTTCCGAAATCTGATCGTCGGTAAGGCCGAGATGCTCCTTCAACGACGGCGGGAAGTACGGGTCTGACGCCACTACCGGCAGGCAAAATATGAACAATGCGAGCAGCTTCCGCATAGCCGAATTATACTTCTACGGAGCGGGAACGAGGAAGCTGATGACGGGGGCGGGACAAATCTGGCCGATGGCGGTTCCGCTGGTCTGTCTGTACCGGTCCAGTTCGAACCATTGGATGACCGGATCCACGGCCGGCATCGGCATCAGGTGTTGATTCACCGCGGCGCAGGCGGTCGGGTGGAGTTTCAGGGCTGCTTCGAGCGCGGCAAGCTTCTCCTTCTGGACCGCGGTCAGCACTTCCTGGATGCGCTCAATGGTTTGGATCGCTCTCGTTCAATTTCACGGCGAATCGCCTCGAGCTCCAGGTGCCGGAGTCCGAGCGCCAGCGGGTCCGGAATCTCCTTGGCGCGTTCTTCGGCCAGTTCGCGATGCACCTGGCCCTCGCGCTGAAACTTTTCGACCTGAAACTGGATGAATTGCCGGTTTAAATCCCGAATTCGCACGATCTGGTCCTCGGTGAAGTTGAAATATTGCATCAACGCCGGATGAAAATCACCGGCGGACTGAGCCGAAACCACAGCCGGCAGGCTCAGGGCGAAAAACGCGAGCAGCTTCCACATAGCTGCATTTTAGCGCGCCTATTCGATGCGAATCGTGTGGAATGCAGCGATTGCTTCGGAGTCGGGCTCGAACCAACCGCCATTGCGGTCGTGCAGGATTTCGAAGAAATACGCCAACTCGCGGCCCGAGGCCAGCTCATCGCCCGGAATCACGAACGTCGCGGCGGAGGCGGGCGCTTCGAGCGTCTTGAATCCGTCCACGCGATAGTGGAGCCGAACGGCCGTGGCGCGCGCGGTGGCGGGCACGCGCACCGTCAGGGCCAGATCCTGTCCGGCCTGCGCCTTCGCCGGGGGCGTATGCGAGATGGCCGGACGCGGCAGACGCCGCGGCCAGTACAGTCGCGGGACGGTCCGCTCCGGCTTGCCGCCCTTCACGATGACGGCGCTGACGGTCCACTCGCGCTCGGGAAAGATGACATCGATGACGCCGTTCACCGGTTTCGCTTTCTGCTCCGCGACGGCGCCGTCGGGCGAGATGAGCGCAACCTCGAATTCGCTATCCCCGGTGCGGACCCGGAACGTGTCGGGGCCTTGCCCGCGGATGGCGCTCGCGAGCCAGAACTCGCCGTTGGTCGACACCGTGGCCCGATCGTGCGCATCGGCCCAGCCATAGCCGCGCTCCTCGGAATAGCGCAGTTGCGGAGTCACGCCGCGAAGCCGTGGCGCGGCGTGTTCCGGTTCGCGCCCGAAGTCGAAGGCGAAACGAAAGCCCCCAAGCGCCTCATAGAGTCCGATCCACCGGGCGACGCGGCGCGCTTCCGCGTCGATCTCCTCGTGCTCGGGCTGTAGATTACGGGCGGCGCGAAGTTCGCGGGCGGCGGCGTAGAGTCCGCCGTCGTCTCCGGTTTGCACCCAGTACTCCAACTGGTCGGCCGCCATGAGCCTGCGCGCGTGGAACGTCGCCACGGTCGCCAGTTCGCGAAAATCCGGCTCGACGGCGCGGGCCAACTCGCGTGCGAGCGCATGAAGTCGCGACGCCCGCTCGATGGTGGTCCGTTTGGCCGAAACGATGCCCTCGACCCGGTTCCGCACGCTCTCCTCAATCGAGGCTACGTGGCTATCTGGGACGGCGCTGATCTCCGCCAGGACTTCGGCGGAGTGCCGGTGCAGCCGGAGCACCTCCTCGGCTGAATCACCGTAGCGCCGCTTGAGTTCGGCGGTCCAGAGCCGATCCGGCGTCTTCGGGTTGTAGCTCAGACGACCCCAGAGCAGGTAGAAGAGCCAGTGGCGTTCGAACTCCTCCGGGCTGTTTGACGGCGCATTGATCTCGAAGCCCTGGGACGTGGCTGCGAGCGTCCGGCGCACCAAGCCGGGGTCGGCCGCCGGAAAACGCCAGTTTGCCGGGAGCCCCGGCAGCTCCTGGTAGAAGCTCTCCTGGCTGGACTCATCGACGCGGTCCGGGAAGCGGACCGAATAGGCGCCGTCGCCGGCCGGCAGTTCGACCATAACCAGTCGGCCCGCCTCGCGGATGGCGCGAATAACCGGCTCCTCCGCCGCTTCAAGCTGCACGCTGCGGATCGACGGACACTCGGCGAGCAGCCGCTTGAGTGCAAGGTAGCCGTATTGAGGCGAGGCGCCGTGCTCGCGGACGCCGAGCGCGAAGTCGACGCCGTGCTCGGCCGCGGACCGGGTCATCCACTGGAGCATTTGCAGGTTGCGCTCGCGTTCGGAATCGCTCAGGCCGGGCACGCGGATTTCGGGGAACTGCTCCACCTCGACGAAGTACGGGTACAGCCGCTCGCTCTCGAAGACCAGATTGAAGCGGTTGAGGCGGTTCCTGGCGAACATGGCGAAGTAGCGCTCCCACGGCTCGCGCGAGTGGAACGACTCCGAATCGAGGTCGCCACGATGCAGGTAGCGCCGCACACCCCGGATCGGGATCGCGGCGTCGCCGCGCGACTGCACAAAGTAGCCGCGGGCGCGGATCTGCTCGGCGGCTTCGAGCAGTCCGTACATCAGGCCGCGTAAGTCGCCGCCGCTGACGATGCCAGGCGCGATCCGGTAGGATTCGAGGGGAATCGAGGTGATCTGCGTAATGAATCGGAACTGGCGGCGGTTGATGCCGCGTTCGTCCAACGCACGCTCGACCTCCTTCATGCCGAAGTCGAGCGGGCCGGCGCCGTAGAGTGTGATGGATGTGAAAAGTCCGACTACATAGGCGAGTCTATTCAACGACCGAGCTCCACCCACGCCGCGAAAGATCCCAATAGATGACAGCCCCGGCGGCGAGCGCCGCGGCCCAGAGCAACAGGCCCGCGCCCGTCTGGCCCAGCAGGAGTTTGCCGGTCCCGAACAGGGCGCCATAGATCAGGATACAACCGCAGGCCCAGTCGAGCAGGTTGGCGAGGCCGTCGCGCGCGGGCTTGACCTCGGGCGCGAGCCTGGCGATCGGCGCCCATCCGGCGGCCGAGGGACGCGAGCGGCGATAGAAAGCGACGAGCGTCTCCTTAGGCTCGGGGGCCGTGAGGAAGGTGGTCGCGAGCCAGGCCGCGGTCGTCACCCCGACGGTCACGATCATGATCCAGGCAAAGTCCACCGGCTGGTCGCTGTCGAAACCGTAGACGGTTTGCAGCGTCACCGACGTGATGAACGCGGCGATCATGGCCGAGATCTCGCTGTAGGCGTTAATGCGCCACCAATACCAGCGCAGCAGCAGTACCCCGCCGGTGCCCGCTCCGGTCACGATCAAAAGCTTCCACGCGCCGCTGATCGACTCCATGTAGAAGGTGATGACGGCGGAGGCGGCCATCAGGAGCACGGTCGCGGCCTGGGAGATGCGGACGTAGTGGCGCTCGCTTCCCTCCCTGACGATGAAGCGCCGGTAGAAGTCGTTCACCAGGTAGCTGGCGCCCCAGTTGAGCTGCGTCGAGATCGTCGACATGTAGGCGGCCAGGAAGGCCGCGACCATCAGGCCGCGCATGGAGGGCGGCAGGTGGTCGATCATGACCCGCACGAAGCCTGTCTCCGGATCCTCAAGGCCGGGGTAGAGCACCAGGGAGACCAGCCCGACCAGAATCCACGGCCAGGGCCGCACGGCGTAGTGCGCGACGGTGAACCACAGGGTCGCAAGTAGGGAGTGCTTCTCGTCCTTGGCCGAAAGCATACGCTGCGCGACGAAGCCTCCGCCGCCGGGCTCGGAGCCCGGATACCATGTCGCCCACCAGTTCAGCGAGATGTACACCAGAAAGGTGATCATCGGCATCCAGGGCGAATCGAGATCGGGGACAAAACTCAACAGAGAGCCGGTCCCTCCGGTTTCGACGCCGCGCGCCTGGTCGATGTCGCCCAGCCGCAGCAGCATCTCATCCATGCCGCCGACCGCCTGGACCGCAAAGACGGCCATCATGATCATGGCGGTCATCATGATGGTGAACTGGATCATGTCCGTCACCAGAACGCCCCAGAGTCCGGAGAAGGTGGAGATCAACGACGTCAGCGCGATCAGGCCGACGACCAGCAGCAAGGCCTGGAGCTTCGTCACTCCGAGCACCAGCATGAGGATTTTTACCATCGCCAGGTTCACCCAGCCGAGTACGATGCAGTTGATCGGGACTGCGAGATATAGGGCGCGGAAGCCGCGCAGCAGGGCGGCGGGACGGCCGGAGTAGCGGATCTCGGAGAACTCGATGTCCGTCATGACGCCGGAGCGGCGCCAGAGGCGGGCATAGAAGAAGACCGTAAACATGCCGCTGGCGATAAAGTTCCACCAAAGCCAGTTCCCGGCGATGCCGCCCTTGGCCACCATGCCGGTGACGGCGAGCGGCGTGTCGGCCGCGAAGGTCGTGGCGACCATCGAGGTGCCGGCCAGCCACCAGGGCACATTCCGTCCGGAGAGGAAGAACTCGTTGACGTTCTTACCTGCGCGCGAGCGGAAATAGAGCCCGATCGAGAGGTTCAGCAGGAAGTAGGCGGCCACCAGGGACCAGTCAAGGAATGTAAGTTGCACGGTGGTTCAGGCTCGGAGCCTAGGCAATTATACGGGAGATGCGCGCCGTTGTGCCTCCGTTGCGCCGGAAACCGAGCCCGCCGGCTCACCCTGGGCCGATATCGAAGGGAGGCGGCTGGGTGCCGTTCACGTCGGTGACGCCGTATTCGCGCGCGAGAGTAGCGGCCGCGAGCACCTGCCCGCTCCAGCGCATTCGGCCGGGGTCGGCCGCCAGGGCGGCGATGACGCGTCCTGCGTAGGCTGGAGTTTCGGTCCGGCTCAGGTCGAACGGCTCTTTTTCGTGGGCGGCGAGCACGCGTTCGGTTCGCATGAAGCCCGGCGCTACCGCGACCGCGGCCACGTTGCGGGTACGAAGCTCCCGGGCCATCCCGAAGACCATCCGGTGGATGGACGCCTTGGCCACATCGTAGAAGAGATTGCCGAGGTACTTGTCCTGGTCCCAGGCGGTTGTGCTCACGATCAGGCCGAGATCGGATTCAAACAGCAGCCGGGCCGCCGCGCGCGACGTGACCAGGTGCGCCCGCACGCCGGCAGTGAACATCCCGTCCCAATGCCGCAACGGCTGTTCCCAGAAAGGCTTCTGGAATTCGGCAAGATCGTGGTACTCGTAGCCGCCCCAGACGTTGTTCACAAGCACGTCGAGCCGGCCCTGCTCGCGCCGGATCCTCTCGATGAGCAGGTCGATGTCGGTGTCGAGCGTGTGATTGCAAACTGCCGAGATTCCCTGGCCGCCGCGCGCCGCCACCTCGTCGGCGGTCTCTTCGACCGAACCTGGGAGGTCCTCCGGGTGGCGCCGCTGGCGCTGCGACCGGCCTGTGACGTAGACTGTGGCTCCGCGTTCGCCGAGAGCAACGGCGGTGGCTCGTCCCAGGCCGCGGCTGGCGCCCGTGACGAGTGCGACGACGTCTTTCAAGTCCTGCATCCGTTTCTCATCATAACCGCTCGAAGTCATTGCGGCGGATCCAGGCATACAATGTGTATGGGGGTATTCTATGGACTTGCTGCGCAGAGAGGATCTTCAGGAACTTGCGTCTGTGAAAAACGGCCCGTGTGCGTCGATCTATATGCCGACGCACAGGATGGGCGCCGAGACCCGGCAGGATCCCATCCGCCTGAAGAACCTGCTCAAGGAGGCCGAGCAGCAGCTCGAACTTGCGGGTGTGCGTTCGGTGGAAGCGCGCGAGATCCTCTTGCCGGTTCAGGAGCTGATCGACAATTTCGATTTCTGGCAGCACCAGAGCGACGGGCTGGCTCTGTTCGCCGCCCGCGACCGGTTCCGGACCTGCCGCGTGCCGATCTCCTTCCGGGAATTTGTGCGGGTCACCGGGCGCTTCCACCTCAAGCCGCTGCTGCCGCTATTCACAGCCGACGGGCCTTTCTACGTCCTGGCCATCAGTGGAAACCAGGTCCGGATGCTCCATTGCAGCCGGTTCGGCGCGCACGAGCGTGAGCTTCCGGCTTCGGTTCCGAAGAGCCGGGCCGAAGCGCTAAAGTATGTCGATGCGGAGGCGCAGCTCCAGTTCCATACGCGTACGCCGCAGGGGCACGGCATGCGAGGGGGCATGTTTTTCGGAACCGGCGCCGGCGCGGGCGACGAGGAGACCAAGCAGCGCATAAAAGAGTACTTCCTTGCGATCGCCCGCGGGTTACATGAGATCCTGCACGACGATCGCACTCCAATGGTGTTCGCCGGCGTCGACTATCTGTTCCCGATCTACCGGGAAGTGAACTCTTACCCGCACCTGCTGGATACAAGCATCACCGGGAACCCGGATGAGCTCTCTGACAAGGAGCTTCACGAACGGGCCTGGGAGGTCGTCGAGCCGCATTTCCGCACAATCCAGCGCGAAGCGGCTGGCGCCTATCCGGAGGCCGCCTCCGCCGCGCGCGCTTCGAACGAGGTGCGCGATGTTGCTCCGGCCGCGTTTCAGGGCCGCGTGGATACGCTGTTCGTTGCGGTCGGCCAGCAGTCGTGGGGAACCTTCGACGAGGCGACGCAGTCGGTACACCTCGACGGCGAGCCGAAGCCGGACAATGTGGATCTGCTCGACTTCGCGGCGATCCAGACGCTGCGACATGGCGGCAAGGTCTACGCGGTGAATCCGGCCGAGGTGCCGGGAGGTACGTTGCTGGCGGCGCTATACCGCTACTGACGCCGCGGCGGCCCGGAGGTCGTGCAGTACGGCCGACCAGCCATCTCGCGAGTAGGAATCCTGCTCAAGCGAGAGGATCGCATCGATGCGCGGGCGCTCCCATAGCTCCCCGGCGCGGTCGGCCATTCCCCATCCCTTCACCGGGATGGATCGGCCGTTCTGCCGTAGCAGCAGCCGCAGGTGCTTCTCTTTCCATATGGCCGGCTCGCCGTCGATTTCGGCCCTGCGTACCAGGAGGCGCGGCGTGGGATTGGCACAGCCGAACGGGGCCAGCGCCAGAATCTCGGCGACGGCGTCATTGTTCAGCTCCGAGAAGTCGACCTCGGCATCCACGGCGATGCGCGGCCGGAAGTCCTCGGGTCCGAGTCGCTGGGCCGCGTAGGCGGCCAGACGCGCCCGGAACTCTCCCACGCGGTCTCGGTCGAGCGTGACGCCGGCTGCCTGGCGGTGCCCGCCGAAGCGCTCAAACAGGTCCGGCATGGACTCCAGAGCTGCAAGCAGGTGGAAGCCCTCGATGGTGCGTCCGGAGCCTTGCGCCTTTCCATCCTTTTCGCCCAGCACGAAGACTGGACGGTGGAAGTGCTCGACCAGGCGGCTGGCGACGATCCCGACCACGCCGCGATGCCACTCTGCGCCAAAGAAGACCAGCGCGGCCTGGTTGCCGGCCGGCTCGCTTTCGCACTGCCGCAGGATCGCCTCGACCATCCGGTCCTGTTCGTCCCTGCGCTCTGCGTTGCGCGCGTGCAATTGTTCGGCCAGGTAGCGGGCGCGCTGCTCGTCGGCGGTCAGGAGGAGTTCGATCGCGTCGCCCGCATCCGCCATGCGTCCTGCGGCGTTGAGCCTTGGTCCGATCCGAAACGCGATCTGGCCCGCCGAGGGGATTTGTCCGTCTTTGAAGCCCGAAACCGCGAATAGCGCACGCAGTCCGGGGTTTCGCATCGACCGCAAACCGGCGAGTCCGTGCTTGACGATTACCCGGTTCTCACCGAGGAGCGGCACCACGTCCGCGACGGTCGCGATGGCGACGAGCTTCATGAGCGAATCACACAGCCGTGCGGCGCGGTCCGCGGGCCAATCCAGGCTGCGGAACAAGGCCTGAATCAGCTTGAACGTGACGCCGGCGCCGCAAAGGTTCTTTTCCGGATAGGTGCAGTCCGGACGGTTCGGATTGAGGACCGCGAGCGCGGGCGGCAGTTCGGATTCGGGCAGATGGTGGTCCGTGATGATGCAGTCGATCCCGAGTGCACTGGCGTGGCGGACCACCTCGGCGGCGCGGATGCCGGTATCGACGCTGATCACCAGGGAAACACCTGTCGCCGCGGCCTGTTCGATGATCTCGGGCCGCATGCCGTAGCCGTCGTTCAGACGGTGCGGGACGTGGAACCCGGCGATGCCGCCGGCGCGTTCGACCGCGGTCTTGAGAATGACGACCGAGGTGGTCCCGTCCACGTCGTAATCGCCGTAGAGCAGGATCTTCTCGCGCGCGGCGATGGCGTGCCGGAGCCGCTCGACGGCGGACTCCATTCCGGCCAGGAGGAAGGGGTCGTGCATGTCCTCGATCGACGGGCGAAGGAAGCGGCGCGCCGCATCAGGATCGCGAAAACCGCGATTCCACAGGATGCGGGCGGCGGGCGGCTGGATTCCGAGATCGGAAGCCAGGTCCGCTGCGCGTCCGTCGGATTCAGGAAGGAGCCACCGTGCGGGCGTGGGCATCGGGGCGCGCGTCAGTTGTTCGAAAAGTAGCCGCCCATCGGGCCGTCCTCGTCGTCGTCCGGGAGAGAGGACTGGATCTCCTCCATGATGCGGTGCAGTTCTTCGTACCAGTCGGTTTCGAGAGTAAACAGGTAGATGCGCCCGTGGTGATCGAACGAGAGCTCGATCATGTGCGTGAAGCCTTCGTAGACACTCAACTCGCGAAGCCGCCGCTCCAGGGCACGCTTCTCATCGCGGGGCATATCGGCGTCTTCCAGGTCCTCGAAGGCCTCCTCAATCAGTGAGGCGGAGAAGGAGCCGTGGTGGAAGACGATCAGGCTGGCGCCGATCTTACGCGCCGTCTCGAGGAAGAGGCGGTAGTCGGGAGCCGACTCGGTGTTCCACTCGATGATCGGCGCCGAGTCGAGCAGCCTTGAGTGGGCATGGAACACCACGAAGCCTTCCGCGTCGAGGTATCGCTCGATCTCGTCCTTCAGCTTATCCAGATTAGGTTTCATGTCCGTTTCGCCATCACCAGCGTGCCGGCCGGCGCCGCGAGTTCCCGCGCGGCAGGTGTCACGATGGTCTTCGGTCCAATATAGATCTTGCGCGACTGCTGAATCGCCATCCGCACGTCGTTTTCGCAGACAAAGTCGACGGTCTCGACCTGGGGCTCGGGCGCCGGTGGAGCTTGGGGAGCGGGAGGTTCAGGCGCCGTACAGCCGGCCGCACAGCTTCCGCCTGCCGCCGGGGCGGGCGGAAGCTGTGCGGGGTTGCGGCGCGAAGCGAGGAAGCGGTCCACTACCGAGGCGGCGATTTGGGAGGCAACGCCGGCAGCGGGGCGTGGCGCCGGCCGGCCCTCTCGCGTCGCCACCCCGTGATTGGCCAGGTAGCGTTCGACTGCTGCCACGACTGTCTCGCGATCGACCGAGGCTACCGGAGCAGCCGAAGCCTGCGATACCGCCGGCGCCGAATTGAGCGCCAGAACGTCCTCGGGATTCCGAACCCACGTAGCGATCCGCTTGACGTTGATCAGGTGCAGCGGGCTGATGTTGTCGCCCGTAATGTTGCCCGCGATCGCGCCGCAGCCGAGCGTCATCGCTGGCTGCACATTGGTCGTGATGCCTGTCGAGCCCTGCGGCGCGGAGGTGTTGACCAGCACGCGGAAGGCCGGCATCCGGAGTCCATATTCGCGGATGCGTGCCTCGTCCCGCGCGTGAATCGCGCAGGTGTGGCCGAGTCCGCCGAAGCGCAGGATCGCCTCGCAGGCGTCGACGGCGGCAGGAAAATCGTTTACGAACAGCAGCGAGAGCACCGGCGACAGCTTCTCCGCCGAAAGCGGGTGCTCTTTGCCGACGCCCTGAATCTCGGTGACCAGGATCGAAGTTTCAGGAGGAACCTCAAAGCCGGCCATGCGCGCGATCTTCACGGGCGACTGGCCGACGCACTCCGGATTCACCCCGAGCCTCGGGGTCAGAAGCACGCGCGCCAGCGCCTCCTGCTGCGCCGCGTCGCACAGGTGCGCGCGGTTGGCTTTGAGTTCCCGCAGGATCGCGTCGCGCAACTCGCGCGCGGCGACCACGGTCTGTTCGCTCGAACAGACCGTGCCGTAGTCGAAGGATTTCCCGGCGACCACCTTGCGGATGGCGTCGGGAAGGTCGGCCGACGCGTCGACCAGCACCGGTACGTTGCCAGGTCCCACTCCAAAGGCCGGCTTACCGCTCGAGTAGGCGGCCTTGACGATGCCCGCGCCGCCGGTTGAAAGAATCACCCCGGTGCGCGGGTGGCGCATGAGTACGTTGGTCGCTTCGAGGGTGGGGTTCTGGATGCACTGGATGATGCCGTCGGGCGCGCCCGCCTCCCGCGCCGCCCGGCAGAGCACATCCACGGTGCGGCAGGTGGAGCGCTTTGCCCGCGGGTGAGGGCTGACGACGATGGCGTTGCCTGCCTTCAGGGCGATGATGGCCTTGTAGATCGCGGTCGAGGTCGGGTTCGTCGTCGGCAGAATTGCCGCGACCACCCCGACCGGTACGCCGACTTCGGTCACCTTCTGCTCCGGAAGTTCGCGCAACACGCCGATCGTTTTCATGCCGCGCAGCGATCGCGGCAGCAGGTCGGCGGCCAGCAGGTTCTTGATGAGCTTATCGCGGGGGTTGCCGTAACCGGTCTCCGAGACCGCCATTTCGGCAAGCTGGCC